>JAFLVD010000017.1 GCA_022508485.1 Clostridiales bacterium | reverse complement strand
GATGCAGGTATGAATGCCCACGTAGCCAAACCCATAGATATGAGCGTACTCAAAAGGACCGTAGCTAAACTTCGCGGAGAACACAACGAGTAAGAGAAGTATTTTAATTATCGACGATTCCAACTCAATCGAGCGTTGCTTTCGGATATGCTTTCCGGCGACTACGACATAATCTAAGCGCACCATCATTTTCTCCTTGGTTAACAAAATACACAATAAAAGCGAACCCGTCTCCTAAAGGAAACAGGTTCGCCTTTATCTTTTGTTGAACCGAAAGTTAATTATCCGAATACAGTATTTTTAGTTGATAACGCTTTGAGTTTTGTCATTCAATTAATCTAGAATTAAATGAAAACCAAAATAACCGCGCTGAATCTGATAAACTCGTGATGGAACCGGCTTGTTTGTTTGGTTATAATGAGAACGACTTTAAATTGTAGCTGTTGTTTACTGATTCATGTGTATAAATTCAGATTCCAATTATCGTAGGATGAGGACACGATATGCTATTTCAATATGATAGATAGCTTGACTTGAGTTTGTCTAGTTTAATCTCTTACGCTTGGTTTTTACTTTATAACATGTTGTGTAACTAAATAAGTTGCAGTTTTATTTGAATTGTGGTACAATACATAAAATATTATATTATTTTGTCTCATTTGAAGGATTTATGCTTTTTTGATACAATATTAAGGAGATAAATATGAATGAATGGATAAAACTTCCACAGCGCTTTTCGGACAAACTTGGTGATTCAACATGGGGGGCAAATATAACTACTCTAATTGATGGCTTAAAAAATTATTATGTCCTATCTCCAGCATTTTTCCCAGACTATACATTACACGGAATAACTCATGTAAATATGGTGCTCGAATTAGCAGACAGACTCATTCCTGACGATACGCTTAAAAAGTTGACGGCACGGGATGTGTCAGTACTAATTTCTTCAATTGTCTTGCATGACATAGGAATGTTTATTACTGAAGATGGACTTTTTAAGCTTATCTTTAATGAGAACGCAAATGATAAAATAGATATTCTCGATAAGAACTCATGGAAGAGCGAATGGAGTATCTATCTAAAAAAAATTAATCGATATAACGATCAACAGTTACTTGATCTTTTCGGTTCATCTTTGCCAATTTATGAACCTTCCAAAAATACAAATGAATTAAAACGTTTGGATAGATTAGTCTACGGAGAATTTATAAGGCGTCAGCATCCCCGTTTAGCTCATCACATATCATTAAATAGTTTCCCCGGTAATGTTAATAAGGATATATTTGAACATTGCGAGCAACTAGCGAAACAGCGAGATATCATAGGACTAATTGCAAGAAGTCACGGTATGAATTTGCGCGATACGGAATATTACATAAAAAGATTATATGCCGACGATGTAAGGCCCAATGGCATTCCTATTTTTTATCTTATGTCGATTTTGAGGTTGGCGGATTATTTAGATGCTGGTGAACACCGCGCCCCTTTTGAACTAGAAGATAGACAAGAAATTTCTATTTCTATATCAAAAAAAGAGTGGAAATGGAATCAATGTATCAATATAGACAATTATTCATTAAGTGAAAACAAAGATAAGCTTACTATTCAAGCGTCACCGCAAAACACGCTTGATTTTATAAAAATAAAAAATTGGCTTAATGATCTGCAACATGAACTTGATATTTCATGGGCAATTTTAGCTGAGAAATATGATGCTAGTGTTTATAATCTTTCGATACACAGGATTGAAAGCAATTTGCTTAATGAAGAAACACGAAAAAGCATGGGAAACTCATTTCTGACAAAGGAAGCAAAATTATCCGCAAATCCTAACTTATTAAAACATTTGATTCGACCACTTTATGGTGACGATCCTAGTTATGGTGTTAGGGAACTCATTCAAAATGCAGTTGATGCTTGTATTGAAAGACAATATATAGAGGAGAAACAAGGTAATTCCCAATATACACCACAGATTAGTGTTTCGATTGATAAAAAAGAAAAAATTTTTAGGATTGTCGATAATGGAATTGGTATGAATGAGGATGTACTTTTAAATTATTATTTATCTGCCGGTTCATCTTATCGGGAAAGTGATGATTGGATAAAAGATTATACGATTGATAAAAAATCCCAAATAGCAAGAACTGGTAAATTTGGAGTAGGGGTATTATCGTCTTTTCTATTAGGAGAATCAATACATGTAATGACTCGTTCGATAAATGATACTTTGGGGTATGATTTCCAATTTAAAATGGAACAGAATTGCCTTGCAATTCAGCGAAAAACATTTGAAATAGGTACGACAATAGAAATTCCACTAAGTAAAAACACAATAGATGCGTTATGCGGATTAAGAAGAGACTATGGCAAAAGAGAGTGGACTGATTGGTTTGCGCTTCAAACTCCCCAGATCAGCTACTTTATTAACGGCGAGGAAGTTAATAAAATTAGATCATATGTCCCTCAAGGACAAGACAATTTTAAAGATTGGTTTCGTTATGAGAGTCCGTGCTTTGAAAGTTTTTTTTGGCAATATGGCAGTGGTTATAATAATCAACTATATTGTAATGGCATTGCAATTCCTTCATCACAAGTGCATGTAATTGGGAAAAAGTATGGCATGACTATGGGTATGCCAAATTTGTCCATAACGGATAAATTAGGGATTCTAAGCCTAGATTTATCAAGATCAACTATGCTTGAATTCCCTGATGAGCAGGGTTTCATTAAAGAAGCGTATAAATATTTTATTGCTAAGTTGCTTATGTCAAATAAAACCGCTGTTGATTACACTTCTCCAGAGTTTTCTAAACATTTTTTATATCGTGAGCGAGATTATTATTGGTCAACCAATAATCAACCAAGTTCCTATGTTTTTACAGAAAGTGGATTTTCTTTAATGTCTGCTCCGTTTCTTTTTGCATTAAATGTAGATAAAATAATTCTGTTTAGCTTACACGATGATGTAAACAAAGAAGCTTTGACAAATTTAAAAATCCAGATACCTTTTATCTTCCTTCCCACAGCTAACACTCGTGCAAGCATACAAACATATAAAAATATAGTAGTACCTGAGGCGAGTTTTTTCTCTTTGTCAGCCATGGATTATTTGTCACAAATACATCTTTTGCGTTTTTGGGGAGAAACAAAGACATTTTTAATGGTAAAGGATAAATTGCAAAAGAGATTCTATTATTCGACACAAGAACAAAAAACACAATCGGATTTTCGTAGATTTGACAAGAAAAACGTTAAATTAAGTATGCCTTTTTTAGAAGAAAAGCTTGACTCAAAAATTTATACGATTATAGCAGAATATGCAATAAGTGTAAAAAATGAATTGAAAACCAATTTAATGCTAGATTTAATTAAAGAATATCTTGGAGAAGATATTTGGATTCCTTATCGAATGGAAGATCGAAAGAAGAAATTTCCTAAAGCGTTTGTAGAACTAAAAAAATATATGAATTAAAAAGTTGCAATGAATAATGTCACCAAACGAACTTCTCATATTTTCTTTCCAGACGATAGTGCATCTGTGCTCCTGCAATTTTACTGTTACCTCGTGTGTTATATTTCTTCAATGCCTATATTCTTTAGAAGATTATAGGTATAGTCATAAAATGACGGCACTCGTGTGAAATCAGCTCCATTTCCTTCTGGTATATAAATAATCATTCCTTGGCGGGCGCGGGTTAATAAAACTCTATAAGCATTTTTAAGATATAGCTTATTTGTTTCATCATTTATATGATTCCATTTAGAGCCATTGAAGTTGTTATATGTCCAATCATGGCCATTATATCTAAAATCGGCGTCCCATGCCACAATAGACCAGTCAAGCTCCAAACCTTGAACGTCAAACTCGGTAGCACAATCTTCTAAATAATAAGAAGATCGAACGTCGTCTTTATCATTCAAGAAATAACTGGGCGCGGATAGTTCATTCTTTACAAATATTCCAACCGCTTTTAATCTCAATGCTTTACTGCTTGCCAGCAATCCATATCTTTCACTTCCGCGCGCCTTGCTTTTTACCCAAAGTTTTGCGGCTTCTAAATTTCGAGTAATTCTTATAGGATATTGGTCAAGAGTAGATAAAACGTCTTTAGCTTTTTCAATATCATTATCAAGCAAGTGCTTCACAAACAAAGACACGTGTTCACTTCTAAAAGAACGGATTGATGTAGCCAAATGCAGCTTTTCTTCTATTCTAATATTCAGTCCGCCAGTCAATTGCAATAAAGGCTGCCCACGAGTGTATTCATGGTCCATTATCATATTGGAAACATAAACATCCCAATGTTTAAAAGATCGCTTAAGCGAGTTAAACCATTCTATTAATCCGGCTTCGCCTGTATTAATTTCCTGACCGCCGCCAACAAGACATATTATTACAGCCCAATCTTGATGACGATCTAATGTGCTAATAAGAAATTCTGGTTCGCTGTATTCAAAGTTTGGTACACCTTTTTTGCGTGCCATAAAATTGGCAATCTGATCTTTAGTCCATGCTCTTTGAGCTTCATCAAATATGGCGACCTTTTCAGTAGGGATATCATCATTACCTACATATGCATCCCTATAATGATGGATTATTTGTATGAAAGCTGATACTCTTCGCAGAGCCTCTTGCTTTGTGATATTATTTCGCGCTTTTTCATCTCTTGCCAAAGCTTCTTGCAACACATCCACTAAAGGGAAATTGCCGGAAAGGAAAACCGCATGCTCGTTTTCTTCAAACTTATGACGTTCATTAGCAATGTTTATTCCGGCCAATGTTTTTCCTGCGCCCGGAACGCCTGTTATAAAGCAAATGGATTTTCGGTTGTTCGCTTTAGAGTAGTCAATTATTTCATTAATTTTCTGTGTTGTTATACTCAAATTGTATGCGCCGGCATCGGAACGAGCAATATCTTCAACATTATGATTAGCGTATAGAGCTTGTGCAGCTTCAATTATAGTGGGTGTTGGCATATAGATAGAGTTTTCCCATCCGTTATAATCGAAGCTTTCCTCGGTAAACTTATTTAGGATATGTAGAATGTTATCTTTTAAATTATTTTTATTGCATAATAGGGGACTAACGATTTTGTCCTCATATATAGAAATCTGATTTACATTATTATCAGCCTCGCTACAAATCAGAATGGGGACAATAAGCTTATTATGACTTTCTTTATGAAAATTCTTCAGGTCTAAAGCATAATCAAGGACTTGGTCAATGGCATAATGATTATAAGTAGTTTCACCGACTTTAAACTCTAAAAGGAAAACGATATTGTTGATAAGTAAAACATTGTCTATGCGCTTACCAATTCGCGGAATAACATATTCGAAAATTATTTTACTATCTTTTGGAAAATTCGATAAAGTTCCTTGCAGCAAATCAATCTCGTATAGCCATGTGTTCTTTTGTAAATCGTTAAGGTCAAATCCATTATTTGTTGCGATGATGCCAATAATTTCGTTTTTGTTTTTCTCTAAAAATTCTTCAAATGTGCTGCTGTAGAAGGATCGCATATTAGACTCCAAAAATATTATTTAACAGATTATATCATACTTTTAAATAAAATTCAATCAAACACTATTCGAAGTAAATATCAAAAAGAAAAACGGCGGCTGCGATTCAACGCAACCGCCGTTTGCCGTTCTTATACATAACTAATCGGCTATTCCATTTCGGGTAATTTCATTTATATCCCGCTCTTATGGCGGTTTCACATATCCGTCTTTAGAATGAATTCCGAACAAGCAAAAACCCAGTCTAACCTTGATTGGTTCGACTGGGTTGAACTTCCATACACTCGCTCGACGAGCCTAAGGATTTGGGTATGTGGCGCTATTTCTGCGTTTATACGGCAGATCCGGCGCTGATTAGGAAAAGAAAATAATTTTACAATAACCCCCGTTATAACCCCTTTACAAATATACATTTAGGGGTTATTGTCACCCCTTTACGCTTGATGTTTTGACAGTTTTTTCCAATGATCTGGGGATATTGTCACGCAATATTCGTAATGACAGGGGGAAAACCTAATGATGTTCAGGATAAGATTGATATTAAACAATTCGCCGAGCGCCTGAAATCGCTGTTTGGACCTGTTGGACTTTGCTGTTGGCATTCAGTCGTTGCCGTCCACCAATATGAAAAATCAAAGAACGCTGTTTTCTCAGCCGGCATGCGTTACTGCCAAGCCGAAGAGCTTATAAAGAGTTTAATGCTTGACGCGACATTTCAAAATATTTTCGCTGTTGAACGCTCATGGATTATCGAGCGCATCTTGGACGAAATCAAAGGCAGAATGATGGGGGATATCGTTCTCCTCGAAACAAAGATGCGTAGCAATAAGCAGGTTCTATAAATTGCAGTTTGCCGTCGGAGAATTCTATATTGGAATTGTCGATCCCGAGTCAAACACATGCGAGATATACGAGATTAAACACAGCAAAGAGCGCACCCCCGAGCAATACAAAAACTGATAGACGAAAACAAATGCCGCGACACCGAATTCCGTCACGGCCGCATTGTAGGTAAGTACATTATCTACCGCGGAGAAACAACTTACTTAAACGGCATAAAATACCTCAAGGTCGAGGAGTACTTAAAGTCCCTATAAATTGGTTGATTGTATATCAGGTTAAAGCGAAACCGACACATTTTCCCCTTATAAATATGCTCAATCGAAAGTTGATGTAAAATTACAACAACTTTCGATTGAGATACTTATTATTTTTATACTCTTTCTAATCATTCTACTCAGAGCTATGATAAGAATGAACAAAAAACGCAAATTCATCACGCAGTGTATGATAAATTCGTTATGCGCTGTGAATTTAGCGTTTTGTGTTTTTCAAGCTTTAGTTTTTTATAGTCAAATGTTAAATGCGATTTACTAAACATAAGATAAATACTTTATGTGCTAGAATTATCCATTATTGCTTGCTTTTTTTTTATAAAAGCTGTATAATTAAAATGTAGTAGACTATTTAATCTGTTTATACTTGCACGACGCCGAATCTAATTTATTAAGCGTGATTTATACCGCAAAGGAGGAAGCCATGACCACAATGGGAATTATTTTTGGAATAATATCATTTGCATCTATTGTTGCTTTAATGGTTTATTACTATTGGCATCGCAAGTCGTGTGGATTAAAAGGTAAAGAATCCGTATATGTCGGCGTATGGTGGTTAGCAATATTTTTAATAGGATTTGCGTTACATTTAGTTTATTATGTAGGTAAGTTAACTAATCAAAGTCTAGGGAGTGATTATATCATTGCTATTGCGACTAGTGCGTTTTCTGCTATTCGCTTATTTGCTTTTGATTTTAGACAGGATGAGATTATTAGTGATGTTTGGAATTATGGTGTCGCGGGGCAATTTTTTGCAATAGCGCTTGTTGTTGTATACGTTTGTGCCGGATTGTGGACATATTTTATTTTAATAGCGACATTCTTCCGCGGGGTTGTCAACAGTGTAAAAATATTTTTTCATAAAAACGGCTTACCGTTTAAAAGTAAAAGCACGCACTATATAGTAATTGGCAATGGTGCAAACGCAGATACATTTATAGATAATTTATATTCGTCTCGAAAAAAGAAGAACTGGTTTTATAGATGTTTTTGTGGGGATGATATCACCGTCATTACAGGGGAAGTGCCGAACGGCAATGGCAAAGACGTCTTTTATAAATACTTAAATAAAGGCTATGTCGTGTTTAAAGGTCGTGGTGATTTAAATTCTTTACAAATAGCTGGGGTGAATAATAAAAGGCGTAAGACTGTAGTCGTTGCTATTTCGGACAGCGATGAGGAAAATATTGCTGTCGCAGATATAATAACCAAAATGGTGGCTCAACGCATAATGAATGTTTGCGAGCCTAATGCTACCGATCTCAATTCTTTTCTTAAGAGGACTGTTTCTAAAGCTTATAAGTCACGTAATGTTGAGGAGAGAGTGGCGTTAGGTAACAAAGTCGATACGATTAAATTAGAGGCGCGAATAATGTATACCGCTATTGACAGAGCGGAGCATTTTGATTTTGCTGAGAATGCGTTTGGCAAGGTTAATTTCTTTAATCCGTATGAATTGAAGGCGCAAAAATTCTTCTGGGAGCATCCTATTACGTCGTGTATTCCGGCTGATTATATCGATACCCAAAGGGCAAGATTGGTCGGCGAAATGACTGCCGAAGGAACAATTATCAATCCTCGGACTTCTTCCGGATACAAGATAAAGAATATTTTTGTAGGATTTGGTAATGCAAACTACCAAATGCTTAAGCATAGCGTAATAAGCGGGCAGTTGCTCGGAGTTGATTATAATGCCGTCGTATATGCCAACGATATCGGGGACGGCAGACCGTCATTGCGGCAAGCAATGTTTAAGCAGCAAGCGCCGGGGTTGTTTGAGCGTGACGAGAAGATGCAGGATAAAACATACTTTGAAAGTCCCAAAGAAAAGTATAACATCATATTCAAACACAGCGACGTCCTGTCCAATGAGTTTTACGATGATATTTTAAATGAATTAATCGGGAATGATTATACCGCTATGTATTTAGCTCTCGGTGACGACAAAACTTGCATAGAAACCGCTTTTGAATTAAGGCAACTTATTGCCGAATGCTTTGATAAGCTTAGAAATGTTAGTATTTACATAAAGGTACGCAAGCGTACGGTAATGATTGACGAGACTTTCTTAAACAATTTCCGTAGCATTCCGCTGAAAATAGAGTGTTACGGCATGGATGAGGACATACTTACTGTTGATAACGTTATCGCGCCGTTCTTGGATAGACTCGCGTCTACCGTATCTAATCAAAACCACAACATACCCTGGGGATTTGCTTCCGAGTTTGAACGGGATTCCAACAGAAGCAAGGTTATGGATCTTCGCACAATGGTCGGATTGTTGGGTCTTGATATAGTTAACAGGGATAAAGATACTGTGCCTTGTGATGAAGAATATAAGGCTCGTTACGGACTCAAAGATAATACGGTTATTGACATTGTCGCCGCCGACACCTCAAAGGACAAGAAGGCGCGCTTAAAATATCCAGTAACTGAAAACGGAAAACCTGACGGTAAAATCCTCGACACCGCAAGGAATAATTTAGCAAGACGTGAACATCTCCGTTGGAATACATTCCATCTTGCCAACGGTTGGACAAAAAAGCCGAAGGAATTAGTAGGGAAAAGAAATGGGGAGGATGATTTAAAGGAATATTTCGGTTCCAATTTATCTTTTGATAATTTAGGACGGAAAAACGGATTGACAAAGCAGCATGCGTGTATAACAACATTTGAGCAACTGATTGAATTGCGTAAGCTTCAGGCACTGCGTGCCAGTGAACCAGATAAAGAGGAAAATTACGATACTGTCTATCACGACTTCACATTAATGGACAAACTATTAGAACGGCTTACGCGAGTGCCGGAACTCGCTATTAGTAAATTTAATAAACAAACCCTGCAGGATGGTCAATAATATGGTGGTTAAAAAATATAAATTTGAATTCAATAAGCAAGAACTGATGGAAAGAATCAGATCCACAAAAACTGGATTTGGTATTTGTCTGTAAGCTAAACAGTGTGCAGATTAATAGAATAAAATTATTTGGAGGTCATTATGACGGAAGTAAAGAAGCGTATAGTATTCGATGATTTATGGGATCAGCTTATCTCTCCTCAAACAAAAAAAATAGTAATGCTGGGTGTTATGCATTTTGGCGATCAGCTTGATTGGGATGAGTTTGGCGATGAGATAAAGAATCGGATAGCAGATGGCGAACTTGAGTTGAGGATCTTTAGAGAATCAGATAATTACATTTACGGCAAGTCCTTAATTTCAGAAGATCGTACGGTAAGTAAAGACACCAAGGTGTATTCTTTTACTCAGTTGAAACAACCGTTTGATGCTACTGTTTTGGAATTAAGAAAGAATATTTTTAAGCGTTGTTGTACCGGGAAATGTACCGAAGAAACAAAGCGAAATTATAGGAAGAATTTTTCGTTGCGGACGATGTGTTTAGATATACCTATTCCAATGATTTGTATTGATGATAGGTTGTTTTTAACTATGTCATTAACAAAGTTTTCTTCGGGTAATAGATGCTATGAGTTGATTAATTCGGGTAACTCATGGTATCAAGATTATATTGATTATTTCAAGGCATATACCGAAGATCCTAAATGTAGTATTAAATTCTCCGGAGAGGTGACTTATTCAGATGAAAAAGGTGGGGATGAGATCCTAGAATTATATGATGTCAATAGGGTCGCAAGGGGACTGTATCCTAGAGACAGCTTCTATTCCACAAACAATGCACAACTTGTAATATGGGATTTCGTGTTCAGTCGAGACGGAAAAGTATTATTACATAAAAGAGGATGGAATGCCAAGGATAATGTAGCAATGTGGGATAAGTCTGTAGGTGGGCATGTCGATTATGTAAAGGATTTCGATTCAACAGACGGTGCTACCAGGGAGCTAGTAGAAGAATTGTTTACAAAAGAGGGCGTTGCACAAACTCATGTCGGCGGGAATCATTTTTCCGCTATAGATACTAGTGATATTATATTTTTAGGTGATTGGAATAATGAAGTGCGCGGCAAAATGCCGTTTGCCGAAATAGCAGATCATCCTAACCAGTGGTTTTATTTTAGATTGCCATATAATAAGGGCAGAAACGAAAAAAAGGAATTGGCAGGTCGCAGGCAACGCTCATCAGACAGAATAATGCAACCGGTGTTTCGAAAGGACGGGGAGATAATTGATAAGGCTGAGTTAAAAAAATATTTTTCTGATAAAGATATATTAGATTTGGTGCATGGAAGTTATAAATATTATAAAAAAAATACAGGAATTTATTATGGAAAAACAGATGAGCATATTCTAAATAGCATAGAGTCAACAGACCTATTATATATTTTGGATGAGTCAAGAGAAGCAGGGATTTCACACGGTGACGCTAATATTACGTTTCCCGAGCTTATGCGTAAGTATGGAATAGATGTATCTGAAGGAGATGAGAAAAAGCAATTAAACGTTATTGCTGATATATATTTCTTTATAGCGGCTGATACGCTCACAGAAGAAAGCGTAGAGAGAGATTTTGAGAACTCAGACTTTTTGCTTAAAGAAATTGAAGATATAAGAGAAATGCCGTCAAAAGGATATAGACTGTCTCCGGACATGATTGAAGTGTTACATAATTCGGATGGAATACTCGATTATATTGAAGAATGTGTCGCAGCAATCAAACGGATGAAAAAACGTTCGGAGAAAAATTAATATGGCATTCGTTATTACTATGACGGGGCCCTCGCAATGTGGTAAAAGTACGGTCCGCGATTTTATAACGGCACATGAGGACGAACAATTTCATCCCATTGTTTTGAAAAAGTATTCAACACGTATTTCCCGCGAAACAGAAGACGATACAATATGTGTTAAATCAATACCTCCAGAATGCGATCTTGTTTATGAGCAATATGGGGTAAGATATGGATTTCATTTCGACGATTTATACGATGCCATGGAGAGGGGGCAATCCCCAATAATAGTGCTTAATGATATTCGTGCAGTGGAAGATGTACGCACAGCTTTGTCTCCGCAGGTGATATCAATTTTTATGTATCGTAGGCCGCCAGACTTTGAATACTTTCTTAATGAAGAAAAAAGGCGAGCGAAAGAAGAAATATCGGAAGAAGTTATTAGAATGAGCGCCCAATTGCGATTTGACAAAGCAAAATCTATTTTCCGTATATATACGGAAAACATTTCTTTATTTGATTATGTTGTACTAAATACAAGTGAATTACAGTATACAAAACAGCAAATTAATCATATTGTTGCTAAAATTAAAGCCGCTGGTCGTAAATTAAAGGGATAAGCATATGCAACGAACGAATGTAAAAATAATTCAAAATGAATCTTATAAAAAGAATACTGCAAGATTGTTTGTTATAGTTGGGAATACTCCTAACAAAAATGATTCAAATGGCAAGGATTTGATAATACAGGCGGTAGATAGTATGGGAACACTTCATGCTTCAATTATCCCTAAATATACATCGCGTGCTCATAAATCTGATGACGGTAATGAGATGATTTGCGATTGTAAGTTTGAGCAAACAGATAAAGGCACTCGAATTACGGCAAAGGATGGCACAGTATGTTATGGGGATATTGTTTATGAACGAAATGGAAATATATATGGATTTTCTTCGGAAAATATTTGGGATGGTCTAAAGCGTGGTAAATTTCAAGTTGTTGTAGTTAGTGATGCAGACACCATAAATGATATACGTAATAAATTCGGAGGGCTGGTAGTTCTTGTATATGTGCATTCACATAATTATGAAAATCCCGGCATTGTAGATGAAGAATTTAAGTTATTTTCACGCAATTTTGATTTATTTGACCATGTATTGATATATGAAAATAAAGCTGAAGAGTTGTATGACCAACTATTTAGATTATTTCGTGCATACGAAAAAGATAACATGAGGAGGAATTAATATGTTGTGGATTTTATCAGGAGCACCACAGTCTGGGAAAAAATCATTTAGGGATATGCTGATAAAAGAGTATGGTTTCAATCCTATTTCTAAGTATACTGGATCCCAAAACATGGAAGGGGGGGCATTTAAAGTTGACGAAAATAATCCCGCAGGAGAACCAGCAACAATAGAGATTGCTCACAGGGACTTGTATTTGCGAATCCCTGATAATCCAGAAATAAATGGTCTTTTAAATAAAATTATAGACGGAGTAGATACGGATAAAAATATAAACACGTTGAAACAAAAATTCGGAAGTGAAAAAATTATTTATCCAAAATTAGATAAAGGAAACGGAGAAAGGTTTTATTACATTTGGGAGCAAGATGTGGTTGAGGCTGCTTTTAGTGACGATGAACATTATATACTCGTATGTACTGATTTTGACGCGATACAACGCATAAGAAATGTGTGTGTGGATTGTAAAAATGGTTCACATAATAAATATAAAAATAAATATTATCAAAAGAGCTATGCTATTAAATCAATGTATTTATTCGGATGCGTCAATGGTGACAGTAGTAAAGTCGAAGTTACAAATCAGTATATAAACGAGCTGTTTGAAAACGTTGGAGAACGCAAAAGCATAGCAGGTTTTGATTATGTATTTACAAATATCGCATCATATGAAAATATGACTGATAATTTTAAAAAACAGTGGGAGTCGTTGGTGATTAGACAGTGGGATGTTAATGACGATAAACACATACCAATTAAATTAGAAATTGATGAAACGAGTCAAGAAAAAATAAAAAGTGGAATATTCTTTGCGAAACCTTTCAGTAAAAAGGGTGATAATGGACGTGGGAAGGTAGTATATGATGCAATTAATCATATTGGAAAGTTAATTGCTGAAAATTATCAAGTAAAGAAGCGTTTTTCAGATCCTGATGAAAATGCATATACTTTAGGGTCGTCAGATGATTTAACAGAATGCAATCCAATTAGGATAGTACAATACGAACCGGAATCCACTGATAATTATATAGTACCAAGTGTAAAAGAGGATATTGAAAGATCTAATCTTATTATTGTTGATTTAACAGATAAAAATCAAAACTCGTTTAACTTTAATCCGAACTGCTGTTGGGAGCTGGGATATGCTAGAGCATTACATAAAAGAATTATTGTTTTGGTTGATTGTGAGTCAAAGATGAAGAAGTTGCCAGATGAGGGGGATAGTTTGGAATTTCGATATGAATTAACAAATGATGGGAAGCTGATTATAGAAACATCACACGATATAAGCATAGATGATAAAGATAAATTACCAGTGCGATTTGGTTTGAAGAGAAATGAAAATAATGAGTGGGAATATGAAGCAACTGATGGTGCGAATCGAACGGGCGCTTTTATTGATTCGATTCTGAGGGGTTATTTCCGGCGTATTCAGAAGGCCATCAATAACAGATTGCGGCATCGGTATTATTCTATTCAAGAAAAAAATCCAACAAGAAAAGGATAAAAAATACATATGAAAACATTGTTTTTAATTGATGGTGCGTTTGGGGACGCAAAACTTGCACTTGGCAATATGTTAAGTGAATGTCAAAATAACTGGCATATAATAAAAAAAATAACAACTAAAGAACGGAACGAAGGGTATTTACCTTTTGATTTAACAAATTATTTTTTTGACGAACAAACGTGGGAAGAGGGAACTACAATATTGACTCCGAACAAGGCGGAGGAACTGTTAAATACATATAAAAGATCGGGAATAAATAGTAGATATTTTTGTTATGCGTATCCTCGATTAAAAAATAAAGATACAGGATCACCTTTAGAAGATGATGAAATCAACATTATTGATACGAAAATGCTTGATTATTTATTAAACGATAAACACAATGATACCATGACTGGTGAACAGGAATACTTTTTCTTAATTGTACGTCACCAAAATGTAATTCGTGATTTGTCGTTAAAATATGAAAGTAATGGACAAATTAATGTTGTGCCAATCTTTATTTATACTGACTCGAAATACATCGAGTCATATCGTTCATCTAATGCAATGGAAAAGTTTGATAAACTTTTTAATGATTATATAGAAGCTTGTCCCAAAGGAAATCGCTTTCCAATAAATTATAAAGGTACAATAATTTTCAAGGGTAGTGACTATAGTAATGCGGAGTCTAATTTAAGACGCCAAATAAGCTCGCTTATTGAATTGGTAGAGAAGAAGAATTCAAATTATTTTGTTGTTTCAGGTAGTGAAAAGTATTATTTACCAGAATATATAAAACAGTATAAATCTAAATTACAAATGGCTTTGAACGAGCAAGATGGAGTTAAAGGAGTTGGTATTGCAGGTTTCCACAAAAGAATATTTTTTATTATGCCGTTCGATGATTTCTTTAATCAAGTTTTTGACAAACTGAAAACCAAGGAATCTGAGATGGGATTTGAAATCATTAAAGCTGATGGCGCAGAATATGCGAAATTAACGAACGGAGCAAAACCTGATATAGCGTATTGGCTTAAAATGTATATGTGTAAACAAGCGATAGCTCTATTCGCTGCTAATGGAAAAGAGTTAATCGTAAATCCAAATGTAATATATGAAATGGGCATAATGAAGCAACAAGGGAAAGATGTAAAGGCGTTTGCACCATCCGAAGCTAAATATATGGGTAAGGAACAAATGTTTTTTGATTTTAGAAATGAGTGGAGAATTCCATATGAGCCGGGTGATTTAGATGGGCTTGTGAACATTATTATCAAATCTTTAAATCCTAATGGTTAACTATAAATTATGTGTGAATACATATGTTACAACAATATAAGAAATGTAAGCATGCTCAAATATTCGTTCTAAATACATTAAGTGATGATAAACTGAATAACAGTTAAGATTGGGATAATATGGATTGATTTCTTTAATATTAAAGATTGGTGGAAAAATAGATATGGTAGCGAGGAAGAGTTAATAGAAAAAATATAACAGTCCTTGCCTACATACGAGCAAAAATGATTAAAGTATTTATATCCAGTACATTTGCAGATATGCACGCCGAGCGTGACGGAATACAGTTGCAGGTTCTCCCAGAATTGCGCAAAAAGGTGGAGATTCTTGGAGAGAATTTTGACTTTTGCGATCTTCGTTGGGGTATTAACACTCAGGATATTGATGAAGAAGGCAGAATGGGTAGAATTTTGGAGGTGTGCTTTCAGGAAATCTCCAAATGCAGCGAAAACGACTGCGAAACCTTTATGATAGTGATGCTCGGGGAGAGATACGGCTCTGGCCCAGATAAAGGTCGCATTGCCGATGTGCTAAAGCGGATGAACGATAATAGTAAGAGGCATAAATTTACCGACGAAGAGGTCAGAGATAAAAGTTATACCCATCTTGAAGTTTGTTTTGGTCCACTCGCCGCCGACGACCTTTTTCGCCGTACGATATTTATGTTCCGCAAGCCCATAGACGGTGCTCCCGAAAGGTATCATGGTAACTCTGAAGATTCGGGAAAGCTTTTCAATCTAAAAGAATACATTCGTAAAAAAAGTAAACAGCTCAATCTCAACAATGTAGTGGACTATTCCCTCACTTGGGCCGGGGCAGGGAGCGAAGGTAAAGTAGAAGGCATTGACGCATTCTGTGGCAAGCTCAAAGAGAAGCTTTTTCAAATGATGGAGCCCAGCCTTTTAAAAATGTCGCAATTGACCGCCGAACAACGCGCAACAAAGCGGCATTGGTTGTATGTACATAAAAAGGCTGGCTATTTTTGCGGAATGGATGAGCTTTTGGATCAGTGTAAAAAAAGTCTATCTGTGGCAAGTGGTAATCTTATTCTGCACGGTCCATCGGGCATAGGTAAAAGCTGTCTTTTATGTAAAGAGGCAGAACTGAAGCGCGAGGAGGGTGTAAATGTCTATCCATTCATATGCGATAATTCGGGTGGATGCGTAACCAAAACGGAGATTTATATCGAATGGATAGCATATCTTGAAAAATTGCTTGGTTCAGATGGCAGAGTAGCGCGTATCAACAGTTTGAATGATATTAAAGATAAAGAGAATGAAGCCTACGAAACAGTTTTACAGCTGTTTTATATGTACGATAATAACCCTAATCTGCCGGAGCTGTTTATGTTTGTAGACGGGGCGGATTTGATAAACAGGGATGGGGAAATCGGTTATGATATTCCTATAATTTTCAACAAATACAATAAAATTAAATTTATATATTCGTTTCAATTCGATAGAGATATATTTCATTCCGATCATCGGACCCAATATATTGCTGTTACATCAGAAAATAGCAATGCTGAAAAAATGTTGCGCTCAAATATAAATGCTGCGGGAAAAGAGCTTTCAACGGAAATAATCAATAAAATCGTCGCACGGCATGGAAATAAAAGCCCTAAATATCTCAATCTGCTACTTAAACGCTTCTCCATGTTAAACGCAGATGACTTTAAAGAGGGAACGGGGTTGCAAAGCCAAAGGAAGTTATTCACAAAGATTATTAACGAATCCCCTGACACCGAAGAAGAATTTGCCCGTCAACTGATAAATCTTGTGGCGGAAAGAACGGACGCATCGCAGATAAATTCCGCAGTATCTTTTCTTGCCGCGGCGGAAAAAGGTTTGAGGGTGGCCGATTTACAGGTGCTTCTTACGCGGGAAAATATTACATGGAGTAATGTAAACTTTTACATTCTTATCAATTATCTTGATGAGATTTTTGCAGAGCGTAACGACGGAACAATAGATTTTATCGATTCTCAGTTAAAAGAATCTATCAAAAAAGAAATTGATGTAGGATGCAATAAGAGGAAAATTTTCGAGTATCTGCGCACCTTACCTGTCAATGACCCTTTCCGTGGTACAAATATTTTTTATTATACATACTACGCAGGGGATAAGAGGTTTGCCATTGAGCTTATAGAAAAACAATATACCTATGATGCTTCATTTTTGAGGGCACTTATACTTTCAACCTACGATAAACTAGGATGGTTACTTACAATAATACAGAGCGGAAAGCTATATGGAATGACGGAAAGAACAATCAAATTCATCATTCACCAAATTTGGAGCAATCCAATACCAGGTGCATATTCGCTCATGCATGATTTATTTGAGTCCGCTGTTAAATTTTGTGCCGACTATCCTGATGAAGTAAGTAGTAGCGATATAATTTTGTCGCAGGCGCGGCTTGCGTACTACAGTCATAATTACGGTAAGCAATACGATCCTGTTAAAGAAGGAGAAAAAGCAGTCGCATTATTTAAGCGATACGATTATAACAGCCCTTTTGAGATTATTGATTTTTTCAATACGTATCTAATTTACATAAGGGATTTAGTTAATAATAATTTTCATGAGAAAGCATGTTCATGTTTGAAAGATATCTATGACCTTATAATGTATAATTACGAAAACGGTCACTTGCTTCCTGCGCGCATTGTAGCGTTGCTTTGGACATATGCCGATCTGTATAAAGAACTATATGACTCTGATATTGCTACAACGCACATAGATAGCGTCCACCTATTCTGTTTGAAGCTTTTAGCTTCCGAAAACAGCATGCAATCTCTGTACGGCTTTCAAGATAAAATCTCCGCAACTATTAAAAGTTTTGCTAAAAAAGAATATATATCGCGATTCAGTGATGAAGAACTATTGAAAAATGCATTGCAGAATATTCCATTGATGGAGCGGATTGCTGAAGTCATAAAAAATGACTCTATCTACTCTGCGCTTGCAGACGTCTACAGAATATACGCAGAAGAATTGTTATCTGTAGATTGTGATATTGCCTTACAATATTCCGAAATGGCCTACGAACTGTTCGAACGGCTTCAAAAGACGGGGTTAAAAACACAGTTTTATATGCAGGAAATTATTAAAACCATTAACTTTTTGGGACAAGCCTATTTTTTGTCGGAAAGATATAAAGAGTCTGCGGATATTTTTCGTAAAGGAATTGAGACAATAAATGAGTACATATCAAGATACGAAAAACCACCCGCATTGTCTTTTTTTGACTTGAGCCTCGAAGGGGTTGGGCAATTTGTCGGTCTGGCAGAAGCGTATGTAAAACTGGGCGATCATGCAGAAGCATACAAGTGTATTGACTCGCCGCTTTTCTATCTTTCAAATTACAAAAGCGATAGCTATGATTATAAAATTATGGCGAATTATTCGGTGCGGATTTTCAACATTCTGCCCGATATATGGGCGGATAAAGAAATAACTTCATCACAGGTCGCCGAGTGCGTTTGCGTTGTGATAAATATCTGCAACAGCGATTGGCTGAGGGAAGCGCGGCTCTTCGGCTTTAGCGTTCCTAACGGCTATATAGCGCTCGAAAAAATTCGCGAAGGTGCCGATATATGCGGCAAGAAAGGTGATTATAAAGCCGAAATAAAGCTTAGAAAACTTTGTATCACTGAAACCGAAAAATACTATAAAAAAGAAGATAATAAATACGGTTTTAAAAATGAGGCCCTTGACTTGTACTATAGCTTAGCGGCAGCATATGAGCACAACGGCGATGCATCTGAAGCATACAATGTTTTATTACCACATATAAATTTAATTTCCAATTCCTGTAAAGAACTCAGCGGATGGGAAAAAAAATATACCTGTATAAATTGTTATGAATTATTAGCACGTATCGCTGAAACCTCAAACACAAACCTTTCCAAGAAATTCTATAAAAAAGCATTGGGAATAGTCGATAGTGAGGTCTATCCTTATGGTGAGTTTTTTCTGACGGTTAATTATTTTGGAAGCTATTTCAAGCTTGTCGAGAACCTGCTTGAAGATTGTGAATATCAGTTGAAGTTGTTTGACAATTACAGCCAAATCGGACAATGTATGGCATGCAGAGAGCTGGCGTCTAACTATATCACGCTTGGCGGAATTTTCCAACGGGAAGGCGATTATGAAAAAGCATGCGAATTTTATCACAACGCCTTAGATTGTTGTATCGATGTGCGCGAAGCAGGTGGCAATACCGATTTGGATAAGTGGCTGTTTGCAATGGCAACCAACGCCATTGCGGTGATATCGGAAGTTAAAGGGGAAGCGGATTCGTTTAAGTACTTTGATGAAGCGCTTCTCATTTTCGAGCAAGTGCATAACATAGTAAAGGACGGTAAGTGCGTGCCCACCATAATCGGCATGGATGAGAGGATGGGTGTTCTGCTCAATAGAGCTTTTTCCAAACATAATAAAGAGTCATATACGGATGAATCACGCAAGTTTGATCTTATTAAGGCTCTTGAATATGCGAACAATCTGCAGTTGTTAACAGGAATTTTAAAGTATAAAAAATTAGTTAAAATTATAAGTTCATATTTGAATAATGACTAAGGATGTACCGAATCGATATCGAAAAGGCTGATGTGTTTAATAATTGTTTGGACCATGATATGCGATGAAGTCGATTTTAATGAAAGGCTTTCAAAATCAATAGATTATACCGATAAATGAAAGTATCACGGTTGTTAGTATTTAGCAAAGATATTCTTATCAAAAGATTAATGCGCGTATTCTGAAAACATTCTTATTTTTTCTAAATGCATTTTGCCAATATTTTCTATTTGTTCTTTTGTCATGCCGTAAAACGGCTGATCTGTGTTGCGCCAGAGATTGATTATTTTCAGTCCACGCTTTTTGGCGTAGTTCAAAGCAGTTTTAGCACCGCTGCGGTAAGCCTTTTCATCAACATAGCAAATTAGAGAATCGCAGGCATCAGTCATCAATTGATTGCTTAAAGTAATCTGCCGCTTAAAGTGTGTATCTTCTATTTCATACATCACCGTCTTAACATCGGAGTAGGGTATGCAATCCCATTCCTCGTTTTTGTCTATGGCGTGTAGGCTAGTTAGAACAACTTCAACATCTATGTCGGTATATTTCTTTCGTAGTTAACGGCAAGCCCAAAGAGAAAGTTTATCAAACTGTCCATGCGTCCCCACAGTGAACATTCGGCAGACATTGACTATCTCGTTCTCGACTGCTTTCAAGAGTCGCTCGTCAATATCATTGGCATTATTGTTATTGTAGTGGGGTGATTTAATGAGAGCCGTTTGATAGCTTTTCTTTTAGCTGTTCGAAATTCAAAACTATCGGGCGATTGCCACAAGAACCGGATGCCGCCATGCAGGTCGTATTTGTACCGAAAATCTCTTTGCGCAACAAGTCCACGATGAAAACCGAAAAAGCATAATCTTTCGGCAACTTGTGTGGATTTGCATAGCCTTGACTTTCCAGCCATTCAATGGTAGCTTTGTCGGTTTGAACGATGAGTTGAGTGAAGTTAATCATAAAAATACATCTCTGATTTTATTCCACAAAGAGGCACGAAAAAAGCCCATCGTCCGACAGGCTTACAAATAGCTTACCCATCGTTCTGCCATTAGCACCTTGCATAAGTAGGTTGCTGTGTGGTCACCGGGGCAGTCCCTCGCACACTCTTTATGGTAGGCTTAGTATAGCACGCCTTATGGTGAAAGTCAATCGATTTCCGTCGTATAAGCTATTTTGTCGAAAATGGGACAGCTAACACTTTATTTTTTGCGAAATATATGCTATAATTATCGCGTGGAAACTTTAATGCAAAAGAGCTATTTCAGCGCACTATCCCAAGAGATAATCGAAACTTTGTTGATAGACAGAACGACAAAGAAGCATTTACTTTGGGGGACGAGTATTTACGGTCGCCGTGGATACAGAGCAACTGACAATATTCCTACGGAAGCATTGACATACGAGCGCGGCAGTATTATAAAGCCTCGTGCTGAAAAATCCAAGACGGAAATTCTAAAACGCACGAAAGACAAAGGCGAGGTTTTTACTCCGTCATGGTTATGTAATGCACAAAACAATTTAGTTGACGAGGCTTGGTTCGGGCATAAAGCGCCGTTCAATACCGAAGAAAACAATAATTGGATTGTCAATAAAGAGCGAATTGTATTCCCCGACGAAAAAAATAAATCGTGGCGCGACTATGTTAATGCAACGCAGCTCGAAGTGTGTTGCGGCGAGGCTCCGTACCTTGTAAGCAGGTATGATTCCGTATCCGGCGAAATGATAAACATTGAGCGCCGTATCGGGTTATTGGATCGTAAACTGCGTGTAATAAATGAAAGTGCACAAACCGACGAAGAATGGCTTGGGTGCGTAACTTCGGCATATAAGAGTGTTTACGGCTACGATTATCAAGGGGATAATGTAGTTATTGCCCGTGAAAACCTGCTGTACACTTTTATTGATTACTATTTGTTAAAATACAATGTTATGCCGGAAGAATCGGTGCTCAGCGAAATAGCAAAAATAATTTCTTGGAACATTTGGCAAATGGACGGCATGAAGGGCGTTGTGCCTAACAGCTGTAAAACAATGCGAATAGTGCAGTACACTATTTTCGGAACGGAAGAAGATATTATAAAATGCGAGGGGTGCGAAAAAGAAAATATCAATAAACATAACGGAACATATTGCTTGATAAAAGATTGGGCTAAAAATCGAAACATTACATTTGTTTCGCTGTTAAACGGTAACGGAAAATTATAAGGAGGAAGCTGTATGCCGAATAATCAAAACGACGCTTTGCGAGCTGATAGCGAACACCGTTCAGCTGTGGAAAACGCATACGATTACATAGAGAATTTTGATATTTTGGAAACAATAACCAATGTCGGTAACGACGAGGTTTTTACTCCTGCAAAAGTGTGTAACGAAATGCTTGACGCACTGCCTGACGAAGTATGGCATAACCCAAATTATAAATGGCTTAACCCGTGCTCTAAAAACGGTATTTTCGAACGCGAAATAGCAATTAGACTCGATAATGGTTTGCGCGATATTATCCCCGATATAGAAAAACGCCGTAAGCATATTTTGCAGAATATGATATATGCAATCGGGTTGACTAAATTCACTTCCTATGTTGCCCGTCGCACGCTTTACTATTGCAGCGACGCTACGAGAAAGTGTGACGGAATAATGGCAGACGACGGACACTATGTAAACGGCTATGCAATAGGCAACGGCTCTTGGTTCGATACGCCAGAAGGAAATATTAAAACGCCCGACGCCGTACATAAATTCGGAAAAGACGGTAAGTGCGTTCATTGCGGCGTGCGAAGCGACAGTAAATATGTAGATCCGTTGCAGCGCGAGCAATATGCTTATCAATTTATCCATTTTAACCATCCCATTGAATTACAATATTGGCTCGCAGATACATTCTTTAACGGAGACAAAAATATGAAATTCGATATTATAATAGGAAATCCACCGTATCAATTAAGTGACGGTGGCGGCACGGGTACAAGCGCTATGCCGATATATCAGTTGTTTGTAGAACAAGCAAAGACATTAGAACCGCGTTATATTTCGATGATAATTCCTGCTCGTTGGTTTGCCGGCGGCAAAGGATTGGATGATTTCAGAAATGAAATGCTACATGATAACCGCATTAAAATACTTGCAGATTATTTTAATGCGGAGGATTGTTTTCCGGGAGTTGATATTTCAGGTGGTGTTTGTCACTTTTTATGGGACCGAAGTACGCCGGGAGACTGTTCTGTCGTTTCTCATATTGGGAAAAATGTTACAACAATGGATAGACCACTGCTTGAAAAAAATACAGACAGCTTTATACGATTCAATCAATCTATTTCTATATTAAGAAAAGTTCAGGCTTTAAATGAACAATCGTTTGAAACTATTGTAAGCGCAAGACGCCCGTTTGGGTTAAACGCCGATGACCATATTCACGATGAAAATGATGACATAAATTTAATAAAAGTTTACGCTTACCCTAAAAATGGCTATGTATCGAAAAACTGCATAAGACAAAACGATATATGGGTAAAGCAATATAAAGTTCTTGTGGCAAAAGCATACGGTGAACGAGGAGATTTTCCCTATTTAGTTATCGGTAAACCTTTTATTGGAGAGAAAGAAACTTGTTGCACGGAAACATATCTTGTTATCGGTCCAGACGACAATTTGAATGTAGTTCAAAATATACAACGCTATATGACTTCAAGATTTTTCAGATTTCTCGTGCTGTTAAAGAAAAATACTCAAAACGCGCCTAAAGGCGTTTATCAATTAGTACCCATGCAAGATTTTTCAAAACCTTGGACAGATAAAGAATTATACGAAAAATACGGGCTGGATCAATCGGAAATAGATTTCATTGAGTCTATGATAAGACCGATGGAGTAAGACGGAGGAATTATGGTAACTGTAAATAAATCTTCCGAAATAAATACCGTTGATTCGATTGGCGATAAATACCGGACATATATTCTCGACGAAACAAACAATACGGAAAATAAACTGATCGTTTTGTATGTTTATTTTCTTCCAAAGTTTCCCATGCACGGTTACAAGGTTGGTATGGCTACCTGTCATTCCGGCGAGGTGTTTTGGGATGCTATTCGCAAGCGTATAAAGATGCAGGAACACGAGCTTGCGCTTACGCCCGAACAATATGAAAAGTACGGGCAGGAACGCGAGGTTGTCTATTGGGGCGTATGCTTGGATGCTACGGGCGAATCGTTTAAGGATTATCATGTTCACGACGAAATCCTTTATATGAACGCGGGCATAACCGAAAAGAATCAAGAATGGTTTATAAATGTTCCGCTCGACGAGCTTGTTGATGTTTTTAATCGCTGTCGTTCTTTGTCACCGGAAAGAAAAATATACAAACCGCGAAAAGAACAGCGCGAGTGCGTAGATAAACTTACTGCTTATTTTTCTAAGCACCCGATTGGAGAGCGGTTTTTATTGAATTGCAAAATGCGGTTCGGTAAGTGCTACACTACCTATAAATACTGCGAAGAAAACAATATCGAAAAGGTATTGATTTTAACCTTTGTTCCGGCAGTTCAGGAAAGCTGGGAGGAAGATTTATTACATATTGAAAAGCACTATGATTATTATACGGATGCGAATATACGGCGTTCCGACTTTGATTTGCAAAGCGTTACCAATCCGTTTGTGCTGTTCTTGAGTTTGCAAAATTATCTTGGTAAAGATAGCAATTCGAATGATGTCAAAGAAAAAATCAAGAAGTTACAAAAGATTGATTTCGAACTTGTTATATTAGACGAGTATCATTTTGGGGCTTGGAATGAGCGCACACAGGAAACGATAGAGGATTTTGACGCCGAATACCAAAAAACATTAAGGAAAGATAAAACCGTTAAAAATGTTATAGAGAAATTCGGCATTCACACCAAGAAAACTATTTGCCTTTCGGGCACGCCGTTCAAAGCACTTGCACGCGGTGAGTTTGACAAAGACAATACTTATACATATTCCTATTTCGACGAGCAACGCAATAAATACCCCAATTCCGACAATGACGATTTCTCGGTGGTCGATCCCGAATATGCGTATTTTCCCGATATGAAAATTTTCGGATACAATATGTCGGTGTTGTTCCGAGGATTGGCAGATAATGTCAGTTCCAAAGATAAATTGCTTAATAAATCGTATTTTTCGTTAAATAGATTTTTCGAGACCAAGCGGGATAGCAACCCTGCGTTACCGTGTGAGTTTGTTTACGAAACCGAAATAAGAAAGTGGTTGGAAATTATAAAGGGCCGTAGTACATTCGGAACGGATTTTCCGTACAGCAATGCTAAAATGCTGCAAAACAATGTTCATACGCTCTGGCTTATGCCCACTGTCAATTCGTGCGAAGCTATGGCCGCACTGCTTACCAGAGAAGAATATTTTTCCAAGTACCAAATAATCAATTTGAGCGGACAGCTTGTAGGCGCAGGCCAAAAAGCGCTTGATTGCCTAAATAGAGAAATGAAGGCGGCGGAAAATACCGGGAAGCTCGGCACTATTGCTATTACAGTAAACAAACTTACAATAGGCGTTACCGTCAAACCGTGGATGAGTGTTTTTGTGCTTAAAGACTTGGCAAGCCCCGAAACATATTTTCAATCCATTTTCAGAATACAAACGCCGTATGTTGTACATAACGAAATCAAGAAAAAGACCGGGTATGTCTATGATTTTAATATAGACAGAGCCGCCGCTCTAATGTTAAAATTTGCGGAACAATCTCAAGACCAGCAAACAACAAAATTGCAGTTGGCAAAGCTGATCGTTAAATATCTGCCTATCTTTATGAACGGCGATATGTCGTCCCCGATAGGTTATGATGTTTTCTACAACCTTGCTCTGTTCGGCGATAACAAAGGTGTTTCACTTTCAAAGCGAATACAAAATCTCGAAACGACAACACGAATGCTTGATGACGATGTTGTTTCATGTATGTTGAACGATCCCGAAGTAAGCGAAATAATAAAGCATGTATTCGCTCACGCAAAACTGCCTAAACCCAAAACAAAAACAGGCGCAAGCGAACCGCAGCCCGGACTCGGAACGGAAGCGAATAAACGCGGACAAAGAGAAGGTCATGAGAAAGGCATTGTCGATTATCAAGATTTTATTGATTTCGACGACGAGAATATTCAATCCGCTTTTGATAATCGTATTAGGGAATTGATTGCGGAGTTGACTCCTGCCGAATATGACGAAACGTCAGCTATATATTACAGAAACGGTTTTGTAAAGGGCTATGAATCCGGCGTCAATGCGCCTATTAAAAAATTGCAATGCGGTAAAGACGACGGCATTAAGTTTGCTCAAAAGCTCCGTGAAAAACTCGGCAAGAATGTTTACTATGAAGGAACGCAAAAGAAAGTTATAGACAATGCTACGAAGGAATACTTGAACGACGCCGAGAATATACCGGAAGAATACAGGAATAAAACGCTCTATAACCGTTGGTATAAAGAGTCGTTTTTGAAGGCTGTTCGTAACGCCTTGAAGCGGCCGGTCGATGTAGATGACAGCAAAACCGTAGAAAACGCAAATAATGTTATACAGCATTTAATATCCCGTCTGTTCCAATTCCTGTACATATCGGTTTATAGGGAAACCACTTTCAACGAGATTTTTCAAAATGCAAATCCCGATGTGTTCTTAGAAGCTGTCGGTATAACAAAGGATGATTTTGAAACATTAAATCGCTATCATGTTTTCCAAGAAGATGTCCTTAATAACTATATTCACGAGTTCTTTGTAAACGAGTCGCTGGGCGAGTCTCTCGACCGCGATAATGAATTTGTACAGAAACATTATCGTTGCAGCTTCGACTGGTTCGGCTTTTCGGGAGTAGATTCCGACTAATAATTCAAGCACATTCGACACACATAAGAGGTCTAAATGTTTAGAAATTTTATATGCTAAAAAGCGAACTGCTCTTATAAGCAAATTTAAAGCTAAATATTATAGACGAAGATACATTTTACAGAGAGCAAGAAAAGTTAGCCGACAACGTACATAAAGCAGATGTTCGATGTTTTTATTAAGGGAGTTGTCTTCGACGGAGAGCGATTCTTAATCATAATGAAAACAACCGATAAGCCGCTCGATCCCGAAAAAAGACAAAAAGAAGAAGCAACCCGAAAAAAGTTCGAATTGCTTCGTTTTGGTGACCCCGACGGGAATCGAACCCATGATTCCACCGTGAAAGGGTGGTGTCTTAACCGCTTGACCACGGGGCCGTGTCAGCTTGACTATTCTATCACGCATTAAGTTTGTTGTCAAGTAAAATATAGCAATATGCCGTTATAGGTTTTTTCATATATTCCGTTCTATCGCATATTTCCGGTCGAGAGGCGTTTTGAGTCGCTTTGCATTACAGGTTTTGCCGGGGGAGAGAAAGTGGCTTTGGCGTGTGTTTGGTGCGGCGATGCTAAGCGGCGTGGGCCTTTCCGGTCGAGGGGCGTTTTGAGCTACTTTGCATTACACGTTTTGCCGGGAGAGAGAAGGTGGCTTTGGGCGTGTGTTTGGTGCGTTGGTTCAAAGCGGCGCGAGTCTTTTCGGTCGAGGGGCGGCGTTTCGGCGGCGCTCGGGTTTTGCAATAATATTTTTAAAAATATTGACAAACACTCGGCGTGGGTGTATACTGCATATACTACATATTATCGCAGATAGGAGAGAAGGATGAAAATCAGAAAGTTTTTGTGCTTTATACTGTGCGCGGTTATGGCGTTTTCGTTTGTCGCGTGCGATAAGGCCCCTAACGAAAACGATGGTATTCAAGAAGATCCCACTGTTCAGATTACTATCAGCTTTGACGTCGGCGACGACGCGCGGGCCGAGGGCGTTTCCGACCCTTCGGATCAAGTAATCAACAAGGGCGGAATGCTGTCCGTCCTGCCTGTTCCCGGCTCTCGCGCGGACTACACGTTCGGCGGCTGGTTCAACGGGTCGGCGCAGGTTTCCGAATCGACGCGTTACTCCGAGGACACCACGCTCGTTGCGCACTGGACGTCCAACGCCGAAAAGGACGAAATCGCACAGAAGTACGAGGACAACATATCGTCGTGGGCGAAGAGCGGACATTTATACATTCACTACAAGCGTTACAGCCATCTCGACAGCGAGAACGGCACGACCAACACCGGCGCGCCCAATTACTCGACCGCAATCAATTCCGCGGTGTACAAGGACTTCGGACTTTGGGCATGGCCGAAGGGCGACAACGGCAGGCTGTTTAACGCCATGAAAATCGACGAGTCGGGCGCGGTTTACGACATCGATCTCACCGCAGAATATCATGACGCCGGCTGGAACGGCACCGACAAGGTTCCGCTCAATAAAGACATGACCTACGTCGGTGCGAAAGTCGTGGGCGTTCAGCTTCACTCGATTAAGTCGAGGACGGAAGGCACGGGCTTCTGGGTAACGGACGGCGGCGACAACGATCTTACGCTTGAAAACATTGTGCGCGAGACGGGCGACTACCACTGGTTCGTAACGCAGGGACACGTGGGCAGCGGTTCCAAGACTTTCACCAACAAGAAGATAGAGGACCCGTACAAGAACCTCGAAGTAGGCGCGGCGGCGACTCGCACGAGCGGCGATGGCATTATAAACAGCCAGGCCGACAATTCCCAAACTTACCCCACGCCCAACAAAAAGCCGGACGGCTATGAAAATCTCGGCGTAGGCTATCAAATATTCATTGCGTCGTTCCGCGACAGCAACAACGACGGTATCGGCGATATTCGCGGCATTATCGAAAAGCTCGATTATCTTAAAAGCCTTAACGTGGACGTTCTGTGGCTTACGCCCTTCCAGTCCTCCACCAACTATCACGGCTACGACATTAAAGACTACTTCTCGGTAGACTCGCGTTTCGGCACGGTCGCAGACTACCGCGAGCTTGTGTACAAAGCCCATCAGAACGGAATGAAAATCGTTATGGACTTTGTTCTCAACCACACGAGCAAGAGCAATCCGTGGTTTGTAAAATCTCAAAACCTCGAAAAGGGCACCGATTCCGAGGGTAACGAAATCGATTACCGTCAGTTCTATACCTGGATAAGCAAGGCGAAGTACAACTCGCTTTCCGCAGAAGCGAAAAAGCAGTGGTACGGTCCGCTTAACGGCAACGGGTCCGAAGAGGACGGCTATTACTTCTATTCGTCCTTCTCGTCCGACATGCCCGAGCTTAACTACGACTACCAGCCCGTTCGCGACGCCGTTGTGGACGTTTGCAACTACTGGATGGAATTCGGACTCGACGGTTTCCGTCTCGACGCGGTTAAGCATATATATATGAAAAACGAGGTCGTGGGCTGCGGCAAGACCGCTTCCACCGGCAATATCGACGACGGAAAGGGATGCGTAGAGGACGGCAACTATTCGTACGACTTACAGCGCAACCTTAACTTCTACCGCGAGTTTAACGGCAGACTCAAAAAGAACTATCCCAACGCCTTCCTCGTCGGCGAGAACCTCGAGGGCAACCCTCGCAACACGACCAACTACTACGTAGGTATCGACTCGCAGTTCAACTTTAACCTTTACTACGACGCGTCGCGCGCAATAGCGAGGTCGCAGGAATTTGAACCGGGGTATATCAACAGCGCGGTTACCGCATGGGTTCAGGGCCACTACGGCAACAATTACACAAGCAACGGACAGAGCGTAAACGTTAAGGGTTACGGCACCGTCAATCCCAACTATATCGACGGACTGTTTACTTCCAACCACGATCTGCCGCGCGCACGCGAACGCATGAACGTTACAAAGGCGGGGGACACCGAGGACACATACCATTCGGTGAGCAAGGCGAATTCCGCTACCGTGGAAAAGACGCTGAAAATGCTTCGCATGTACTACGGCTACGTGTTTACCGTTCCCGGTCTTAACTGGATATACTACGGCGACGAGATAGGCATGACGGGTCTTATGAACGTATCGGACGGGCATGAGACGACCGCTTCCGACGGCCCGGACGCCGAGCCGCACGAGGACAGAGTTTACCGTCAGCCCATGAAGTGGTACACCGACGTAGCGAAGAACGCGTCCTTTAAGATAGGTTACGACGACTTCGAGCTTAAGCTTGAAGGCTTGAACGCGACCGCTTCCGTTCAGAGCGTAGAGGCGCAGGCAGCAGACAGCAAATCGCTTCTTTCCTGGGTAAAGGCGCTTACTAAGCTTCGCCACGACCACCCGACGCTTGTAAACGGCCAGATAGTAAACCGCAACGGCAGCAACATTCAAGGCACGGCGATGTTCTACACCGTTAAGAGCAAGACTAACGCCAACGACTATTACACCGTCGTTATCAACGCCGGCGACGCTTCCAACATGACCGTAAACGGACAGATACTGCTTGCGGTCGACGGCAACGGAACAATCACCACGAGCGGAACGAGCTTTACCGTTCCCCGTTACGGCGTGTGCGTCGTAAAGGGCAGCTGCACCGTTCAAGGCGCAAACGTCGGCGCTAACTGATAAGGAGGACGATTATGAAAAAGATAGCAGGAATAGCGACAACGCTCGCAATAGCTACCGCGTTCTGCGGATTTTGTACAGGCATCGCTTCGAGCGTGAACGCCGAAGCGGAAACGACTCCCACCGTTTCGACGTCGGCGGTTGGTACCGCGCCTAAGGTAATACTCAGCCCCGGCAGAAGCTATAATTCTTCCGTTACTTATTCTATCGACTCTGCGGCAGGCGATAAGGTTACAAAATTGACCTCTGCGCAGGAAGGTGAGTACTTCGTCGAGAACGCATGGTTTGCAAACTACTCGGCAGGCGAGAACCTTCCGAACGCAACGACGACGCGCACAGACGTGCAGTTTGCCGGCTGGCGTTACGCTGTGGACGGCGAGACCAAAATCGTTAAGACAATGCCGACAGTAACGGACGACTTGTATTTGTACGCGCACTGGACGACGGGCGACGTCGGGTCCAATCCCGAAGTGCCCGATAATCCCGATAATCCTGACAATCCCGATAAACCGGTTACCGGCAATAATTCCGGTCTTACCTACGGGCCGGCGACCGGCGCGACTTCCTCTGCCGGAACGGGCGGCTATATAGTCGGCGAGATTAAGGAAAAGAATATGACCTGGGCAAGCGGCGGCTGGGATAACGGCTTCCTTATGACGTTTGATTCGGGCGATTATACCAACAACATCACGGTATATCTACAACAGGGCGACGTCGTAAAAGTGCGATGCAACTATTCGAGTAAGAGCGTCGGCGTAGGTTACGATAAGATTAAGAATGCGCCGTCGCAGATTGCGGACGACGGAACAAGCGACCATAACATCGTTATCAAAACGAGCGGATATTACACGTTTAAACAGTACTGGGCGAACAATGCCGACGGAAACGACGCATACATGCTCGTAACTTATTCCGCAACAAAATAACAAAACATACACAAAAAGCTCTCGTAACAGAGAGCTTTTTTAATGAAAGAATAATAATCCGCCTGCGGCGCGGACGGCGAGTGAATAGTGAATAGTGAAGAGTGAATAGTGAAGAAGTAATAAAACATCACCGCATAAGCGGCCGGATATTCACTTTTTACTTACACTATGTATTCTTCGAGCTTGCCGGTTTGTTTAAGGAAGGATAGCATCGAGTCGCCGAAAAAAACGTCGGGGGCGAGCGCGAGGCATAATGGAAGGTCGGTTTTGTCGATAAGCAAACGTATGCCGTACCCGTCGTCCGCGTACAGCCGTTTAAAAACTTGCGCCGCGGCGGCTTGGCGCGATTTGACCGCCGCAAGAAGCTTTGTTATTTCCGCGCGGAACTCGTTCCTGCGGTATTCGTACAGCCGCATTTTTATAGGGGGATAGATGGGGTCGGCATAAATCGCCGCGCACCGAATGTCCGCGCCGAAGTATTCGCAGACGCTGTCTATCCGACGCGCGTTGTCGGGCGGAAAGCGAAGCGCGCCGTCCGTTATGTTTTTTATGTAAAAATCGCACACCGCAAAGGATATTACCGCCTCGGTCTCGCCGCGCATACCGAGCGGTCTGTTTTCCGCGCGGTATAACATCCTTACAGCCTCGTAGGTCTGTGCAGCGCCCGAACAGTGCAAAAGCTTGGGGCAGTCCTTAACAATTTCCGCGGCGGTTTTTCCGGCTTCGGTAAGTACGCGAGAGACGTATACTCTGTCTTTTTCGTGCGTTTTAAGGCTGTCCGTCGTCGCGGTCAAGAGGTTTGCTACGCGCTCAAAAGTAATGGTATCTACGCTTTCGCCGCGCATTCTGGACGCGAAAGTCATATCGTACGCGCACATATCGAGCGCGATCAACTCGCCGAACACCGACGCGGCGTTGCTGTTAAGCTCGGCCTCGTCGAACACTACGGAATGGGGCGGCGCGCCGTCCTTCATTCGCGCAAACGCATTGCTCTCTACTCGGTGTCTGCCCGTCGCCGCCGCGGCGTAGTCGTGCGTCGGGACGAGGATCAGCTTAGAGCCATTAGATATTTTTCGCGCCTCCGAAAACTCGCGTTCGCCGCCACGCGCTACCGTTACGTCCTGGTCGCGTTCGGCTATTCTGTACCCGGCGCTTAACAGCGGTTTCTCGTCGCACCCGATAAGCTTAACCGCGCTTCCGACGGGTGCGGCCGCGGCGAGGGAATCGGTAAGCGAGGAGTAATATTTAGTTTCTCGGTCGTTTTCGGCGTGCTCGAGCGACGAGTAACTCTCTTCGTCTTTTAACGGTCGGTTTGTGCTTTTCATACTCGAAATTATACCGTATAATACGTATCGAGTTTTATCAATCGCGGACGAATAATGAAAAACCGTGTCGCAAAGCAAACGAGCGGCACGGCGAACAGGCGACGAACGCATGGCAATAAGTAAAGCCGATAAGCGGTGAAGCGGCTGCCGAAAAAAAAGCAAAACGGTGTAAAACAGCGGCAAAGTAATCTTTTTAATGAAATTCTAATGTTTTATTAATGACAAATTCAAGTATAAAGTATTATAATCTAACTGTAAAGTGTGATACAGCGCAGTATTCTGTCCGTAATGTCCCTTGCGAGCGAATATACTACGCCGAGTCTCACTGCGGACAGCGGCGTTTTGCTTAAATCCGTAACGGTCGCGGTAATGGACACGTCGCCCACTCTGGGAAGCTTTTTCCCGTCGGCGCTGCCCGGGGCAATCGAGCCGAAAGTAACGCGGATTTTTCCGATATCGCTTTCCTTGCCGACCGACGAGTCGATGGCAAGCACCTTTTTATTCGGGTGAGCGCGCTTGATGTTGCGCCAGGACTCTTTTAGGTTAAGCGCGGTAACGGGACGGGACAGGGTGCCGTACACAAAAGCGTCGGCGCCGCGCTCGACAAGCATTTGCCCGACGATAGGGCCGAGGCAGTCGCCGGTAACGCGGTCCGAGCCTATGCACATTATTACGGGCCGAAACCCGAGAGTGAGAAGAGCGCAGTCAAGCTCAAAATCACAGCTTTGTTGTAAAACGTCAAACTTCATACGCCGATTGTTGCCCTGTTTTGTTCCTATTATACCGAGGGAACGCGCATCGGTAACGCGAATACGGCGTTGGATTAACGGATATATAGACTTACCGGAGGATTTTTATGGCAATATCAGACATTATCTTAATCGCGTTGGTCGCGCTGTTCGGCGTTATCGGCGTGCTCGTTGCGGTAAAGAAGAAGGCGCTGGGGTTTGCCGCGTTTGTGGTTGCCTTTTTAATAGCCTTCTTTTTGGCGAACGTCGTTGCGGAAGCGCTGCTTACAATAGACGGGGTTCGTTCCTTCGTTCTCGGAAACAGCGGTTGGTCGCTGTATACTTGGATTTACGGCGGACTGGGCGAAACGCTTAATACGCATTATCCAATCGATTGGACCACCTACGAAATGGCCGGAACGCCGACCGCACTCGGCACTTCCTTCTTTGCGCCTATTGTCGAGATTATCAAAAATTACGCATACACGCCGCAGTTTACCGCCGATCAGGGTCTTGCGCTGTACATGGCGTTTTTGATGTTCTCCGCAATTGTTGGCACGGGACTGTTTATTGTTATAAGAGTTATTTTAATCGTCGTAACAACCATGATTAAGGCGTTTATAAACCACAAGAAAAAGACGGGCGCGACGAGAGCGTTCGGACTTCTTGTCGGCATGGTTCAAGGCTTTGTCGTTTCGCTTGTTCTTCTCGTCATGGTGTCGTCAATGGGCGGACTGCTGTTCCTCAACCTTTCGTCCGACGCCGAAAGTCCCAAGACAATCGGCTCGGATATGGAAAGCTCTGTCATAACCAAGACAGTGGGGGGCTGGGCGTACGGCGTTCGCGACGCGCTGTTCCTTCCCAACTTCGATATGTACGGCCGCATCGTGGAAAAATCCGGCTTTACGGTTAAGGAAGAGGACGTAAGTCCCGGTAACGGCACAGGTCTTATCGGCCACGACCTCGAAATGTACAACTACCTTAAAAACCTCAACTATTACAGCGGCGACCCGTACACCAAAAATGCGGACGGCTACGGCGTAGAGCCGGCGGATAAGGACCTCTACTATATTAACTATAAGCTCTACAAAGAAATGGGCTTCGGTAATGCGGTAAAGGCAATCCTCGATTATAATAACGCCGCCGCGCAGATCATTAAGGACGCAGGTACGCTTATCGACCTCGGTATGCCTGCCACAAAAATTCAGACCTACATCGAGTATATCCACGAAGCCTCCAATTCCATAAATAATATTTGGCGCGCCAACAACGGTATCTACGACTCGATATACGTCATGCTCGAAAACTACAACAACACTCTCGCAAACAATAAACACGTTACGAGTGAGTCGGCTATAAACGACGCGAACGGCGAGTTCATAAATCAGTACAACAAGATTATGGAACAGTTCGAACGTATTCAGAATCAGTACGACAATATCTCCGAGTTCTTCGGTCCGCTCGACATCAGCGAGCTTCTGCCCGAGAGCGCGTACCAGATTCCGCCCACCGGCTACGTTCCGCCTCCGCACGAGTGCGACGACGTTTGCCCCGATTGCGGATTGTGCTTGACCGACTGCACAGATCCCGTATGCGGCGAAAAGTGCGAGGGCCACGAGGAAGAGCCTGACCCGGACGACCCCGATGATCCCGATGACTCGGATAATCCCGACGACCCTGACGATCCCGACAATCCCGACGATCCGGACGACCCGGATAATCCCGACGACCCGGACGACCCCGACAACCCCGACGACCCCGACGACCCGGATAATCCCAACGGCGGCGAGGACGAGGGCGAGGACGAGCTTCAGCCCGAGGAATAAGCCGAAACAAGTTAATTAAATTAAGAGCACTGCGCTTTGTGCGCGGTGTTCTTTTTTTATCGGGTTTGAATTAACTCGTATTTGCGGAATAATTTATCGTGATGACTAAACGAAGCGCAAAGGATTTTATTTTGAGACCGCCGCTTTGGTTAAGCGTTACGGTGTGGTCGCTTACCTCCGTTACGGTTGGGGCGAGCGTCGCGCTTTTGTGTCTCGATATTCGCGGCGAGGCATTTTCGGTTATAATCTACATCGTCGCGACTTTGCTTTTATTTGCGTCGGTCTATCTCGTACTTACCTTTCGGGATATTCCGTGCAGAATAATGAAAAACAAGCACGTACGCCGATTTATAGACGATTTTAAGTTCCGCTCGCACGTTACGAGCGTACTTTCAGCCGTAATAAATCTGCTTTATGCGCTTTTCGGCACGGTGGTCGCCGTTTTAAACGGCTCGCTATGGCTGGGCGCGCTCGTTTGGTACCGAATTCCGCTCGTCGCCGCGCGAATCACGGCGGCGGTTTGGGCAGGGCGCCGCGCCGAGGGGCCGACAAGCGAGGATTATAAAAACAAAATCTATTTATATACAGGCGTGATGATGATTGTTCTTTCCATGGCGACGGTCCCCGTCGTGCTTCTTGTCGTATGGCAACAGAATTCGTACGACTTTTTCGGCGTCGCCGTCGTCTATACGACCGTGCTTGCGCTGTATTCGTTTATAAAGGCGGCGTTGTCGTTCGGGAACGTTCGCCGCGCGCGAAAAACGGGCGATCTTGCCGTTGCGGCTACGCGAAACATAGGCGTGTGCGACGCGCTTATTTCGGTATTCGCGCTTATTTCTACGGTGTTTGCGGCGTTCGGCGGCGGAATTGCCGCGGACGTTATAAATCCGCTCGTCGGCGGCGGCGTTGCCGCGTATATCATGTCGCTCGGTATATATATGATAGTTCGAGCGGTGCGCCTTCGGCGAGTTAACAGTGCACAGTGAAGAGGTTATAGGGAAGGTGAAGGGGGTGAACGGTGAGATTATAAGGCGGCAAGCGCGGTCGGTTGGGAAAAAATACCCGAAAAATCCGTTTTTCCTTAAAACGTGCGGTTTTTTGTATTTTCCGAATTTACAAATGCAAAAAATGCGTTAATATAGTTGCTTTTTGAGCGTGTTATTGTTATAATGAGAATATGAAAAGTATGGACTTGAATAAGGATTGGGTAATAACGGTCGCCGGGACCGACCTTACGGGCGATTTGCCGTATGACGTTACTGCCCGTGCTGTGCGTGATTATTCTTGCGAGTTCGGCGAGCTTAACGGCTTTCATACCGCCGCAAAGGCGACTTTTACCAAAAAGCTGCCTAAGGTAACCGACCAAGAGGCGACGCTCGTCATTTCAGGTGCATGCGGTTACGGCGACGTTCTTCTCAACGGCGAGACCGTGGGGAAAATAAAGAGCTATGCCCCCGTCGAAATCGACCTTACGGACAAGCTGAACGCCGCTAACAATACGCTTCAGATAGAGCTTGTTTCGGTGCCCGGAATGAGCGATAAATACAAGGGACTCGGCATTGCCGGCGGCGTCGAGCTTCACCTTACGGAAAACCTCGATATTTCTTACGGTTCGCTGTTTGTTACCACCGCTACGGTGGGCGACAAGACCTATGCCGACGTTCACTTTACCGTCAAAAACATAGGCGAGGCGAAAAAGCTTACCCTCGAATGCACCGTACTCAACGCGCGCGGAAAACGCGCCGGAAAAAAACAGCGCAAAATCTACGCGAGGACGAACACGGTTAAGCAGTATACCGTTCGCGTTCGCATAGCCAAGCCTTACGAATGGACCCCTAACGATCCGTATATGTACTCCGTTCACGCGGCGGTGCTTTACGGCGAGGACGATATTTCCGCGGATACGCGCTTCGGACTTGTAAGGCGCTCGCTTACCGGCCGCGGACTTCATATTAACGGAAAAATAGAGCAGCTTTACGGCGCGTACGTATCGCACGCAGACGCGCTTATCGGCGGAATAAGCAACTATTCCAACGAGGTTAGGCGGCTTTCGGCGCTTAAAGCGCTCGGCTATAACGCCGTCAGGTTTACCGAATGTCCGTGCGACGCAACGCTCGACGCGCTCGACGATATAGGCATGTATGCCTACGTCGATTTGTTCGAGGTGCTCGGCACCGCAAAGGCGCCGCTCGACGCGCATATATTTGCAGGCGAGCCGGAAGGATATATTCCGTCCGCGGTCGCTTCGGTCAAAAAACTTAGGGCGCACCCCTCGGTAACGCTGTACGGCGTTGCGGACGACGTGCCCGAGTGCTATAACAGAAACAACGGGCATAAAGTCATTGCGACGATTGCGAGCGCAATTCGCGGTCTCGACGAGTCGCGGCCCTTAACGGTATCCGCGCACGAAGAGCTTCCCACTTTGCGCGAGCTTGAAGAGGCGGGCATTCGCCGTAATCTCGGTTCGGAATCGGCTATGATAAACGCCGCGCGCGAAAAGGACCTTTTCGGCACGCTCACGTCGGGCGCGTTCGATTGTGTGGACGTGTGCGGTTTTAACTATCTGTATCCGCTGTACGACGCGGAAACTAAGCGCGGCAGGTTTGTCGTAGGGTCGCGCACGAGGGCGGACAAGGCGTTCGAGAATCTCGACGAGACCGAAAAAAATTCGCGCGTTATAGGCGACTTTGCCGAGTGCGGTATCGACTATCCCGGCGGCGGCAAGCTGAATGAACAGGTTTGCACACGCGGCGACCTTGACGCGATTTGCGAGCTTAAACCGCAGGGCGTTTACAAGAGCATAATGCTCGGCAACCGCAACGCCGCATACATCGTCGTACTCGACCCCGACACGAACGAACCCACTCACGTATGGAACTGGCCGAGGTATCTCGGTCAGACCGTTACCGTCCAGGTGTATACGGCAGGCGACGTCGTAGCGCTCTATCTCGACGGACGGCTTATAGGCAGAAAGCTCGCCGGAAAAATCAACAAGCACGTTGCGACCTTTAAGACCGAGTACTATCCCGGCATGCTCGTAGCGGTCAGCTATTACAAGGGCGTCGAGTGCGCGCAGACCGTTTTAAAATCGGCGGCGTCGCCCAAGACCGTTAAGCTTTCGGTCCCCACCAAAAACCTTTATTTAAGCCGCGGCGATTTGGGCTTTGTCCGTATCGAGGTGTGCGACAAGGACGGCAATCCCGTTCCGTACGCCATGCGCACGCTAAACGCCACCGTAACTGGCGGCGAGCTTGTCGGATTTATAAACGCGGATCCCATGCTCAGAAAGAGCGAGGACGATAGCTGCCCGGCGTTCGACGGCAAGGCGATGTGCGCGGTTAAGCCAAATCCGAGCGAGGACAGAATGACGGTAAAGATAACGGGCGAGGGGCTGCTCGCTTCCAAGATAACATTCAAGATAAAAGATTGACGTTTTTTGCTTCGGCGCGGTTAGCGCACGGCGAAAAGGACATAATCTTATTCACGGAGACATAAATGAAAAAGAAGAACGTTATTACAATTTCCGCCGCACTCGTTGCGGTACTCGGTATCACACCCACTCTTGCGGCGTGCTCGGGCGATCATTACGGTAAGCTCGATTTTGCCGCGCAGGACACCCACTACTTAGTTACAAGCCAGGGCGGAAACGCCGTAGGCTACGGCAACTACGTCTACTTTATTAACGGGACTCGCGGTTACAGCGACTCCGACGGCACCAACAACGTTTGGGGCGAGGTCGTAAAGGGCGGACTTTACCGTGCCGAGTTCAACGGAAAAAAGGTAGAGGGTAAGGATTACAATTCGTTCGAAGTTCAGCTCGACGAAAATAGCATGAGCTTTAAGTATACCGAAAGCACCGACTATTTCGACGAGCCGCTAAATGTCGTCGGCGTTACAGCAATCGCGCCCAAGACGATAGGCACAAGCGGCTACGGCGACGGCGGCATATTCATCTACGACAACTACGTCTACTTTGCGTCGCCCGTCAACCAGAAAAGCTCGACGGGTACCGTCCAGGTAGACCGCACCGACTTTTTCATGATGCCGCTCTCGGGCGGGAAGCCGACCAAGATTTACACGACTGCGGACGACGTGGACACCTCGTCGTCGCCGTACGCGTTCTATAAGTACGGCAAGTCGGTTTATCTCGTAACGCAGGAAGAATCCAAAATAGTTATCGTCCGTATCGACACCGCCAAGCAAAAGGCGGACAACCCCATCGAGTACGCCGAGGACGTTACCTCTGTGTACCTGCCGGTGCGCGACACCTACTATAAGGGCATCGACACCAACACGACCGAGGACTTTATCTACTTCGTCCGTTCGGTCCGCGACGAGCCGACCGAGCTTCAGTCGGGCACCGTCATCGAGGCTATGCGCCCCGACGGCAGCGAGAAGTTTATCGTTTCCATGAACGGCAATACCGAGAGTATCGTCGCCGTTCGAGACGGCATACTTTTCTACAACACCACCGACGTTCAGGGCAAATCCGTGCTCGCGTACGATTCCCTCCACGACGCGCTTATGGAAAAATCGCCCACATATAAGGCGAAGCAGGATAAGCTCGGCGACGAGGAAAAGAACAGACAGATAAGCGGCACGTTCAATGTGTCAAATTCCGGACTTTCGTCCGTCTATCCGTTCCGTCCCGACAGAAACTCGAACGAGGTGTACTTCCTCGCTTCGGCTTCGTCGTCCATTAACCTTTACAGAACGGACGGCACGCTGTCCTCCGTTGCGCCGGCGACCGGCACGATTTACGCCGTAAAGGACAACTACGTTTATTATACCGGCTCGTCGTCCGACTACTACCGCGCGCCCGTTTGGGATAACCTCGACGGCTACGGCACGACGCAGACGCTTGCGACCGGCACCAATTCCGCAACGTTCGGCTGCGACTACGTTAACGGCTTCTTTACCTACTTCGGTACGGTAGACGAGTGGGCAAACGGCTATATGTTCTTCTACCTCGTAGACGGTCAGGAAGGAATAGAGCCGCAGTTTGTTGGCAAGCGCGCTTCCTCCGATATCCCCACAAAGGACGAAATCAAGGCCGCACAAGGAATAACCGATTAGGCGCCGCAAGCGGCTAATAGAATAGATAAGAGATAACAAACCGAAGGTTTGACGAATGTCGTGTGTAGACCGAACAGCGTGTTAGACATCTCACCCGACGAAACACTTTCTTA
>JAFLVD010000016.1 GCA_022508485.1 Clostridiales bacterium | reverse complement strand
ACCGAATTGTCACAGGTTCGAGTCCTGTCCGGGGAGCCATTGCGGTGGTCATATCTTAGGGGACACACCTGTTCACATTCCGAACACAGAAGTTAAGCCCTGTAGAGCCGAGAGTACCTGTCTGGCAACGGGCCGGGAGGGTAGGTAACTGCCGCATTTCACTAAAAAAGAGACGATGAATTTTTCACCGTCTCTTTTTTGTTTGTAAAACCTGTTGTTTTACAATGAAATATTGCTTCGCAATATGAAATATCTGACGATATGAAATGTTGTCGACGCAACATGAAATGCGCTTCGCGTAGCTTTGCGCATATAAGAGGTTAGTATATTTTACGATTTAATTATTTGTGCGGTCTATTAGATTGGAGTTGCAACGGTAAGGTTATTGAGTTTCCAGATTGTTTTTTGCCGTTGTTATCGAGGTAATCAGTAATCTTCGCAGAGTTCCGCAAATATTTCGCATTTCCGTATATGTTTTTTCTTCGATTAACTTAGCTTTTTCAAAAAGCTGCAACCAATACTCAGATTCATAACATTCTTTTAAGGCGATATGCAATTTAGTTACAAAGTCGGCTTTGATTTGTGCATAATTTGCTTCGTTAATATTGGCACCGATGGAAGTGGCGGCACGTTCCAGTTGATTAACAAGTGAAACGTGCCCTTTAATTTCTTTTACCATGTTTATAATTTTCAGTGAAAAATCAATCGAAAGATCAACCAGTTTATTTTCCTTCAATTTAGTATCACCCTATAACAAAATGTTGTGCACACGACGAAAACGTCTATTATGTGCGAAGCACATTTCATATTCCGTTAGGAATATTTCATAGCGAAGCTATTTCACTCGCCGTAAGGCGAATTTCATTGTAAACCCCTATCGGGGTTTTACATCACCAGTCTTCTTTGATAAAACGCGACGGCTGTTTAACGTCGTCGTAAAATTCGTCGTAGCGTTCTTTATCGGACTTGACGCGCTGATCGAAGTCTTCCTGCTCGAAGGCGTCGTCATCGTCGTTGTCGCTAAGTCGCATAAGTTCGAGATTATTCATAAATAGAGTTTAACACATTTATAGGCTCTGCGCAAGAAAATCGAACGCCGTTTTCGGCGCTTACGAAAAATAATTACACGACGGGTATTGACAAAGATTTTCGGCGGTGCTATAATATAAAGACCAAAAAGGACTATATGGGGAAATGACAGGCGCAAGGCGTGTAAAAACTTTGATTTTATCCGTTGTTGCTTTCGTGGTTATTTTACTGACCGCGCTTGTTTCCGTGTCGTTTGCAAAATGGATAAGCGAAGGGTCCGCTTCGGTCGAAACAAGCGGCAGCGTCGGACAATTCTATGTTGATTATCCGCGTTATGCGGAAGGAAGCGGTCCCAAACCCTACCTTAAAGATAATACATTCTACTTGCAGGTTCAAAAATCGGACGGCATGTCCGATTATTATGCCATGCAGGATAACAACGACAACTCCGCCGAAAAAATGCTTACAAACGTGTACCTAACCGAAGGTACCGTCGTCGACATGTATAACGGTACGACGTTAGATCGTATTCGCAACGTAAAAGATGGAAGTACTTCATTTTTCGACCACCCAAGCTACAACACCGCGTCCACCGCGAAAATCAAAGCGACCGGTTATTACGACTTCTACTACGAATATCAATACCAAACGATGTACGTCAGCTACAAGGCATACGTGAGCAACTCGTCGCAGTACGACGCATTCGCGTCCGATTTGGGTTACACAATGGGCCCGTTCAATATAGTTTACAGCAACGGCACAACCCGTAAAATGTACTTTAAGTTCGCAGAAGGCGCAACCGGGGATTTTGCCGACTACAATAAATTCAGTATTCGTGTTTGGACAGGGTCGGGAGACTCGACTAAAAACTATTACGAGTACGGCGGCGGTCCTAAGTCCGTTAAGGAGTTCGGATATAACCTCGACAACGGACAAACGATTCCCACCGCCGATTATCCGATGATGATTATTGCTTTCGGCGGAAACAATAGCTATAATCATCAATCGATTGACCTTGACTTAAAGAACACCTATGCCAAAGAGGCGGCTAATTTTATTACTCTTCACAATAAGGATTATGGCACGCCTATTTATGACGGCTACGCATCTACGGCGCGTATAACGGCCGCTACGCCTTATATAACGGCGTTAACCGACATCTCCTCGACGGGTAAGCTGCACGATGACGAGGTTGTTCGCGAAGTAAACGCTCAAACCTCGAGCGCAGACGGTAAAACCACTTATACATATAACAACTACGTTTGCGTGTCGCGCGAGGGTGGAAAAGAGGAAACGATAGCCTACGTCAATTTCGACGTGGAGTCGCTTGACGGCACCGATCTTTCCGGCGTAGGCGTAGTGAGCTTTTCCATAAAGCGCACTGCAACCGATTCTTTCGGCGCGGTTGTTTCGGGCGAGGTTTCTAATCCTTTTATATATAACGACCCGACGGGTAAAACTCTAAACGACATAAAGCCCAAAACGAGCAGCGAGGACGACGTCGTGGATACCGGGCATCTTCTCGAGGATTACCTTATCGACGGAACGTACATAATGCTGTATTTCGGTTCCGGGTCGGCGCAGTATTACGCCCTCGACATAGAGATAGAAACGGATATTCAAGCGGCTTTTACGCTTACCGCCACGGCGTCCAATATCGACAGGCGCAACAGATTCGAGGACGGCTACGGCGCGCCGTTCGGTTACTATCTCGGCGGCGAGTTTAACGGTATAGGCATGTGGGAACCGCGCAAGGCCTCGCGCCTTACCGCGTACCACACCAAAGAGGACGACGTTTCTCTTTCGTACAGCGACGGCGGCACGCCCGTCGATTACAAGGGTCCGAGCTATATCGACGTTTCCATCGAGATAGAGCTTACATCGAGCAACGATACAGTAAAGCTGTACCGTCTCGGCTCGGTCGGCCAGTATTCGGGCGGCGAGCCTACGCTGTGGTTTATTCCGCGCAATATTTACAAGAACTACACGGGCGGCGCAGGCTCGGGTAATACTTCGCTGTTCAACCAAGACATGAACATCATTATCCGCAACCCCGGCACGTACGTTATTCACTTTGTGGGAAGCGTTCAGTATAGGGATAGGGACGCGAACGGCACGGTCAGTAAGGAAAACGGTGTTTTCGCATACGACCGCAAGACCGGCGAATATATTTCCGAAAACAAGTACGGTACGGTGAACAAAGCCGAGAAGATTACTTACGACGACGGAACGTTCGACCGTTACGTCGTTTTGGGCAACTGGAACGCCGTCGTGGATTCGCTGTATGTCAACAGAGTAGAGGAAGGCTCGATAAGCACGATAACCGTAACCTACGACGCGAACGGCGGTACGCTTAACTTGGACAACAATACGGAAGTCGTAAGCTGGGGCGCAAGACTTAATAGCGACGGACTCATTAACGAGGAACCTACGCCGCCTATCGAGGGTATGCGCTTCCTCGGCTGGTTCGACCACCCGACCGAGGGTACAAGATACACCGACCAAACCATAGTAACCGTAATGGAAAGCACGCTCACTCTGTACGCACATTACGATACGGACGGAAAGAATATCGTTAAATTTGACGCTAACGGCGGCACTCTTGACGGTAGCACGAAGAACGTGCTTGTTTCAAGCGGCGGCAGCGTTCCGAGACCTGTAGACCCGTCGTACGACGGAGAACATGTTTTCGGCGGTTGGTATTCGGATTCCTATTGCACTCGGTTCTGGAACTTTAATATCGATAAAGTAAATGGTACCACTACGCTTTACGCCAAGTGGCACATTAAGAGCGAGCTTGCAAAAGCTTGGCATGTGTCGGTAAACGGCGTGCTGAGTGAAATGAGCTATCACTTGTCAATTAACGACGGAACATATAAAGACGAGTTTATGGTTGATATCGCACTGAGCGTAGGCGACGAGCTTCGGTTCTTCGTGGACGGCGACGTTCCTGCGTTTATATGCGAAAACACTAACGTCGTTTCAAAGAACGAGGGCGAAAACTTCGGCACCTCGCTTGTCGAAAGTATGGTCGAGCTGTACTTTAAGGCGAGTGAGGATCACTTTATCGGCGCGCTTGCCGCCATTCCGTATACAAACGTAACGGTTACATTCGAGCTTAACGGCGGCACAATCGACGGCAGTGAGACGTACGCGCAGACTGTACACGCAGGAAGCGCCGTACCGCAACCCAATGATCCTATTAATGGTGGGCATGTATTCTACGGCTGGTACGACGAGACCGAAAGTCTGTGGTCCTTCGATACTACCGTAACTATGGATATTACGCTATACGCAAAATGGTCGTCGGGTGTGTCAACTGACGGTTGGTACATGCGTATTAACGACAACGTCGATTTAATCCCGCTTGCTAATGTTTTCAATCGCTTAGATGTTATATCTATCGTTGGAAACGACTACGAGGACGGCGCTGTGGGCTACACCGCCAATATAGTGTGTAAGAACGAGAACAGAAACATACTGAGACAGGGCGACAAAATATACATTTACCAATTTAACATTAAAAACTCGACAGTGGCTGTCGGTGAAGCGGGTGGTATTCTTAGCGGTTCGTCGGGTGGCGATTACGTTACCGTAAGCGGCAACAGAAACTCGGTATCAACGTCCGTACTCGTTGCCAATAAGGGCGGTGTTGTAAATATTTACATAGTCGCAACAATCAACCTCGAGCTTAACGGCGGCACTTTGGACGGCGAGACTACGCGTATAGTAAGGATTAACAGCAGTACGAGCGAAATCGTTCCTACAAAGAGCGCCGATAACGGCGGCTACGTTGTGTTCCTCGGCTGGTTTGCAGAGTCGAGCTACACTACTAAGCTTGAAACAATCACAGGTAATACGACAGCGTACGCTAAGTGGTCGAACGAAGTCAGTCAGTGGACTTGGACCGTGCGCATCAATGATAATCCCGAATTGATACCTCTCGAAAACGTTGCCGGATGGGACGATATACGCGAGATATTCGGCGGTGCGAACAATACCCCGGGCGTCGTCGGCAAGGCGGAAGTTATAATCAAAGCGGACGACAGACTCTACTTCTATCAAGCCAACCCGTCGGCTACATGGATATCCGTAGTAAACGACAGCACGGTGGGCATTGTTCGTCAAGACGACGGCTACGTCGAGTATGCGACCGTAACGGTAGAGCAGTCTGGCGAGTATGTTCTGTTGTTCACGAGCGATTCGAGACTGTTTATTGCCGCAGTCGTAACATACGAACTTAACGGCGGAAGATTGCCGGATAACACATATTCAAATCAGATTATTGCGGTTAACAGCTGCGCAAGGCCGTTTACGCCTATCTACGACGGCTACGACTTTGAGTACTGGTACAAGGATAACGCGGAAACGCAATTCAACTTCGGTACGCCTATCACCGCCAAAACGACATTGTACGCTAAGTGGGTAGGTGCAACTGTTACTTATACGGTTACGTTCAATTATAACTACGACGGCAGGATCGAGACAAAATCGGTCGAGCAAGGAGGTACCGTCGAAGAGCCAGACATTTCTTTCCGTGGCGAAGGTGTTCGCTTTGACGGCTGGTATACCGACAACGGAACGTTTACCGATAAATTCGATTTCGGAACCGTAATAAACTCCAACATACCGCTCTACGCTAAGTGGGTGATTACCGTTACCTTCAATTATAATTGCGACAAATATGCGGACGATACCGTAGAGGTTGTCGAAGGCAAACCTATCGACGGCGATATATTGTCCGCAAAGAAAAATATCGCTCGCACCGGCTATACCTTTGACGGCTGGTATATGGATTCAGATTTCGGAACACTGTGGACCGATAATCAAACTGTGTCCGTAACCGACAGGGATTTGTACGCAAAGTGGACTCTTATAACTTACACTATACACTACTCGTATGAGAACGGCGCGTCGGGTAACCCGGAAAACCCCGGCAAGTACGACGTCGAGAAGGGCGAGATAACGCTTTTGGCAGCCAATCCCGGCACCGACAGAAGATTTACCTATTGGTCTATGGGCGAGGGCGCTTCGGACGTCGTAGTCGTAACCAAGCTGTACCCCGAATTGTTCGAGGGCATAGAAGGCAACGAGATTACCCTTGTCGCCAACTTTGTCGACGAGTTTACGATTACGTTCGACGGTAACGGCGGCACGCTTAACGGTAAAACCAAACTGAAGACCGACGAAAACGGTTATCTTACGGACGAACTACCTATAGCTATGCTTGCTAACTACGACTTCGGTAATTGGTGGGATTCTCTAACCGGCGGTATTCAAATTACAACAGGAACATCGGGATATAAATTCACATCAAGCCGTACGGTTTATGCGCATTGGAATAGAAAATCCGGAAACTTCTATATTTCTATCAGCGGCGAAGAGCAGTGGCTTGGCACAATGACAAACAATTCGCTTGAAAAGAGCGTAACTATTCCGAGCAACAGCGAGCTGGTGGTGTATAATGGTGCATCGGTTATTGCACCTTACTATACCGTTAAGCCTGACGGCGCATACAGTTATACCGACTCAACGAAGATATTTACTAAGACCGACAGTTCGTACCAATCCGGCAACGATACCTTTACGTTTATCTTAGAATATAGCGCTCAAAAATATTCTTCCACTATTCGGCACTCGGCATGGTTTACCTCGACCACGGCTGTAACGCCAACTGCCGGCGACTACTATCTCGTAGGTAACTTCTCGGGTAACAACCCCACTTCGTCGTATAAGCTCGGTAACGTCCATGTAAGCGCATATCGCTACAATAAGACGGCATTCAGCTTGAAAAAATACGATGAGTACGAAGTTAGATATTATAAGTCGTCCACCGAATATATTTCGGCGTCGTCCACTAAGTTAGACGCGGATACGAATCGACAGATATACGCATGTGCGTATAATGACGATACTCAGCTTGACGTTAAGACAAGTGCGCCTGCAAAATCAACAAAAACTTTCTACCTTATAGGAAGCTTTAACAGCTGGACAGCTTCCGATTCGAATTACAGAGTAACAAATAGTCCGGACGGCACACAGTATCAAGTTGCGATTTACCTGACTTCCGGCGCTACTTTAAAGCTGTTTTGTGCGGATTACGGCGACAAGTATCAAGCAAACTTTAAGAATTACAGTAGCTTTGGTTCGAAAGACGGTGATGGTAATCTCAAGTTGAGTTCGTCAGGTACTTATGCGTTCTACTACAAAGAAGGCGAAACTTACAGCGGAAGCAACGACTGGAATCCGATTTATGTAGCAAGAATAAGCACTTCCAACTTAACGTAGCCTCGACCTAAGCAAGTCGTTAAACTGTTAACATAATGGGGTCTTAAATTGCCTTCTCCGTGGGGGAAGGTGGATGCCCGAATGGGCAGACGGATGAGGGGCGACCTCTAAAACAACGGTTTTAATGCCAAAAGGCTTAAAATAAAAAATAAAAAATTTCTTAAAAGGAGAAAAAAAGATGAAAAAAGTAGTGAAAGGACTCGTAATCGCGGCTTCGGTCGCAGCAGTCGTCGGCCTCGGCGCCGTCTCGTTCGCACAGTGGCAGGGAACAGGTTCGAAAGAAGTAACCAGCTCGGGTGCTACGGGTGAGGTTACGCTTGTAGGATTTGCTGGGGCGAGCGCAACCGCTTGGACCGGTAAGCTTGTTCCTTACGACCAACCCACAAGCACGATTACCGAGGGTAATGTTACCGTGGTATCGATAACTTTGCCTGCCGTTACTGCTGTTTCCGGGCAAACAATTACCGTCGCGGCTGATTTTACTTATAATAATAGCGGTTCGGCTACGGCAGGAAAATATAATAAATTATATGTTATAGCGCAAAGTTCAGGTGAAGCACCCTCTGCAAACGATATAGTTACCGGGGCAAAAGAGGTTACTTCTTCCGGTGTTCCAATTTCGGATATAACTTCCGGTACTTATACGCTGTATTTTGCGCTCGACTCTAACGATACGGCAGCTATGAATGGCTCGTATAATATCACCGTTACGCTTTCCGACCCTACGTAATTTAATAATATCGCTATATTCGGTTTTAATGCCTACGCGGCAGGGCGCGTTGGGCTTAGAATAAAGTACAAAAAATCTAAAAGGAGAATAAATAAATGAAAAAAGCAGTTAAAGCTCTTGTTATTGCGGCTTCGGTCGCGGCGGTTGCCGGTATCGGCGCCATTTCGTTCGCGCGTTGGACTGGCACCGGGTCAGTCAGCCAAGATACAACAGCCAGCACGGGCGAAGTAACAAACTTCCTCAGTATCGGTCAAGCTACGGATATTCATTTGACTAATTTGCTTCCCTATGACCAGTTCGGTACCGATACGCTTCAAACGACGGGCGCCTATACGCTCGGTTCGGCAACATTTGCAATCACGCTTGAACAGGGTTATAATGCGTATAACCTTAAAGTGGAGGCAAAGGCTGACGGATCTACCCCCATTACATTCGGCGGCAACGACGAAAAACACACTAATCTATTCGCAACGTTAACAGCACCCACTTCCGCTGTTACAAGCGCACTGACCGGTTGGGAAAATGTGAGTGATGCTGGCGGATACACCTTCCAAGAGCAACAGGCTACAAGTGTAACAATTTACTTCTTGCTGGACTCGAACGATAACGACATGATGAATAAGGACTTTAAAGTAACCGTTTCGGTTGAAAAAGCAAATAAGTCCGCTTAATGGTTTAATATTTTGTTCCAATTTGTGGTACCGTTACATAAAGGTATAAAATAAAAATCGGTTTTTGCCGATCATACGGTGGCTTGGCCGCCGAAAAAAAGCGATTCCCTGCGCGCAAAGTGAACGCAAAACCGACTGCCTCCCGGCGGTCGGTTTTTGAGTGGCAATAAATAACGGCGAATATGTAAAACGGAAAAAACGCAGTGCACGCTTATTCGGGCGATGGGCGAAATAAACCGCATAGTTCAAACACGAAATACGCCAAGCCTTTGGCTTGAGGGGTATTGACAGAGGGGGAATTGTGTGGTATAATAAGCATACAATGGGCGAGAGTGAGCAAATAAAGGAAAATGAGAACGAAAAGCCTGCGACCGAAACGGCGCAGCCTGCGGCTGAAACGGTGCAATCTGCGCCGGCGGTAAAGCCCGGTCGCGGCAAGAGGATTGCCAAGTACATAGGGCTTGGCATTGCCGTGGTTATTTTGGCGCTGCTTATTCTTAATGCCGTGCTTGCGCTTTTTCTGCCGCACTACTATCCGACTTTCGGAGAGTATAGACTTTTTTCGATTGTGTCGGATTCGATGGAACCCGAGATAAAGACGGGCAATCTTATCGTGTCGTACGTGCCGAAGTCCGAGTCGGACATTAATGTGGGCGACGTAATAACATACGAGGTAGAGGACGGCAAAGGCAATATCGTACTCATAACGCACCGCGTCGTTAGGATCGAGAAAAACCCGAACAACGGAAAAACCTCGTACACGACGAAGGGCGACAACGCGCCGAGTAACGACAGCATACATCCCGACTTCGACGAGGTGGTAGGCGTATTTACCGGCAAGCAAAGTCCGTTCTTCGGGTATCTTATCGGCTTTTTACAGTCGAGCGAGGGCGCTCTGACGCTTATAACCATAATCTTTATCGTAATTGTAACGTGGGTCGTAACGTACTATATCGACACGCGCGAGAGCCGCAAACAGCTTGAAACGGCGGCGCTTAAACGTTGCGAGCAAGAGCTGTTAAACGTTCATCTCCGCCACGACAACATTCGCGAGATAACCGCGGTAATAGACATTCTCGACATGGTAACAAGCGTGCCGCAGTCTCGCGAGGAAGAGAAGAATATCGAATCAAGGCTTAAAAACTTCATTAACGCCGAGACTATCGAGCTTCCGCAGACTGTGGAGACCGCCGCCATCCTCGACACGCTTCCGGCGCCCGACACGCCGCAGTCGCTTGCTTCCGCGCTTCGAAGCGGCGCCACGCTTCGCCAGGCCGAGGACGGCAAGTCGCTCGTCTTAACGGGCATGTCCGGCGAAAAGAGTATTATTCTGACCCCTATCCAGACCGCGGACGGAATTATCCTCTGTCAGCAGGGCGTAAGACTTAAAATCAATATCGGGCCGAACGTCGAGGAAGTCGGCGCAACGAGCCTTCCCGGATACCCCGAGTTCTTCGTCGGTCAGCCGATAAGGCACAACGTAGACTATCCCGAGCTGCCCGAAGGCGCCGCGCCGCTCACGCCCGATCAGCTGTTATCGCCGTCCGGCGGCGAAAAACCGTCCGATTCGGCGGTGCTCGCTTCGCCTCGTCCCGTGTCGGGTCAGGCGCGCGTCGCGTCGACCGAGCAGTTAAAAGAGCTTTCCGGCGGACGAATGCCGACTGCCGAACAGCTCGACCCCGACGGCTACCGCGCCAAAGTCGCATACGCACAGTACCGCGAGCTTGCGGCGCAGTTAGAGCTTAGACAGGTAGAGCAATTACAGTCGCTTCTCGACGAGGTAAAGCCGCTCTCCGACGAGGAAAAGGCGCTTGTCGACAAGCTGAACGCCGAAGAAAAGGCGAAGAAGGAAGCCGCGGCAAAACCGCCTCGCAAGGAAAAAACGCCCGAGGAAAAGGCGGAAGCCAAAGCTCGCGCGGAAAAGCGCAAGGCCGAAAAGGAAGCGTTTATGGCTGCGCTAAGCCCGGCGGACAGAGAGCTGTACCTGTCCGAACAGCGGCTTAGTAAATCCCGTGCCGCAACGATTCGCAGGCTGAAAAAAATCGCTCGCGACCGCAAGCGTCTCGAAAAATTGAAGTAATACTTTTAAAGCCGACCACTCGTCGGCTTTTTATTTTGCGCGCAGTTTAAAGGAAAATAAAATTGATATTTATTTTTATTGTTATTAGCTGCTACGCGGCATTAAGGTCGCCCCGACGCCGCTTCGCGGCAAGTGAATAGATAATAGTGAATAGTGAATAAGTAGCCGCTTCGCGGCGGCATTAAGGTCGCCCCTCATCCGCCCCCGTTGGGGGCACCTTCCCCCACGGGGAAGGCAATATGATATTTAACCGTAACACCACAAATTCGCCAAGCCTTTGGCTTGCCCCACGGGGAAGGTTTTTTATCTCGACATGCCACCAAGACGCCCAGCCTTTGGCTTGCCCACGTGGAAGGCTTTTTATTTGCGTTGTGCGCTACTGTAAATTATTTTATTTAACTGTGTAAAATCGTTTGTCGATAATAAGCGGTTGCGCTATAATACGAGTGTATGGCGTTACCCTCGTTTTTAACTCGCAAAGGATCGGCAATGGATTTGACCGTCGGGCACCCTCTTAAAAAGGCGCTCGTGTTTATGCTGCCTCTTCTTATAGGCAATCTGTTCCAACAGATGTATTCAATGGTCGATACCGTTATCGTCGGTCAAACGCTGGGAAGCGCCGCGCTTGCCGGCGTAGGCTCTACGGGCGCAATATCCTTTCTTATAATGGGATTTGTCAGCGGACTGTGTCAAGGCTTTTCCATTATGACAAGCCAGCGGCGCGGCGCGAGGGACGAGGAGGGTATGCGCACCTCGTTTGCTACCGGCATCATGCTTACGCTTTTTATTATTTCCGTACTGACAATAGTAGCCGTGTTTGCGGCGCGGCCGCTGCTCGAAGCGATGAACACTCTTCCCGAGCTAATGCCGTACGCCGAAACGTACATAACGACAATATTTTCGGGCATGCTTCTTTCCGCGTTTTATAACGAGTTTGCTTCGACCCTTCGCGCGATAGGCGATTCGGTTGTTCCGCTGTACTTTTTGATTTTCTCGAGCTTTTTAAACGCCGCGCTTGACTCGTTGTTTATTCTCGTGTTCGGAATGGGCGTTCAAGGCGCCGCCGCCGCCACGCTGCTCTCGCAGGGCGTTTCCGCGATTCTGACTTTCGTGTACATGTGGATTCGCTATCCCGTGCTTCGAATAAAGCTAAGGCATTTTAACGTGCCGTTTAAGAATTATTTGGGGCACTTGAAGCTGGGAATACCTATGGCGCTTCAAATGTCGGTCATATCGATAGGTATTATTTTCGGTCAGACCGCGCTCAATTCCATGAAGAATGCGGAAATGAACGCAGGCTACGTTGCGGCTACCAAAATCGATTCAATAGCATGTTCGGCGATTAACAGTATAGGTTCCGCCGTTTCGACCTTTGTCGGGCAGAACTACGGTGCGCGGCGGTTCGACAGAATAAAAAAGGGAATGCGGCAGATTATACTGTTTGCGTTTGCGCTGTCGGTGGTGCTCGGTGTACTTGTCATAGCCCTTCACCGACCGCTTATAAGAATGTTTATTTCCGCCGACGACGTTAACGAAAATCTGATGTCTTATGCGCTTACATACCTCATATTTAACGGTGGGTTTTACGTGATGCTCGCTTCGTTATGCTCGTGCCGCGGCGCCTTGCAGGGCATGGGGCGCGGCACGATTACGCTTCTTGCCGCCGCCGCCGAGGTCGCAATGCGCGTCGCCGTCGCGTTAATAGCAATGAACCTACATAACTTTAACTTTGTGTGCGCATGCAACAGCGCGGCGTGGATAGGCGCGAATATTATCCTTATTCCGCTATTCCTTGTCGTGCTGCATAAATACATTCCGCTTGTCGGCCGCAGTATAAAAAGTATGCGTCTTCCGAACCCGTCGGAAATTCCGACGCGCGGCGCACGCCGAGTGAATAAGTAATAACGAAGAGCGAACGGGTCCTCGCGAGTTGTTTATTTAATCGAGCGATTTTCGGTGGGAGAGATAGGGATAAGATTGGACGGATATATGATTGACATCTTATACGGTATGTGGTATAATTAAGGTATATGAAGATAGGGATTTCGACATCTACATTCTTTAATACAATAGCGCCGGAAAATATGTTCGAGTTGATGCGCGGTATGCGTATCGACACGACGGAGTTTTATCTTCAAACTTTTTCGGAGTACGAAAAACAGTACGTCGACACTCTCGCGGCTCTTCGCGGCAGTGTGAACGTCGTTGCGGTTTCTCCGCTTTCCATTCAGTTTGAGCCGCAGCTTTTTTCGCCGTCGCTAAGGGTGCGTTCGGATGCGGAAATTCTTTTTAAAAAGGTATGCTACGCCGCAAGCGCGCTCGGTGCAAAATACTACACGTTCCGCGGCCAGGCGAATTTAAGCGCCGTCAAGGACTTCGATTATCAAAAGATCGCGCAGCGTTACAACCAGCTTATCGATATGGCGGCAACCTACGGCATTGCGCTGTCGCTTAAAAACATGCGCTGGTCGTTCGCTTCGACGCCCGATTATTTCGAAAAGCTTTTCGCGCTTTGCCCGAGGCTTAACGCCAATTTCGACATGTACAACGCCGAGCTTGCTGGTTACGATATCCGCGAGTTTTTCGACGTCTGTCCGCCGCAGCGCATAAGCCATATCGGCGTTACGGATATGTCGAAGGGCGTGTGGACTCTGCCCGGCAAAGGCAAGTTCAACTTCGAAAAGCTGTTTACGGATATCGACCGCAGAAAGATAACCGCGCCCGTTTTTATCGCTTGCCCGAGCGATTGCTACTCCGACTATTTGCAGGTGCAGAGCGGCTTCGACTATCTTAACGGCGCGTACTCGCACATCAAATAAAAACGCAATTAACCTTAAAGGAGTTATATAACCATGAACAAAAAGACCATTCGCGACGTAGACGTTAACGGAAAACGCGTGCTCGTTCGCTGCGACTTCAACGTTCCCATGAAGGACGGAGTCATCACCGACGAAAACAGAATCGTGGGCGCGCTGCCTACAATCAAATACCTGTTAGAGCACAATGCAAAGGTTGTTTTGTGCTCGCACATGGGCAAGCCTCATTCCATTTTCTCGGACGAGGTTAAGCTCGATAAAAAGGACAAGAAAAAGATAGAATCGGGTGAGACCACCGCCGAAGCCTTAATCGAAAAGGCCAAAAAGGACGAGCCCAAAAAGCTCACGCTCGCACCCGTTGCAAAACGGCTTAACGAGTTGCTCGGCGGCAAGGTAACGTTTGCTCTCGACGTAGTCGGCCCCGACGCCGCCGCTAAGGTCGCCGCGCTTAAACCCGGCGAAGCCGTTCTTCTCGAAAACCTCCGCTTCCACTGGGAAGAAGAGGGAAGGGACCTCGAGTTCTGCAAAAAGCTGGCTTCCTACTGCGACGTGTATGTTAACGACGCGTTCGGAACGGCGCACCGCTCTCACGCTTCCACCGCGGCAATCGTCGAGTACGGGCTTGTAAAAACCGCGGTCTGCGGCTTCCTTATCGAGAAAGAGCTTACCGTTATGGCTGACTCGCTCGAACACCCCGTGCGCCCGTTTGTAGCTATATTGGGCGGCGCGAAGGTCGCGGATAAGCTCAACGTAATAAGCAACCTTCTCGAAAAGTGCGATACGCTCATTATCGGCGGCGGCATGGCGTACACCTTCCTCAAAGCCCAGGGCGGCTCTGTCGGTACCTCGCTTGTCGACGACGAAAAAATCGATTACTGCAAGGACATGATCGCAAAGGCAAAAGCGGCGGGAAAGGAACTGCTTCTTCCCATCGACACCGTTATCACCAAGGAATTCCCCAATCCTATCGACGCAAAAATCGAAACGAAGGTCGTTCCTTCCTCGAAGATTCCGGCGGATATGATGGGTCTCGATATCGGCGAAAAGACTCGCAAGCTGTTTGCCGACAAGGTTAAGAGCGCCAAAACCGTTATCTGGAACGGACCTATGGGCGTTTTCGAAAATCCCACGCTCGCGGCAGGCACCATTGCCGTCGCGCAGGCGCTTGCGGACGCCAAAGGCGCAACCACTATCGTAGGCGGCGGCGATTCCGCCGCGGCTTGCACCCAGCTCGGCTTTGCGGATAAGATTACGCATATATCGACGGGCGGCGGCGCTTCGCTCGAGCTTTTTGAGGGAAAGGTTCTTCCCGGCATTGCCTGCTTAAACGAGAAATAATAAGCTTCGCAAGCCGGAGGCTTGGCGTATTGTCGGCGTTGTCGCTTTTTCGCAAACGCCTCGCGCGCATTGTACCGCTTGCTTACAATCTATTTAAAGATTATATAATCGTCGCGTTACTTCATAAAAACAGAGATTCTTCGCTGCCGCTCAGAATGACAAATATTCATACCGTATAAAAAACTTTTTTTGTCAGCCTGAGGCTTTGCCGAAGGATCTCAACATTAACGTCGCTTAGCGGACGGTTGTTATATCGTATCTACTTTCTCATAATCCCTCTTGAAATAACAAGAGGGATTTATAAAAGGACGAAATGAAAGATAAACATGCGAGAGTGCTGGCTATAATAGCGCTCGTTGTAATAGTATTGTTCTTGGCGGCGTTTATTGCCGCGCTTGTCGACTACACGCTTTTAAACGGCGCGATAGGTTTTATCGCGCTCGGGCTTGCCGTGTTTGCGCTTATGATTTTTATTGCGCTTAAAGCCGACGGGCGCGGATTTTCCATGACCAAAATCAATAACGAAATAGAGATGGAAAAAATCGAAAAAGAGCGCGCCGAAAAAGAAAAGAACGACGAAGAAAATGCGCAACAAAGTAACGACGACGATAAAAGCGGCGAGGACGTGGAAAAGCCCGAAGAAGCCGCTTCGGACGGCGATATAGCTTCGAGCGCCGAAGAATCGACCCACGACGGCAAGCGGTAAAGTCTTCGCAGATGTTTAGGCTTATTAAGGTAAAAGAGAATTCGCTCTTTTTGGTGTACAAATACAAAAAGGGCGCGCTTAACTACTTCGGCGCGACGCGCACCGACAAGCCGCGCCGCGTTCCGGTGCTTTGGGGATATACGTACACCGTTTTCGATGGGGCGCCGATTGGATTAAGCGAAGTAATACCCGTCGCTTTTTCTGACGGCGAAGCGGACTTCGACTATTCCGCCACCGTAGAAGTCTCGGAATGGGTCGCAGAAAACGCGATAAAATTCCTCGCCGGTAAAAGCCGCGACGAGTGCGCGAGTTCGGCGCAACAAAAAATCGCGCTCGCAATAGAAGGCGCGGCGCGCGAAACATCGCGCGGCGAGTTTATTAAAAACAAAAGCGAAAATGCGTTTAAGATTATTAAAGCGGCAAATACGCTTCTCGGCGAGGTGGGGATGATAGCGCTTGCGTTTAGGATAAACGACGTAAAATAAAAGGAATAGATTTAAAGCGCGGTGCGTTAAGTCGCACTGCGCTTTTTTGCTTTTACCGCGCAGAAAACTACGGACGCGACAAAAAGGATAACTGCGACGGCGGCGCACACGATACACACGACGGACCTTGTAAAAAACGCGACTGCGCCAAGCCCTGCGGCAAGCAAAAAATATCTCGGAAGCTTGTCCTTCGAAAGAGCGGACAGCAGCGCCGAAAAGCGGCGTTTGCTTTTTTTATTGAACTTGCGCTCGGGAAGGCAGTCGAGAGATCGAAACAGCCTGTACACGTCGTCGCCCGTAACCGACACTATTTCGTAGCCGTCTATCTGTGGAAACGGTTTAGAGCTTTCCGAAAAGACGAGAAGCTTTTTGCAGCCGTACCGCTTGGCTTTGGCTACGTCCCGAGCAACGTCCGTTTGCGTGGGCGGCGAGGCAAAGTGGAAAAAAGCGGAGGTTTTACCCGTGTAGAGCGCGTTCCCGTGAAGAGCGGAAGATATGCCTTTATTATTAAGTCCTGTTTTTAACAGCTTTGCCGGCGCGTTGTTCCCCTCGAACATGAAGTTGAAAAACATTTCGCTCGCGTTTTGGGACAATCTTGTTTTGCTGCCGTTAATTCGCTCTTTAAATCCGAAAATCAGATAGAGCGCCGAGCAAAAAGAAAGGGCGGTCAGCGCGGCAAACGACTTTGGGATAAAGTAGCACAGCACCGAGAATGCGGCGGCGTACATAAGAACAAAGCCGAGAGTTCCGTCGATAAATTTTGCGAATCGCGTTTTCATGCTTGTAATTATTATCGGATTGTGATAAAATTAAACGGTACAAACGCGCGCCCGAAAAAATTATATAGGCGCGCTACGGAGAAAAACGGTGAACACACAAATTCTCGAACCGACTACCGTAAATATTTTACGCTGCGCTTCCCGGCTTAAAACGGGCGCGCTTGTGGCGTTCCCCACCGAAACGGTGTACGCGCTGGGCGCGGTCGCAACCGACGAGCAGGCGGTAAAAAAGGTTTACGAAGTAAAACGCAGACCTGCCGACAAGCCGTTGATTGTCGCCGTCGCCAAAAAGAGCGCAATCGACACCGTCGCGGTTAACATTCCCGACAAGGCGAGACTGCTTATCGATAAATTCATGCCGGGCGCGTTGACTCTTCTTCTCGACAGAGCGCCGTGCATACCCGATATCGTAACGGCAGGATCCGATACCGTCGCCGTGCGCATACCGGATAACGAGATTGCGTTAAGGCTTATCGAGCTTACCGGAAAGCCGGTAGTCGTGCCGAGCGCAAACACCGCGGATAGGGCAAGCTCGACCCTTGCCGCGCACGTAAAAGAGGATCTCGACGGAAAAATAGAATTCATTCTCGACGGCGGTCAGTCGGAAATAGGTATCGAATCGACGATAATAGACGTTCGCACCGATCCGCCTACCGTTATTCGCGGCGGCGGAACGTCGCTGGAAGAGATAGAGGCGGTAATAGGAAAGGTCCAGATAAAGCGCGAAAAGCCGGCGGCGCGTCCGCCCGAAATAGAAGTGCTGTTTTCGGCGTACTACGACGGAATGGTAGGCACTATTTGCGCCAAGTACGACGAACTGAAAGCGGAAGGGAAAAAGCCGGTCATAATCTGCCTCGACTCGAGCATGGCGGCGTTCGGCGACCGCAAAACGGTTACCGTCGGCAGTAATTACGAGCAGTACGCTCACAACCTTTTCGCCGTACTCCGAAAAGCCGAGTCCGAGCGTTACGACGCGGTTATAGCCGAAGGCGTTAAGTCGGAAGGAATCGGCGCGTCGCTTATCGCTCGACTTATAAAGGTAAGCAACGGTCAAATAATTTAACGGCGGTAGTGATTATCATGCCAGAAAAGAAAAAGAAATTCAGCGTAATATTCGTGTGCACCGGCAACACCTGCCGCTCGCCTATGGCGGAGTTTATGTTTAAGGCGTACCTTAAAGAAAAGGGCGCGTTAAGCGAGTATGCTGTGTCGAGCGCCGGTCTGTACGCCCGTCGCGGCGACGTTATGAGCGAAAACGCAGACAGAGCGCTTACCTTTTTAAACGTTGCTCACACGCAAAAAAAGGCGCGCGTTTTCACCGCCGGAATGGCGCTTGATAACGATCTTGTCGTCGCAATGAGCGAGCGCCACGCGGTAGAGTGCGGCGAGGTGAACAACATCTGCACATTCCGGGACTTGGGTTCCGTTACGCCTATTTCCGACCCCTACGGCGGATCGCTTCAAGACTACCTCGATTGCGCCGCGCAAATGCGCGCTTGCTTCGACAACCTCCGCATTTTGTGCGAAAAAATTAAGAGCGGCAAATAGCCGCTCTTTTTTTTGTTACATAAATCTTATAAAAAAAGAATGACAAAATCATTTATCCGTGATATAATATATAATTGCAGTTACGGAAAAAACTTTTGACCATAATAAAAAATGACGAAGTCAAAGAGGCAATCTGTGATTGCGTACGGGATTGCATATAATAGACCTACGGCGTTATAACCGCCGACAGACGGAGAGTACAATGATTTATATAGCATGCGACCACGGCGGTCTCGATCTGAAAAAAGCGATTATAGACAAGCTGACTGCGAGCGGTGTAGCTGTTACCGATTTGGGTACTAACTCGCTCGACTCGGTGGACTATCCCGACTTCGGTATCGCCGTTGCGGAAAATGTTGCGAAAAGCGAAGGCGATAAAGGCATTGTAATTTGCAAGACGGGCGTCGGCATGAGCATTGCCGCAAACAAGGTTAAGGGCATAAGGTGCGCGCTTTGTACTTCGGTAGCTATGGGGCATCTTTGCCGCGAGCATAACAACGCGAACGTGCTTGCGCTCGGCGCGTCCAATACGGACGAGAACACCGCGCTTTTAATTGTGGACGAGTTTATTTCCACAGAGTTTGCCGGCGGCAGGCACGCAAACAGAGTTAACAAGATTATGTCGTACGAGGAAAAGCATGGCTAAAAACAATCAACCGGCATATAAAGACCGCGAAGAGCTCGACAGCGAGCTTCTTACCGCGATTAACGAAATACTTTCCGTGGAGGCGGAGGCTAAGCGCATCGTAGAGCAGGCGGAGTCCTCGGCAAAGGCTATTCAGCAGGGCGCCGCGGCTAACGAGCGTACACTACGCGAGGCATACTCGCGCGAGGAAGCCGCATACCGCGACGAGGCGATTTCGGCCGCCGTTTCCCGTGCGGAAAAGGAAAGCGCGGCGCTTATAAAAAAGGCGGAAGAGGACGGCGAGGCGCTCGTACGGAAAAAGCAGGGCGAAATAGCCAAACGCGCGCAGGAACTGTTTAAGTCTCTCGGGGGTAAGTAATGGCGATTGCCTTGATGTCGCATATCCGGCTTATCGGACTGCGCACACAGCAAAACAAAATACTCGACGTGCTTACCGAAAAGGGTATGTTCGAGGTGAGACAAACCGACGAATTGCCGGTCGAGCTCGCGCGCGAAAAATCCTCTAAGCACAAAGAACTCAAGCGCAAGCAGGATAAAATCGTTTTCGCGCTCGGGTTTTTAAAGGCGCGCCATTCCGCAATGCAAAATATGCTTCTTGCCCACAAAAAGGACGAAAGCGTAGATTTCTTTTACGAGCTTTCGGGCGAGAAGTACAAGGACGCGCGCACCCTTATAGAAAAAGACGATTTTTCGGACGTTCGCGCTAAGGAATACGATCTTCTTTCGGTGTGCGACGCGCTCGAGGGTATCTCGTTTGAAATTGTCGAAACGGAATCCAAGCTTAACGCTATTTCGGTAGCGGCGGCGGAAAGGGCGCCGTATTCGGCTTCGCCCTTAAAGCTCAGCGAGCTTGGCGCGCACGGCAAGGTAGCTCTACTGCTTTACCATTCGCCGCAAAGGAAAAACGTCGAGAGCGCGCTTGACGAAATAGGCTGCGCCTACGATGTAAATAACGGCTTGGTTACCGTCGTGTGCCACGCGAAGGACGAGGCGGAAGTCGATAAAACCATGAGCGCGTTCGGGTACGCAAAATGCGCTCTTACCGACGACTGTACGGCAAAGGAAAAAATATCCGAGCTTAAAAAGCAGTACGAAAAAACCGAAAAGGAAATTTTCGATCTTACGAAAAAAGCGCTCGGCTACGAGAAATACGTCAAAGAATTGAAAATTCTCTACGACGTTATCGGGCTTGAAATAGAGCGCGCCGAGGCGGAAGGCGGCTTTTTAAAGACGGACGAGACGTTCGTGCTCGAAGGCTGGCTGCCCGAAGCGTACGCTCAAAAAACGGTGGACGAAATCAAATCCGCCTGTCCGAGTACGTTTATTCAGCTTCTCGCGCCCGAAGAAAAGGACGAGCCTCCCACGCTTGTTCAAAGCAACAAGGTGGTAGAGCCGTACGAGAGCATCACAAACCTTTACAGTCCGCCCAAGTACAGAGAAATCGACCCCAACCCGATTATGGCGATTTTCTATTTTTTATTCTTCGGCATAATGATAGGCGACGCGGCGTACGGACTTATCCTCGCGGTCGTGGGACTTATCGCCGGGCTTAGCAAAAAGTTCGATAAGGGCGTAAAAAGCGTAATCCTTCTCGTCGCAATGGGCGGCGTTTCCGCTATTATTTGGGGAATACTGTTCGGCGGATATTTTGCGATAGACTTCGGCGCGAATAAGGTGGCGCTGTGGTTTAATCCGCTCGAGGAACCGATGACGCTGCTTATACTGAGTATCGTGCTCGGCTGCGTTCAGCTGGTGGTGGGATACGCTATTAAATTCGTTAGGCTGTGCATGGACGGAAAACCGTTCTCCGCGATATTCGACGCCGGATCTATTATTATTCTTTTCGGCGCGCTCGGCTGCCTTGCAAGCAGTATGCTTTTCGATAACGTTCCTAAGGGCGTTACGACGGCGGCGATAGTGCTTGCCGCGGTGGGGCTTGCGCTTATTGTTATTTTCGGCGGCCGCAAAAACAAAAAGATTTTCGGCAAAGTCTTCGGCGGTCTTACGGGCATTTACGGGCTTGTTAACCTGCTGTCCGACATTCTGTCGTACTGCCGACTATTCGGTCTGGGTCTTGCCTCGTGCGCGATAGGCTTTGCATTTAACACGCTCGGCGGAATGTTACTAAGCGTCGGCCCGGCCGGTTATATCCCGGGCGCAATCGTGCTTGTCGTGTTCCACGCGTTTAACATAGGAATAGGCGTACTCGGCGCGTACGTTCATAACGCGAGGTTACAGTTCCTCGAGTTTTACGGAAAGTTCTATGACGGTGGCGGAAGACTTTTCGCGCCGCTCGGAAGCTCGACCAGATATATAAGGTTCGAGTAAAAAAAATAAGTAAAAAATATTTTTTAAGGAGAATATAAAAATGGAAATGGGAAACTTTTACGCCATACTCGGCGCCGCTATCGCGGTTTTCGTATCGGGTATAGGCTCGGCTATCGGCGTAGGAAGGGCAGGACAGGCGTCCGCCGCGCTTCTCGGCAAACAGCCCAACAAGTTCGGCTCGTGCTTAACGCTTCAGCTTTTGCCGTCCACGCAGGGTCTTTACGGCTTTGTCGTAGGCTTTATGCTTCTTAACTCGCTCGGGGCGTTAAGCGGCAATATGACGCCGCTTACCGACGCGGAAGGACTTGTTCTTCTTGCGTACTGCTTCCCGGTCGCGCTTGTGGGACTCGGCTCTGCTATTATGCAGGGTAACGTCGCTATCGGCTGCGTCGGGCTTGTGGGAAAGCAGGAAAAAATCTTCGGCAAGGCAATCGTTATGGTTATTCTTGTCGAGATATTTGCGGTTTTCGCATTCATCATTTCGCTTCTCGGCGTAATCAATGCCTAACATGGTAGGAAAGGAAAAAATGACGGACGAGCTTCTCGTCTCCGCCAAAAAAGCGGCGGCCGCCATGACCGAAGAGGCTACCGAGGAAAGCAAGGAAGCGGACGAAAAGCTTCGCGCCTCCCTCGAAGCGGAAAAGGCCGAAAAGAAAAAAGAAGCCGACGAGGCGGCGGAACGCGCGTACGGCGGAAGAATTAAGCTCGGCGAATTGGAAGCAGGCAAGGCGGCGTTAAAAGCCAAGCAGAAGTGCGTGTCGGAAGTCTACGAAAAGGTGAAAGAGCTTATTCTTTCCCTTAACGACGCCGGCTATCTTGCGCTGTACAAAAAGCTGATAGAAGCCGAGTGCGAGGACGGCGACGAGATAATCGTATCGGCGCGCGACACCAAACGCATAACCGCCGAGTTTATCAAAAAGCTGTCCGCTTCGACTAAGAAAAAGCTTACCCTCTCGAAAGAGAAGGGGGATTTTTCGGGCGGTGTTATACTTCGCGGAACAAAATACGACCGCGATCTGTCGGTCGACGCCGTTGTGGAAGAATTAAAGTCGCGCACCGTAAGCGATACGGTTCGGTGTTTGGGGTTATGAACGCTTCGACGAGGATTTACGACAATACTCTCGCCCAGCTTTTAAAAAGCAGAATGGACGGGGAAAGGCTTCGCCGCTTGGTGGAAGCAAAGAGCGTAGAGGACGGGCTTAAAATGCTCGCCGACTACGGCTTTTCGTATTCTCCCGACGGGTCTATCGACGGCTTTATCGTTGCGGAAACGAACAAGCTTATCGAGTTTGTTACCGAGTCCGAAAGCGAAAAGGTAGCAAAGTCGCTTTTGAGCGAATTTGTCTATAACAACGTTAAGCTCGCGTACAAATCGCGGTTTGTGGAAATCGGCAAGGAAGGTTACTACGAAATCGATGGGCTTGACGTCGACGCCGTTAAGCACGGCGACTACAAGGACTGCGACGATATTATGACCGCCGCGCTCGACTATCTCGATTCGGTAGGCGAAAAGAAACCGCAAAATATCGACCGCGTACTCACCGAGGCGATGTACAAAACGGCTCTTTCCTGTCCGTCGATTGTGATTAAAAAGTACTTCCGCGCTCAGATAGATATGACCAACATCCTGACTGCGGCGAGAATGTTCAGGCTTAAAATGAACAACGAAAAAGAGTTTATTTCGGGCGGCACGATAAAAATAGACGAGCTGATCGAAGCGGCGTCCGGCAATAACTTTGCGCTCGTGTTTTCCTCGACGCCGTATGCCGACATGGCGGAAAGGCTCGAAAAGAGCGATTTTTCGGCACTCGGCGCGTTCGAGCGCGAGGCTGACGACTATTTGTTTTATATGACGGACGAGCTTGCCGCTTCGATGAGTTCTTTTAAACCGTTTCTCAACCGCTACACGAGCGCGCGGATAGAGCTTAAAACGATTAAAGCGGCGCTTGTGTGCATAAAGACGGATTCGCGCGAGGCGTTTTACGCGCGCCGTCCCGATATCTACGCATAAGGACGGAGTATGGAAAAGATAGGCAAATTTGCGGTTATAGGCGACAGCGAGAGCGTTACCGCGTTTACGGCGATAGGCGCGGCGGTGTTTAAAGCTAACGACGAGTATCAGGCGGCGGACATACTTAGAAAGCTCGCCAAAACGGACGAGTACGCCGTTATCCTCGTTACCGAGAACTATGCCGTAAAAATGGAACAGCTTATGCAAAAGCTTAAACAGCAGCCGTACCCGGCGGTGCTTTGTATCCCGTCGTCGACAGGCTCTAACGGCTTCGGCATGGCAGGCATTAAACGCGACGTGGAAAAGGCTGTCGGCGTGGATATAATTTTTAACGATTAAAAGTTTGTTCGTCGAGGCGAAATTCGATTTTAAAGTAAAATCATTTGCTCAATCACGAGGTCAGAAGATATGGGGAAACCCGTAACGGACAATTTATTCGAACCGACGAAAATATAACATCTGCTCAATCACGAGGTTAATAAGATATGGGTAAAATTATAAAAATAAGCGGACCGCTTATCGTAGCGGACGGAATGAAGGACGTTAAGATGTACGACGTCGTTCGCGTTTCCGAAAAGGGTCTTATCGGCGAGGTAATAGAGCTTCGCGGCGACAAGGCGAGTATCCAGGTATACGAGGAAACGAGTATGCTCGGCACGGGCGAGCCGGTGGAATCCACGGAAAAGCCGCTTTCTGTCGAGCTTGGGCCGGGACTTATAGGCGGTATTTACGACGGTATTCAGCGGCCGCTCGAATCGCTTTACAAAATGTCGGGCGATCGCATCGACCGCGGCGTAAGCGCGCCGGCTATCGACCATAAAAAGAAGTGGGAGTTTGTTCCCACCGTCAAAAAGGGCGACGCGGTTACCTCCGGCGATATAATCGGCACGGTACAGGAAAACGAGGTCGTATGCCACAAGATAACCGTTCCGTTCGGTATCGAGGGCAAAATAGCTAAAATATCCGCAGGCTCTTTCACCGTCGACGAGACGATTGCGGTAGTAGATGGCGAAAAGGGAAAACACGATATCCAAATGGTCAGATACTGGCCGGTTCGCCGCGGCATGCCGTACAAGGAAAAGCTCGCACCCGTCGAGCCGCTTATTACCGGCCAGCGCGTGGTGGACACTCTGTTCCCCATAGCGCGCGGCGGCGTGGCGGCCGTTCCCGGTCCGTTCGGTTCGGGTAAGACGGTATTGCAGCACGCGCTTGCAAAGTGGTCGGACGCCGACATAATAGTTTACGTCGGCTGCGGCGAGCGCGGCAACGAGATGACCGACGTTCTCAACGAGTTCCCCGAGCTTATCGACCCCAAAACCAACCAGCCGCTTATGAAGCGCACCGTTTTAATAGCCAACACGTCGGATATGCCGGTTGCGGCGCGCGAGGCAAGTATTTATACGGGCATCACCATTGCCGAGTACTATCGCGATATGGGATATTCGGTAGCTATCATGGCGGATTCCACTTCGCGCTGGGCGGAGGCTCTCCGCGAGATGAGCGGACGACTTCAAGAAATGCCGGGCGAGGAAGGTTACCCGGCGTACCTATCGAGCAGGCTTGCCGAGTTTTACGAGCGCGCAGGCACCGTTAAGCTTCTCGGCAGCACGGACAAGGTCGGCTCGGTAACGGCAATCGGCGCGGTATCGCCTCCGGGCGGCGACATGTCCGAGCCGGTAAGCCAGGCGACGCTTCGCATAATAAAGGTGTACTGGGGACTTTCGAGCGCGCTTGCATACAAGCGCCATTTCCCGGCGATTGACTGGCTTGTAAGTTACTCGCTGTACAGCGACAGGCTGGAAGAGTGGTTCGCAAAGAACGTCGATCCGCATTTCCCTGCGTACAGAACGGAAATAAGCAAGCTTTTGCAGGAAGAAGCCAAACTCGACGAGATTGTCCGTCTTGTCGGTATGGACGCGCTTTCCGCAAGGGATAGGCTTACAATGGAAGCGGCAAAGTCGGTGCGCGAGGACTACCTGCACCAAAACAGTTTCCACGAGGTAGACACGTATACCTCGCTCAACAAGCAGTTTAAAATGCTTAAACTAATCGTCGATTGGTATGCAGGCGCCATTCGTGCGCTCGACCGCGGCGTTGATATCGACTTGGTGCTCTCTTTACCTTGCCGCGAGCAGATAGGCAGGGCGAAGTACGTTCCCGAAGTCGAAATAGCTAAGCTCGACGAATTGCACGAGGAAATGAATAAACAGCTTGCCGAACTCAAAAAGGAGGGCGACTGATGCAAAAAGAATACCGCACTATTAAAGAGGTCGTAGGTCCGCTTATGCTCGTCGAGCAGGTGGAAGGCGTCAAGTACAACGAGCTTGTTAAGATTTCGCAAGCGGACGGCGAGCGGCTCGGCCGCGTGCTCGAAGTTGACGGCGACAAAGCGCTCGTTCAGCTTTTTGCGCCCAGCCGCGGACTTAAAATCGCGGCGGCAAAGGCGCGTTTTACGGGCAAGGCGATAGAGCTTAAAGTTTCGCACGACATGCTCGGCCGTGTTTTCGACGGCATGGGCAATCCCATAGACGGCGGCGCCGAGCTTCTTCCCGAAAAGAGCCTCGATATAAACGGCAGCCCGATGAACCCCGTCGCGCGCGACTATCCCAACGAGTTTATCCAGACCGGAATAAGCGCAATCGACGGACTCAATACGCTTGTCCGCGGACAGAAGCTGCCCGTGTTTTCGGTGTCGGGACTTCCGCACGCCAATCTTGCGGCGCAGATTGCGCGCCAGGCGCAGGTTAAAAACACAAACGATAAGTTTGCGGTCGTTTTTGCGGCAATGGGTATCACGTACGAAGAGAGCGACTTTTTTATATCCGATTTTAGGCGGACGGGTGCAATTGACAGAACGGTTATGTTCCTTAACCTCGCGAACGACCCTGCCGTCGAGCGTATAAACACGCCGCGTATGGCTATGGCGGCGGCGGAGTATCTCGCGTTCGACTGCGATATGCACGTGCTTGTAATAATGACCGATATAACCAACTACGCGGAAGCGTTGCGCGAGATTTCGGCGGCGCGGCGCGAGGTGCCGGGCAGGCGCGGTTATCCCGGATACCTTTACACCGACCTTGCAACCATCTACGAGCGCGCAGGCCGTATTCGCGGCAAGAAAGGGTCTATAACGCTTATACCTATTCTTACCATGCCCGAGGACGACAAAACGCACCCCATTCCCGACCTTACCGGCTATATCACCGAGGGGCAGATTATTCTGTCGCGCGATCTTTACAAAAAGGGAATGAATCCGCCTATCGACGTGCTTCCGTCGCTGTCCCGTCTTAAAGACAAGGGCATAGGCAAGGGCAAAACTCGTAAGGACCACGCCGACACCATGAACCAGTTATTTTCGGCGTATGCGCGAGGCAAGGACGCAAAAGAGCTCGGCGCCATTCTCGGCGAGGCGGCGCTGTCCGATATCGACAAGCTGTACGCGACTTTTGCGGAGGAATTCGAAAAGCAGTATATAAATCAGGGCTTCGACGCCAACAGGTCGATAGAGGAAACGCTCGATATCGGCTGGAAGCTTCTTAAAATTTTACCGCGCTCGGAATTAAAGCGTATTCGCGACGAGTATCTCGACGAGTTTTTGGGCGAGTAGAAATGGCAAGACTTAACGTAAACCCGACGCGCATGGAGCTTCGTCGGTTAAAGGACAGACTTAAAACCGCAGAGCGCGGACACAAGCTGTTAAAAGACAAGTCGGACGAAATGATTCGGCAGTTTCTCGTGCTCGTAAAAGAGAACAAAAAGCTTCGCGAAGAGATAGAGGGCGAGATTGCGGACGCGCTTAAAAGCTTTTCGCTCGCTTCGGGCGAACCGCTTAACGTTGCGCAGGCGATTGCGCTTCCCACGCTCACCGCGCAAATAACGGTGGGAACGAAAAACGTAATGGGCGTAGACGTTCCGTACATGCAGACCAAGCGCGTGGGGAATATAGAGCTTCCTTATGCACTCGGCGCGGCGCCGGCTGAGCTTGACGACGCGATACTTAAACTCACTTCGCTTGCCGACAAGCTTTTACACCTTGCCGAGGTGGAAAAAACGTGCAACATGCTCTCCGACGAGATAGAAAAAAACAGGCGGCGCGTCAACGCGCTCGAATACGTTATGATTCCTCAGCTTCAGGAAACGATAAAGTTTATAGTAATGAAGCTGGACGAAAACGAGCGCGCTTCCATCGTCAGGCTTATGAAGATAAAAACGTAACGCTTTGCATAAACGGATAATAATAAAGCATACACATTTTATATGAAAAAACTGTGTATGCTTTTTGCTTTATTGATGACCGTCGCTACGGTAATTCTTCTTACTTCGTGTTCGGGCGCAATGGACGGAGTGAGCGAGCGCCGAAGCGGCTATTATACCGCAAGCGACAACGATTTTTCGGTCGTTGCGGTGTCGGGAGTGCGCGAGTCCGACTACGCGCGCGACGGAGTTGTCGGCAATCTCACGCCGTACACACTAATTACGCTTAGCAATATCGACGAAAAGGCGTTCGACGTGGACGCGGTCGTAACGTACGAGGCGGTCGTGCCGTGCGAAGAGGGCGAAAAGCGGTTCGGCGGCGCGCTTGTTTCCCATCCGTTTGCCGCTTCGTACTCGGCGGAGTTTCCGTTCGAAACGGTGGCGGACTTTACGGTTAGCGTAATTATCGGCGGACAGCGAAGGGAATACGCGCTTATCTCGCAAACAAACGGTATAATCACATTCGACAGAGCGATTGCGGCGGCTAAGAGCGAGATAAAAAAAGCGGAGGGCGAAATTCGCGCAAGGGTGATTAAAAATCCGGTTGGCGACGGAGTGTGCTGGCACGTCGAGTTTATCACGGCGGAAGGCGCGTGCGGAGTACTGCTCGACCCGTTTACTGCAAAGGTGCTCGCCAAAAAAGAAGCGTAGTCGTTCGTTTCGGTATCATTTTCGATAGTAAACGGCGGTAAAAACATTGCAAAAACGCTTGTATGTGTAAAGTTTTTGTGCTATACTATTGCAATGATAGATTCGGACGGCAAGATGAACACGGAATTGCTCACCGCAGAGCAAGGCGGCGATGTTTCCGCGCGAGAAGCTCTTATCGAAGCGGACTCGACCGAAACGGCGCCTTGCCGTGCCGAAGATGATAAATCGGCCGTTAAAGAGTGCGACGCAGAAACCGGGAAAACCGAGGTTATCGGCGAGCGAAAAGACGGAAAACAATCGACGCAGCATAACGACACTCATAAACCGAGTGCGACGGAAGAGATAGAAGACGACGGCGTAGGCGACATGATCGGGTTCGGAATTAAGGTTGCCGCCGTGGCGCTCTCCGTCGTTTTTTTATTGATTTCCATTCTGTCCGTGGCGCTGCCGTTTTCGGCGATGAAGGTTTACAACCAGCTCGGCATGTACGATCGCGCCTTAGAGTCGGGCGAGCGGTTTATTAACGGCAAGATGAATAAGCACTACGGCTGGCAAACGTCTAAGGAAGCCGAAAGCTACGGCTACTTTTTAAGCGTCGGCGAGCTTGTTGGCGACGAGGAATTTATAGAAGCGCTCGACGTTTGCATTACGCTTTCCGATAAGCTTATGCGCGCGCAGCTTAAAGATAAATCGATTTCGGGCGCTAAGTACTACGCCGAAAAGCTCGAAAGGTTTACCTATGCGTATATGTGTCTTTCGTCCGAAACCTTTACGAAAAAGAATTCGTCCAATATAATTAACGTTCCGTATATTCAGCTAAGGCCGCTTGTATATAGTTACAGACACACCGTTATGAAGCTTAATTACAGCGCAAGAGCGGTGCTCGGCATGACGGACATGATGCTGTATAACGTAGGTAACCAAAAGCGACCTATAACCAACATGGTCGAACGTCTTAACACGTTTACCGGCACGGTGCAAAAGTCGAGGCTTATCGACCAGTACGTCGACTTTATAGGGGAGATGAACGCTTATCTCGATTACGAGCTGGGACTTCTCGACCTTACCGGCGTATCGCTCGACGAGACCACCGTTCGCACCAAGTACAGCAAAATTCTCGACGGCACGCAGTTTTCGCTTTTCGTAAACGAAAACGGCTTTACCGATTTGTACACAAGGCTCAGCGCCACGTTTACCGAGTACGCTCAGCTTGCTTACGACTACGACCCCACCGTAGAGACCGACACGATGGACGCGCGGCTGAAACAGCTTTACTGGCTTGCCGAGCTTACGTCCTTTGCAGAAAAAATGAGCGGCGTGCAAACGCTTTGGTATTACAATGTGTACGCGTATCTCGGCACCGTCGACGAAATGATTCGCGACGACTATCCGTCGTGGGACGTGCGCAGGGCGGTGTACGACGGTCAGCAAAACCGAGTGCTCATAGAGCTGTACGAAGTTCTCATGAACAGATACCTTTCCATTTTCCAATCTTAATTTCGTCAAACATAAGGAGAAACACTATGAACAAAATCGTAAAAGACGGACTCACATTCGACGACGTGTTACTCATTCCGGGCGAATCGCACGTTACGCCCAAGGACGTTGATTTAACGACCAAACTGAGCGACGACATTACTCTTAACATTCCGCTCGTGTCGGCGGCAATGGATACCGTTACCGAATCGCGGCTTGCAATAGCCATTGCGCGCGAGGGCGGCATCGGTATTATACATAAAAACATGAGTATCGACGCTCAGGCCGAGCACGTGGACAAGGTTAAGCGCAGCGAGCACGGCGTTATAACCGACCCGTTCTTCCTCGAACCCGACCGCAAGGTTTCGGACGCGCTCGAGCTTATGCGCAAGTACAAGATTTCCGGCGTGCCCATTAGCAAAAAGGGCAAGCTCGTAGGTATACTCACCAACCGCGACCTTAGGTTCGAAACGGACTTCGAGCAGCCTATCGCAAACGTGATGACGAGCGAAAACTTGGTTACCGCGCCCGTCGGCACGACGCTCGACGAAGCGCAAAAGATACTCGGCAAGCACCGCATAGAAAAGCTGCCTATCGTCGATAAGTCGGGCAATCTTAAAGGACTTATCACGATTAAGGATATAGAAAAGGCAATTCAGTACCCCAATTCCGCCAAGGATAAAAACGGCAGGCTTCTCGTCGGCGCGGCGATTAGTAACGGCGCCGGGTACATGGACAGAGCCAAAGCGCTTGTGGACGCCAGAGTCGACTGCCTCGTGGTGGATACGGCGCACGGACATAACGTGGACGTTATCGCCGCCGTCGAAAAGGTTAAAAAAGCGTTCCCCAACGTAACCGTAATTGCAGGCAACGTCGCAACAGCCGCCGCAACCGAGGCGCTTTTTAAAGCCGGCGCCGACGTCGTTAAGGTGGGTATCGGACCGGGATCCATTTGCACGACGCGCGTCGTCGCAGGTATAGGCGTTCCGCAGATTACCGCAATTATGGACTGCGCCGAGGTTGCCGACAAGTTCGGCAAGACGATAATCGGCGACGGCGGAATCAAGTACAGCGGCGATATTACAAAGGCGATTGCGGCAGGCGCTCACGCCGTTATGATAGGATCGCTGTTTGCAGGCACCAACGAGACGCCGGGCGAGCTTGAAATTTATCAGGGCAGAACGTTTAAAACCTACCGCGGAATGGGATCTCTCGGTGCAATGCCGCTCGGCAGCAAGGACAGATACTTCCAGGAAGGGACCAAAAAGTACGTGCCCGAGGGCGTCGAGGGCAGGGTGCCTTACCGCGGACCGCTGTCCGACACGGTGTACCAGCTTATAGGCGGACTTCGCGCCGGCATGGGCTACACCGGTATGCCCAACATTCAAAAGCTGAGGACGGAAGCCAAGTTCGTAAAGATTACGAGCGCCGCGCTTATCGAGTCCCACCCTCACGATATTTCCATCACGAAGGAAGCGCCCAACTACTCGCCTAAGCTTTAAGTAAAATAAATTTATTAGGGAACGGAAATGCTACAATATTCGATACCTAAGGATTATACGCGCCGTAAAGCCAACATCGGCGTTATAGGCTGCGGCAGATGGGGGTCGTTCCAGGCCTGGTACGCCGATCAGCTCGGGCACAAGGTTACCTTGTACGGAATGCCGGGCGCGCTCGATTACGAGCGGCTGGTTATGACTCGCGAAAACGATTATTTGACGTTACCTAAGTCGATAAAGCTGACCGACAGCCTTTCGAAAGCCGCGAGCAACGCCGATATTATTATAGTGTCGGTGCCGTCGCAAAACTTCCGCGACTGTATGCGCTCGCTTACCGCCGAGGTAGATTTAAAAGGCAAGTATATCGTAACTTGCATGAAGGGTATAGAGATAAGCACGGGCAAGCGCCTTTCCGAGGTCGCGCTCGAATTCGGCATAGAGGATTGGCAGATAGCGGTATGGGCCGGACCAGGCCACGTTCAGGAATTTGTCGTCGGCAATCCGAATTGCATGCTTATCGACGCCTACGTCCGCACGACTACGGAAACAATAATCGATTATTTTAAAAGTCCGCTCATTCGCTTCTATTACGGTTCCGACGTTATCGGCACCGAGATAGGCGCGGCGACTAAAAACATCATGGGCATAGTCGCGGGCGTTCTCGATGGAATGAAGCTGTCGTCGCTAAAAGGCGCGCTTATGGCGCGCGGAAGCAGGGAAGTCGCTCGGTTAATAGGTAAGCTCGGCGGCAACCCTATGTCGGCGTACGGGCTTTGCCATATCGGCGATTACGAAACGACGCTGTTTAGTAAGTTCAGCCATAACCGCGAATGGGGCGAGGACTACGTGCTTGGCAAAAAGTTTAAAAAATTAGCCGAGGGCGTTCATACCGCGCGCGCGCTTTCCATCGTTGCGGATAAGCTCGGCGTGGATATGCCGATAACCACCGCGGTAAATACCATGATTCTCGATAACGTTCAGCCTCGGCTTGTTATGGAACAGCTTTTCGAAAGAAGTTTAAAAGAGGATTTAAGCTGAAAAAAGTAAACGGCGTTAAAAATACACCGCATAATAAAACGACGGACCGGGTTTAACCGTACCGTCGTTTTTTTTGTTTGAAATATTATTATTATGCTTTCGTAACGAAGGATATAAGCGTCGATTCGGGGCCGAGGTGGGTGCCGATGATAGGCGACAGCCTCGCGCGATGGATAACTACTTTGGGATTGACCTTTTTAACTTCCTCTTCCATAAAGTTCGCCATTTCCGCGTTGTCCGCGTCGCTTATGTAGATAGGGGTGGGGTCGTCCATGTCGGCTAACTGCTTGTACTTTTCGACGAGGAAGAGTACCGCTTTTTTGGATCCGCGGCATTTGTCTGTGCTTTCGAGCGTGCCGTCGGCCTTAATCTTAATAATCGGTTTAAGGTTAAGAAGCGAACCGATTGCCGCCGCCGCCGCGCCTATTCTTCCGCCGCGTTTAAGGTGGTGGAGGTCCTCGACGTAGCACGAGGTGTAAATGCGGTGTTTAAACTGTTCGATATCGGCGGCGTTTTCCGCTGCGGAAAGTCCGCGGCCGCGGTTATATATCATGCGGTCGACGAGTATGCCCATGCCGCCCGTCGCCTGAATGGAATCTATCGTGTAAAGCTTTGCGTTTTCGTACTTTGCGTTAAGATTTTCCGCGGCGAGCTTCGAGCACTCGAACGTGGAAGAAAGTCCGCTTGACAGGCAGAGATAAATAACGTCGGTGCCTTTTTCGAGGATGGGGGAGAAAATCTCTTCGTAGCGGAATGGGGTTATTTGGGTTGTTTTAGGCAAGCTTCCCGAACGAATGTCGACGTAAAACTGTTTAATCTTTTCGTCGCTGTCGGTGCCGGTGCAGTTGTATATGTTCCCGTCCGACTCGCACGGCATTTCGATAAAATGCACGTCGTTTGCCGCGGAGATATCGAGCGTAACGTCGGCGGACGCGTCCGTGAAGATGATATAATCCTTTTCCATGGTTTACCTCTTTGATTATTGTTTGCATACATTATAATACACATTTCCGTTTATTACAAGCGTTTTTATAAAACCGCCGTATTTTTGAGACTTTTTTGACCTAAAAAAAGCGTATTTACCGTAAATTCGGTTGCCGCAATCGGTTTTGCGGAAACTTCTATTGCCGTATTTTTACTTTGGGGGTTGACAAATGCGTGAAATATGCTATAATGATAATATAAGTAAAAGCAATATGGGAAGATTGTCGAGGTAATCGGGTCTTTTGATTGTTTTTGTTTGTAAATTAAAATGGGGGAAATAAAAAAGTATGACAAAGAAGTTTAAATTCGCTTCGGTTGCGGTCGCGGTTGTATCTACCGCCGCGCTCGGCATTGCCGCATGCGACGAGCTGCCCGACGGAATAGAGGATTTAATTCCCGACGGGACCACGTCCGTCCAGACGGTAACGTTCGACGCGAACGGCGGCGCTTATGCCGACGGCGTAACCACACCCGTAACGCTCAAAACGGGGGAGGACGGAAAGCTTACCGCCTTCCCGACAACCAATCCCACGCATGCGAGTACCGAAACGCACAATTACGCGTTTGCCGGTTGGACGCTCAGCAAGGATACGGCGCCTCTTCTCGACCTTTCGTACGTTTACACGAAAGCGACTACCGTTTACGCCTTTTGGAACATGACGCCTGTAGGCGGCGATCAAGGGGACGACGAAAACCATGACACTACATACACAATCACCTTCCACGCTAACGGCGGATCTTGGGACGGGGAAACCGAAAAGACTCTTACCACCAATGTTTACGGAAGTCTTTCCGCGCTTCCCGAAGCTCCCACGCACCCCGAGGACCTCACCTTTAAGGGATACACGATAGGTCAAACGGACAGCGGCGTATATCTCGACGCCTCCGCGCTCTTTACAAAGGACGAGGACGTTTACGCGCAGTGGGGTACGGGCGGCGACGGTCCCGTTACGCCGACTTATCCCGAGGGCGACGGTGCCGTGGAAGGCGCTACGGTATCGACAAGGCTCAAGCTGTACGTCGGTAACGTAGAGCACACCGTTTACAGCAATCCGGCAACCGAGGAATACGAGACCTCTATCGATTACATCGACAGCGTGGTACTTCATAACGGCGACATTATCACTCTTACCGACGCGGAAGGCTCGGCGGTGCAGTTTAGATACAAGGGCGACGAGGCCGCGACAATGATGGACCAGTACACCCTTCACTGCGAGCCTAATTCGCCCGTTAACATTTACGTCAAGACGTACACCAAGGACAGCAGGTACGAGTTAGAGCTTTGGAACAAGTACGACGAAGTCGGCTACGACCAATACGGTTACCAGGTGGGTGGCGAGATTCCGGCAGGCGAAATGATGTTCTTCCTTTACGGCACGGTAGGCGGCGATGAAAAATATTCCCCGGATAAAGGGTACAGATTCGAGCCGTTCCCCTCGGACGACGCGAGCGTAATTGTTCAATACGCCGTTACTACGACGCTTTCCAAAGGCGACTTTGTAAAGATTTTCCGCTATAACACGCCCGAGGACGTCGACGCTTGGGGTTACAACGACTACGAAAGCACTTGGGATTACGGCAAGTACGAGGATAACAACTTCCAAATTAAGTACAACGGCGAGTTCACGTTCTACCTCAAAATTTACGAGGACCACAGCAGCGTTTGGGTCGCGTACGATGGCGAAGGCGAGCCTGTACCCGAAAGCTCGGTTTACAAGGTAGGCGAGGACGGCGAGGAAGTCGCGCTCACGCTTACGACTCTGTCGCAAAACGACAAAAACGACGGAATCAAAATTCAGTTCGCCATAGTCGAAACGAAATTCGAGACGGGCGACAAGATTTACGTCGTGCTTGACGGCACGCCCGTCAACCTTTCGATACAGACCTCTTCGTCGGGCGTCGTAAAGCCTTCCGGCACGGACAATAAGTATATCGAAATCGAAAACGGCGGCACGTTTACAATCTACATCAAGCTTTACGGCGAGGATACGTTCTGGACGGTTTACGCGTCGCGCGCAATTGAGGAGTCCGAAATTACCAAACACGCCGAAGCGGTTACAGCCAACAACGCGTATCTCGTAGGCAACGTCCAGTATTCGGACGCGAGCTGGGATAACTGCAACGACAAGGGCTTTAAGCTCACTAAGAAGGAAGGCAGTCTGTACGAACTCGTTATGCAGCTGACAAGCGGCGACGACGTCAAGTTCTACCTTACCGGTTCTTCCACAAGCAACAAAACTTGGGTAGGAAATATCATTACGCCCGATATGACCGACTATCTGGCGGTCGTCGGCCAAAACATTGCCATTAAACAAACCGGATATTTCCACTTCTTGGTCGACTTTTCAAAGGACTCGGTCTACGTCTCGTTCGACGCCGACAAGGAACCCGAAGCGCCCGAAATTGTCGAGCCGCCCGTAACCCAGGAGGACTGCTCTTTGAGAGGCGTCTATAACGGAACAACCGACTGGGGCACCGGCTGGGCTATGACCGCGGTAACGCCTACCGGCGGCGCGAAAAAGCAGTTCGAGATAACTGTTACAATCAATGCCGGAAGCAAGCTCGAGTTTAAGATCGTTTACAAAGATCAGTGGATTAACAACGTTCACGGCGGCAGCGAGGTTCAGCCGAGCAAGTCCGACAACCTCACGTTGTCCAACACAGGAAGCTCGCCCGTGTCGTACGTTATCGTTCTGGAAGTGTGGAACGACGCCGGCAACGACTGCTCAATCAGAGTAAGGAACGCGTAATAATAACTAATCAATAACAAAGCTAAGCTCTATCGCAAGATAGAGCTTTTCTTGTGCGCTACTTCGTAGCTAAAATAAAAGATAAAAGATAAGAAATAAAAGATAATAATTATGGACCGCTGTTGCGGCATTGCGGTAGAGATTCTTCGTTTCGCGCGGATTTTATTATGCATTACTATTTAATTGACAATCCTTTACTCTTCGGAGTATAATCGTATAAAATAAACCGAAAAGGGTGCTGCTATGAAAGTAACAATGGATAAGCTTGTCGCGCTGTGCAAGTCGCGCGGAATAATCTTTGCCGGAAGCGAGATTTACGGCGGATTCGCCAATACCTGGGACTACGGCCCGGTGGGTGTCGAGCTGTATAACAACATCAAAAAGGCATGGTGGCAGAAGTTTGTTACCGAGTCCGAAAACAACTTCGGACTTGACAGCGCTATTCTTATGAACCCGGAGGTGTGGGTAGCGTCCGGTCATCTTGCCGGATTTTCCGATCCGCTTATGGACTGCAAGGCGTGCAAAAGCCGCTGCCGCGCCGACGATCTCGTCGAAGCGTACGCGTTAAAGCATAAGCTTAATGTGCCGGTAGCGTCTATGGATAACGACGCTCTGTCGGCGTTTGTCGCCGAGCATAAGATACCTTGCCCGGTGTGCGGCAAGTCCGATTTTACGCCGGTCAAAAAGTTTAACCTTATGTTTAAAACCTTCCAGGGCGTAACAGAGGATTCGGTCGCTACGTGCTATCTGCGCCCCGAGACCGCGCAGGGCATATTCGTCAATTTTAAAAACGTAACGCGCTCGGCGCGTGCGCGCGTTCCGTTCGGAATTTGCCAGATAGGCAAGTCGTTTCGCAACGAGATAACCCCCGGCAACTTTATTTTCCGCCTGCGCGAGTTTGAGCAGATGGAAATGGAATTCTTCTGCAAGCCCGGCGACGACCTTAAATGGTTCGAGTACTGGAAAGAGTACTGCCATAACTTCCTTCTTACTCTCGGGCTGAAAAAGGAAAACCTGCGCGTTCGCGACCACGATAAAGCCGAGCTGTCATTCTATTCCAAAGCGACGAGCGACTTCGAATATCTGTTCCCGTTCGGGTGGGGTGAGCTGTGGGGCATTGCCGACCGCACCGATTACGACCTTAAAACGCATACCGAGCACTCGGGCGAAAAGCTCGATTACACCGACCCCGTTACCGGCGAAACGTATATTCCGTACGTTATCGAGCCGTCGCTCGGCGTGGGCCGCGCAATGCTCGCCGTGCTGTGCGACGCGTACGACGAGGAACAGCTCGAAAAGGAAACGCGCGTCGTTATGCATTTTGCGCCCTCTATCGCGCCGTACAAAGCCGCGGTTCTTCCGCTTCAAAAACAGCTTGCCGAGCGCGCGGATGCGCTATACCGCGGACTCAGAAAACGCGGCATTTCGTGCACGTACGATCTGCCCGGTTCGATAGGTAAGCGCTACCGCCGTCAGGACGAAATAGGCACGCCGTTCTGCGCGACCGTCGACTTCGACACTGAGGCCACCGGCACCGTTACCGTGCGCGACCGAGATTCCATGAGTCAAATCCGTATCGCCGAGGATAAGCTCGCCGACTACATCATCGATAACACAAGATTGAGTTAGTCGAAGCGTGATATTTAAATGCCGAAGCGGCTTAAATGCGACTATTAAGCTCGGTGTGGTTTTTAGGACCAATAAGCAACGGTAAATTTTTTCTAAAAGAGGTTGACAGCGGATTACCGTTGTGATATAATATAACGCGTATACATTGCAGATAATAGGTAGTATACACAGAAATCCCGACGGAATGATATCCGCAAACCATTAAATCCAACCAAAGGAGATAAAGACCATGTCGTTAAAAAAAGAGCTTCAAAGAGAAATCGCAAATCTCGAAGTGGATATAGAAGAGCTTGAGGACAAACGTATGCGTTCCATGTCGCAGCTTTTGGAGTGCCTTATCAGCATGAGAGAGCCGACAAAAGACGAAGTCCAGTTTTTCCGTCAATATAATAAGGATATCGACAAAAAGCGTTTAAGGCTCAAAAAAGCGCAAGAGCTGTTAAAACGCCAGGATTAAATATTTGCCGTTATGATTTTCGGGAAGCCGCATGGCTTCCTTTTTTGTTGTAAAACAACGCGATAAGAGGGCGAAGGGGTAAAAAAATTCGGAAAAATCATTGACAGCGTGTGCTGTATGTGGTATAATTTCCAGTGGAATAAGTATATAAAGGGGAGTAGTATATACTTTTATATATTTTTTCCGAATTGGTTGAACTTAAGGAGAGACTAAATGGAAAAGACAGTGCATAAGAGATCGATACTTGCGATCTTTGTTGTTGCGGTTTTGGCATGCGTAGCGGCCATTTCCGTGATATTTGCGCTTCCTGCCCTGGCCGATGAAACGGAACCCGTTAAGGACCCCGTCGCAATCATTCACCTCGGCAAGTACGGCATGGACAAAGGTATCGAAAGTTATGAGGCCAATTTCGAAGATGGTTGGAGTCGGGGCCTGGACCTGGCGAAAACCGCGTACAGAACAGATACGGACGCATACGTTAAATTTGTTCTCGAGGACAACTGGGTAGCAAAATCAGAGGATGACGACCCGTATAAAAGCTTCGGATCCCTGACCGGTTATTTCGATAACGGTCGTTTGCTTATTCCTGCAAGCGTTAACGTAACGATCGACCTTAAAGGTCATAATATAGACCGCCAGCTCGACGAGGCTACCGCTTACGGCCAGGTTATACTTGTAAACGGCAATCTTAACTTAGAAGATTCCAGCACAAGCAACGTTAAAAATCAGGGCAAGATTACCGGCGGTTACGAAACCAACGTAGGAGAATCGCTTGCATATTCTTCTAACTATGCGGTAGGCGGCGGTATTCTGGTTTCCGGCGGCAAGCTTAACATTTACGGCGGTCAGATTGTTAACCACAAGATTGTCGGCTCGTACATAGTAGGTAACGGTATCGGCGTTTATAACGGCACCGTTAAAATGTACGGCGGCAGAATTGCCGATAACGACTCCACCGACGTCAACACCGTTACCAAGACCATTTACGGCGGCGGCGTCGGCGTATATACATACGGTTCGTTCGCTATGTCTGGCGGCGTAATCGAAAACAACGTTGCCGTGTTCGGCGGCGGTATAGCGGCGTTTAACGCGGCCGTTACAACCCCCACGATTACCGTAGGCGGCGACGCTGTCGTAACAAACAATACCGTAAAGCTTATAAACGGCGCAACCCACTGCGGCGGCGGCGGTGTTTGTGTTTATCATAAAGGTAACATGCAGGTTACCGGCGGTGAGATTTCCTACAACCGCTCGGAAAACCGCGGCGCCGGCGTCTACGTCTGCGCAGGGCAGGACGGCGAATCCATATTCAACATGGAGGGCGGCAGCATACACCACAACGTAAACGCTTCGCTTACCGCCGAGTTAGTCGGCGGCGGCTTAGACCTTCGCAGAAACAGCAGTAAGGCGACGGTTCGCGTTATCGGCACGCTCAAGGGCGGATCTATCGACCATAACTACGTTCTCGGTAACTGCGAAAAACAGTATTATCCCAGCACGACGACGAATACCAAAAATATGATAGGCGCCGGTGTTTCGCTCTATTATTCCAAGCTGACGATAGGCACCGACCCGGAAGCGGATGAGGCGGCGCCCGAGGACGACGTGGTTGTCGCGCATAACAGAATTCAGAGCATGCTCGAAAGCCACGCTAACGCGGAAGACCTCGAAACCGTTATCGCCGCGCTAATGAAGGATGACCTTAACACTGTGGCGGAGTACACATCCGCAGGTTACCGCGCATTCGGCGGCGGCATACATGTTCTTACTACTACCGGTATCTCCGACGAAGGCTATAACGGCGTCGTTACCATGTACAGCGGCAGAGTGGAAAATAACTATGCCTCGTCCGGCGGCGGCTTTAACCTCGAGGGTTATATAAACCTATTCGGCGGCACCGTTACCAATAATTACGCCAACCACGGCGCCGGCTTGTATCTTACCTCGCTTTCTCGCGTATCGCTCGGCGGCAGCCCCGTAATTTCGGGCAATAAGTCTATTATCGACGGACAAACCGCGTCCAATTTGGAAGTTGCTTCCCACGACTACCGCGAGCCGAAGATTGTAAAAGAGCTTACAAACGAGTCTGACGTTCACCTTTATACCACCGAGTCGATGATTGACCAAGGTATCGCAATTACAAGCGGCTACGGCGACGACAACAGCATGTTCGTTGCGGTTACAGGCGCGGATAAGGACAAAGCGCCCGAGTCGTTTACCCAAAAAGACGGCGCTTTGGTGTACGCCAATCCGCACAGATACTTTACAGGCGACACGGTCATTTCCGCAAGCACGTCAGGCAAGAATCATGACGAAAACACTCTTACCGAACAGCACTTCGTCATTGTTTCGAAGGTTGACTACAACGGACAAACCGAGTATAAAAACGACAACAGAACTTACGTAGGCAATATTGCGGTTATTCCTTCCGCCATTGTGTATACGGTCGAATATCAAAACGCAAAGGGCCAAAAGACGACGAGGGAATTTACTCTCGGCGAAAACCTCAACAAGGACGACCTCGATCAAAGCCTTTTGTTTAACTACACAACCTCCGATTACGGCGACGAGTATTATCCCGTAAAGGTTACGGCAAGGTACGGTCTGCACCAGTATGAGCAGGTCGGCTCGGAAACTAACGGCACGCCTATTTACGACTACGTTCGCGAGTACGACGGCGGTCCTAAGGCTTTGGACTACAAAGAGAAGACCCTCGTTATTTCCGAGGACGGCGAAAAGCCCACCGCAGGCGTTTACACCTTAGAGGTGCCCATTACGCCCGAATTCGGTCAGATAGGCAGCAGCTTCGGTAAGATAAATTACCCTTCGTATACCGCGTTCCACGTCGTTGTCAAAGCGCAAAAGTTCGATAACGACAGCTTGCAGAACGGTCTTTCGATTGTTCCTAAGCCTAACGGCGAAGACGGCGCCGAATACGACGAAGAAGGCAACATCTTCTACGTATACGATCGCGATACCTCGCACTCTCCTTTGGCGGACGTAACCTTTACCGTTCCCAAGTCCGAGGATGACGTCGACGGTACCGACACCGTTATAACGCTTATTCAGGGCGTCGACTACGAGCTTGCTTACGACCGCAACAAAAACGCAGGTAACGGTATACTGATTGTTAACTTTAAAGGGAACTATCAAGGTACCGCCACCGTAAACTTTTCCATTAAAGCGGCAAAGGATACGGAAATAGAAACTCAAGTAACCTGGGAATACTTCGACGGTTCGAGCTGGGTTCAGTTTAATTCCGATTCGATGCCTAACATATTTACATTCGACGGCACCGACCAGAGCGCCAAGATTCATGCTGTGCTTCACGTCGAGGGCGACGACTACGTTGACGGTCAGACTATTTATTCCGAACACGCGGAAGTCGAGGACGCCAAGCGCAACACGAGCATGTGGCTCGATTACTCCGTCGACGGCGAGTCGGGTCCGTTCGTTAACGGCGGCACCTACACCGTAACCGTTATGGGCGAAAGCAACTATCCGCTCGCGGAAGCCGGAAAAACCATAACCGGCCTGGTGATGAAAAAGATAGAGCTTACCATTCCTTCGTCCGACTACGCAGATTATGTTGACGGTGCCGGCGCCAAGCTTTGGAAGCTTCAAATCGGTTTGGACGGCGAGTCCACGATTACAGAGCTTCTCGACGAGGCGATATACGTCGACGAGGAAGCGAAGGAGAACGAGTTCGGCGAACGCGTCGTAGACAGCAGTAAGGATCCCGATGGCAGCAAGTATAAATACGCGCGTTACCGCGGCGTTCCGCTTAAGATTGTACTTAACTACGATTATGCACTCGCTACATACGGAAAGACGCTTGCCGATTTAATCGCGCTCGGCGAACTTTCCTACAACACCGACGACAACGGATACGTAGGCGAGCCCGGTAAGGTTTCCTCCATAGATACCGTTGCGACCATAGCGCTTAATCCTTCCAACTACGTTATTAAAGACGGCGAGGGCAAGGAAGTCGCAGGCGCCAAGATTGAGATTAAGAGAGAGTGGCTAATCGTTACCATGTCCAACGCTCTCCGCAAGATTACCGGAGATGAAATCGAATCGTCCGATCTTGACGGTTGGACGTTCGGCGATCCCGACAGCCTCGGCGGCGAGTTCTTCCGCGCCGAGCACGGTAACGCCGTAATTTACTCGTACTACTACGCAGGCACCGACACGCTGGTCGAAGACGGTCAGTTCGCACTCGTCTATTCGGACGACACGTCGCGTGCGACGAGAAGATTCTACGGCGTAATGACGCTCGGTAACGACCTTGTTCCCGACACAAGCAACCCCATTCCCGGCACCGGTTATCTGTACAACTTTAACTACACGCTCAGAGCCGGCAGCTACAGACTCGAAGTAACGGTACCCGCCAACGAGCCTGCGTCCGGCGAGCATACCCACTGGTGGGAAAAGAATGCTACCGCCGACGATAACGGCACGAGATACTATCAGTTCACGTACAAGTTCAACTTTAAGGTTAACCCTTACGAGTTAGGCGAAGACGACCTTGCAAACGGAATAATCAAGCTTGAATTCCCCGAAAACAATTACGTCGAGTACAACGGCTACAACAATAACTACGTAAGCCCCACCATTACGTTGTTCGACTCGATGGTACTTCAAGAGGGCGTCGACTATACGCTTTACTCCGACGATATCGACGTCGGTTGGGCTACGCTCAAGTTTGTCGGTAAAAACAGCGTACTCGGCTCGTTCGAGATTGAAAACGCGTTCCGTATCGAGAAGGCGCAAAACCGCTGGGCGGAAATCCCCAACATCGGTTACTGGATGTTCAATTCGTTCGACAGAACCGTTAACCTGCTTAAAGCCAAACCGTCCGTTAAGCTTGCTTACGACGAGGATATGTGGTTTGAGATTACAACCGACCCGGCAGGCACCAACCCCGTAAGCGGACTCGAAAAGTTCTATATCGACGAGGGATATCATGTTAACGTAGATATCGAGGCGTTGCTTAACGCTCTGCCCAGAGGTATCTACTACCTCGTGGCTCACGTAGACGAGAGAGAAAACGGCAACTATTCCGGCCTCAGAAGCATTATAGACTTCCAGGTAATGCAGGCGCACAACAGCTGGGCAATTACCCCGTCCGTTAACGCTTGGACGGAAGGCGAGTTCAAAAAGACCGACGACCACATTCTTTTCGCGTCCGCGTTCGGCACGCCGCACGTCGTTATCGTAGACGACGCCGGAAATGTTGTTTACGACAACTTCGAACAGATTGATAGGCTTGCCAAAGCTAAGGCCGGTAGATACACTCTTACCGCCGAGGTTGCGGCGGACAGCAACTACTATCAGCTCGAGCTTTACACCGTCGTCTTCTCGATATTCGAAAAGCCCGGTCTGCCGTGGTGGGTAACGCTCGTCGTTGCCGTCGGTGCGCTCTTGATCGTCGCGCTCGTACTCTTCATTCTCTGGAAGAAGGGCGTGTTCCAGATCCTCACCGAGAAGATTGTCGTTTCTATCCGCACGAAGGCAACCGTCGACGCGACTATCGCAGCGGTCCGTGCGGCCAAGATGGCAGAGGACGGCAAAAAGTCTGTCGCCGACGCCAAACGCCGCGCACGTATCGAGGCCGCGCGCACGAGGGCGCAAGCGGAACGCGCACTCTCGCCCGAGGAACGCGCCGCTAAGCTCGAGGCAAAGGCTAAGGCCGAGGAAGAACGCGCCGAGAAGATTCGCGCTCACGTCGAGGCGACGCGCGCTAAGGCGGCCAAGATGCGCGACAGCGCGCACAACGCCAACGCGCCTAAGGATAACGCACAGACCCCCGAAACTGAAACGCCTACAACAGAAACTCCGACGGAAGAATAATTCGTCGCAACAAAAAATAAAAAAAGGAGATAACTATTATGTCGTTGAAAAAGGATTTGGCAAAGGAAATCTCGATTATCGAGAGAGAAATGCGTGAGATTGAGAGCAAACGTACGCGCTCGATGGCTGCACTTGTCGAAGCACTCGTCGGCAAACAAGAGCCGCCTGAACGCGAAATGCAATTCTTCCGTCAGTACTCTGCCGAGATAGAAGTTAAGCGCGAAAAGCTTGCCGAGTTAAACGATCAGCTTAAAAGCTTACTGTAAAACCAACAATTACAACAATACAAAAAAATCCCGAAGCGCTCGCTTCGGGTTTTTTGTTGTGCAGGCAAATTGATAAGAATTATAAGCAGCCGTGCTTGCGACGAGGGAAGAGGTGATAGGGAAAAGTGAATAGGTAGCCGCTTTCGCGAACATTTTTCATTATTCATTTATTTTCGGTCGCCCCGACACCACTTCGTGGCGAGTGAATAGGTAATAGTGAATAGTGAATAAGTAGCCGCCTGTGGCGGCATTATTTACCACTTTGCGGCGGTTCGCCTACCTTCCCCCGGGGGGAAGGCATTTTATCCCGACTAACCACAAATTCGTCAAGCCTTTGGCTTGCCCACGTGGAAGGCTTTTTATCGATTGAGCGTTATCTCCTTGCGGCGGTTCGCCTAGATTCCTCGACAAGCTCGGAATGATGCGCGGCGTGTAAAGGCGTTAACGCTTGATTTATGCGTAGTATCTTTTTCTGCCGTCCACACATCATTTCGACCGAAGCGAGCTTGCGAGCGAAGCGGAGAAATCTAGGCGTCA
>JAFLVD010000015.1:5217-45622 GCA_022508485.1 Clostridiales bacterium | reverse complement strand
CAGTCGAGGAATCTAGGCGCGTAGCGCCGCATTTTTATTGATAAATATAGTTATGGCGTTTTTGATATTCCCTATCGCAAACACCACTTAAGCCGACTTTTTTGAAGATGCTTGCAACACCGTCTATAAAAACATGCAATGCGTTTTAGAGCTGACGCGCGCGTTTTTGGCGAAAAGGGAAGGGCCTATGCGAACGCGGTCGTAGCGAATGGGAATGGGGAGGAGTGGGTATTTACTTTTTTACCCGCTCTTTTCGAATAGTGTCGAATGCGAAATATATACTCTTTAAGTCGTATGACAGATACGATAAGGCTTTTTCTTCCATTTCGAACGGAACGCCGTAATACGCTTCCGCGATGCTTCCTGCCATTGCGCCTATCGTGTCGCTGTCGCCGCCGATACATACTGCATTCCTTATAGCGTCCTCGAAGCTTTCGCTATCCAAAAACGCCGCGAGGGCTTGTGGAATACTGCCCTGGCAGGTTACCCAATTTCCCATGATGTCATATCCGTAATGCCCGTATATGTTTGCTATTGTGAAGCTTTCGTCTTTAAGCTGCGGATAGTATTCTTGCATGCGCGCTCGGATTTCTTTTTTGTCTTTACCTATTCTCGCAAGATAAACCGCCATAGCAACCGCTTCCGCGCCCTTTAAGCCTTCGGGGTGATTGTGCGATACTTCCGTTACGATTTGGGATAGAGCCTTAACCTCCGCCTCGCTGTCCGCGACCCAGCCGACGGGCGAAATCCGCATGCCTGCGCCGTTTCCGAAACTATTGTAGGGCTTGGGATTTTCCTCTTTGAACAGCCATTTGTAAAAGCTTCCGCCCCAGCCGGTATTGGGATGATCGTGCGCGACCGCCTTCATGCACGGCACAATAACCTCTTTCAGTTTGGCTTTATCGCCCTTTGCAATAAACAGCGCGTGCGCTACTGCCAGCGTCATAAAGCTGTCGTCGGTCGGAGTGCATCCGCCTGCGAACAGCGCAAAGTTTTTGTCGCGGTGGTGGTCGTAAACGAATTCGAACCTGCTGCCGACTATATCCCCGATAATCGCCCCAATCATAAACCGTTATCCTCCTAAAAATCAATCAATGTAATCTTAATCGATAAAAGTGTTTGAAATATTATAGCTTATTGCCTTCACAAAGGCAAGCACAAAGAAAAAGAGTTAACGCCTTTTATGTAATCTCGTTCGCATAATAATTTGATATAGGAAAATGGCAAAAGCGGAAATGGCTCGACTCGGCTTTGATACTTCGGACGAGTACTTTGATTACACGGAATTTATGAAAGTCAAAGCAAAACGCAACCGAGCCACAGCTTAAATATTGTATACACCAAAGCGTGGCAGTCGATTATGACTGCCCACGTTTGTATAAGAAAAAAATGCTTGACAAATGTGTTAAATAAGCGTATTATATCAATATAGAATATTCAATATGGAAATTACAGGCATGAATTGGAACGAAGAAGATTTTTTGAAAACGTATAAGGGTACGGAAAAATTCGTGCTCGGCGAAGGGCGCGAGTATTATTTGCTCTTTTTGGATTTACTGAAAGACGAAGAGCTGCTTTCGCATATTAAATTCGCAAACGACGTGCTCGCCGTGCCGCCGCTTAAATCGTTTGTTCTCTGCGAGCGCGAATATCTTAAAAGAAATGTGTTCGACAAGAAAATGACCCCCGTTCAAAAGCGCGGTATCGGCGCATGCTTCGGGTATTTGTACAAGTTTATCTACGGAGGTTACGAATCCGAACAGAGCTGGTTTAACGACGAAAATACAGGCATCAAAACCGCCAGTTATTTTATAAAAAAGGAGAGATAAAATGGCATACAAAAAGAGCGATACTTTAGCTGATAAAATCAGCAAGAGAATCAACCAAATAAATAATAGTTTTGATAACAAGAAAAAGAGTAATAGTGCCGCCACGCGGAAAGAGGCGCAGAAATTTATCGAGAGATTCTCAGAAAAACAAGCAGATACGTTGTACAAGCATATTCCCGACTATGCAAAAGCAAAATATGCAGGAATTGACGAGGATTATATTGTAAACGCAGGGCTTTGGCAGGAATATCTCGTGAAAGAGTGGTTGGATAAAATAGCTTTGGACAAAATCTTGCCTACCGAACGAAAGCGCGATATTTTCCAAATGGACCGAACAAACAATGGAACATCAAGTGAGAAAAGTGAAAAAATTCAGTGCAGAAATTTGAAGTATAACAAAAACCTCGTAATGGGTGAACTGCTTGATTTTCAGGTACCGTTGAAAGCCCGTAAGGGAGAACAAAAAGTCTATAAACCCGATCACAAGGGCGAACTTGACATTGTCGCGCGGCAAGGAAAAGAAATGGTTATAATCGAGTACAAAATTCCCGACAGCACCGAACCGCTTTTGCGTGCAGTACTTGAGGCGATTACATATTATAACCAGATTTGCGGCAACAATCCCGAGCAAAGCGAATTTTTGAAAGAATTCAATAAAACATTTTCACTTGATTGTGATAAGATAGGTTCGGCAATAGTAGTGCCAAAAATAGCATACGAATTCGGACACGAAAGGGCGTTTAAACTTATAGAAGAATACAAAATAAAGTGCTATACCTTTGGCAATGGAACCGATTACAATGACATCGTTGAGTTGGCGGACGGCGAGATAACAGCATTATGTCAGAGCGCAAAGGAAAAACTGAAAGGGATATATGAAAAAACCGATATCATAGTATCGGGAATAAAGCTTATATAAGTAAAAGGCGGAAACACTCCGCCTTTCGTTTTAAATTTACAATATGCAAAAATAAATATAGAAATTATTGATTTTTTCGTAAAAACGCTTGACTTTTTGACAAAAATGTGTTTTTGTATATAATGCGCGGCGCAAGCCGTAATCGGATTTAATCGGAGGTGTAAAATGAAAGAATTAGAATGGATTAAAGAACTACGGGAAGATTTTGAGAAAGGCGACCAAGCAGCGTTTCCACCGAAAGAATATTTCAAGGACTTGGAATGTTGCCCACCGGATTTGATAGGCAGACAACTGCGACAATCCGCTGAGAGGGCAAGAGCCGGAGACCTTGACGAAATGTGGGCACTTGCGGAGTACTACGCCTTGGGCGGGGAAAAGAGAAAGATTCCGCGAAATTACGAAAAAGCGATTTACTGGTACGGCAAGGCGGCGGAACGCAAAAGTGAATCCAGAGGACAAGCGCTCTACCTACTGGCACGTTGCTACAAAGACGCCCGAGGGAAAAACAGGGATTACAAAAAAGCCTACGAAATGCTACGGGCGCTTGCGGAAATCGACTGTTCGAAGATAAAGCTGACAGAAGAAGCCGAGTTCACCGCCGATGCAGCCGTAACACTCGCCCACTGTTATTACGACGGCATAGGCACAGAGAAAAACGTTGAAAAAGCAATCGCTATCTGGAAAGAATATGCCGAAAGGTCGATTGATGCGGCTTGCCGTAACCTCGGAGTTGAATATCTTTCGGGCAAGCACCTAAAAAGAGATTACGAAAAGACATTTTACTGGACACAAAAGGCCGCCGAGCGCGGCGACGTGGTGGCGATAAATAATCTGGGCTGGTGCTACGAAAAGGGATACGGCACAAGAAAAGATATAAACAGAGCCGTTGAATGTTATAGGGATGCGGCAAACTGCGGAAATAGAGTTGCAAAAAATAATTTGAAACGATTGAAGAAAGAAGGAGTTATTGCGGATGAAAATGATTAAGGTAGGAATATTTTGGGCGGTGCCCGATAAGTACGAGGGTGGTTGGAATTTTTACGAGGTTGTAAAATCGTATGAATTAAGCGCGGCAAATTCTCTGGGTTTTATCGACTACCCCTACTCCCATTACGAAAAGTGGGATGACGTGCGAGGGGCGAGCGAAACACCCGATTGCTATCACTATCCGCGCGGCAGGGTGCTTTACGACACCAATCAAAACAAACACCGCATATTTGCGGACGAATGTTTGGATGAATACGATTTACATGAGCTTATCGAATTGTTTGAAATAAAAGATTTTGAATTATGCCGTGACGAACACTACGTAAGCGCGTTTACGAAAAAAAATGAAAATAGCAGCGCCGCGCCCGCTTTAACATACAACGTTTTGCGCGGAAAAGACAAAATCGGCGAAAACCTTATTGAAATATCCTACGGTGAAACAAAGCTGTTAGTGGAGCTAGGCAAAGCTTTGGACGGCGGCGACGAGCTCAGCGATACGGAAAGGAGCGTGCTCAAAACGCCATACAACGCCGTAATCGTGTCGCATTACCACGCCGACCATGCGGGGCTTATCGGCTACAAAAAGGACTGTCCCATTTATATAGGAAATGGCGCATATCGCATTTTAGCGGCGAATAACGAATATCGCGGCCAAGCCATGCCAAGCAATATCACGACTTATCGAAACGATAAATCATTTTATATCGGTAAGATAAAAGTAACTCCGTTTTTATGCGATCATTCGGCATTTGACAGTTATATGCTGTTGTTCGAAGCAGGAGGGAAAAGCGTTTTGTACACGGGTGACTTCCGCTTTCACGGCAGAAAAGACAAGGAGAAATTGCTCGCGCGGCTTCCCAAAAAGGTGAACACCCTCATTTGCGAAGGAACTAATGTAGATAACAGCAAGCCCTGCTTTTCGGAGAGTGTGCTTGAAGACAAGCTTGTAGGGATTATGCGGCAAAGCGAAAAACCGGTGTTAGTGTTGCAGTCGGCAACTAACATAGACAGACTTGTGAGTGTGTACCGCGCCGCAAAACGCAGCGGCAGAATCCTGTACGAAGATAATTACGCCGCTTTAATTGCAGGTGCGGCAGGCGGCAAAATACCGCGCCCCGACGTGTTTAAGGACGTTTACGCCTTTACGCCGAGAGTGCTGCGTGGCAAGCGCAAGGACATGTTTTTCGAGTTTGAGAACAAGCGCGGACTAAGGCAAATCCCGAAAAACAGCCGCTTTGTTATGCTTGTACGTCCGTCCATGCTCGAATATGTAAAAAAGCTTGCCCAAAAGATGGATTTATATGGCGCAATTTTAATTTATTCCGTGTGGAGCGGATATAAAGAGCGTCCGGAAATGGCGGAGTTTTTGACCGAGGTCGAAAAAATGGGCATAAAAATCAAAACTCTACACACGAGCGGACACGCTTCGGCGGACGATATAGAGCTATTAAAACAAACCGTAAGTGCAGATGAATATGTCACTGTACATTCTTCTGTCCCGACTGAAAACGAATAGAAAAAGAGGTTAAAAATAAATGAGCGAATTCGATAAAATCATAGGCTACAAAGACATAAAATCGGAACTTATAAGACTTTGCGACATAATTAGAAACGGAGAAAAATATAAGGCTCTCGGCGTTGCACTATCGGGAGGACTGCTTCTTGACGGTGATCCGGGCGTAGGCAAAACGCTTATGGCGAACTGCTTTATCAAAGAAAGCGGAAGACCGGCGTTTGTATGCCGCAAGAATAAACCCGACGGAGAATTTGTCAATGAAATCAAAAAAACATTTAACGAGGCGGTAGAGAACGCTCCTTCGATTATCCTTCTTGACGATATGGATAAATTTGCAAACGAGGACGACAATCACAAAAACGCAGCGGAATACGTTACGGTGCAGTCATGTATAGACGAAGTTAAGGATAAAGACATTTTCGTGCTTGCAACAACTAACGGAACGGGCAATTTGCCCAAATCACTTCTTCGCGCGGGCAGATTTGATACGATAATCAATGTAAGCGTACCCGAGAAGCAAGATGCCGTAGAGATAGTTAAACACTACCTGTCAGCAAAAAAGGCGATTGCCGAAGTTAACGCCGAGGACGTGGCGCGGCTTTTAAGCGGCAAATCCTGCGCAGATCTCGAAACGGTAATCAATACCGCCGGACAATACGCAGGTTATGCCAATAAAGAATATATCGACATGGACGATATAACAAGAGCGTGCCTGCGCGTTATATACAATGCGCCGGAAAGCAGTGCGCCCGGTAATCCGATCGTGCTTGAAAGAATTGCATATCATGAGGCAGGCCACGCCGTGGCGGCGGAAATTCTGGAAGAGGGTAGCGTGGATCTTGTAACGGTAAGAAAAAACACGGGCAAGGTAGGCGGTTTAACGTGCTTTCACCTTGCCGACGATTATTGGATTTCCAAAACGCACATGGAAAATCGCGTTATCGCTATACTTGCAGGCAAAGCGGCAACCGAGATTGTGTTCGGCGAAACGGACACAGGCGTAAATAACGATTTACAAAGAGCTTTCGACATAGTGCAAAGATTTACCGATGCTTACTGCGCTTACGGATTCGGGCATTGGACAGAAAGAAATAGTTCTCAGACATTGATTACAAGAAAAGAAGAACATATTGCCGCGGATATGGAAAGATATTATACACAGGCAAAAAAAATACTTATAAAAAACAGGACGTTTCTGGACGGAATAGCCAAAAGACTGCAAGAAAAAGACACGCTCGTTTATTCCGAAATAAAGGGAATACGGGCAAAAACCGTCGGGCTACCTGCTTAAATTAAATTCCTCTTTTACGCAAAATGGACGCGCTCATGCGCGTCCTTTGTGTTGGCGGAGTAGGTGTAAACTAAAACGAATAAATGTCAGATTGTCTTACATTCAGCATCGTAATCAAACCAAGGATAGTGCTTGTAAATTCCGTCGTACACACGTGAAATCTCTTCGATGGCTAACGACCAATGCAGACTGCTCAACCTGTCGGGCACGAATTGCAAAAATTCACCGCTTGCGTTCGTACAAAAATAGCTGCAATCGTCGTTCATAATCGTAGTGTATAATGCTTGGCGTGGTATGAACAGCTCCCACGGCTTGCCGTCGCGCGTGCCTTTGTAGCTGAATCCATCCTTGTCCAACCGGATCATACCGTCGCCGATGGAATAGGCAGTCAGATTATCCTCTTTTACGTAGCCGTAATCGGGTTGTTTCCCCAAAACAGCGTGTTCGGTAAGACAAAAATCGGGGTCCTTTACTGCGCGTCGTACTTCCCTGCGCTCCCAATCAAACCATTCGCGAGGAGTAACGGGAATAACGCTGTCTTTAATGGGAACGAGATTATATTTATCGTCCAACGTCGCACCGTTGCCGCATTCCTTGCATATAATGATGTTTCCGCGCCCTTGCATGGTGAATTCTTTGCCGCATTTCGGACATTTGTACAAAATTTGCTCCATATCCTGCGCGTAATTGCCACTCTTGCATTTGTACGAATATTGTTTGACCTTGTTCCACTCGTAGTCATCGGTGTATAGCGCCTCGTTCATCTTGCTGTCGAGCTCCTCGGGCGAAAGGCAGATTAAATCCTCGGGCGAACAGAATTCCTCCAATTCGACCTCGACGCAGCCGGGGCGCTCGGCAATATTATATCGGGGTGAAGTCAAATACGAGCCGTGCACTCTTACAAGCAACACGCGTGCCCCCAACATCTTTAAAAGCTTGCCTGTGCCCGGCACGATAGGGCGCTGCGCACCGCTTATCGAAGGCAAACCGCACGGGCAGATAGCCAAGCACGGATTTTTGAAGTTTTTGAACAAACGTAATATCTGTTTGATTGTAAAAATATCGGGTACGAATCCTTTTTTGGGAATGCAATGCCCTAACTTGAAAATATTTTTAAGGCATTTGCGGTGAAATTCTTCTTCCGCAGTTACAAAGTTGAATCTCCGACTACCTATAGCCCCTTTTACAAACGTGTAATCGTATCGTGCAGAATGGTTTGCGATAATAACTATAGGCTCGTTTTTGTATTTTTTCATATTCGTTTTGCGAATATATTTCACACCGAAAGGGATGTCGTAGCGAAACGTGTTGCGAATCCTGAACATCCAATCAAGAAACGGCGAAATCTTTTTTAATTTCCAACTGCGTATCTCTTCATTTGTAGTTTTTTTCATAAATCGCCCTTTATTGAATTTGTAGTATTTTGTAATAATATAACATATTTTGTAGCATTATTCAATAATATTTTTATAATTCAAGTAATACGTCCCTTTCTCACGTCAAGCGACTTTCGCGGCATAAAGTGTCGTTTACGTTTGAAAGTAAAAGAAAAAGCAACCTAAACTTGACACTAAATAGTGGTTCGTTTTAGGTTGCTCTTGGCGGAGGTAGAGGGATTGCCGCGGATTCGCGGCTGCCTTTGCGCAAGCGTCCGAACTTGCGGCAAAAATAGAAATGAAGTCGGCTATCGCCGGAGAAGCACGAAGTCGCGTAATGTTCATTCATTAAGGTTTTTTTAGGGGATTTTTTGCATGTTTTTTTGTGGACAAGCCATTGTCACTATTAATATTGTAAACTCGTGGTTGGACAAATTAGCAAATGCAACAAAACAAATGGACATATTCGCCGTTGAAGACGAAACAGAGTAATTTTTTCGTCTTTTTTGTATTGAGCTTTGCTTGAATTGGTTTACAAAATATTATATAATAAAGGAGAGGTTAATGGAAGAGTTAAACGCCGCCGCCGAGCAAACAAAGCTTTTGTTCGGCACAACTGACGAGGCACCCGTTTCCGGCGACTGGGCGCAGTGGTATCACGAGGGAATCCCGGACGGGCCTGAGGATGTTAGGGAAGATAAACGAAGGAAAGCTGCAACAGAAGGTCATTGTCTTGATTGTACGACAATGAGTGGATGTTATTTTATAGATGGAGAAAAAACATTTCCCAAATATCCGCATCACGATAATTGCCACTGTAAAAAAATCAGAAAGAATCCGACAGCAGTCGAAGCCGGATTTTTATCGAATAAATTTAGGGATTATGTTTTTAACGAAGAATATAGCGGTAACGGAAAGGAAAAAAGATTTGAAAATATTTATGGTTACAATATAAATGATTCGGATTTTCTATTATCGGAATACAAGAGACAAGCTAAAGAAAAATATATATCCGGCGACTATACGCTGGGATTATTAAATACATACGGACAAAGAATCACCATAGAGATTGTACTTAATACGCCGTATCGCGGACGAGTTGCAGTAAAAACCGGATGGATGGTTAGACCGAATGGTCTAATAACCTGTAACACGCCTTTCTCGGGCGACGATTATACAAAAAGGAAATAATTATGCAAGTAAGCGATTTTGTAAAATTAATAAACGATACGGAAGAATTAAGCGCCAAAAATATCTTTAAGGGCTGTGGCGGCGTTTTGGTGTCTTATATAGCCGCTACCGACGAATGGATAGTTCAGTTTTTAGATCCGTATAACTACGGCGCGTTTGCGGTTGCAAAGGCAAAAACGAAAGACTTAAAGTACAGCTCCGATATGCACCCGGATTGGATTAAAGACTTTTTGGACGAAATAAAAGGCCCCGATTTTTACACTCATACCAAGTTGAAGCCGCCTAAATTCAAGGAACATGACGAGGTTATACTTATTAACGAAAAGCCGCAATACGTGGAAGCAGGAATTAAAAAAGGCGACAAAGGCGTCGTAATGTTCGGTTATGCAATCAGAAGCAAGTGGGACGTAATATTTTCGGACGAAGAGACAGGGTTTGATATTGCGGAATTGGAAGTGCACGAGGACGATATAAAGGTGTATAAAGACATATATTAAATTATTTTTAAGCCCGATGCCGCATTAAGCGACGTCGGGTTGTTTTTAGAATAGAGATTGTGCGCGGAATCGCGCTCGGCCTTTGGCGCCCGAAATAGCTTTTTCGGGAATTGATAATGGCTATTTTTTATATGTCGAATGGTTTTTAGACTAACATCGGGCGCAGTTCTTATTGCCGAGTCGCCTTTTCCGCCAACACAAAAGCGCACCCACAAGGGGTACGCCTTGATTTGGCGGAGGCAGAGGGATTGCCGCGGATTCGCGCACGGCCTTTGCGCAAGCGGCTATAATATAATTAAATCAATCACCGCGAAGCGGTCCCTACTTATTCACTATTCACTATTACCTCTTACTTACCGCCAAAAAACGGCAGATGGTATTTAGTGAATAGTGAAAAGTGAATAGTTAATAAGTAAAAATCGGCAATCGCTTACGCTTTTGCCGATTTTTGGCGGAGGCAGAGGGATTCGAACCCCCGTGGGCTTGCACCCAAACGGTTTTCAAGACCGCCCCGTTGTGACCGCTTCGGTATGCCTCCGTAATTGTTTAGTTGTTCGGTTTTTGCTCTTTCGAGTTTTCGTATGCTTTATTATAGCGTTTGATACAAATAAAGTAAAGCGTTTTTAGGTTATTTGGCTTTTGTGCGCGCATACTATACACATGAAAAACAACAGGGTTTTGCTTTCGTTTTGCGCGCTCGCTTTCGCGCTTGCCGTTTTTGCCGTTTACGGCGCGGTGTTTTTCCCGGTCGGGTCGTATTCCGCCTCCGCCGAGGAAGTCGACCCTGCGGCGGTCGAGGTTCTCGAACGCGCGTGCGGCTATGCAAGCGAGCACGGCTTTACCGCTTCCATGTACGGCGAGGTGGAAGCGCGAGTTTTCGGCATTAAATACGTTCAAAAGATTTACGGTGAGCGCGAGGTAATAAACGGAAATTATTCCGAGCGCGCCGAGAGCGTCTCCGCATTCGTAAAGACTGCGATTAAGCGTTCTTATCTTGACGGCAAGTACTACGTTTCCCACGGGAAATTTTCGCGCGGAAAGGCGAAATACCCTGCGCTCAAAGAAATATCGAAAAAGGAGTACCTTTCACACTACGGCGCGCCGCCGCTCGGGCTTATCAGATATGAGCTTGACGGCAATATTCTTTCCGCGGTTAAGTCGGGCGAAAACGAATACACCTATACTCTCGACCCGAAAAAGTCGACGGTAAACAGTGCGGTCGGCGTTAAGTCCGCGCTCGGCAGCGCCAAGTCGCCAAAGTACAGCTCGGTCGAGGTCGTGCTTTACGTCGACGGGATTAAGCCCATAAAAACGGTGTGCCGCGAAAAGCTGACCGTCGATAAGTTCGGCGACGTGGCGTGCTCGGCGGTTTATGAGGAAAAGATAAGCGCCGCCGGCGCGGCGAGTGAATAGGGAATAGTGAAGAGTGAAGAGGTAGCCGCTTTCGTGAATATTTTTCATTCTTCATTTATTATCGGTCGCCCCTCATCCGTCTCGCTATCGCTCGACACCTTCCCCCACGGGGAAGGCTTTATGCCGATTGAGCTTACCACTATGCGGCGGTTCGCCTAGACCCCTCGACGTTGCTTGGGGTGATGGGCGGCGTGTTAACAAGACACCTTAGGGGACTAAGGCGCGGCAGTGGATTTGAAGTCGTTATAATAATCGGAAGGGTGTTAATATAAAGCGCAGGGCGAGAAAAGGCAGGGCAGCGGGCGGTGAAATATGCGGTTATAATTAGCGGTACAATTTTTTAAAAAGGCTTGATTATTCCCTTGATTTGGTGTATAATTCGATATGGTGGTAAAGTGCGGAATAGCGGCTTACCGCCTACTATACATTATTCGGAGAGTTATATGGATATCAAGTTGTTGGACGCTTATCATCACGGCGACATGTTCGACGCGTATAAGTATCTTGGCTGTCATTACGACAAAAAGACCGGCACGGCGGTTTTCCGTGTTTGGTCGACGCGCGCTACCTCCATATCCGTTATCGGCGATTTTAACGGTTGGGACGTTGAAGCCAACCGTATGGAAAAGATTACCGAGGCAGGGATTTGGGAGGCGACCGTCAAAGGCGTTAAGCTATACGACAACTACAAGTTCTATATAGAAAACGGATTTTCCTATCCTATTTACAAATGCGATCCGTTCGCGTTCCACCGCGAGACCTTTGAAGGGACGAATGCCAAAGTCGTAACGGTTGACGAGTTTAAGTGGACGGACGACAAATATATGGCGAATAAGCCCGATCCGTACTCTGCGCCCATGAGCATTTACGAGGCGCATATCGCGTCCTGGCGCAAGTATGCGGACGGCAATAATTTTTCTTACCGCAAGTTTGCCGACGAGATGGCGGACTATCTCAAAGAACTCGGCTACACGCACCTCGAGCTTCTCGGCATTGCCGAGTATCCTTTCGATGGGTCGTGGGGCTATCAGGTTACCGGTTACTACGCTCCCACGTCGCGCTACGGCACGCCCGAGGACTTTGCCTATCTCGTAGACAAAATGCACTCCGTGGGAATAGGCGTTATTCTCGACTGGGTGCCCGGACACTTCCCCAAAAACGGCGACGGACTGTACGAGTTTGACGGCGGTCCGCTCTACGAGCACAGCGATCCGCTGCGCATGGAACACAAAGAGTGGGGGACGCGCTGCTTCGACTACGGTCGCAACGAGGTGCGTAACTTCCTTATAAGTAACGCCTTCTACTGGCTTGACAAGTATCACGTCGACGGACTGCGCGTAGACGCCGTTGCGAGTATGCTCTACCTCGATTACGGCAGGTACGAGTGGCGTCCCAACATCTACGGCGGCAACGAAAACCTCGAGGCGGTCGACTTTTTGCGTCGCCTTAACACCGCGATTTTCGCCAAGTACCCCAAAGCTCTCATGATTGCCGAGGAATCTACCGCGTGGGGCGGCGTTTCCCGTCCCGTCGATATGGGCGGCTTGGGCTTTAACTTTAAGTGGAACATGGGCTGGATGAACGACACACTCGCTTACATCAAGACCGACCCGGTTTTTCGCAAGTACCACCACAACACTATAACCTTCTCGATGATCTACGCGTTTACCGAGAATTTTATCCTGCCCATCTCGCACGACGAGGTTGTTTACGGCAAGGGCTCGCTCATTAACAAAATGCCGGGCGACTACGACATGAAGTTTGCCGGGCTCAGAAACTTCCTCGTTTACATGTTCTCGCACCCCGGCAAAAAGCTTCTCTTTATGGGCGCGGAAATAGGGCAGTTTAACGAGTGGAACTTCTCCAAAGAGCTTGATTGGTCCGTGCTCGACTATCCGGCGCATTCCGATATGAAAAAGTTTGTCGGCACTCTTAACGGCATTTATCGCAACTATCCTGCCATGCACCAGATAGACTACGACTGGCGCGGCTTCGAATGGCTCGTCGCGGACGATTATCAGCAGAACATTCTCGTCTACGAGCGCCGCGACAGCGACGACAACCGCATGGTTGCTATTATAAACTTCTCGCCGGCGCCGCGCGAGGCGTACCGCTTCGGCGCGCACGAGGGCGAATACACCGAGCTTATCCGCACCGAGATTTACAAGTGGGACCAGTCCGGCAAAAAGTACAATACCGAAAAAATCGCAAGCCACGGCAAGGACGACTCGCTGTGCATAGACGTTCCTCCCATGGGCGGCATTCTCTTATACTGCCCGAGCGCTAAGGAAAAGGAAAAGGCAAAGCCCAAAACCCTTCCGTTAAAGCCGGGCGAGGCACCCGTTATATCCAAGGCCGACGCCGAGAAAATGGCGGCAACGGCCAAAGTCGAAAAATCGGAAAAACCCACAGCGAAAAAGACCGAAAAGAAAACCGAGAAGAAAGTAGAAAAGAAAGTGGAAAAGAAGGAAGAAAAGAAAGCGGACAAACCCGTAGAAAAAGCGGAGAAGAAGGAAAAATCCGCCGAGAAAAAATCCGCCAAAAAGGAAACGGCCAAAAAGGAAACGGCCAAAAAGCCTGCGGAAACCAAAAAAGAAGAGAAAAAGCCGGCTGCTAAAAAGCCCGGCAAAAAATAATAATAATTACGGATTAAATGCGCGTTAAAACATGCGCGAATAATTCCTTATCGGAGGAAGAGATATATTATGCCTAAAACAATGCCTAAAACAAAGGCCCCTAAGATTCTGTTCGTTACGACGGAGGCTGTTCCGTTTGCCGCGACGGGTGGAATGGGTGAGGTGTGCGCGAGTCTTCCGCGCGCGCTTAAAAAGACGGGAAAGGCGGACGCGCGCGTTATGCTGCCGCTCTACGAGGACATTGCGTACAGGTACAAGGAACAGATGACGTTTATTACCAATATTAACGTCGCTCTGTCCTGGCGCACGCAATACTGCGGACTGTACGAGCTTGTTTGCGACGGAATTACCTACTACTTTGTGGATAACGAGTACTACTTTAAGCGCAGTAACATTTACGGCTATTACGACGACGCCGAGCGGTTCGCTTTCTTCTCGCGCGCCGCGCTCGAGCTTATTCCGTATCTCGATTTTACGCCCGACGTGCTTCAGTCCAACGATCACCTGACCGCGCTCGTTCCCATTTACTACGCGCTCGAATACAAGAACAAAACGGGGTACGGTAAAATCCGCAACGTGTTTACCATTCACAATATCGGGTATCAGGGCATTTATCCGCTTGTTATCGCAGGCGACGTGTTCGGAATTTCCGACGAGGACATCCCTCTTGTCGAGTACAACGGCAAGATAAATCTCGTTAAGGGCGCGATTACAACGTGCGACTATATTACCACCATGTCGCCGCAGTACGCGCGTGAGATCCGTCTGCCCGAATATTCGTGTGGGCTTGACGGCGTGCTCATTCAGTGCCGCGACAAGCTTGTGGGAATACTCAACGGTATCGACACCGAAAAGATCGACCCGGCGACAAGCAAATCGATGTTCGTAAACTACGACGCGGCGTCTATCGAGAAAAAGAAGGAGAACAAGGTCGCTTTGCAGCGTATGCTTTCCCTTCCCGAGGATCCCGAAATCCCCATGATCTGCATGGTTGCGCCTATGGTCAGCAACAAGGGCTACGACCTGCTTCGCAAGTCGATAAACAAGGTCAGCCCCAACGGGAACATTCTCGACACGAATATTCAGCTTGTTATTATGGGCCAGGGCGATACGGATATCGAAGGGTATCTCGCGTTTATTCAAAATATGTACGACCGAAGGGTTCGTTCACTCATAACATATAATACCGACCTTGCGGCAAAAGTGCTTGCAGGCGCCGATATGTGCTTGTTGCCCAGCCGCACCGAGCCGTGCGGTCTTACGCAGATGATGGCGTGCCGCTACGGCACTATCCCCATTGTTCGCGCTACCGGCGGTCTTATCGATTCCATAGTCGACGTAGACAAGGACCGCGACGGCGGCAACGGCTTTATGTTTGAGGAATACGACTCCGACGTTATGGATAAAACCATTACGCGCGCCGTTTCCATGTATCACTATCACAAGGACGAGTGGCTCGCGCTTGTTAAGCGCGCCATGGCTTGCGACTTTTCCTGGGAAAAATCGGCAGGCAAGTACGTCGACATTTATAAATCGTTAATGGGGCGTTAATCCCCGTCGGACCAATTCACTGCGCTTTTAATACGCTCACAAATCAACTTATTTCGGCTACGGAGGAGATATGAACAAGACTACCAACGAAGTGCAAGAGTTAATTTTAGACAAGCTTGCGCGCTACTTTGCCATCACGCCCCAAAAAGCGACGGAAGACCAAATGTACAAGGCCGTCGCGCTCGTTATCCGCGACATTCTGTTGCAGAAAAAGCAGGAAAACAACGCGCGTATCGCTCAGGGCAAGTACAAAAAGGTTTACTACATCTGCATGGAATTCCTTATCGGAAGGTCGCTTAAAAACAACCTGTTCAACCTGGGACTTACCGAACAGTTTTCCACGTGCCTTAAAAAAATGGGCTTCTCGCTCGAAAGCATTTTCGAGCGCGAAAGCGACGCCGGACTGGGTAACGGCGGCTTGGGCAGGCTTGCTTCCTGCTTTATGGATTCGCTCGCTACGCTCAACTATCCGGCAATGGGCTTTACCATTAAATATCAGTACGGTCTGTTCCGCCAGCGCATAGTCGAAAATCAGCAGGTCGAACTTCCCGATATGTGGCTGCCGAGCGGCGAGGTGTGGATGATGCCGCGCTCGGATAAGCGCTTTACCATAAACTTCGGCGGAAGAGTGGAAGAATACGAAGAGGACGGAAAAATGCGCGTTCGCTACGTGGGCAGTACGTGCGTCGACGCAATCGCCAACGACGTTATGATTTCCGGCTACGGCGACAACGCCGGAGTAAGCGTGCTGAGACTTTGGTCGTCCACCTCGTCCAATCAGTTCGATATGCACTCTTTCTCGCGCGGCGACTACGAAAAGGCGATGCAGTACGAGAACGAGGCACAGCTTATAAGCAAGGTTCTGTACCCGTCCGACGATCACTCGCAGGGCAAGCAGCTTCGTCTCCAACAGGAATATTTCCTCGTTTCCGCGTCGCTGCACTCTATTATTAAAGACCACCTGCGCCTTTACAAGAGCCTCGACAACCTCGCCGAAAAGGTTGTCGTACACGCCAACGACACGCACCCGGCGCTCGCTATTCCCGAGCTTATGCGCTTGCTTATGGACGAGTACGATTACAGCTGGGACGACGCTTGGAATATTACCAGCCGGACCGTTAACTACACCAACCACACCGTCATGGCGGAAGCGCTCGAAAAGTGGGACGAAAACACGTTCAGGAACGTTCTGCCGCGTATTTACGCCATAACTTGCGAGATTAACAAACGCTTTATCGCCGCCATGCAAGAGCGCGGCGTGGACGGCGGCAAGATTGCCGGTATGCAGATTATCAACAATAACCAGGTAAAAATGGCCAACCTCTGCGTTATCGGTTCCGAAAAGGTAAACGGCGTTTCGGCTCTGCACAGCGATATTATAAAGCAGACCATATTCAGCGACTTTAACGAGGTGTATCCGGACAGGTTTACAAACGTTACCAACGGCATAACGCACAGACGCTGGCTTATTCAGTCCAATCCGCACCTTTCTTCGCTTATAACCGAGCTTATCGGCGACGAGTACTACACCAAGCCCGAAACGCTTGAAAACCTTCTCAAATTTGCGGACGACAAGACCGTGCTCGATAGGATCGGTAAAATCAAGCGTAAGAACAAGGTCGATTACGCCGCGTACATCTACAAGACGACCGGCTTTAAGCTCAATCCCGAGTCGCGCTTCGACACGCAGATTAAGCGGCTTCACGAATATAAGCGTCAGCTTCTTAACGTGCTTAAAATCGTGCATTACTACCTCGAGCTTCTCGACAATCCCCAAAAGGAAGTTACGCCGCAGACGTTTATATTCGGCGCGAAGGCGGCCGGCAGCTATATGCACGCAAAGCGCATTATCCAGCTTATAAACAGCCTCTCGCAGGAAATTCAGGCTCACCCTGCGGTAAAGGAAAAGCTTGACGTTATGTTCGTCGAAAACTACAACGTTACTCAGGCCGAGCACCTTATCCCGGCGTCCGAGGTCAGCGAGCAGATTTCGCTTGCCGGCAAAGAAGCGTCGGGTACGTCCAACATGAAGTTCATGATAAACGGCGCGGTAACGCTCGGTACGCTCGACGGCGCCAACGTCGAGATAGGCGAGCGCGTTGGCGACGACAACATCTTTATCTTCGGACTGAAAACCGAGGAAGTGGAACGCGCTTGGCGCGCCGGCTATAACTCCACCACCATTTACACCCATAACGACGACATTAAGCGCGTCGTGGATAGGCTTAGAGTGGGCTTTGCCGGCGAGAGCTTTTCGGATATCGCCGACTACCTTATCGCGGGCCACTACAACGTTGCCGACCCGTACATGTGCTTACTCGACTTCGACGACTACCTTAAATCGGCGAGCGAGATGGACGTCGCGTACAAGCAAAAGAGCAAGTGGAACAAGATGGCGCTTGTCAATATCGCAAAGGCCGGTATCTTCTCGTCCGACCGTTCCATAATCGACTACGCCAAAGGTATCTGGCACCTTAAACGCGTTAAAAAGCCCACAACGTAATTGTTATCGACCAAAGACAACGCAGTCCCATATCGGACTGCGTTACTGTATTATCAATCATAGTCCGTGCGTTAAGTTAACGCTTTTCGCTCGGCGCCGTTTATAGGAGACGTAAAATGAACAAAGTCGTTAAATTCTTCCCCAACTGCAAAAAGTGCAAAACGCCCACCGGCGCGGCGGTCGTAGACGAGCCTATTTCGTACACGCTCAAGTTTACGAGACCGCAAAACCCTGCCGACGTTTTTCTCGTTCTCACTAAGGACGGCGAGGACCCGGTTTCGTATCGCATGAACCTCGACTCGGACGAGGACGGCGAATATACATACAAGATTACGATAAAGGTTACCTCCGCCGGTTTGTATTTTTACCACTTCGAGATTACCAACGAGGATCAGATTTTCCGCGTAGGCAGCGACGTCGACCTTCATGCTCAGCTCGGCAAGGGCGGCGACTGGCAGCTTACTGTTACAAGCGACGAGTATAAGCCCACGTTTGTCGACGGCGGCGTCATTTACGAGATTGTTCCCGACAGGTTCTGTATCGGCGGCGAGCGCAAAAAGACCAAGCCGTACGCCGTGTACCGCGACGACTGGGGCGGCGTGCCCGAGTACCTTCCCGACGGCGAGGGCAAGATTCACAACGTCGACTTTTTCGGCGGAAACCTTAAAGGTATCGCAAAAAAGCTTCCGTACCTTAAAAGCCTCGGCGTAACGTGCATCTACCTTACGCCTATCTTCGAGGCACATTCCAACCACAAGTACGACGTCGGCAACTATAAGCGCATAGACACCGACTTCGGCACCGAGGACGACCTTAAAGACCTTATCAAAAAGGCCGGACGGCGCGGCATTAAAATCATTGTCGACGGTGTGTTCTCGCATACCGGCGACGACAGCATTTACTTTAATAAGCACGGCTCTTACGATAGCGTGGGCGCGTACAAGTCGGTTAAGTCGCCGTACTACGGCTGGTACAAGTTTAATTCTTGGCCAAACGAATACACTTGCAGATACAATATCGACATCATGCCGAGCACCGACGATACCAACCCCGTGTTCGACGAGTTCGTAACCGGTCAAGAGGGCGTTATCGCGTACTGGACGAGAATGGGACTTGGAGGCTGGCGGCTCGACGTATGCGAGCAGCTTTCCGACGGGTTTATCGGGCACTGCGTAAAGGCGGCTAAGCGCGAAAACCCCGACGCCGTCGTTTACGGCGAGGTGTTTATGGACGCGTCCAATATGATTGTCGGCGGCGAGCGCCGCAAGTTTTTGTCGGGCGGCGAGCTGGACAGCGTAACCAACTATCCGTTTAAAGCGGACATTCTCGACTTCGTGCGCTGCGGCGATTCCAATAAGCTCAATAACACAATCGGGTTTGTTATAAACAACTATCCCAAGCACGCGCTCGACAGCCTTATGAACGTGCTCGACAACCACGACACCGCGAGGCTTTTGACCGTGCTCGGCGACAACGGTCCGATAAAGTCGCGCGAAGATAAGGCGACCGCGTATGTATTAAATAAAAAAGCGGCGGTTAAGCTTGTTAAAATGGCGACGGTTTTGCAGTACACTCTTCCCGGCGTGCCGTGCGTGTACTACGGCGACGAGGTCGGCATGGAAGGCTTCGAGGACCCGTTTAACAGAAAGTGCTTCCCGTGGGGCGACGTCGATAACGATCTGCTAAAATGGTACAAACAGCTCGGTAAAATCCGCGCCGCCGAAAAGAAGATTTTTGCGCACGGCAGATATAAGGGAATTGACACCGAGCACGGCGTTATGTTCTATAAGCGTAAGTCGGAGTCGGGCGAGTTGTACGTCGTCGTGAATAATTCGGGCAGCGAATACAGTCCCGAGCTTCCGAGCGGCGAGTTTGTGAATTTGCTCGACGGCAAAGTTTTCGGCGGAACCGTTCGCGATAAGGCTTGTGCGATACTTAAAAAGTCGGGCGGAAATAAGTCCGGCGTTACCGTAAAGCGCGGAATTAACAAAGATTAGCAAAAACGATTGAGTTTTTATTGTCGGTGTGGTAGAATTTATCGTGCCGTGAATTTTCGCGGCACTTAAGCACCCGTAGCTCAGCTGGATAGAGTATCAGATTCCGATTCTGAGGGTCGCAAGTTCGAATCTTGTCGGGTGTACCAAAGCGGCGCTGACGCGCCTAAATGAATAGATAAGAGATAATAGATAAAAATGAAGAATTGAGCGAATAATATCGTCGCCGCTTTGTATTATTATCTCTTATTTTTTATTTTTTATCTTTTATCTAAAATCACTCGTTCCATAATCAATGTAGCTTGGTACGCTGTTTTGCCGCTTGGCGCTTGCGCCAAAGGCCGCCGCGGATTTTCGCGGCAATCTTGTCCGTGTCGGTTATGAGATAAAAGAGTCGCCTTGTGCGCGTCCTTTGTTTTGGTATATTCGCAGGAATGCGAGCGCGGCGAGGGAAAGTTAAAGGAATGGATATAAGTTATTAACTTCTTCACGGTATCTGTTTTCGGAAGGAATTAGTAATAGCGAATAAGATGGCAGTGCGCGCGGTCTATCCCTTATTTAAGAATTTTTTAATGCCGTCGATTCGGTTTTTGATTTCGTCAAGCTCGTTAAGAATGTCCGACGCGTTGTAAATATTCCTTTCCGAAACCCCTAAAAGATAATCACAAGTAACGCCGAAAAAATCGGCAAGCCGTATAATAGCGTAGCTGTCAGGATTGGTTTTTCCCGTTTCGTAGTTTGAGAGCGTTTTTTGATCGATTTCCGTCGCAAGCGCAACGTCAATCTGTCGTAGGTCTCGGTCTTCGCGCAATTCCCTGATTCTATTCATACTAATATTTTTCTCCATCAGACAAATTTTACTATAATTTTAGTAAAATATCTTGACTCACTAATATTTATCTGATATAATCGCAATATAGGAAAATATTAGTACAACTACTTACTTTATATAATAAGCGAGGTGTTTTTATGAAGTGTATTATCAAGCACGAGAGGTTGGGCGAGATTACCTATACCGAAAACGCTTGGACGGGCAAAAAGAGCTTGTACATAGGCGGACAAAAGCTCGAGCAGCCCAGTAAGAGCGTATTCATGACGGCGGACGGCGAGCGCATCGAGCTGCGCGGAAACTTTTTCCATGGGACGCAATTGTTAATCGGGTCCGAAACGATTGCCGTAACACCTGCCTGCAAGTGGTACGAGTATGTTCTGTCGGCTATTCCTTTTGTTCTCGTAATGATTTGGGGAAACGCCGTACCGCTGTGCGAAATTATTCCCATTGTCGGCGGCGCGCTCGGTGGGGCGATAGGCGGTCTGTCGTTTGCGCTTTGTCTTTTGGCCCTCAGAAAAGTCAAAAACATAGCGTTTAAAATTTTAATCGCAGTCGGAATAACCGGAGTTTGCTTTTTGATTTGCTATCTCATTGCGCTTGCGATTTTGGCGTAGAAACGGCTATATGCGGAATTATAATTTACGGTTGGCGATTGGATATCGTAAAGAGGTGGTATTAAATACCGCCTCATTTTTATCGAAAAAATCTTGAGTATTTTGGTAGTTTTAGGAATTTGTTCCGAAAATTATTGACAAATTCAGTCTTTTCGGATATAAAGTAATTGAATTTAGGGATGATGACTGCACGGAGAATATCGGCTTAAAAAATAGAAAAGAAAATCCATTTTCCTAAATTCACGAGGTAATTATGTCTCACAGTAAATATACCAAGCGCGGAAAATCGCTTTATCTCGAAAGCTGGAATCCTTCCGCCAAAAAATACATAAACACCTGCATTATCTGCGGACACAAGGGGTACAGCCCCGTAATCGAAGAAGAGGGGTTTTGCGACACCGTTCCAAACGGCGTAATTTATACCGAGCTTAAAAAAACTCTTCCCGTCCTTCCGCTCGACGAGCTGGGTCGTTGCGAGGAATGCGCGCGCGTTCAGGACAGGAAATAAATAGGGTCTTTTATTAGGCGCTCTTTTAGGGCGCCGTTTTTATTTTGTCGTGCAGTCGAGGATAATCACGTCGCTTTTTATTTCGGCGAGGCCGAGAATATACGTGGTTTGTTCGCCGACGGACGAGGGGCTTAGAGTTCTTCCGAGATAGGACAGTTCAATCGGGCCGGTGAGCGTTACGGCGAATAAAACGCCGTTGTCGTCCGATAACGTAGCCGTTTCGCCGTCCCAAACGACGGTTATATTCGCGGCGGAGTCTGCTAACACCGCACGACCGACCGTCTTACCGTTTACTCGGAAAATGAAAACGTCGGAGTTTACTGCGGTATAGTTAATTCCGTCGTACACTATTCCGTCGTCGGTCGGCGTTACCGCAATTCCGTCGAACATAAGAGCGCCGTTATCCGACGCGGTTATACTTCCCACGCACTCACCGTCAAAATATACATTGTTGTCTTCTATTTTAATCACGCGCTCGGGCGAAAAGTACAGTCCGTCGAGATTTCGTATTATTTTCAGCGTGCAGTCGGCTACGAGCGGTAAGTACTCGTCCGAAAGGAATACCGCCGTCGCGGTGTAGGTTCCGGATTCGACGTATTCGTGGATTTCGCCGTCGAGAAAGAAAAATCGCTCGGGGAAGTCAAAAGTATGCGGCTTGCCGTCGTACACCGCGTAAAGCGTTTGCGGAACGAACGGATTGATTGCGCGGCGAGTAAGCGTTAGCTCGACAATCGTTATCTCGTCCGAGCTTTCGAAGGTCTGCTCGAAGATAAGCGGCGCGTAGCTTATTATTTCCGCATTTTCGCAGTAGTTGACGTTTTGTACGGAAAGCAGAGTATCGCCGCCGAGCGATACGGTACAGTTTTCCGCTTCGGCCGTGATTGTAAGCTTGCCGCCGTTTTCCGCGCAATAAAAAACGGGCATGGTTGCGGCGTAATAATAAACGAACGGTCTTTCGGCGCAAAGCTCGTAAACGTATTCGTCGTCGGGAATTTTCGTAAATTCCGTTCCGCCGTATGTAAGCGTTTCACCCGAAACCGAAAAGGGCAAGCCGTCGATAAATCCCGAGCCGTCCGTGAAAATCTCGCAGTCCTTTAATGTATTATTTATATAAGCGCCGTCGTCTCGAACGGCGATAAGCCCCTGCGAGCGGTTAAAATACCTACCTCTTACGTCGGGAAGAATCGTTATCGTACACGACGACCGAAACACTTCGTAGCCGCGCACTACCGAGTAGTACACGGTGTAACGACCGATTTCGGTAAACGACGGCGGCACTTGCGAAAAATTTTCGCCGTCCGTCGAGTAGGTTACGGCGTCGCTATCCTTTGTACCTTGCAGCGTTATCGAGTGTGGCGTGCCGTCGTAAAACACGGTAATATCCGGCGCCGAAATCCCGTCGAGCACGGCGTAATCGATTATTATTTTTGCGGAAACGGTAAGCTCTGTATAGCCCGTGCGGTTTATCTTGCAGTACACGGTGTAGCTTCCCGGAAGAATGAAAGAGGGTGAGATCGTCATGTAGTCGATTCCGTCCTCGGAATATAGAATTTCGTCGCCGCTTTTTGTGCCGTAAATAGTTATGTAGTGCGGCGTACCGTCGTAAACAGCGTAGACGTCGGATGCGTATACGCCCGTAATTTCGCGGTTATTTTTGTTTGTGCCGTCCGCGCACGCTACAAAAACAGCAAACGAAAAAGCGGCGCTTACAATCAAAAATAAGCGCCGCAATATCTTCAAAGACTTCATTTATTTTTTCCTCCGTTAATGCAGTTGTATCTATCGAACGAAAACATATAATGCGTCGAAAAATATATTACTTGTTAATATTATAAAACCCACACCCCGATTTGTAAAGAAAATAGGGACTTTTATCGATAAAAAAAGAAATTTGTCGATTTTTGTAGAAAAGAAACTGAAAACTTTTGTTGAAAATTGAAAAAGTTTTCAGTTTGGGGTTGATTTGTGTTCGAGCGGTTGAGAGCCGGGCAAAGAGGGTTCCTCTTTTTTAAGCAGTTTTTTGTAGGTGAGGTCCATGAGAATTGCGCCGAGCGGTGCGGTTATGAGAATGGAAAGCACCGCGACCGACAGCACGATGTTTCCGCACGCCAGTCCGAGGCTTAGCGGCACGCCGCCGATTGCCGCCTGCACGGTCGCTTTGGGAAGATAGGCAAGCACGCAGTACAGTCGTTCTTTTTTGTTTAGCTTTGTGCCGAGCATACATATCCACACGGCGGCCGATCGGAAGAATAGGCAAATAAAAATAAGCAGAATCGCGAAGCCGCCGGCTTTTACGGTGTACGTAATATCCACCGCCGCGCCGACAAGCACGAACAGCAGCACTTCCGCCGCAAGCCAAAGCTTGCCGAACTTACCCTGCATTTTTTCGTTCGATTCGGGTTTACTCCTCATGGCCACGGCTATCGCCATGCTCATAACCGCGAGAAGCCCCGATACCGATACGATACCCTTTAACAGCGATTCGACGGTCATTAGCACAAACGCGAACGCCAGTAGTATTATCGCCTTTACGGTGCTGCGTATGGGGCGGTTTTTATTCGCCGCGATTTCGAACAGCCAGGAGAGCGCAAGCCCTACCGCCGCGCCGAGCAGAACTCCGAGCACAATGGCAATCGGAATATTGAGTACGTCGAGTACACTTACTCCGTTACCCTGCGCCATGCCTATAAACGCGGTGAAAAGCACAATTACAAACACGTCGTCGAGCGACGAGCCTGCGAGAATCATTTGCGGCACGCCTTTTTCCGTGCCGTACTTTTCTTCCATAAGCTGTACCATTCGCGGCACGACCACGGCAGGGGAAACGGCGCCGAGCACCGCGCCCATAACCGCCGCCTCCGCGTAGCTTACCTTTAATAACAGCGGAGCAAAAACGACGCATGCCGCAATCTCGAACGCGGCCGGCAAAAACGCCATAAGTATTGCGGGCCTGCCTACTTTTTTTAAATCTTTGAGATTGAGCGACAGCCCTGCCTTTATCAAAATAATGACGAGCGCCATTTGCCTAAGCTCGGCGGAAATGTTAAGTATCGAGCTGTCCAAAAAGTCGAGAACGTACGGCCCGAGCACTATGCCGCCGACAAGCATTCCGATTATCCGCGGTAGCTTTATCGCCTTAAAGATTGCGGCAAGGCTAAGCCCTACGAGAAATATGAGTGCAAAAGAGGTAAGTAACATATTTTTCTCCTTTTACGAAAAAAGCCGATGATTCTGCGACAAGACAATCACAGAAGTCATCAGCGTTAAAGCGGTTTAAGACGTCGAGCGTCTAAGGGAGAACTTCATTCCCTTTATTAGTTTGTATTATCATTATATCACGCGTAAATTCGTTTTGCAACAAAAAAGTAGGGAGAAAATAAAAAAGTCGCGCCGAATCCGCCTTAGTCCTCAAAGGTTGCAAAGCGCTGTGTAATTGTGCTATAATTTAAAAGATATTACGGACGGCGAGATTGAAAAAATGCGGCACAAATATCTTAAACGTTACGTCGAGGAAGTGAATTATGACGGTTAAACCCAAAATTCAAGAGTACGTTATTCGCGACGGAAAGACACACCCATTTGCGGTGATTTGCCCGGGCGGAGGTTATGCGTTTGTAAGCAAACGCAACGAGGGCGTGCCGTACGCAAAACTTCTTAACGCAAAAGGGATATCTGCGTTTGTCGTCTCGTACCGCGTTGGGAAGAATGCGCGTTTTCCTGCGCCCATAGACGACCTTGCGGCGGCGGTTACGGACATTTTGGCGCGAGCGGACGAATTGCACCTCGATAAGGACAATTATTCGGTGTGGGGCTCGTCGGCAGGCGGTCATCTTGCGGCGTGCTTTTGCACGGAAAGCGTCGGATATAAAAAGTACCGATTACCGAAGCCGCGCGCCGTCGTTCTTACGTATCCCGTAATTACAATGGGGGATCTTACGCACGAAGGGTCGAAGCTTATTTTGCTCGGCGAAAACCCTGACGAGAAGCTTGTCGAGCTTACCTCCGTCGAAAAGCAGGTTACGGCAAATTATCCGCCGTGCTTTATTTGGTGCGGTAATGCGGACGACATAGTCCCTTCCGATAACAGCGCGATGATGTCCGAAGCGCTCGAAGCAAACGGCGTAGCGCACGAGTTTGTGTTGTATGACGGAGTAAGACACGGCGTAGGGCTCGGTAAAGGGCTGCCTTGCGAGGGCTGGGCGGATAAAGCCGTCGACTTTTGGCTGAGACAAAAATAATCGACTGAATATGGGTTGGTTTAATTACTACGGGCTGATTGCGGTCGCAATCATTATGGTGCCCAATATAATCGTCGCGGCGGTAGATAAGAGCGCGTTCGAAAACAGGTACGACAACAAAGTCGTGCTTGTTATCGAACAAATAGGACGGTACGGCTGTATGGCTTTTACCGTTTTTAACATTCCGTACACATATTTCGATTTTCGGTTTGAAAACGCCCTGACCGTGTATTTAGCTGTCGGCGGCGCGATTTTGGCGTTGTACGTTTTGGGCTGGATGGTATTTCGCAAAGGCAGAAGCACGATAAAAATGCTTTGGCTGTCGATAACGCCCACCGTATTTTTTCTGTTCTGCGGTGTGATGGTTTTGTCCGTTCCGCTTATCGTTTTTTCGATTTTATTCGGGATAGGGCATATAACCGTGAGCTATAAAAACAGAGACGATAATTTGTCGGGTGGTGAAAATGGTACATAGAATGAGTTTGGCGGCGTGGGCGTTTAAGGCGGTTGCCGCCGGATCGAAAACGGTGGAAATGCGGCTCTATGACGAGAAGCGGAAAAAGCTTCGCGTCGGCGACGTTATAGAGTTTTGTAATATCGATACGCACGAAGTAATTTCGTGCCGAGTGATTTCGCTTGTACGGTGTAAGGATTTTTTCGAGGTGTACGGCATGTACGATAAAATCTCGCTCGGATATAACGAAAGCGACGAGCCGCGCGCCGAGGATATGTACGAGTTTTATTCCGCCGAAAAGATTAGCGCTTACGGCGTGCTTGCAATCGAGATAAGGCTTATAGATTAGCGTAACGATTAGGCGATAAATCCGGGTTATGGGACGAATTTGTCTTGCGTGGGCGCAAGTATTATGGTATAATATTCAAAGAGTTACGATTGCGGCGGAATGCCGCGGAGAGGAAAAAGTGGATCGTAAATTCAAAGGCGAGAGTTTGTTTTTCTTTCCGTCCGACTATACGGTCGTCGATATCGAGACGACGGGTCTGTACGGCGAGTGTGAAATCATAGAGGTTTCGGCGCTCAAATTCCGCGACGAAACTTTGGTCGACAGCTTTTCCACACTTATAAAGCCCGAGCAAGCTATAAGCCCGTTTATTACCCAGCTTACCGGCATTACCAACGAGATGGTGGAGGGCGCGCCCGATATTAAAGACGCGATGAAGGATTTTTACGAGTTTGTCGGGAATGACATTATTATCGGGCATAACGTAAACTTCGATATTAACTTTTTATACGACAATCTGTGGCGGCACAACGGGCTTATCCTCGGCAACTCGTTTGTTGATACTTTAAGGCTTTCGAGAAGGGCGCTTCCCAATCTTCCCAATCACAAGCAGTCCACCGTCGCCGCGTACTTCGGAATAAATATCGACGGGGCGCACCGCGCGCAAAAGGACTGCGAAATCTGTAACGCTTGCTACCTAAACCTTAAAAAGGAACTTAAAGGCAATAAAGGTTGATTGTATTTTAAAATATAAAAAGCTCGTCGAATTGTATTCGTCGGGCTTTTCTTTATACGTCCGAAAACATTCCATACTCAATATCATCAAACGTTTTTACGATATAGGCATTGAACAGCAAAAGGATTGACAAACTAAATTAGTACTGGTATAATTTTTAAAAAGGAGAATTTATATTATGGCTAAAGTTACAGCGGATATGACGATTTACGAGGTGCTCTGCCTCGCGCCCGAAAGCGAAGAGCTTCAACAGGTTTTTTTCGACATGGGCATGCATTGTCTCGGCTGCCCCATTTCGCGCGGTGAGACCGTTGCGGAGGCCGCCGAAGTTCACGGCAACGACGTTAACGAGCTTGTTAAAAAACTCAATGCCGTTCTCGGCAACTGATGAAGCTTGTAGTAGGACTCGGAAATCCGGGCGAAAAGTACGAGGGGACTTACCACAACGTCGGATTTATAGCAATCGATATTCTTGCGAACAGGCTTAACGCGCCGTCATATACCGAAAAGGACGACGCGCTGATTTGCGATACTCGAGTGGGCGGAGACAAGGTTATCCTTTGTAAGCCGCTTACTTTTATGAATCTGTCGGGCGACGCCGTTTCGCGTATTTCGCGCTACTATAAAATCGAGCCGAAAGATATTATCGTCATTTACGACGACATCGACTTAAAAAAGGGGACGGTGCGCGTCCGCGAAAACGGTTCCGCCGGCACGCACAACGGAATGCGCGATATAGTAAATAAGCTCGGCTCGACCGAGTTTCCGCGCGTTCGTATAGGAATAGGCATGAAGCCGAGTTTTATGGACCTTGCCGATTACGTTCTTTCGCACATTCAAGCCTTTGAAAAGACGATAATATTAAAGGCGGCGGATAAGGCGTGCGATTTTGTTATAGACAGGCTTAACGGTCTGCCGTGGCAGGACAAGACGATTACGGTAGAGTAAACGTACTTTTATGCGCAGCATTTCGGAAATTATACGCGGACTGGGCGGCGACTACGATAAGGTTCTGTCCGCAGTAGAGCAAGGGAAGCGCACGTCCGTATTCGGGCTTACGAAATCGGACGCGCGGCTTTTTTGTTGTGCGTTCGATTCGTTTATGTACGTTTGCCCGGACGTCGTTTCGGCGCGCGCCGCGTTTGTCGAGTTTTCTCTGCACTACCCGTCGGCGGAGATTCTTCTGCCCAAAAACAACGTTCTGCTCGTTTCGGGCGTCGAAAAAAACGGACGGCGTGCGCGTGCGCTTTATAACATAGCGACGGGCGCGTGCCGCGTCGTTGTTACTACCGCCGAAGCGTTAATGCAAATAGTTCCGCCGCGCGAGGCGATTTGCGCTTTGGCGACCGTTTTTCGTAAAGGCGAAAAGTACCCCACAAACGAGCTTACATCTAAGCTCGTTGCGGCAGGGTACAAGAGGTGCGGACACGTAGACGAACCCGGTCAGTTTGCCGTGCGCGGCGATATTGTGGACGTCTGCGCGCCCGACGGCAGTGCGGCAAGAGTGGAGTTTTTCGGCTACGAGTGCGATTCCATTCGTGCGCTCGATATAGTTAACCAGACGGCCGGTAAGTCGCTTGACGCGTTTACCGCGTACCCGGCGACCGAGCTTACTTTTTCCGACGAGGCTAAGGCGGAGATTTCCGACAAGCTTTTAAAGGCCGGCGAGAAACGTAAATCGACGGGAATCCCCGTCGAACACAGGCTTGCCGAAAGGTTGCGCTCTGGCGACAGCGACGGCGAGCAGACCGTTTTGCCGCTATTTCCGCACACTACGCTCGACAAGTTTTGCGGCTTGCCCATACTTATAGAGGATGCGAAAAGCGTGTACGATAACTGCGTGTTCGCTTACCGCGAGCATGCCTCGCGCTCGAAACGGCTGATAGAGGCGAACGAGGCGCCGTTCTGCGCGGAGGATAACCTCGTGCCCACTCCGCCCACGTTCGGCGCGGTTTTGTGCTTTCACTCTTTCGACTCTAACAACAGATTTTTCTCACCCGACAGGGTGTACAAATTCAAGAGCATTTTTCTTCCCGTTTACGGCAGGAATTTTACGCAGCTTGCTGGCGACATAGCCTCTTGGCGCTCGCGCGGCTTTACCGTGTGTATTGCGGCGGATATTCGCGCCGGGCTTGACGCGCTCGAAATTTACGACGTCGAGTACGTTTCCACGGCGGCGGACGGCGGCGTGTTCTTTGCCGGAAACACCGTCGTTATCGGCATGCGCAACGTCGGCATGAAGCGCGATCCCTTCGAGTCGATACGAAGGACGGGGATAAAAGAGCTTCCCAAGCCGGGCGACTACGTCGTTCACGAAACGCACGGCATAGGTATATGCGAGGCGGTCGGCGCGGTGGACTTCGGGGAGTATGAGCGTGATTACATTACCGTGCGCTACGCCGGCGGCGACACGCTGTATGTGCCCGTCGAGAACATGGCGCGGCTTAGTAAATACGACTTTACCGATACGCCGCCTAAACTGAGTAAGCTCGGCGGCGCGGAGTTCGAGCGCGTTAAAACAAAGGTCAAAACGCGGCTTAAAGCGTTGGCGTTCGATCTTATGGAATTGTACGCGCGGCGCGAGACTGTAAAGGGCAAGATTTATCCCGTCGAGAGCGCGCTTTGCGACGAGTTTAATTCCGACTTTCCGTACGCCGAAACGCCCGACCAGCTTTCCGCTATGGACGCGTGCTTTAACGACCTTACCTCCGGCAAGATTATGGACAGGCTTATTTGCGGCGACGTGGGCTTCGGAAAGACCGAGGTCGCGCTTCGCGTAGCGTTTAAGGTTATTTCGGAAGGTGGGCAGGTCGCATTCCTTTCGCCTACGACCGTGCTTGCGCGCCAGCACTACGTTACCACTCGGCGGCGCATGGAAAAGTTCGGCGTGTCCGTCGCGGCGTATTCGCGCGTCGAGCCTAATCAAAAGGCCACGCTCGAAGGGTTAAAGAGCGGCAAGATAGACATAGTTTGCGGCACGCACAAGCTTTTGGGGAACGCTGTCAAGTTTAAAAACCTCGAGCTTCTTATTCTCGACGAGGAACAAAAGTTCGGCGTGTCCGACAAGGAAAAAATAAAAAATCTAAAAAACGATATAAACGTACTGACTCTATCGGCAACGCCCATTCCGAGGACTCTTCACATGGCGTTAAGCGGAATACGCGACGTGTCCATGCTCGAAACGCCGCCTACCGGCAGGCTTCCGGCGCAGGTTTACGTTACCGAGTATTCCGACGCGCTCGTTATTGACGCGGTTACTCGCGAGGTGGCGCGCGGCGGTCAGGTGTTTATAGTTTACAACTACGTTAACGGCGGTCCCAACGCCGGCATCGCCGAGTACGCCGGCAAGCTTCAACGGCTTATGCCGTCCGTCAAGGTTACTTATGCGCACGGTCAGATGGATAAGCGGAAAATGACCGCCGCCGTCGACGACTTTGCGGATAAGCGCGCCGACGTCCTCGTAGCGACGACTATAATAGAAAACGGAATAGATATTCCCAACGCCAACACCATGCTCGTTTACGGTGCGGAAAATATGGGACTAAGCCAGATGTACCAGCTAAAAGGGCGAGTGGGTAGGTCAGACCGCGTGGCGCAGGTGTACTTTACCTACGGCGACGAGTCGCATCTCACCTCGCAGGCGCTCGAGCGGCTGGAATCCATTTCGCGGTACACCGAGCTTGGAAGCGGCGTTAAAATCGCAGAGCAGGACATGCGTATTCGCGGCGTAGGCAACGTGTTCGGCGCAGAACAGCACGGACATATAGTAAGCGTCGGCTACTCTATGTACTGCAAGCTGCTTCAAGAAGCGGTTGCCGAAATAAAAGGCGCGGCGACGACGGCGCACAAAGACCCCGTCATGAAGGTCGATTTTACCGCCGTTATCCCGAGCGGATATTGCGACGCCGCGGTGAGAATAGAGCTTTACCGCCGCATTTCCGTCCTGAAATCGCTTAAAGAGCGCGACGAACTTTTCGCCGAGTTGAAGGACACGTTCGGTTCGGTGCCAACAGAGGTTAAAAACCTTTGCACCGTCGGGCTTATTAAAAACCTCGCGGCGCGGCACAACGCGGCGACCGTAACGCTGCTTCGTTCGGGCGCGAAGGTCGAATTTACCGACGCCGAGGATATACCGGAGGGCTTTGAAAAATTCGGCGGCTGCTTTAACGCGACCAGGACGCCCGTCGTCGTTTTCGAATCGGTAAAAGCGCTTCTCGGCTATCTCGTATCGGTCGAAAAGGATAATACCTAAGGTGGATTTATGAGTGAAGTTTACGACAGAATAAAAGCCGAGATAAAAGCGATCGGCGATAAAATCGACCGTTCGTCGGACGGATATAAGCGCGGCGCAAAAATAATAAACAGTTCGCTCGATTTTGTGGGGCTTACCACGCCGCAAATGAAAAGCCTCGCCAAGTCGGTTGCTTTCTCGGATCGCGACCGATTTATGGACGGATTTTTCGCCGACCCACGTAAAACGTACGAGTCGGTCGCGGTTGCCGGGCTCGTCGCCGCAAAAAAGGGCGACTACGAAAAAACCGCCGAGTATCTTAAAAAGATAATTCCGCTGTTTTCGTCGTGGGCGCATTCCGATACGATTGTGCCGCTATTGCGCTTTACGGACAGAGAAATGTTTTTAAACGACTTTAAATATCTTTTGGACGCGGAGGGTGAGTACGAGGTTCGTACATATTTAATCTATCTTATGTCGTGCTGTCTTACCGACGAGTTTTTCGATCGCATTGTCGATACGCTTAAAAACGTTCGGTACGGGCAGTACTACGTGGATATGGGCGCGGCGTGGCTGCTTTCGGTTATGCTTGTTAAGTTTTACGATAAAACGCTCTCGCTTTTTACTACGGCCACATTTCCGCCGTTCGTCCATAATAAGGCGATACAAAAGGCGCGCGAGTCGTTCCGCGTTCCGCAGGAAAGAAAGGACTACCTTAATTCGTTAAAGGTTTAGCGCGTCTCGCATTTACCGTTAAGCGGATTTTTTTATAAAGGTGTTGCAAAAATTCGCATTTAGGTGTATAATGCCGTTATGAAGAACTTTATCTTCGATCTATACAATACGCTTATTTATATCCGTACCGACGAGTATCGGGACGAAACGTGGCGGCCTGTCGTCGAGTTTTTCCGCGAGCACGGAATAGAAACCGACGTCGCAACCCTTCGTACTCTGTACGGTCAGGGTTGGGATAGTATGCTGAGCCGTCTCGGAAAGTCGAAAAAATTCAAGTACCCCGAGTGCGATATCACGGATATTTTCGGCGAAATGGCAAAGCGGCAGGGCGTCGAGTTTTCGCGCGAGGTGTGCGAGGAAGCGGCAAAATGTATGCGCCGCGCTTCCCGTATCGAAATGTCGGTGTTTCCGGGCGTTCACGAGCTGTTTATTAAGCTTCGGTCGCTCGGCGCCAAGATTTATCTTCTGTCAAACGCGCAGGCGGCGTTCACATACGACGAGATAGAAGAGTGCGGACTGCTCTCTCGCTTCGACGGGCTTTTATTAAGCTCGGAGTGCGCGTGCAGAAAACCCGATCCGGCGTTTTTCAAAATGCTGTTCGAAAAGTTTTCGCTCGATAAACGCGCCAGCGTGATGATAGGCGATGACAAGGAATCGGACGGAAAGGGCGCCAAGTCGTTCGGTATTCACTTCGTGCACGCGCCGCTCGGTGCGGCGGCGGTAGCCGATAAGATTATTAAACTGGTAAACGGAAAATGAACGACGGAAAAATCAAAGCGGTAATCTTCGACCTGGACGGCACCCTTATAGACACTCTCGACGACCTTACCGACGCGGTAAACGTCGCGCTCGGTAAGCTTTCCAAACGCAAAATCGACCGCGAGACTACGCGGCGGTTTGTAGGTAACGGCGTCGGAAAGCTGATGAACCGCGCGCTGTGGCACACCGAGGGCAAGTCGTCCGAGGATATCCACCCCGATTATAATAAAGCGCTCGCCGATTTTACGGCGTACTACGACAAGCACAGCGCGGATAAAACTCGACTGTACGACGGCGTTAAGGAGATGCTGGACGGGGTTCACTCTCTCGGTATTAAGACCGCGGTCGTTACCAACAAGTACGACGGCGCGGCGCAGGCGCTTAAAGCCAAGCTGTTTCCCGAGGTTAACTTCCTCGTCGGATTGACGGAGGGAATAAGACCCAAGCCCGCGCGCGACGGCGTGGATACGGCGCTCTCGCTTTTGGGCGCTGAACGCGGCGGGGTGGTGTATGTGGGCGACGGCGAGGTGGACGTCGAAACTGCGAAAAACGCCGATCTTCCCATGATAGCCGTTACTTGGGGGTTTAGGGACAGAGCGCTTCTCGAAAGCCTTAAACCCGATAAAGTCATAGATAAGCCGTGTGAGCTTATTTCAATTATTAAAGCTTTGGCTGTATAGAGGTCGGTATGACAAGGGAAGAGTATCTCGAGCGAGTTGATAAAGCGAAGAGGATTGTGTTTTTCGGCGGCGCAGGCGTGTCGACGGAGAGCGGAATTCCCGATTTCAGAAGCGTGGACGGACTGTACAATCAAAAGTACAAGTATCCGCCCGAAGAGATTTTGTCGGCAGATTTTTTCTATTCGCAAACCGCCGAGTTTTACAGGTTCTATTTCGACAAGATGATTTGTCTGTCCGCGGGGCCCAACGCCGCGCATATTAAGCTTGCGGAATGGGAAAAATCTGGTAAGCTTAGCGCCGTCGTTACGCAGAATATCGACGGGCTTCATACCGACGCAGGTAGCAAACGGGTGTACGAACTTCACGGCAGCGTGAGGAGGAACACGTGCTTGCACTGCGGCAAAAAGTTCTCGCTCGATTATTTATTGGCGAGTGCGCCCGATATCCCGAGGTGCGATAAGTGCGGCGGATTGGTCAAGCCGGACGTCGTTCTGTACGGCGAGAGCTTGCCGAACGAAGCAATAGACGGCGCGGTTAACGCGATTATGAATGCGGATATGCTTATCGTCGGCGGAACGTCGCTTACCGTTTATCCGGCCGCAGGGCTTATAAGGTATTACAACGGCAATCCGGATAACCTTATTCTTATTAACATGACCCCTATGCGCGAGTTTAAAAACTCGCTTTGCGGCAAGATAGGAGAGCTTCTTTAAGGAGAAATCATGGCGGAAATTCAAGAGAAAAAGTATAACGCCGGACGGCTTCGCTCTATGAGTAAAATCGTCGACGCGCTGCTATCGCTTATGCGCGAAAAACCGTACCAGTCGGTAACGGTTACAGAGATTTGTTCCCGTGCGCACGTCGCGCGTAAAACCTTTTACAGAAGCTTCGATTCCAAAGATTCGGTTATCTCTTACCGTTTTGGCGAGATGTTTAAGGGACTCAGCGACAGGTTCGATTTTGTGGACGCGGAGGCGCGCGAGCTGCTTTCATACTGCTTCGACTACTTGGAAAAGGATAAGCCGTTCGCTTTGGCGTTTGCCGACGACGGACTGATCCCCCTTCTCGAAAAAGAGCTTAAAGGCTACGTTCAGGTCGCGTACGACTATACGCTTCATAACTCGGCGTCGTTCGAACCGGCTTACGGCGAGTATTATTATAAGTTCACCGCGGTCGGGTTTATTTCCATCGTTCAAACTTGGGTCGCAAGCGATTTTAAGCTGCCTACCGCCATGCTCGTCGCTCTGACACGACGGTTGCTTTCGGGCGTTCTCGCGTAATTCGACCGGAGACGGAAAGGTTAAATCCCGATTAAATTATTCTAAACCCGGTAAAAACGCTTGATAAAATCGAATATATAGAGTATAATCTCTGCACCTGGGGATGTATAGGCTTCGACGGCGCGCGTCGGTGCGGCGGAAAGCAGGTGAAAGGGTCGTCTTTCTAAAAACGCAAACGGCTATAATTGCCAACAAAACCGAAAAAGCCAAGGTCGTGAGCTTCAACGCTCCCGCCATGGCTCTCGCAGCTTAATAGTAGCTACGAAGTTCGCACCCGATACCTATCGTCGGGACCGCGGGCTTAATCTAAACGGTAGGCAACTTCGCGAAGAAAGGTAAGAGCTTCGCGAGGAACTATTACTCACTGTTACGGACCTTTGTTCGCTGCGGTCTGTGGCAGGACAAACTAAGCAACGCACTAAACCTGTAGAAGTCCCCGTATCACCGCGTCGGAAACCGGTTCAAATCCGGTCATCTCCACCACAACAAGATTACACGAACACTTTATTATTTTGCAGGCGGTTTTGCCGCCACGTTCGATCTGTAATCTGCAAAACCAAAGAAGGCGGTAGCTGTTCTGACAGAATAGCCGCCGCTTTTTATTATGCCTTTTTGCCCCGCCGCCTGCGCGGTGCGGTTCGCGCCGTTTTTTGCAACAACATTGTGGAGAATTGAACAATTCCGCCATGCGATGCCGTCTTACTAACTATCACGACGACCATTCTAAACACTATACAACATACTTTTATAATAAATTCACATATAATATATTATTCATATTATAATCACCCCAAAGAAAAGAGAAAATATATAAAAGAGAAAAGAAAGGGTATATGCATTTAATGGATTAAGCTTGATTAGATAGAAAAAAAGACCGCCGAAGCGGTCTTAAATTTAATGTTTTGTTTTATCCTTATGAGTATCAAATCGATGTTCATCGGCATCACGCATTTTATATATTACATCCCTAATATGCTTATCCTCATCACTAGGAAACAGATAATTACCAATTATTCTGGGCAATATTAAAATTGATGTAACAGATGCCCCTAAGCTAGAAACAATACCTACTCCAACGGCAATATAATTTTGAACGAATACGCATAATAAAATAGCAGTCGCTATCATTCCTAAAATCATTACAGAAAGTAAGCCAAAACTAAACCAAAAAAAACACTTTCGCAATCCAATATTGGATTTAGATTTTTCAATATAGTATTGGTTATAATTTTCTAATAAATCGGAATATTTCTTATCTCTATCATCAAGTGTGGATATACGATCTTCTGTTTCTGTTTCTTCTAATGAATGTTGAGATTCTATATCGTCTAAGAATGATAGAAACATATCATAATCATTTTTCTTTGCCATTTATTAATTCTCTACCTTATAAACTTCTTCAATTCGTCTTTTAACTAATTCAGATGATACGCGGTATTTTCTTTGAATCATATGTACAAAATAAGAGTCATTAATTAATCTTTTACAATTTTCTTCATTCAGATCATCATCTAAACCATTCTCATTTAAATAATTTTTTATCGAATCAATAAATATTTGTAGAGGCAATAACATTGCTGCTGCCATATAATCTTTTTCTTGCTCGTCTACATCTTCAGAATAACTTACTGTATGATCACGTTTAGCTATTAATACGTTCTTGTTTTTGTTTGTCGATTTTTCATATATGTAATGTGCTAGCTCATGCAATACAATGAATCTAATATCGTAAAGATTGTATTCACCATTATAAAAAATAACTTTGTTAGAAGCAAATGTTGGGATGGTGTCGGTATTTTCGTCAACCAAAATCATGCCAGCTAATGGTTTTTTAAATTTGACACCAAAAGTTGAAAAACCGATTTTGCTTAATTCTTGAAAAACATCATCTTCAAAATTCAACGATTGTTCTTCACAAAAAGCCTTAACTATTTTTTCAAGTTCCATTCTTCTTTTGTATGGAATTATCATAAGATTAAAAAATCCTTTATACCACAAGTTAATACCCTCATATTATCGCATAAAATTTCAAGTCTGTCAATATTCTACCATACATTTAAAAGTACATTTTGACAAAAAATAGGCGGTTTGACAAAAAAATGTAGATGGGAAATCAGAACAATATCCCGATGAGATGCGCTATGCCGAATCTATTTTTCTTTTTTCGGTTTTTTCCTCAAAAAAGTACCCCTAAGCACGTAGAGCGAAAGGGGCAACATATCTGATGGTAATGTTAATAGCCGCGTCCGTATTGCCTATGCGACATTATTATTTCCGCCGCCTATTGCTGGCGCAGTCGGTTCTGTCGGGTCTATCGGCGTGAAGAGTGTCATATCACAAAGTATGTTGACCGCTTCCGTAAGGGCTTGCCTTGACATCCCGAAAAGGTTATAGGCTTTATTCATACCGACAACAAATATTTGCGGTTGCTGCTCGCCTGTGGCGGTGGTATGTCCTGCCTGCATACCCATAATGCCGTACATTTCCATATAAACACGGTTAATACAATTCCTTGCTTGTAATAGTTCGGTTGCGATCTGCTTTATATGCGATGTTATCGTTCCGCTTATGCCGTGCGGCTTGTCATCGTGTCCAAAGTTTCGGTAGGCTTCTCTATAAAAATCTGTACATTCTTTATTACAAAAATCTACACGATTTTCATTGTATTCAGGGTTTGGCTGTGTTTCGCCGCTTGCTTCATATAGCAAAATATCTTGCAATTCGGCTACAATCTTTTCATTGTTTCTTAATACTTCGTTAAATGAGTATTGGGGTGCAACGTAGCAACTTTGACCTGTCAACTCTCGGCTTGCCAACCGATTGTTGCGCCTTATTGTTTGTGATATGGCTTCTAATCGCCTTAATACAAAATCATTCATATCTTGCCCTCGCTTTCATTTGTTCGGCTAATCTCTTGACAATCTGCGGAGCTTGGTCTTTGTAGAGCCCGTTTGTTCGCTCGTTAAACATTCGCACCATTTCGGCAAATGCAATGTCTTTTATACTTTTGAGTATATTATTGTGGTATTCTTCCATTTGCGCAAGGCGCAGAAATAATAACAAGCGCCGGCTTTTACGATCTCTTTCGGTTATGTAATATGAGTGGGCATTTATTTGATAATCGGAAATTATGATCGCCGCCGCCTCATACAAACATTGTTGGGCGGCTTTAGCTTGGTCGGATATATTTTGCAAATTCTCTGTCAATTCGTCCATATCACGCCACCGCCAAACCCGAATAATCCATAAGCTCAAAATCAAACAAATCGTACTTGCAACCATATTTCTGATTGAGTTTAAAAAGTTTTGCGTTTATTATGTACAAGTCGGACTTTAAGGCGTGTTCGTATGCGCTCATAACGCTATCGAAATCATCTATTATGCCCGTTTCATTGCGGCGCTCGGCGTGCTCTGCTACGACAAAATCGAGTTCCTCAAGCAGTTTGTTCCCACGCTTACGAAGTCGCGCTATTTTATTTTTGACTATTGATTGTAAAAAGGAAGGTATTTTCATAATCTGTTTTTGCCGTGCCGGGCGGCGGCGCCATTGGTTTGTTAGCGTTCCGCCGCCTTGCGCGGTGCGGTTGTTATGCCGCTTTAACCTCCCGTTCTTTGTATGTGATCGATATGATATTTTCGAGAGCATAGACAAGTGTCAGCGGCTTTTCGCTCGGCTCGTCGCGCATAGCGCCCATTTCGATAAGCTGTTGCTTTGTTACGGGCGGATGCACGAGAGAAGATTAAAAGGAATCAACTAAATATGAAATACTTAATTAAAAAAATTGCCGTTGCATTGACGCTCATTATGGCTTTTACATTGTGTTTGGCGCTTGCCGGTTGCAGTTGTGATCACGACTTTCAATATGTAAAAAGTATCGAAACTTATAACGGCGGTTGTCGTGAACAATACCAATGCACCAAATGCAACGAATTTAAATACGAAGATGTTACTCACTCTTACAGCTCAACAAAAACCACTTCCGCAACCTGCGAAGAAAAAGGCGGTACATATAAGGAATGTACTAAATGCGGACATAGAGATTACGAAAAAGAAATACAACCGTTAGGGCATAACTATATTACCGAAAGCGGCAGTGGTTATGCGTGGAGTTATGAATATGAGGAGAGTACCAAATGCAAAAGGTGTGGCACACCTTACTATATGTTAATTACTACTCGTGCGTGGATAACATCATATTCGGGGAGTTCCTATTTGACTTTCAAAGGAACAATTTACAATCGCTTAAAGAAATTGACTTATGTAAAAGCCAAATTGATTATCTATAACGAGTATGGCAGAGTTGTGCACACCGATTGGACTTATGCTGTAAGCAGTATGCCTCTCGAAGTAGGGGAATCGACTTCTTTTGAACTGATGGTTAATAGAAGTTATTGTTACGGACTTGAATACTTTCGTTGGGAATATTACGCATAAAATAGACATTAAAACGGGGGCTTAACCGCCTCCGCTTTTATATTTTCGCACGAGCGAAACTCATTCATTTTTGTTTCGTTCGGTCGTAAAAGTCTTTTCATTTTTTGGCAAAAGAGTACCCCCTATGTCAATTTGCAAAAATACAGGCTATTGCGCTGTTACAAGCGCAGAAAATGCCCTTAAACTGTCATAAACGGGCAGATTAGACAAGTGGCCGTTTGGAGCTTTCGTCTGTTATAACGCAAAATAAAGCCATTAAACGATAGCAAAGAAAAAGGACGGTCGCCCGTCCGTTTATTTTTTATTCGTCATCAACAATTCTTAAAATATTGATTCGGCCTTGTTTGGCTTTTGTATCGCCTAATGCGGCTTCAAAAAATATTCTCATATAGTCTTGATGAGTGCTCATGTAATAATCGTTAAATATTTCTTCAAACATCATTTTATCAACTTCCTCTTCGGTTAGATTCTTTTCTAAATGAGGACTATGACAAGCGTTATATTTAAGCAGGGCATAAGGGCTTGTAGTGAAGAATAAATACTTTGTGAAAACACAAGCAAACAGATCGCCTCTAAATTCACCTAATTTTTCTTCGTCCCAATTTCCGTTCGACAAATCACAGTACAGTTCGCCACAACGATATTTGGATTTTACGATCTGTCCAAGTTCAAATATTTCATTGGTATTATCTCGATAATATTCAGCAAATTTCTCAAGATCGTATTGGTTGTGTTGGAATTGTACTTTTGGCATTTAAATTTACCTCAAAATTATATTTTTAACTATTTTTGTTTTCAAGTGCGATTACTCTGCTATTGAGCTGCTGCACCTGCGTATTAAGCGTGTCGATGCTTTTACTTTGGCTTTCAACGGTTTTGGAAAGGTTCTCAACGGTCTTGTTGGTCTGCTGTAA
>JAFLVD010000015.1:0-5117 GCA_022508485.1 Clostridiales bacterium | reverse complement strand
TTGTAAGGTCTTGAACCTTTGTATTAAGCGTGTCGATAGTCTTGTTTTGGCTTTCTACTTTGTCGTTGAGCTGCTGCATGGACGTCGCTAAAATCTGTATCGATTCGATAAGGTTTAATTCGCCGCTTGCAAGGTTTTCTAAATCGTCTTGCCCGTATGCCGTCCACATATCGTTTTGCATTACGATCCCGTTGTTGACATCGAAGAAATACCACACGCTTGCACATTTGCCGGGCTGAAGTGCTGATAGCGGCACTTTAGGCGCATATGGCAATTCAATTACTGTCTTATCAAAAGGCGTAAGCCTTACTTGGATTGTATGGGTTTGCTGATTCGGCAAGGACACTATCACACACTTATTGGCTTTAAGCGTTCTTTTTACAATCGGGTGGCTGTCTATTGCATCATTGACAATCCGTGTCAGCATAACCTTTAATTGACTTGCTTCTTGATAGGCGCTCATGGTTACGATTGTTCTCCCGAATCGTTTTTATTGCCGCTATTGAGAAACATACTGTAAAGCACGTTCCGCAAATCAGCCGTTGCGGTGTTGATTGCTTCGCATGTCTCTTTTGCTTTGTGCGCACTATGCGTTGTAGACTTTGCAGGAAGCGGTTTTATAAGCGTTCCTCTCAAGGTTTCTATACCTTGTTCGAGTTTATATTTAAGTTTCAATGTTTCGGTTGTGGTTTCTTTATTCATTCGGTATTGCCTCTTTATATAGTGTTTACAACGATTACTCCCCAAAGGATTCGACAAACTCTTTATAATACTTGCCGAGCTTAATTTTGCCTTGACCGTTCCGGCTGCCTTTTGTTACCGTTGCTCGCGCTATCCTCAAGGTGGAGAATGCGTGATTGAAAAGTCTTTTAACATCTGCCGTGCCTTCTTCTTCGGTGGGAATATAGTAGCCTTGATTACACGCCAATATGACTTTATCAAACTGCATATCTTCGCGTATTTCGTGGATATAGTCGCGCAACTGTCGTTCGGATATGTTAAACATTCCGCTTAATTCGGATGCACTTATCGCGCTTTGCTTGCCGACGTGCTTTTTAAGTTCATCATAAATTCGATAGGTAGTTGACTCGTGCTGTTTCGTTTCGATAGACATTATTTCATACTCCTTTTGTTTAGTGCCATACAAGGCGAATTAGGCGCCTGTATTCATTTCGTAGAATCTTGTATACTTGTTGATAACTTGGTATCTTATGATGTGTCCGCGCTCATTGAGCTGCGTAATTATATAGTCCGTTCCGAACTTTCGCATTTGTTTATCTAATATCGAGAGCGTAATACTCAGCAACGCTGCGATCCGTTTATGTGAAATCTCTTTGCCCATTGGGACAAAGCACGAACATTTGTTTTGAGGCCGTATAGCCGGGTAGCAGTGCGCTATCTTTTGACAATACCAACATATCTTTGCGTTTTCTTCACCTTTTACCATTTGACTCCGATTGGTCGGCGTTGTTCAAAAATGACTTAATATGAATTTACGAAATTATTACTCGCCATTGATGCTTTTATTATTACGCTTTATAATAGCTAAAAGATAGGCTTTTAAATCCGTAATTTCACGGCGATTGCGCCCCTGAAACATCGAATTAAGCATACTGCCAATAAGTTCGTGGTTTACTTCCCGCAGAGCAATCGTGCCGTCGTTAATAAGCTCGATAAGCGTATTTCTTACTTCCGCATATACTTCGCCGGTAGGGTATCGTTCCCAGCCCTCGCACTGCACCTCTCGTTCAAATTCTTCAACCGTTACCTCGCGCGCGCCCGCGCATATAGTTGTTGTGTTTATATTTTTATTTAACAACAAAGCATTATCAGTAACATAATCATCTTCATATACATATGGGCTTGTTTCGCTTAAATTAGGTTGTTTTCGGTTGTTTTCGGTTGTTTTGTCTGGTAAATCTGCGGTCGCCAGTAGGTTGTCATTGCTATTGGCATTATTCATACGCTTCCTTGCATTTTGATTACCTTTTGGTGCACCGCCTTTTTTGCCGTTTTCGGATTTAGCTTGCCAATTTGCTATATCATGGTCTAATTGATCGCGCATTAACTCAAAATAACCTCGAAACTCGTTATCCACTAGAGGTTCTATGCCGTCCATGGCGTAGGAAAAAATCATCTCATAATATTTGACACGCTTTTCAGCGGACATTGTTTGGGCGCATTTCAAAAATTTTCTATGAAAAATAAAACTATCCTTCATTCTTGTAGTCCTCCGTGTGTTCCGCCGCCTCGTGCCCTGATTCATATTGCGGATCTGATTGCCCGGTGCGTTTTAGGTACGCCAAATATTCCGCCTTATGCAAATTTATGTAGGCGGAAATATCAGAAAATATTGCAAGCGCGAAATCATGTGCTTGCTTTGCGTTAATTATCGGCATTGTCACCTTTTCCATGCTGTTGTTGTTCGGCAAGTCGGGCAGCGCGCTTTGCCCAATACTTGCGATTTGCCGCCGCCTTTTGCTCTTTATGCGTCGCGTAGTATTGGCGGTAATATTCACGCCGTGATTTCTTGACAACTTCTTCGATATTCTTTTCTTGGTTCATTCCACACACTCCTTGAAAATTTGTTGTCTTTATCTTATTTGCTTGACAATGTTATGAATATTTGCTAATATTATTATAGCGCAAGAAAAATACAAATGCAACAAAACACAACCTTTATTTTATAAACGCAAGAAATAAACACATAGAGGAGCGTAAGAAATTATGGACGCAAGTGAACTTATTGGATATAATGGCAAATTTGCGACTCGGCTTCGCAAATTGATGAAAGACGCGAAAGCGACACAGCAAGATCTTGCCGTCGCTGTCGGCACGACGCGGCAAGCCATATCTCAATACGCAGATGGTTCAGTGCAACCGAATATCGAAAAGCTGTTCAAAATAGCGAACTATTTCAAAGTGTCTGCCGATTATCTTTTGGGGTGGGTAGACGTGAAATCAAATGATATAGATATACAAGCTATCCATTATAAAACAGGATTATCGGAAGAATCGATATCCTCTTTAATGAGTGAAACGGAATTTTTATGCAATATAACTAATCGGCAAAATATTGATGAGGCTATAGAGATATTCGAGCAAATAAATGCTTTTGCAAATAGTCAAGAAGATTTGCAAAAAGAGACGTTAAGCCAATTTGTTAAAAGTTTGGGCTGTAAAGAAGTTTTTTTTGATGATGACGGAAAATATATGGATTGGTTCACAATAATCGGTTATATATTAGACAGCGAAACAATTAATCTTCTTATGGATAACACATATTACAAAAATTTTATAGAAGATAAATCAGTTTGCTCCTATGAGAAATTTGATAGTTTTACCGTTATGGAAGCGCTGTATCATGTGTTATCATACGCCGTTGATGAAAATGCGACAAATAAACAATATGCTATAGCTGAATTTGTTGATAAATTTGATGATCAAACAAAAGAATATGTACCATATCAAATTATGAGCAATAAGAAGAATACATTAAAATCACAACAATATTTTTCTTTGCTTTTATTAAATCTCCAACAAGCTTTGATTTTGCGACAAGACCGTTATAAGAAGTAGGATAGCAACAAATGAATGTAGTCATATATGCTCGCTTTTCGTCGCATAATCAGCACGAAACAAGTATCGAAGGGCAGCTCAAAGAATGCTACGAATATGCCCGGCGCAACAATTACACGGTCATAGAAACGTATATCGACCGTGCGTTATCGGGGACGAGCGACAACCGCCCCGAATTTTTGCGTATGATAGACGACAGCTCGAAAAAGCTGTTTAAGTTTGTGCTTGTTTATCAGCTTGACCGTTTTGCGCGAAACCGTTACGACAGCGCAATATACAAGGCGCGGCTTAAAAAGAATGGAGTGCGCGTTCTCTCGGCAAAGGAAAATATAACCGACGATGCCAGCGGAATACTTATTGAGGGCGTGCTTGAAAGTATGGCGGAATACTATTCGGCGGAGCTGTCACAAAAGATAAAGCGCGGTATGACGCTCAATGCCGAGAAATGTCTTTATACCGGTGGGAGTGTGGCGCTCGGCTACAAAGTCAATCCCGACAAAACATTCAGTATAGACGAAATCGCCGCCTTTTACGTTCGCAAAATATATGAGATGTACGCACAAGGCAAGACGGTCGCCGAAATCAACGAGTATTTGAATGCTCACCAAATCAAAACAATTCGCGGTGGCCCGTTCAACAAAAACTCGCTGCACGAGCTATTGAAAAACAAGCGATATATCGGCTATTATACATTCAACGATATGGAGATAGAAGGTGGTATGCCGCGCATACTCTCCGACGAATTATTTTATAAGGTGCAATCAATCATGGCAACCAATAAAAAAGCTCCGGCACGGAAAAAGACGGGCGACGAATACATTTTGACTACAAAGTTGTTTTGCGGTAAGTGCAAAGAAATGATGACTGGGTACGGCGGCACGTCGCGCAACGGTAAGGTATATCATTATTACGCTTGTATTAACGCAAAGAAAAAGTTATGCGATAAAAAGATTGTCGGTAAAGAGTATATCGAAAATCTTGTTATCTCCAAATGCCGTGAAGTGCTTACCGATGAGAATATAGAGATTATCGCCAAAGAAGTTGTCAAGGTGTCGGAGTATGATCGGGAGCATTCAAATGTTCGCCGCCTTGAGAAGTTGCTGAATGATAACGAAAAGGCGGTTGACAACCTACTGCGAGCATTGGAAATGGGAGCCGCCGCCGAGCAAATCACCGCACGGATTCAAGAGAAGACTGCGGAGCGTATCGAGCTGCAAAAGCAGCTTGCCGCCGAAAATACAATGCTTGTGGGTATTACGGTGCCGCAAGTCAAGTTCTTCCTTACCCAAATACGAAACGGCGATGCGAACGACATAAAATACCGCAAAGCGCTTGTAACTGCGCTTGTTAATAGAATTTACTTGTACGACGATAAAATTACATTTATACTCAATGCCGGCAATCAGCCAGTCGAAATCACCGAAGAATTGCTAAACGACATAGCGGCGGCGGGCGATAGTGTTCATTCTTTAACAACCGCGCACCACCATAAAAAACCGCCTTCGGGCGGTTTTTTAAATGAAGCGCCGCATGCGCGG
>JAFLVD010000014.1 GCA_022508485.1 Clostridiales bacterium | reverse complement strand
CCGCCGTAATCGTTGGCGGTATAGGTGATATCACCCTTTTTCAGTAATTCCACAAGCGCCGTAACGGTAGAATTCTGTGCAAGCGTTACTTTCCGCTTATTGCCGTTTATAGTAATATACATTTCTGTTATTTCCTCACGTTCGTCAGAGCAAACGACTTCGATATCCGTCTTGCCCATATTCCAATATTTCGTTTTTGCAACAGCTTCCCATTGCTCGGCAGTGCCTTCATATTTTATTGAAGATACCGAGCTGTCCTGAATAATATAGTTTCCGATTGAAGTTACCGACACCGGAATTATAAGCGTTGACAAAGCCGCACGACGGAACGCCGCCTGTGCAATCGTTGTAACACTTTCCGGGATTATGCTGTTGTTACTCCCACGAACGAGCGTGTGAGTCGGAATTTCAATTAAGTTATTACCTTCGCTCGAATATACTGTGTTGCCGCCTGCTACCGTAATAGTATCGAGCGAACCGCAGTTGTTAAAGGCGGAATCGCCAATAGATAAAAGCGTTGCCGGAAGCCAAATAGATTTAAGCGCACGGCAACCCGAAAAAGCGTTGTTGCCGATAGTAGTAAGATTGCTGTTTTCCCCTATATTGAACGTCGTCAAATCCGACCCACGACTGTAAAACGCGTTCTTGCCGATTGTGGTTACGGTATCGGGGATTATTACGGAAATAATATCGGAATTATGCTTGGAATAAGCAAACGCACTGTCGCCTATTTCCACAACGGGCAATCCTTCATGTTCGGCAGGAATTACGATCGCCGCACTCTGTCCGTTGTCCCCCTTTACGATATAGCCCGTCTTAGCAGAATTTAATTCGTAAACAATGGTGTCAATCTGCTCTTCTTCGGCTTCCTTCCAGAAAGCGTAAAGCGTAATATCACAGGTTACGCGGTCTGTTGTAAAGTGCCAAAGCTCGGCGTTTTCATCGTCAGACTTATACCAGCCCTGAAATATGTCGTCGCCGCGTGTAGGCGATTTAGGAGTATGTGCCGGATTGCCTTCCAATACGCGCTGACTTTCGACCTCGCTTCCTCCCTGCGAATCGAAAGTAACCGTGTAATAGATTTCTTTTTCGGTATTATCGGTATTACCGCCGCAAGCGGTAAATAGCAGCGCAACCGACATAACAAGAGCGGATAAAACAGTCGAAAATCTTTTCATGCTTCTATCTCCTTTATGACTTTTGCGGGAACGCCGGCGACAACGGTATTAGGAGGAACATTTTTCGTAACGACCGCGCCTGCGGCGACTACCGCACCGTCGCCAATCGTTACACCGGCAAGAATCGTTGCGTGTGCGCCAATCCAAACTTTGTTCCCTATTTTTACATTCTTCGGAACCATGCTTCCTCGCTTTTCGGGGTTCAAATCATGATTGAGCGTTGCAATCACCACCTGTTGACCGATAAGCACGTCATCACCGATGTCTATGCCACCCTGATCCTGAAAACAACAGCCCGAATTGATGAAAACGCGTTTTCCGACCGTTATATTTTTTCCGCAGTCGGTATAAAACGGCGGAAACAGCCCAAAGCCCTCGTCAACATCTTTCCCTATGAGCTTTGCAAAGATCGAACGGATTTCCTCGTTAGTATGATAGGCGTTGTTTAGTTCTGCGGTGATTCTTCGTGCCTCGTCAGACAAATAGTGCATAACGAGGTGCGCTTCGGAACCGGCTACAACGTATTCGCCGCGATTCATTATTTCCAAAAACTGTTTTGTATCCATACCTTAATTATAAATGGTGTTCAACAGTATGTCAAATGATTATAATTTGTTTACATTCCGCTTGCGTTCACCAAACAAGATAAAGGCGAACACGTTTCCATTGGGAGACCGTTCGCCTTTATGGTTTATTATAAGCAGTATTAAAGAGTGGGTACGTATATTCAATCGAAGATTTCGTTTCTGTCGATAAACTTTACTTTTACTTTGCCTAAAAACCTGGCGAGATATTCGTGGGATCCGTTCTCGCGCTTTTCCATATACACGCAAAGGTTTTTGTTGCAGTCGCGGAACAGCTCGCCGTTAAACAGTCCGCAATCTATCTTGTACACGGAAGACGGGATATACGCTTCCACAAGGTTTTTACAGCCGTTAAACGCATTAAAACCTATAACCTCCACGCCGCGCTTAATAACAACCTTCCTTATTCCGCAGCAATAAAACGCCTCTTTCTCAATCTCTTTGACGCTTCCGGGGATTTCGATTTCCTCTAATGCGTCGCAGCCGGCAAAATCACTTTCCCCGACAACCTCGAGCGTACTCGGAAGACTTACGCGGCGCAAATTAGCGCAACATTCAAACACCGAATGGTATAAATGCGTAACACCCTCGGGAATATCGATTTCGGTTAAGTTGCGATTGCCGTTAAAAACCCAAGTGTCTATTTTCTTTAAACTGCCGTCGTCGGGCAGCTTAAAATCCCCCACCGCGGCAATAAGAATTCCGCTTGATTTACGGATTAAACAATTACACTTGGATACAAGGTGGGGATTTTCCGGGTCCACTTCGATTTTTTTCAGGGTGCGGCTGTTTAAATACGAGCATTTCGACACATCGCTTACGTTTTTGGGAATGTACAGATCCTCTATCCCACTATCAAAAAAAGCGTAAAGTTCGACTTGGGTCAGCGACTGCGGAAGAGTAATATTTTTAAGCGCCCTGCAGCCTTTAAACGCGCCGGAATGAATACGTTTTATACCGTTCTCAAGGCTCACGGACGAAAGAGACGTGCAATCCCAAAAGGCATGTTCGCACACGTTCTCTACGCTGCCCGGAACAGTTACGCTCGTCAAACCGCACTCCATAAACGCCCCTCTGCGGATTACGGTAAGTCCTCTCGGAAGTTCGATTTGTTTCAGCGACTTGCAGCCGCAAAAGGCGTACGCGCATATATCCTTAACGCATTTACCTAATTTAACATCCGTTAAAGCGGTGCAGTTTTTAAACGCGTTGACCCCGATCGTATTCACGCTGTCGGGAATAATAACGCTTTTGATTTTTGCGTTACCCTCGAACAGTCCCTCGTTAAGCTGCGTCGCCTCGTCGGGGATAACTATATTATCGTCGCTTCCGAAGTATTTAGTAACGGCAATCTCCTGCCCTGGTTGCAGTTCGCCGAACAGCAAGTGGTGATAGTCCTCGGCGGAATATCTTGTTTCACCCTCTTGCCACCACTCAAAGTCGTCGTGTTCGTCCCGGAACCTTTCATACTCTTCCTGCAATAAATCGTACACGTCGATTATTTCGAAATCGCCTACGCGCTTCCCCGTCATAAAAACCTCGTAAAGTATTTTGCTATATTTTATACCATAAGAGAAAACCGTGTCAATGCTTTTTACCGCTTTCTTTTTCCACGTTCATAGGCGCGTTTATTGTCAATCATTTACCGGCGGTTGGTTCGGTTATTCGATTGTTAAAAGTTGTGTACCGTATTCGGGACAAAGAAATTCGACTTTTTGTTGACAAGGTTGAGCTTCGACTGGTATAATATGCAAGAGTTTTGCCGGCGAGGACTTTATCGGCGGTAAAAAAACGAAAAACCCTTTGGAGGTAAGAAAAATGAAATATACGTCTGCGGAAGCGGCAAAGCTTCTGAGAAGCCTTAACGAAGAGCTCGGGGCCGTAATGGGCGCCGAGGTGGCGACGCGCGAGTTTATTGCGGCAACCACGGAGGACGTGGAATCGATTCGTCCCAAGTACGATTTTACCGAAACGCAAAAGGAAATCGAGCGTTTACAAAAAGAAATACGCAAGGTTAAGCACGCTCTCAACGTGTTCAACACCACCACCGTTATTCCCGAACTCGGCATTACGATAGACGAGGCGCTCGTTTACATGCCGCAGCTGTCGTCGCAAAAGATGAAGCTGTCGTCAATGCGCGGCCGCCAGGCAAAAACCAGGGAATACAGCCGTTCTGGCAGTAGCATTATCGAATACCGTTACGCCAACTACGATATCGACGCCGCAGACGCCGAATTCAAGCGCGTATCCGACCTTCTCGCAAAGATGCAGACCGCGCTCGACGTAATAAACAACTCGGTCAAGTTCGAAATCAAATAATACTTTCCGTCGATTTTGCCTTATAATCGGTAAACCTAGAAAAGGTTTTTGGAATTTGTATCTGTTTAACGTATTGAAGTTATCCGTTATTATCCTTATTATACGTTAGAGGTAATGTTTATTGTTGTATAATCGGAATTACGGGAGTCAATATTTTAATTTTTCTTCAAGGCAAAATCGAGAAAACTTACGGCGGTCGAAGTTCGGTTATAAGCCGCCACCTTTAAAAATACAGCCGAGCACGAAAAGTGCTCGGCTTTCTTATAGCGCTTTGATAACACAAGCGTATTCCATTATTTTAATATATGCATAAACGATATTACTACTGGCTAAATTTTTAATTCCTTTATTATTTCCGACCTTTTTTCGTCGTATTCCCGTTCCGTCAAAACGCCTTGCCTTTTCAAATCGTCCAACAATTCAATCCGCTTTCTTAAAACGTCTATTTTCGATTCTTGATATGTCTCACGCGACGATTCCGCATCTTCGTTTGCATTTTGCGACTTGCTTACTAAATACACAATAAAGGAACTGATAACCGCGATAATCAAAAAGGCTAACGTTACAATATATAAGTAATAACCGTATTGAAAAGCATAATCATAATAGCTACTAGTATTATCTAATACCATTCGCGATAAAGACAAAATCGTAAATATGCCGTTAAGCATATATGTGCCCATCAATCCGAAAAAAAACGGTCTGCTACTTTTAAAATTCGCAAAAAGGAACACTATTGCTACGATAGGTATCAGCAATTCTGAAAAATATACTAAAAGATAAGTAGAACTCGAGCTGTATAAATAACTCAAAGTAACTTCCGGGTCGCTGTACGAGGTCTCTCTGGTCGCAGAATAAATAGGCATAAAGAATGTGAATAAATGCAATATAAACACACCAAAAACAATCCACTTGAAGATATTATCGATTTTCTTCATGATTTTTCTGTTTCCTCTTTTGTTTAATAGATTTAATAAATATTAGCAAAAAATAACGTAATTGTCAATATAAAATGAAATATTACATATCTTAATTTTTTTACAAACAAATACGGCCGCGCACTTGCGGTCGTATTTTGAGTTTTAATATAAAGTTTTTCGGCGAAGTCAGTCCTCTTTTATATACGCCGTTTCGTGAGGAAGGATCGGTGCGTTTACCTGAGCCGCAGTCTCCCCTTCCGCTTCGGGCGTAAGAAGAATGTAGTCCATGCCGATTGCGATAGGCCAGTTCCAACCGAAGTACGAGAACTTAATTACGTTCTCACCCTCGTTGAGATAGACGACGCCCAGCCTTGTTTCCACGTAAATTCCGTTGCCTGCCCAGTCGGCCTCTTTAAGCACCGTACCGCTGCAATCGACGGTAAATTCGCCGTTGGTAACGGTCATATACGTCGAAGCCGGGTTTTTCCAAGCGTCGCTGCCGGGGTTACCGGTGTACGCAATGGTAATAAGCGCCGTGCCGCTCTTTGCCGCGTTAATCTTAAACGAGAAGTTATGAACCGCGCCGTCAAATCCGGCTAACTGGTGCTGACCGGAAGCGTTGGGTTTGTTTGCCCCGTTGCCGTTTATACCCTCTATATTAAGATTATTGAGGTCGCGATAGGAAGCCTCCGCCTCGTAGATATGCGTGCCGTTAGCCGGGTCGTAGTCGAACGTATGCTCGACGTTGGACTTATTTATGTCGTCTGCGTACTCCACTTTGGTGTATTGTTTTGTGGAGTCCTCCTCGCCGAACGCGTTATCCCAATTATCATTACTCGCAAGCCATACCGCGTCGAAGGTAACGTCGGACTCGGGCATTGTGAACTCGGCGCCTGCCGCATAGTAACCGTTGCCGTACGCCCAGCCGCCGAGCGTGTAGCCGGACTTTGTAACCTCTTCCGCCGTGGGCAGATTGAAGCGCGAGCCTGCCATAGCCTCGGTATTCTCCACGCCCGAGCCGCCTTTAAGGTTGTAGTTTACGGCGTACTCGTCGCTCTTTTCCCACTGAGCGTTAAAGGTTACCGTTTCGTTGGGCATTATAATCCGCTCGCCGCCGACGTACGTTTGCCCGTTGTAACTCCACCCTGCAAAGTAGTACCCTGACTTACTGAGCGCCGCGCCGCTTGCTACGGTAAAGAACTCGCCCTCGTAATGTTCCTCGTCGTCCACACTGCCGTTACCGTCGTTCAGGTTGTATGTTACGGCATACTTACTCTGTGCGGAAACGTCGGAAAGCTTAGGCATTAACAGCATGTAGTCGAGGCAGAGGTTGTTGGGATCGGACAGGTTTTTCATCTCGAACACTATGGTGTTAAGACCGACCGAAAGGTTTATCTCGCCGATATAGCTTGCTACGTAAATTCCTTCGCCCGTCCAGTTGCCGGCGTTAAGATATGTGCTTGCGCAGTAAACCTCTTCGTCGCCGTTTTTGATTGTCATAAAGCGATCGGCAAATGTGGTGGACGAGAACGACGGCGAAGTCGTGTAGCCGAGCGAGATAAGCGCCCTGTACGCGTACTGCGAATACACCTTGAAGGTTACGACGCGCGTCGCCGTGGTAAAGCCGCCTACCTGCTTATTGCCCGAAGCGTTTACCTTGCCGCTCTCGACGGAAAGACCTCCGCCAAGCTCTGCGTCCTCCGCCTCGTAAATGTACGCGCCGCGGCCGGGAACAAACGAATTATTGCTTCCGTCCACACAGCTATCCTTGTCGGGATTACCGTAAGCCGCCGTCCACTCGGGACGAGGATCCTTTTTCCATACGGCGGTAAGCGTGATATCGCTCTTGCCGACTATAATCACGTCGCCTACTTCGTAACGAACGGAGTCTGCCGTATAGCCGTCGAAAAGGTAACCTTCGTAGGTGATGCCGCCCAGCCCTGCTACCGTAATGAGCTTATCCTCTAAGTACTGTTCGGAAGGAATGGTGCCGCTTGCGCCGCCGAGGTCGTAAGATACAGTACGCATTTCGCGAGCCGCGGACGACACGTCGAACTTTTTGGGCGACAAGAGCATGTAGTCCATTTGGATACACTCGGTTCCGAACGGGGTATTTCTCACCTTTACGACTATCGTGTTTTTGCCTGCGACAAGCTTAATCTCGCCAATCGCGTTTTCGGCGTAAAGAACGGGGTTTTGAGTCCAGTCGCCGCCGACAACGCCTGTGGTAGTCGAGCAGTCGAGGTTGTAGCCGTTAGTGCTGTTGGTAATAGTAAGATATTCGGACATATTGCGCGTACCGAAGCCCGTTTGCCCGGTAACCGATATGGACAGCAGTGCCGTGTAATCGCGCACCGCGTACACCGTAAAGGTTAACGTGCGTTCGTCGGCACCGAAGCCGTTTACCACGTTGCCGCCCGAAGCGTTACCCCTTGCCTCGAGGGACAAGCCGCTGCCGCGCGCCGCGTCCTCCGCCTCGTAGATATACTCGCCGCGATCGGGGTTGAACGCGTAGTCCTTGCCCGAAATATAGTCCTTTGTAAACTCGCTCGCGTTGTTGTAGTAGCTGTTGGTTTTGCCGTACAGCTTATCCCACGTCTTGGACCACACGGCGGTGAACGTAACCGCATGCGCCGGCATTTTAAACTCTTCGCCGGCACGGTAGTGTTCGCCGTTATATTCCCAGTAATCGAACGCGTAATACTCGCCGTTCGCTTCCTTATACAGTTTGTCGCCGCTCGGCAGTCTTATGATTACGCCTTCTATATAGCTTTCCGCCATACCGATTATATCGCCGCTACCGCCGTCAAGCTCGAATTCGAGCGCGTACTTTTCGGGTTCCGGCTCGGACTCCTCGCGCCACTTGGCGGTAAAGGTTACGTCCTTTGTTACGGTGTACGTCTCGCCTGCCTGGTAGTCTCTCTCGCCGTCGTTCCAGCAATCGAATACGTAGCCGTCTTTTTTGAGGTGGTCGCCGCTCGGCAGATTGAAGGTTGCATTGGTGTCGAACTTTTTATCAAAGCCCTCGATAGCGCCCTCCACGTCGTCGTCCAATTCGAATTTTACCGTATAGTGAATGGGGCACTTGGCTTTACAAGCGTCGTCGTCGCACTCGGGATTTGTGCACTTGCCGCACTCGTCGCAAACGCTCGAACACTTGTGGTTTTCCTCCCACACGGCGGTAAAGGTTACGGCACGGTCGGGCATTGTGTACAAGTCGCCCGGCATATAGTCGTTTTCGCCGTCGTTCCAGTTAAGGAACTTGTAGCCCACTTTTACTATTCCGTTTGCGCTCGGAACAATGAACCTTGCGCCAGCGGCGTAGGACGGCGCGAGGCCGGTAACCTCGCCGTTGCCGTCGTCGAGATTAAACGACACGGCGTGCTTTGTTCCCACGCTGCTCTTTTCGGGGGTGAGCGCCATAAAGTCAAGCGTAATGCAGCTCGGCCACGCGAAGTGGTCGAATATGAACGAAAGCTCGTTAAGTCCTTCGTTAAGGTAGATTACGCCTATTCTTACTTCGACGAACACGCCGTTATTGCCGTCGCCGTTCCAGTTGCCTACGGCAAGCTCTGCGCCTGCGGTGTCGAGCGTGAACTTTCCGTTTTTGACCGTAACGTACTTGGAAGCGAGCAGTCCGCCTTCGATAGGCGTGCCGCCTACCGCGTCCTTGCCGAAGTCGGGATGTCCCGTATATCTTAACGATACAATCGCGGGGCCGCTTCGTACGGCGTTAATCTTATAGACGAGGACGCGCTCGTAATCGCCGAAGCCGCCTATCTGCTTTCCGCCCGAAGCGTTGCCCTTGTTCTCGACGTTAAATGCGCCGAGTATACCGTCCTCCGCCTCGTAGAGCTGAGTGCCGATTGCGGAATCGTAGTCGAACTCGCCATCTGTGGGCTTTTGCACGGTGTAGTGGCGGTAGTCCTCTTCCTCGCCGTAGACCGCCGTCCAGTTATCCCTGTCGGCTATCCACAGCGCTTTGAAGGTGATGTCGTTGTTGGGCATCGAAACGGTTTCGCCGAGCGCGTACATTACGCCGTCGCTCAACCAGCCGCGAAGAGTGTAGCCGGTTTTGTTTAATCCCGTGCCGGTGGGAAGGTTAAACTCGTCGTTAGCCACATGGCTCTCGTCGGGAACGGTGCCGGCGGCGCCGTCCACGTCGTAAGTTACCGTGTGCTTGCCGGACAGCTCCCAAACCGCGGTAAGCGTAACGTTTTCGGAAGGCATGGTGAACAGCTCGCCGCCCTCGTAGGTAACTACTCCGTCAGTCCAGCCCGTAAAGTAATGACCTGCGTACGTAATGCCGCTGCCGTCCGCAAGACGGAACTTTTCGCCGGCGTACATCGACACGGGCGGTATATTGCCCTTGCCGCCGTTAAGGTCGTAAGTAAGCGTTACCTTATCCTCGTACAGCGAGGTTGCCGCGGTGAGAAGCACATAGTCGAGCGCAATGCAATCGTTAAACGGCAGGTGGGCAAACGAGAACTCGATTGTGTTAACCCCTTCGTTAAGGTAGATTACGCCGAGGCGCAGCTCAACGTAGATATCGTTGCCCCAGTCGCCTGCGATAACCTTAGTAGCCGTGCAGTCGAGAATGTGGGTGCCGTTCATAACCGTAAAGTAGTGCGAAGCGGCTACGTTTGTATTCATGCCGGGATTGCCGGTATAACCCAAAGTTAGAAGCACGGGACCGCGGCGCGTGGCGTTAACCGTCATGCTAAACGTCCTCGTCGCTTCCGCAAAGCCCGAAAGCTGCTTGTTGCCCGAAGCGTTTACTTTGCCGTCCTCCACACTTAATCCTGCGCCGCGGTTAAGATCCTCGGCCTCGAACAGATGCGTGCCGCGCTCGACGTAGTAGTCGAATACTCCGTCCGAAGACGTCGCCTTGCGGTAATTTTTGTCGGGATCCGCCGCGCCGTAAACGCCGTCCCAGCTATCCTTTACGGGAACCCATATCGCGGTGAGCGTTATGTCGGCGTCGGGCATTTCCATACGCGATCCGCCGCCGTAGCAGGCTTTTCCGTCGGTCCAGCCGCCGAAGGCATAATTCGCCTTACTTATAGCGTCGCCGTCGGGAAGGTTAAACGCCTCGCCTGCGTAATGCGTTTCGTCGTTAATCGTTCCGTTTCCGCCGTCGAGGTTGAACGAAACCTTACGAAGATCCGCTTTTATCCACACCGCGGTAAACGTTACGCCGCTGTCGGGCATGACGTAGCTGTCGCCGCCGCGGTAAATATCCTGTCCGTCGGACCAGCCGCCGAACAAATAGCCCGTCTTTTTGATGCCGGTCGCGTACGCTACGGTAAAGGTGGAACCCGCCTTGCGTTTTACGGTGGGTATCGGCTCGCCTTCGCCGCCGTCAAAGTCGTAGGTTACGGCGTAACCCACGGCGTCCTCCTGTCTGGGGCTTAACAGCATATAGTCGAGACAGATGGTGTTGGGGTACTTCATGTTAAAGCATTCGAGCGTAACCGTGTTGGTACCCTCGGCAAGCGTTATCTCGCCGATATAGCTTTCGCTGTAAGTGCTGTTGCCCGTCCAGTCGGCCGCAGTAATTCTGCTGTCGGTGCATTTAACAATCTTGCCGTCGCCGTAGGTGATTTTAATAAAATGATCCGCGGTGAGATAATGCGCAAAGTCGGGCGCCGAAGTGTAGCCGATGGAAATAAGCGCGGTGTATTCGCACGTGGATTCTATCGTGAACGTAATCGTATGGCTGTCTTCGTCGTAGCCTGCGACCTGCTGGCCGCCCGAAGCGTTTGCCTTGTTCTCGGTCTTTAAGCCCTCGCCAAGCTCGCCGTCCTCCGCCTCGTAGATATGTGCGCCCGATTCGGGGTTAAAGGAATGACTCTTGCCCGAAACGTAATCGCCTTTGTCGTACTTGCCGTACACGGCGCCCCAATCGTCAAACGGCACGACGTAGCCGGCGTTGGGGTCGTAGTCGGGATTGCCGGTAACGTTTTCCTTGACGGGAAGGACCGCGATATAGTCAAGCTCGAACGTTTCGTGAACGAGCGGCTCTATCCTTAAAATGTTCCTGCCCTTGTTGAATCTGACCGTGCCGAGGTCGTTTTCCACAGGCTGGCCGGTAAAGCCGCCGGTGGAAGTCATGTTGTCCGAATTTGACGCCTTGTCGCCGCCGATAACGCTCACTCTCATAAGCGAGTTAATCGAAGTCGCCTTGTAGGTAGGCGCAGTCGTCGCCGCGCCTTTAAGTAAAACCTCGCAGTCGGCGGTCGAATTGATAACAAAATCGATAAACGAAGCGGACGCGCTTCCTACCGTGGCGTAGCCGGACGCGAGAGAGTTGCTCGTCTTTCCGGACGCACCGCCGAACAGCTTGGCGGATTCCGCTTCGTACTTGTATGCGCCCCAGGTAGGGTTAAAGCCTTCCTCGACTATTTCTCCGCGGAAGTATTCTTTCAGCTTGTACGAACCGAACACGTTTTCCCACTGCGCTTTGGGGGTGGGATTGTACGAGTCGGACGGCTTACCGGTTTTGTCCGCAAGCTGCGGCGTGAGAGTAAAGTAGTCGAGGTTAAAGCCGCCGAACGACACCACCGTAATGGTGTTTTTGCCCTCTTTAAGCGGCACCTCGCCTATACTCTGCTCGGTAAACGCCAGCCAACCGCCTGCGGTAAAGTAGTAGTCGTCAATCTCTACCGTGCCGGCATTCTCGCCGCTCGCGTCGGAATACGTTATGGCAAACAGATCGGTCGTAAGAACGTTGCCGCCCGAACAGCCCAGTCCCATACCGAGAAGCGCGGTGCAGTCCTTAGTCGCGTACACGTCGAGGGAAAGCACAACGCTCTGCTCTATGTACTCGACTTGAAGTCCGCCGGACGAACCCGAACCGAACAGCACTCTCGCAGGAGAAGTAAACTCGGCATACTCCGCCTCGTACAGATGAGTGCCCCACGAGGGATTAAAGGTCTGACTGCCGGTAGCGTTTATATAATCGGACAGACTGCCGACGTCGCCGTACTTTTCCGACCAATCCTCTTGTTCGTGCTTGCTGTCGCCGCTTCCGCCCCAATCGTCAAAGAAGTCGTTAAAAAAGTCGTCGAGGTTGCCGTAGCCGCCGCCTCCGCCACCGCCTCCGCCGCCGAAATTATCGTCGGGAGTACAGGCGAAAACCGCAAGGGACATTATAAGCGCCAAAGCGCCTACGGCTAACTTCTGCCAAAACTTGCTTTTCATAATTTCCTCCTACTCATTATCGCTTTTCTTTGCTTCGTCCTATTTGTTGTTTTCGGTTGTGTGAATGTCTTTTTTCCTTTCAAGGCGCATGGTTTGCCGCCGTCTCTCACGCTTTAATCGTTTTTTTTTGGGCGCAAACTTTACCGCCGCTTCTTCCGACGGAGTTTTCTTTTCAGGCTCGGGCTTTACCGCCGTTTCTTCCGACTCGGCCGCCTCTTTCTTTTTGGGCGAGGCCTTTTTCGCGCCGTCCGATTTTGCGGTTTTCTTTTTCGGCTCGGGCTTTACCGCCGCTTCTTCCGACTCGGCCGCCTCTTTCTTTTTGGGTGAGGCCTTTTTCGCGCCGTCCGATTTAGCGGTTTTCTTTTTCGGTTCCGGCTTTACCGCCGTTTCTTTCGACTCGGCCGCCTCTTTCTTTTTGGGCGAGGCCTTTTTCGCGCCGTCCGATTTAGCGGTTTTCTTCTTTTTGGGTGTGGTATTTTTTTCTTCCGGCTTAGACTCTTCCGTCGCAACCGTTTCCTTCACCTCTTCCGCCGCCGGTTCGGCTACCGCAACCGATTCGCTCGTTTCTTCCGCCGCAGGCTCGGCTATCGGCTCTTCCGGCTGCGTCTCCTCTGTCGGCGGTTCGTTTGTAATCGGCTCTTCCGTCGCTGTTTCCGCAGGCTGTGTTTCGTCCGTCGGCTGTGTCTCATCTACCGGCGGCGTTTCGTCCGCAGGCGGCGTTTCGTCCGCAGGCGGTGCGCCGTCCGGGGGTGTTACGTCGGGCGGAGGGGTACCGTCGCCGCCGCTCATCTCCTGCACTTTACCCTTAGCGAGCATACGCTTTTTCTTTACGATATACATAGCCCACAGAACGATTATAGGCACGAGGAACAATACTATAAGCACGCTTACGCCTATGTTTATCCATAATAAGTACGTGTAGTATTTAGGCGTGCCGACGTCGATTGTGGAGTTGCTGTCTATGCCGTTCATGGCGTTGCTGTTTACAACCGAGTACAAGCAGTGGTGCATGGCGCGGCGAAGGTAAGTAAGCGACCTATCCGACGAGGACGAAACGGGGCCGCCCTTGTTTTGCGGATTGAGCGCGCCGTCGCCGCCGGCGGCGAGCATTTGGTCGATGTTTTCGTAATCGCCGTCCATGTAGTCGGTAAGAACAAAGCCGTTAAAGCCCCATTCCTTTCTGAGCACGCCGGTAAGAAGGTTGTAGCTTCCGCCTGCCCAGGTGGTGCCTATGCGGTTGTACGAGGTCATTACCGCCTTAGATCCGCCGTACTTAATAGACATCTCGAACGGTTTAAGATAAATCTCGCGTATCGCCTGTTCTCTCGACCAGGTTACGTTGTCGGTCATGCGGTTGCGCTCTTGGTCGTTTAGCGCAAAGTGTTTAATGTAAGTCATTACGCCGCGGTCGGACGCGCCCTTTACCACGTTACCGCCGATAATGCCGGAAAGCATTCCGCACTCGCTGTAATACTCGCTGTTTCTGCCGCCGAAAGGCGTGCGGTGAATGTTCATCGCAGGGGCGTACCAGCCGGTAAGGTTGTTTGTGCTCATTTTAAGCCATAAGCACAATTCGCCTATTATATCGCCTACGCGGTAGGCAAGCTCTTGGTTCCAGGTGGAAGCCACCACGACCTCGACGGGAAGTCCGGCCATGTTGACGTTGTCGCCTATAAACGACTTAAAGCCCTGCGGACCGTCTATATCCGATTCGTGCGGCTTGGCTACCGAATCTATCTGCGGAGTGCCGTAAGCCGACTGCGACGCTATCTTTACAAGCTCGTTTACAGTCGCTTGGTCGAGAAGCTCATCCCACATCGGATCGTCGAAGTCCAAATCTTTAAGCTCGATTAGTTTAAGCCCGTTTTTGGCGCCCGTCGTAACCTTAGCGAATTGCTCGTCGGGCGCGCCTGCCGCGGCATAGCCTATCGTTTCCAGCTTTTGCTTTAACGCGGCGGACATGGGCGCGCTGAATATGCTGCCCTCTGCGTCCGACTTTTTGGTGTCCGTGCCGTTTTGAAGTCCGTTGTTGTCCATAACCGACCAGTCGTTACGGCTTAGATATTTGATATTGTCGTAGTATTCCGAGCCGTCGCAGTCGTCGAACAGGTTGCCTACGGCATTCCCGGTGGTCGTGTCCTTGTCGTAGACGCGCTCTTCCATTTTCAGCTTGGTGGTATAGGTCTTGTCGCCGTCGTAGTCCATTCCGTCGGACACCGATTTGCCCTTGGCGGAAAGAATGTTGTTTACCGCCGCGTGCGCGTCGCGCGCCGCCGTTACGTAGTAGTCGTCGCTCGCTTCGAGAATGTAAGTGCCTTTCCCGAACTGGTCGTACGACTTCATATCCTCTATATCGAACTTTATGACAAGCTCTTCCGTTTCGCCCGGAGTGAGCTTTTTGGTTTTGCCGAACTGAACGAGCTTGACTGCGGATTTTTCCACCTTGTTCTGCACGTCGTATTCGGTATACGGCGACTGAACGTACACTTCCACGACGTCCTTGCCCGGTTTAGTGCCGCTGTTGGTTACGGACACCTTTACGGTAATCTCGTCGCCGTTTCGCGTTGCCGAATACTTACTCCACTTAAAGTCGGTATAGCTTAATCCGAAGCCGAACGGGTACGCCACTTCCTTAGTGTAGTTGTAATTGCCGACGTTGCCTCTTCCCAGCACTTTATCCTCGTACCGAGTTTCGTAATACTGGTAGCCGACGTAAATTCCCTCGGAATATGTAACGTAATGGTGTTCGGTCGTCGTGCCGTTATAGACGTATTCGAAGTTGCCGAAGTTTTGAACGGCAGGCGCCGACATAACGTCGTAAACGTGCGTGTCGGCAAGCCGTCCCGACGGATTTAATTTTCCTGCCAGAATGCCGGCGACCGAAAGCATACCGTAGTAGCCGACGCCACCTACCCACAAGCACGCGTCCACGTTGTACTCGTCCAAAAATCCGCAGTTAATAACGTTGGTGGTGTTGAGAAGCACTATAACCTTATTAAATCTTGCGCGAACGTTTTGTAATAGAGTGCGCTCGTCGGCGTCAAGCTCTAACAGCGAGCCGGTGTTTTTGCCGCCGGTAGACACGGCCATACTGCGCGGAAGGTCGCCGTTTTCGCAGCCCGTTCTGCCTATAACGACAATCGCCGCGTCGCCGTACGCCGCATAACTGTTTATCACGTCGGACGGATACTGTGAGTACGGAATCTCGTTTATCTCGAAGTTGTACGCATTATAGGGGTGAGTCGCCTGGGCGAGACCGCCTATCTTACGGTGCTTGTTGCTTGTGCGGTAATAATTCCAAAGCTTGGGGTTGGCTTCCACGCCGAACATTGCGAGCGCGTCTTTAAGCGTTTCCGATCCGCCGCCGCTCGCACCCGATCCGCCGCCGACAGAGCGTACCATATCCACCGACGAGATAGAGAAAAGACTGACCTTTGCACCGTCCGGAAGAGGCAGGGCCTTGTTCTCGTTTTTCATAAGGACGGCGCCCTCGCCCTCCGTCTCGATACCTATCTGCTGCGCGATACCAGTCGCCACGTCGAGGCTTGTCGTTTTGCGCTCGAAGTACTGGTTGGTGTCGTAAGCGAGCTGTGTTCCGCCGGTATAACCGAAATATACCGTAAGAAGCACGTCGTATGTAGGAATAAGTACGAGATTTCCGACAAACAGGAACACCGCAAGCGCAATCGCCAGCGGACCGAGCACGCTCGTCGTTATTACGCTCGACGCGAGAAGTCCCGGTCTTCTCCTCTTTTTAACGTTGGGCTTGGTTACGGGATTGGGCGTCCACCCGTCGGGGCTACCCCCTTCCGTCGCACCCTCGCCGTAATATGCGTTGTCCGAAGCGGTAGGGTCGGTTTCGTAAGAGTACACCGTCTTTTTCTCTTCCGCGTAGTATTCCTCGGGGATAGGCTTCCAGAAGTACCGCCAAATCTCCGCCGCGATAAGAAGAAGTATCATAAGCACGGCAAACACCGTAACGACCGGCATTGCCACGTTGATATTGTGCTTCCACTCCGGCTCGAACGAAATTAAGCGAACGTCGCTTGTTATGCCGTTCATCGCACTGCTGTTTACAACCGAGTACAGAATGTTGTGAGCCGCTTCTCGCATAGCCCAAGCGACCGCGCTGTAACCGCTCTTGTAATCGTAAATGTTGCTGTCCTGAGCGAGCGGAAGGTCGTTACCGGCAAGCACGCAGCTGCCGATATTCATATAGCCCATGTAGCTGTCGGTAACGCAGTAACCGCGCATCCCGAACTCGCCGCGGAGTATCTCGTTAATAAACGGGTGGTGAGGCGCAGGCGTCGCGCCGATACGGTTTAGAGAGGTCATTACGCCCTGAACGCCGCCGCGCTCAATCGCTATCTGGAACGCCTTTAAATACACCTCGCGAATGGTCTGCTCGTTCGCCCAGCTTGCGCCGCCGCAACGGTTGCATTCCTGTTCGTTAAGCACGCAGTGTTTAAGCAGCATGTACGAGCCTTTGCTTTCCATGCCGATATTTATTTGCGCCACGCACAGACCGGTTATGACCGGGTCCTCCGAAAAGTATCCGTACGTTCTGCCGAGGTACGGGCTGCGGTGAATATTTGCGCCCGTGCCGTAAAGACCCTGGTAGCCTGCCCACAGACAGTCCTCACCCCATTGCTCTCCGTATTCCAAAAGCAGCGCCTTGTTGCGCGTCGCGCCCACTATTCCGTTGTCGAGGTAGAGCGGAGGGCTTTGACCCTTGTTGGGGTCGTTGGTAGTCCGCGCAAGCCCCGCGCTTCCAGAGTCGTAAGAGTTTATAACGCCGAGGTCGCTGTCGTAGTCGTACGTTGCCGGCTTGCCTATCGAGTTGACGTTTTTAGTCATAGCAAAGCCGTTCGAGAGCAAGTCCGCCGTCTCGGTAAAGGTGAGCTGATCAAGAAGCTCTTCCCAGCGCGGATGGTCGTAAGGCAGTCTTTCGCCGTTTTCGTCGTACATCAAGTCCACAAGCTGCCACTTTGCCGGCGCACCGTACGTGGGATATTTGCCGTTATCCGCTTTGGGAACGGTCGTTTCGTCGGCGGTTATCTGCGAGGTCCGCGAAAGCTTGACGTAGTTATTTAGGAACGCAAAGGTGTTAAGGTCGTACGCAAGCTTTACCGTGCCTTTCCAGTTACTGCGCGATACGTAATCGAACGCGTCCGCGTTTTTGCCCGCGCCCTTGTAAATTTTAAGGTCGGCGTCGTCGAAATTATTGACTATCTTCTTGCCGGTTTTGGAAGTCGAGTAAAGCAACAGCTCGTCGGAAGTAACGTCGTTTATCTTTTCGACAAGCGCGACGTCGCCGTCGGCGTCGCCTTTAAACCCTTTTGCGGCGAGAATGTTGTTTACCGCTTCGTGCGCGTCGCTCGCAACGGTAAGATAATAGTCGCCCTCTTCGAGTATGTACGTGCCGTTAACATACGAATCGTAGGAAGCAAGCTCGCGCCTCGGAACGCTAAGCTTAACGGTCGCGCTCGCGCCCGAATTAAGCTCTTCCGTCTTTTCAAAGTCTACAAGCTCGACCGCCGCCTTTTCTATTCCGTTTTTCTTGTCGAAATCGGTATACGGCTTTTGAAGGAAAAGCTGAACGGCGTTTTTGCCCGATTTTTTGCCGCGGTTAGTAACCTTGACGGAAACCGTATAACTGTCCGTTTCCTTGTCGTATTCGGCAGTCATGCCCGAATAAACGAACTCGCCGTAACTCAGGCCGTGGCCGAAGGGGTATGCTACGACGTCGTTATAGTTAAACTCGCCCACGTTTTCGACGCCCATAACCGTATCTTCGTACCGCGTTTCGGTGTAACGGTAGCCCGAGTATATTCCCTCTTGGTACACGACGTACCCGTCCTGGTATCTGTTGGTGTTGTCGTAAGTAAAGCCGACGTACTGGTAAATCATGGACATACTTTTGTTGTACGTCATTTGTCCCCAGTTGGTAAGCGTCGGATTGAGATAGTGATTTTTCCAGAACGTGTCCGAAAGCTTTCCGCTCGGATTGACGGCGCCGGTAAGTATTTTACCTACCGCGTTTGCGCCCTTCGACCCGAGTCCGCCGCAGTACAGAACCGCGTCCACACCGTACTTGTCCTCAAAGTCGCACGCCACCTGGTTGGTGGTGTTCATGAGCACTATGAATTTATCAAACGTGCCCTTTTGCTTTTCGGCGTAAATATTGCTCATTACGTCCTTTTCGTCGGGGCTTAAAAGCAAATAGTTGCCGTTTGTCGCGTCGGTCTTGTCGCTGTTTTCGCCGAGATCGCGCACCGCGCAGTCGGTACCCTCGCCGGCTATGCGCGACAGAACGAATATCGCCGTATTGAATCCGCTTTTGGTTTTGTTTTCGCCGAGCGCACTCCACGGCGCCTCGTTTATACTGTATATCTCGTAAATGCTGCTGTTTGTGCCTATAAGCCTGCGACCGTAAGTGGATTTAAGATCGCCGTACCTATTGTAGAGATCGTCGTTTACGGTAAGACCTGCGTTTTTAAGCCCGTTATAAAGATCGACCGCCGCCGAGGAATTCTTTTTCATCGACGTCTCGCGCGCGCCCGAATACACCGGGTCGACGGAGGAAATCGAAAACAGACTTACTTTATCCTTGGATTTGTCGAGCGGAAGCGCGCCGTTGTTTTTAAGCAGCACCGCGCCCTCCGCCATAACGCGCTCGGTAAGGTCCATGCCGGCGTCCTTTACCGCTTTAACGCTGTCGTACTCCGACTTAAAGTACTCGGAATCTACCTCTTCCCCGTCCTCGTCGTCCGACTCGATTTTAACGATGTTTACAAAGTCCTGGCGGAAGTACTGGGTAATGGTGTCCTCGTTGGCAAGCATAAGCTCGCGCGCTACAATCAGTACGCCCAAAACAATCGACATCAACGCCGCAAAAACACGCACTGAAACAAGCAGCGCCTTGCGGCCTATTTCCATCTTTTTACCTCTGCTCATTTGTCGCCTCCTCCGTCGTTATTTCGATTTCCGCCACCGACTCGGCTTTAACGTCGGTGTAGTAGTCCTTTTCGCCGCGGTACTGCTTAACGAACATCGCCGTTATGCAAACCAATATATTTGTTACGTACGCGATTGTGCAGAACGAAAAGGAAAATCCGGCTTTTACAAAAACATTGCCCGTTACGCCGCCGAAGAATGCGGTGGAAAGATGCATGTACGACGTTTTGACAAACACGAGAAACGCCGCAAGCACTATTCCGAACATTACAAACGGCGCGTATCTTGCCGTCTTTTTAAAGAACACCATAACAAACGCGGCGACGGTAAAAAACGGAAGTATAATTGCCCAGACGCCTATGTACTCGGTGTTTAAAAATCCGCGCATGTAAACGAACGGCACGGCAAAGCTCAATAAAACGACGAAAAGCAAAAGGTAAAATCCCGCGCCGCGCGCTTTAAGCTTTCCTCCGAGGGAAACGAAAAACCGTTTTATTTTATCCTCGATCGATGTAAAAGATTGCTTCGTGTTATCGCTCATCAGCCTGCCTCCGTAGTTTTGTATACTTCGATTTCCGCAAACTCCAAGTAGTACGCGCCGCCCGATCCGTTAGTAAGAGCGGTGCCTACAATTCTTACGAAACGCGCAGGTTTCGTATCGAACAGGATTGCACGGGAATTTGTTCCGTTTTGAAGCGCTTCCTCGTCCTCTTCTTCCTCGAACACCTTTGTAAAGTTTGTACCGTCCGTAGAAACCTCTATGTAGTACGAGCGCGGAAAGTACATTCCGTCGTGCCGCGCGTACAGCACTACGTTGTCGATTTCCGTTATGTCCTCGAGGTCGACTTGAACCCACACCGTGGATTTTTCGGAAGGGTGCTTGTCGGAACCCCAGGCGTTAAAGTTATCGTACTTTCCGTCGGTCAGCTTTTCGAGTCCGAACTGCGACGGATTAAACCCTGTCTCGCTTGCGGTGGCGGTTTTGCCGAGCGCGAGGTTTTGCCCTCTCGTATAGTTGCGCACCGTGATGTTATATTTAAAGGTCTGCTTTTTGTAGGTTATGACAACCTCGGTGTCCTCGACCGTAAGGATTTTTCCTTCGAGGTTAATCGTGTACTCGTCGGGCGTGAGGATTTTGCTTACGTCGGGACCGTACACCGCGGTAAGCGTTATGCGGTCGGTGTCGAGCATTTCGCCCTGCATGTAGTCCGTTCTGCCCTTGCTCGCAAGCTCGACGCTTTTTACTTTGTCGGTTGTGTAGTAGTAGCCCATTACCCTAAGCGTAACCGCCGAGTCGAGCGTGGTCAGCATTGTAAGCTCGTGATAGCTTCTCGGCTGAGTGAGAGTAAAGACAAGCTCTGCGGACGCCGTAGCAAAGCCGCCTGCCGGCACGGTTACCTCGGGCGACGTGCAGTGCTCGCCGTAGCACTCGGCGCCGTATGTAACGGTTACGTCCTTACTGCCGAGGTTGTAAATAAGCGTAATAAGATAGCGCGGCTCGTTGGAATCGAACGGAACGTTAACGTTGGCGCGCGCGTCCGACTTGCTGTCGCTAAGCGGCATAATAGTATGCACCGCGCCGCTTTGAGTACCTGCCGCGAAAGTTATTTCGGTCGCCGAATAATTGCCGTCGCGCACGTGCTTTGCGCTTGCCGTGTTGTTATTATCGGACGGAGTAAACGGAATAAGTCCTTCCTTGTCGACGAGGAACCGTTCCTCGCACTCGGCGCACTCGGAATACACGTTCATATCCGCAAAAGAGGTTTTGCCCTCGGGAATAGCAAACTCGCAGTGCGGCCCCACTGTGTGCTTGCCGAGCGGTGCCTTTTCGCGCTTTTTTATTTCGTACAACCCCTTTTCGAGCGAGTAGCCGAACATGGTGCCGCACTTTTCGCACTTGTACGCGGTGCGCAGTCCCTGCTTTACGCATGTGGACGGCTCCTTTACAAGCTCGGTCAGTTTATGCTGACAATACCCACAGCCGGCAAACGTAAGACTGCACAAAATAGCAGTAACCGCCGCAAGGGTAATAGCCGCAATATACCTAATCTTCCTCATGCCTTTTCTCCCGTATATATTTTTTTGCCTACTACATTTTAATATAATAGCGTTTTGATATCCACAACTCGGTCATAATCGGTCGAATATGTTCCATACTCGGCAAATCGGGCTAAAATTTTAGCCCGACTGTTACTTCGCCCACCCCTGCCCAAAAGATAATCCGCGGCGGAAAAAGGGATATTGACTTTTCCGTTCGGTCGTAGTATAATCGGTATCGAAATAAAGCAGGAAGGGACATACCGTGTACAAAGATCCGATAGAAGAAACCGAGGAATACAAAAAGATAGAGAGCGAGCTTGAAAAAGAGCTTGACGAAAGGTTTAAAGACGCGCCTCGCGGTCTGGGCTTTTGTCATGTGTATTGGCATGCGAAAAAGAAGCTTCTTAAAGAAAAGTACAATATCGACTGGAAAAGCCCCTCCGAGCTTAACCCATTTATCATTTTCGACTGAACTTTTTGCATTATAAAATCGGCGGACGTTTTGCGCCTGCCGATTTTTTATTGCCGTAATTTGCGTGAGAAACGGCTAAAAGCAACGGGCTTTACGCTTTTTCCTGCACGTATCTACGTTTCCGCAGCGGTAGCAAAGCTCGTTATCGTTGCTCTTCCCGTTAAAAAAGTCTGTTAGGTTTTGGGCGGTCGTTTGGGCGATATTGTTTAAAGCCTCCTCCGTTAAAAACGCCTGGTGCGACGTTACGATAACGTTTGGCATTGAAATAAGCCGCGCGAGAATATCGTCCTCTACGATATGCCCCGAAAAGTCTTGAAAGAAAACGTCCGCCTCTTCCTCGTAAACGTCCAGGCACGCCGCGCCTATTATGCGCTTTTTTATGCCCTCCAAGAGCGCTTCCGAATCGATAAGCGCGCCGCGCGACGTGTTCAGCACGATAACGCCCTTTTTCAGCTTGGCGACAGCGCCGTCGTCGATAATGTGGAAGGTGTCCTCGGTGAGCGGACAGTGAAGCGAAATTACGTCGCTACTTGACAGCAATTCGTCGAGCGGAACGTAATTTATATCCGCGTCCTTTTTTGGGAATTTGTCGTAGGCGATAACGTTCATTCCGAAGCCCTTGCAGATATCGATAAATATGCACCCTATCTTGCCCGTTCCGATTACGCCCACGGTTTTGCCGTGAAGATCGAACCCGGTAAGTCCGCTCAGCGAAAAGTTAAATTCCTTAGTGCGGTTGTACGCCTTGTGAATCCGCCTGACGGAAGTTAAAAGAAGCGCCATAGTGTGTTCCGCAACCGCGTACGGCGAGTACGCCGGAACGTGAAAAACGTGAATCTTTTTAAAGCAGTGTTCGAGCGCCACGTTGTTATACCCGGCGCAGCGAAGCGCAATTACGCGAATTCCCGCCGCGTAAAGCTTGTCGATAACGGCAGGGTTTACAGTGTCGTTTACAAACACGCACACCCCGTCGTAGCCGCATGCAAGATTTACGGTATCCTCGTTGAGCTTCGTTTCGTAAAACTTAAAATCGATACCGTACTTTTCCCCACACTCGGTAAACGACCGAACGTCGTAATCCTTTGCGTCGAAAACAGCTATTTTCATGCGCACCCCCGAAAATAATTATTCCGGTTTTTCCCCGGCGGTATACTTAGCTTAGCAATTCGCCGCCCGAAAAGACGACGGGATAATTATTCGCTTTACTATCCCGAACCTCGAAAAAAACACAACGGTATAAACGCTTTTAAGCAAGATAAAAGCGCGGATATGTTTTTAGTTATCGGTTAATTATTTAAAAGCTCGCGGTTAAAAAGCTCGATTAACTGTTTGGCAACCTTTTTGGTTATGTGAAGGGACTGGTTAACCGCGCCGCTCTTGGCGGCAGGATTGTAGGTGCTTAAAATAAGACAGCGCTCGCCGTTATCAAGCTCGCCCATTTTCCAAAGGCATTTAACCCCACTCACCTTGCGGCGAACCTGAACTTCGGTATCATAACCGATTTCGACTATTTTAGACATGTGCTCTCCCCTTTCGTCGATTTTGTTAATTATAATATATAACTTTTTACTTGTTTTGTCAATACGCCGATTGTATATGCAACCGCGCAATAAAGCAAAAATAAGGAACGCCCTCGGACTGACCCGAAAGCGTTCCTATGGAGGAAAAACTAAGAATGTAATCTAAGTTCTTTCTGTATTTTATTCTCGTGTTTCCGATTTATTCTTGAATTTCTTCTTTTTTATCCTGCTGCGCTTCGTCCGCGCTCGCGGTCTTTTTGCCGCGCTTAGCGTACTTACCGTCGTGCTTCTTTTCGTCGAGGGTGCGCATTACAATCCACACCGCGCCGCCGACAACAAGCGCGCCGAGCACTACGTCGCCTATTATAAGACCTATCTTCCACGGGGACATTGTAAACTCAACGTTCTGTCCGGGACCCACGTACTGCGTATAGTTGCTGTTTACAACCGCATAGCAGATGTTGTGAACCGCCTGCCTAATCGCCCACTGCGCCGCGGCGGAGGTTTTGTCGGTCAGCTTAGAGCTCATAAAGGTGAGGTAGTAATCATTGCCTGCCGCAATCGAGTTGTTGAGCTGGTTCTTTTCGGGGGTGGCTGAGTCGGTGATTACCGCGCCCTCAAAGCCCCACTCGTTTCTGAGCACCGTGGTGGTGAGAGTGTAGTCGAGACTCGTCCAGACGGCGCCGATATAGTTCATCGAGGTCATCATTGCGGTAGCGGCCTTTCTCGTTACGGTCTTAACGGAATATGTGCCGTCCGCGTCCTTAGAGAGATACTTTTCCTCTACCTTGCCGAGCTTTACCGCCATTTCGAACGGTTTGAGATATATCTCGCGAAGGGTTTGCTCGTCCAGCCAGGTCATTGCCGCTATTCTGCCGCTTTCTTGGTCGTTTACGGCAAAGTGCTTGATGAATGCGGTGAAGCCGCGAGACGCCGCGCCCTGAACGGTGTATGCCGCCATGTAGCCGGACAGCACCGCGTCCTCGCTGTAATACTCGTACACCCTGCCGAGGAAGGGGCTGCGGTGAATGTTGCACGCAGGGGCGTACCAACCGTTGGCGTTTTGCGCGAGCGCCTCGTCGCCTATCGCAACGCCCATTTTTTCGGCAAGCTCTTTGTTCCAAGTGGAAGCGATAACGACCTCCGCCGGGTACGCATTTGCCGCGCCCGTTCCGTCGGACACGCCCGTTTTGCCTATCGCCTGCGGACCGTCGCTGTCGTTGGTCTTGCCCTTTCCGATTGCCGAGACCGCCGCCGTATTAAACGCGCCGTAGCCGAGAAGCTTATCGATTTCGTTAGAGGAATAATCGAGCTGATCGAGAAGGAGATCCCACTTTTCGTCGTCGTAAGGAAGGCCGCGAAGCTCGGAGAGCGTAAGGCCGTTGTCCGCACCCGATTTGGGCGCTTTACTGCCGTACTTTTCGGTGATGTATTTGTCGTAGTCGAACGAGCCTTCCGCGCTCTTTTTAAACTGGTCGATAACCGCTTTGGGTGCGGCTACGTTTACCGGCGCGGTCGTACCCGATTTTAATCCGTCCTCGCGAGTGAGCTTATCGGTTTTTCCGTTCGCGCCGAACTCGCCCACGCCGTCCATGTAGTCGCTGATATAGTCGTATTGATTGGTGGCGACGATTTCGTCCGAGGCGCGCTTGCCTACGTACTCGCAGTCGGACTTGGGCGAAGCGACGTCGGAAGCGTTGTAGTAGACTATCGTCTTTTCGACCGAAATCGTGTCGCTGTCCCAGCTGTCGTGCGAGTTTTTGCCGATATGGATTTCGTAGCTGCCGCCTTCGAGCACGTACGATCCTTTACCCTCGGAGTAGTAGCCCTTGTAGTCGTACGAAGCCATGTCCTCGGCCGCGAAGGATATTTCAAAGCTCTTTTCCGAGTTTTTGGCGACGGAGATTTTTTCGAACGCGACAAGGTTTTTTGCCGCTTTTTCTATTTTGCTCGAAGTGCTGTACGGCGGATTAAAGTACACCTGCACAACCTCTTTGGCGTCAAGCGCCGAGTCGTTCTTAACCTTGCCCTTTACGGTAACGGCGCCGGTAGCCTTGTCGTAGGTAACTTCGGTAAGCTCTTGACTGACTGCATTGCCGCTGTACGTAAGGCCGTAGCCGAACGGATACACGACCGCCTGAGCGTACTCGCCTTCGTCCGTAAAGCGCGTTTCGTAGTACTTGTAGCCGAGGTAGATGCCTTCTTCGTACTCCACAAAGTGCGCCTTGTCGTCGTGCTCCTCCTTCCTGTGCGTAAACGCGGAATCGTTGGTGTAATAGAAGTAACCGTAGTTATTAAACGTAGGGTCCGCCTTAAAATCGCGGTAGTAAGTGTCCACGAGCCTGCCCGAAGGATTGACGTCGCCGCAAAGGATTTTGCCCATCGATTCGAAGCCGCGGCTTCCGGTGGTGCCTACCCACAAAATGGCGTTAATCTTGTTGTCGGCTTGAAGCGAACCGAGTTCCATGGGGTTGGGCGAATTGACGATAACGACCACCTTGTCGAAGTTAAGCTCGGCAAAGGCAATCATCTGTTTTTCGTAAGGCATAAGCTGAAGCTGGTGTTCGGCTATTTTGGTGGCGCCGTCGTAGTACGGTGTCATTTGCAGGTCGCCGCCCTCGCCGCCTTGACGGCCTATAAACACAATGGCCGTTTTGTAATCGCCTATATCGCTTGCCTTATAGATCGTCGGCTTAAACTCGCCGACCGAGCTTGTCGCACCGCTGAACGTGCCGTTGTTGTCCGATTTACCCTTATAGCCCTGCGCAGTCGCGTAGGTGGGGTCGGCGCCGTTAAGTACCGATTCCATCTTTTTATTGACGTCAAAGTACTTGTTGAGCGCGCCGCTCGGACGGACGACAAAGCTTTGCAGTAGCGTCGCCGCACCCGAGCCGGTACCCGTCATGACGGGCGTAACGTAACGGAATCCGAGCGGAGTAACTTTTGTCTGTTTGGCGAGCGGAAGGGTGCCGTCGTTTTTAAGAAGGACCTCGCCCTCGTCCGATATTTCCTCGCCCACCTTGTAAGCCGCATAGCTCGAATCGAGCTTGCCCTTATCGTTTAAAGGGTACTTTTGACCGTAATAATCGGTCTGCTCTTTACTGTAAGATCCGCCGCCGCCTACGACCTTTCTGTCGCCCATGCCGAGGTAGGTATCGAGAGATGACTCGAAGTACATCGCAATCGGCGTTCCCACTACGATAATCAAAAACAGAAAAGCCATAATGGGAATGAGAATGAGGCGGAATTTAAAATTACTCATTTTAAGTTTCATATTTAATACCTCTATTAAGTGATAAATCCGATTTTTCAATCGGATTTATCGTGTAAAACTTAGTTGGCGGACTGCGTCAACAGACTCCAATGACTGTAAGTAAGCTCAAAGTCTTGCTCAATCATGGAGAGCGTGCTGAACACGTAGTGGATAGCAAGCTTGCCTGCGCTGTCTACGCTTCCCGTAATGACGCTTTCGCCTGCGGTAAGCGTGAGCGTAGCCGAGGTTGCGGTCTGAACAAATTCCCAGGTGCCCTCGTCGGTGAGATTATAGTCGTTGTAGACAACCTTGTAGGTGCCGTCCTCGTAGATGTTAAGAGCTTTGCCGCCGGCACCGACCGCGATGAGCGCCTCGTCGTCGAGACCCCAGCCGCTCATATCCTCCGGATCGTCGCCCTCATCACCTTCGTCGCCTTCGTCGCCCTCGTCGGGAACGGTGAGATCTACCGTGCCGAACGTCATGGTTTTGCCGTCGAGCGTTACGGGCTGGTCGACAACCTTAGCCGCCTTGACGGGATACCACTTGTTAAAGCGAGTCATGAGGGTGGGATACTCGGTACTGTCCACCCAGTCCTGTGTCTGCTTTTCGACAGACTGGTAGTTAAGCGCAGTGGGATAGTAGCAGTTGTACTTGCCGGTCGAGGGGACCTTGAGGGTAATCGCGTTCGAATTGCTCGCGTCTACCGTGTAGTCGCCCTTAAATTCCCATTCGCCCTTAAAGGTGTAGTCAAGCTTGCCTGAGCCGTCAACATCAATCTTTTTGGTGTAAATCGTCTTGTAGAGCGTGTAGTTAAGTCCGTCGGAGTCGAGCGTAAGCTTGGTCTCGAACGTTACGTAAACTTCGTCCGGGTTGTAAGCGAACATGACCTGGTTTACGGCGTCCACGGGAATATCGCCCTTATTGTCGTCGGTATACACCTGCTTAATGGTGTATGCTTTGCCGGTGTCTTCGACGTTATTGTCGTCGCACGCGGCGAGTCCGGGGATAGCGCAGGCGGCTACTGCAACGCCCATAGCTACGGCTAACACTTTTTTGAGTTTCATTTTTGTTTTCCTCCATATTTTTTTGTTCTTGACCCCATGATAGCCGTAATCATTATTTTAATCAATATCCGCAACCTCTTCTGTCGATTCGCTTTCCTCTTTTGTTAAAAATTTGTTTTTCGGCAAAAAAAGAGCGCACCTGCTATGCGGTACGCCCCGACCCGAATATTTTATATTATGCGCCGACGGGAAAAATGACCTGCGCCTTAAACAACCCGTCTTCTACTCTGAACGCGGCGTTTCCGCCGTACTTTTCCGCAATGCGCGCAATGCTCTTCGTACCGTAACCGTGCATAAGCTTATCCTCTTTATTCGTAACGGGAAAGCCCTTGTCGTCCAAAATAAGCTCGCCCGAAAAATAGTTCTCGACGCTTAGTTTAAGGAAAAAGTCGGACCGCGACGACGAAACGTGAAGGCGACGGTTTTCTTCCTCCGCCGTTACGAGATACTCGATAGCGTTGTCGAGAAGGTTGCCGAAAAGCGCGTTCATATCCTCGACGGACAGAAAGGAAAACGCCGGTCCGTCCACCATGCACTTTACGTCTATCTTTTTGGAAATGCAATAGAACTTCTTTTCGGTGAGCACGGTGTCCAGCGTTTCGTTGCCGGTGCGCACGAACGCTTCGTAGTCTGTTACGACGCCCTCCAAGCCGTGCAAAACCTCCTCGCTTACCTCGTGCTTTTCGGCGAGGTGGCGGATTTGGTGTTTAAGGTCGTGCACCTTGTGATTCATAACCTCTATAACGCCGCGGAAATTTTCGTACTGCTCTACTCTGCGCTTGCTTATCTCCCCCTCGCGCACGACACTAAGCATATTTACCGCGTTGGTGTGTATCATGTATTGAAAGCCGAGGATACCGAACCCGGTTACGATTTCGATAGCGATAAGATATACGTACGCAATCTCGCTTTCCTTAAATAAGATAGGTTCGAGGAAGGCGGACGGAAGAAGTATCATCGAAAGCACGAAAATAAACACTACCTCGCGCACGGACGGCTTAAACTCGGCGTCTTGCGCAATGTGCCGCGCAAAAAAGAAGTACGTCGGAATATAGGTAACGCCCACAAACGCCGCGGTAATAAAAAACCTGCCTATATCGGAGGGGAACGGATGGAACGTAAAAACGGCGCCTATGATTTTTCCTGCCGCAAAGCGCACGAGCGAGCCTGCAAATACATTATATACAAGCTTTGTCTTTCGCTCTTTAAACATAAAGAGCATAAACACTTCGATTGAATAGCCTGCAAGCGAATAGTTAACGTAATCGAGCCAGCCGGGCGCTTCGGCGTACACATATATTACGGCAAGAGAGACCAGTACGGCGACGTACCCTATGCCGAAGATTGCAACTTTAAGCCAGAACCACTCTTTCCACGCGCGCTTCGAGCAAAACAGCATAATGGCGGCAAAAAGAGAAACACCGTACAAAATATAGTTTAGCGAAACAGTAAAAACCTGCATTTTCTACCCCGTAAAAGCGACGAGCCGGTTTATAAACTCCTGCTTTCGCGGCCGTGAAATTTTAAGCTCGTCTTTTCCCACGGTAACGACGTCGTCCTTTACTCCGCGCACGAACTGTAAGTTTACGAGGTAGCAATTATTGCAACGGCAAAATCTTTCCGACGGAAGCTCTTCCTCGAGCTGAACGAGCGTTCCCCACGCCTCGTGAGTTTGCCCGTTTGCAAGATGATAAAAAAGGCGGTGCTTATATACCTCGACGTATGTAATTTCGGAAACGTCTATCCTGACTACGCCGCTAAGCGAGCGAACGGTGTGCATCTTTTTCTGTTTTACCGAAAGCCGCCGCCTTACGCGCGACATAACGCCCACAAAGTCGTTGTAAACGACCGGCTTTACCACAAAGTCGGTTGCGTCCACGCCGTACCCTTTTACGGCAAGCTGCGCCATGTGCGTTACGAAAACAATGACGACGGTGTCGTCCGTCTTGCGAATCTCCTCCGCCACCTCCAAACCGCTCATGCCCGGCATTTCGATATCGAAAAATATTATATCGTAGCTCGCTTTGTAATTGCTCAAAAAAGCAAGCGGCTTATCGAAAGACTCGGTTTCTATCGATAAATCGTTTTCCTTTGCATAGCGAACAATCGCCTGCTCGAGAACGCGCGCCTCTTTTTCGTCGTCCTCCAATATCGCCGCCCTTATCATACCTTCCCCTTTTGTTTACCGCGCTGCCGCGTATATATTATTATAATCGACGGAGGCGTTTTTGTCAATAGCTATGCCGCGCCGCAATCTTTCCGCAAAAAGAAAAACTTTCTTATCCTAAACGATATATCGGGCGTACTTCTGCCAGGAATAGTTAAGCTTATAACTCGCGACATATTCCTCCGGCACTTTAATGTTAAACGCCGCGCCCGAGCGGAAATTATTTCCTACGGTATACTGCGTCGGCGCGCCGGTGAGTATTACCGTTTCGAGCGAGGCACAGCCGTCAAACATTCCGTCGCGCAGAAGGCGAATGTTGGGCTGGATTGTTACGCTTTTAATGTTCGAGCCGCGGAAAACGCCGTCGTCTATGCCGATAACGGGTTTACCCTCGTATACGCACGGAATTATCGGGTCGCGAACGCTTCCCAAGTTTATTCCGTCTATGATAAATCCGTCCTCTGCCTCGCGGTAGGTAAATAAATTCGCGTGGCGGTCGTCGCCCTCGTAAATCGAACCGCTCGGCGCCTGCGGTATCGCAGGCAACGCTATATCGGTAGGCGAACTGTCGCCGAGAAGCAACTTTATATCTTCTATAAACGCCTTTGTAAAAACAACGGCGCCGCTGTTATTCAGGTGAAAGTTGGTATCGTAAAACCAGCCGCCTTCCATAACGCTTTTGTGCGGATTGCCCATTATGTCAAAGTCGAGCAAGGCGGAAAGTCCGTCGTAGTACGCGTCGATATCCGCCTTTACGGTACCTTCTTTCAGCGCGAGCGCGTTCATGGGCGCAAACCTATAAAACACTTTTCCGCCCTTGTTTTTAACAAAAGTCGCAAAGTCGTTAAGCTCGTCGATAAAATCCGATTCTATCGCGTTCAAGTCGAAGCTTATGGGAAGATTCGGATTGTATCCGCCTTGAATTACGTTATATTCCCTGTCGGGATATGAAATATCGCAGTATTCGTTAAACGCCGAGCGTTTATATACGCCGTCTGTTTTCGGTTTTCCGTTTACGGTGTAATACAGCTTTTTGCCGGCAAACGACGGAAGAGCGAGCGCGGCGCGTTCCTTGCGCTCGGCCGAAAGGTACGAAAACAACGACGTTTCGCCGTCGGCACACTGCCAAAACATCTCGCCCGAAAAATGCGTGGAAAGCGTTTGCGCGCTTTGCTCGGGCGAGATTACGACAATATCCCCATTCTTTATGTTAGCCTTTGCAAAGTCGAGCATGACCGTAGTGCCAAGATCGGCGTACATTCCGAAGTCTACCACCGAGTACCCGTCGATATACTGTTCCGCAATCTCGCTTTTCAGCGCAAACGGTACGCTGCTTCCGCCTATAACTATTATCCTTTTTCCGTCGGTATCCATAAGCCGCCGCATTTTGTACTTCATTTCGCCGAGGAAGGTTTCGTCGAACCGAGCAGGCAAAAAAGCGCACGAAATAATAACGATAGGCAGTATCGCGATTATTACCACCATGACGGCGATTACCGTTATCGAGCGTCTTTTGCGCATTGTGTTTATGTTTTTCACCGTTTCTCCCTCAAAAACTGAAATAGATAAACGACCCGACGCCGCTTATATCCGCAACGTAGCAGCGGCATGTAACTACCGTAACTATGATAAGCACGTACACAAGAGCCGTGCGCACCTGCCCGGCGACGCTGCGAGATAAAGGCAGTCCGCCGACAAGCGCGGGAATTCTGTACGATAAAAGCAACATTAAAAGCGCGAGAAAGCACGGCACGACGTCTTCAAGACTCATTCCGAGCGCCGTAAGCGTTTCGCTCGCCTTCCAATCGGAAAACACCGAGCGTATAACCTCGCCGGCGTCCGAAAGAGTAGCCGAACGGAAGAATATCCAGGTAAAGCACACGGCGGTAAACGTCAGCGCAACAAACAGCGGCTTTAACGCACCGACTTCACTCCGCCTTTTTGGAATAAGGCTTTGTATAACGAGCATAAGTCCGTGCAGTCCGCCCCACACGACAAACGTAAGATTGGCGCCGTGCCACAAACCGCTTAGCAAAAACACTATCATTATGTTAAGGCAACGTCTGACGGTACCCTTGCGGTTCCCACCGAGCGGAATATAAATATAATCGGTAAACCACCGTGTAAAGCTTATGTGCCACCGCCGCCAAAACTCGCGCGGCGAGCATGCCAGATACGGCCGACGGAAGTTTTGCGTAAGATTTATCCCCATAAGACGCGCGCAGCCTATTGCGATTTGCGAGTAGCCCGAAAAATCGCAGTATATCTGAACGGCGAACAAAACAGTCGCTATTATAAGCGCAAGCCCACCCGAGGAATGTACGTCATTATACGCCGCGTCCACAAACCGCGCAATGAAATCCGCGACGATTATCTTTTGCACGTAGCCTATCAATATAAACTTGATACCAACGGAAAAGCTTTCTTTATCGAGCGAGCGCGGCGCTTTAAGCTGCGGAATAAGATCGCCCGGCCGCTCTATGGGACCTGCCACCAGCTGCGGAAAAAACACAACAAACAGCGCATAGTAACCCAAATGCCGTTCCGCTTTTATTTTACCGCGGTATACGTCGAACGTGTACGACATCGTTTGGAATATGTAAAACGATATTCCCATCGGCAGAATTATATTAAACCCGTTAAAGGCTACGTCGGCGCCGCACAGCCTGAACAAAGCAAACAGTCCGCTTAAAGCGAAGTCGAGATATTTAAATACGAACAGCAATATTAAGCATACGGCTACGGTAAATCCCACCGCCGCTTTTTTGCCGCGTTTGGTTTTGGCGTTTTGACCGCACAGCCCACTTAAATAGGAAACGAGCGTGGTTATGAGAATAAGCGAAATCAACCACACGTTGTAAAACGCGTAAAATACGTACGACGCGACAAGAAGAACAACCCACCTATACTTATCGGGCGTAAGCCAATAAATAAGAACGGTAACCGGCAGGAATACAAAAAACACAAGAGAGGTAAAATTCATCTACGTTTTACCCCCTTTCGGAAGCGCAAAAACGAGGGCGACGCACAAAATAAGCAGCATGGAAAGCAGTTCCCACGTCGGCAGCGATATGTAAAGCGCATAAATTACAAGCGCCACCGTGCAAATACCGGCAATTATCGCAGGGATAAAATTGTATTTTTTTATCGCCATCGCAAGGCCCGATCCGACCGCGGCCGCTACAAACAATGCGATAATCATAGGGTATCCAAGCGCCGCTACCGTCATACGCCGTACCCCATTGCGGTTTTCAACTCGGATATTGTCTTTTTACTCCACAGCTTTACGCCGTTGGTGCTTAAATGATTATCGGTGCCGTAAAAATACAGCGGATCCAATATCGCGTCGCGCGCATGAGAGATTACGGGCACGCAAAGTCTTTCGCGCATGACCGCGTCGAGCCGCGCGATACTCTCGTCCGTCGTGTCATGAGAAAGCCCGTATTTACTTCTCGGCGAAAATGCGAAATACACGTCCGCGCCGGCCGCACCGAACGACTCGTACATGGCGTTAATCCCGGCAAAGTCGGCGTCGGTTATGTAGTCGGGATTGTAATACGCCTTTCTGCCGGGCGAAAATTCCGTTTTGTTTACGTTATCCTCGCGGTAAAAAATGTAGTCGCCGTAAGCGTTATACGTTTGACCGTAAGCAAAGTAACCGTCCTCGGTGTAGTACACCGGCGAATCGTCGTAGGTATATACCGGCATGTCCTTTCGCGTATCGTTGTAATACTTAAACGAACCGAACAGATTTGTAAGGCCGGAACAATCGACAAGCGCAAACATGTCGTAGTTGGCTTCGAAAAGGCAAAAGCACGACTCGTCTATCACATTACTACGGCAAAACTGCGTTTCTATGGTGTCAAGCTCGGGCGAACCGAGTACGACATCGCCGTCGCGCAGGTATTCGCACAAAACCATCGCCTGCGGCAGCATGTTGGAATATGCGTATACGCCCATATTAACGATTTTGTAATCGGGAAATTCGGTCGCAAACATAGGACTGTCATAGCCGAACCGCGCCGCCGAACCGTTAAAAAACACAAGCTTTTTTTCGTCGCGCAGTCGGTATAGCCTATCCACCTTATCGGCAAGCGTCGCAAAATAATTGATGCTGTAAACGGGTGAAACGGCTGCGTTTATATGTAAACGGGTTATCGAATAATCGCCGAACGATTCTTCCCAAACCTCGCGGAGGTTGTCGAAAAAGTACAGTTCCTTTGCGCGCAAAATCCCAAACGCCCGCTTTTCTATGCGCTCGAGCGTAGGCGGCAAAACGACCGAGTTTGCGTCGATTTTCGCAAACGCGTCCTTTTTTATACTCGTTACCGGCAGCCCGTCTATTTCAAACGGGATTACCAAATCGGCCACTATTCCCCTCTTTAACCCCGTTATGGCGACGCTCTCTCCGTCCGTCTCGTATGAAAAACAATCGGGCGGCAGCGCAGGCATATATTCGCAGTATAATGTAAGCGCTTCGCCGTCGCCGTCCGTGCGGCTTCCGAACCCGACGTGCACGCCTCCGCCGTCCGGAAGTGTGTTCCAGCCGATAGGGACAAAGCCCTCGCGCAAAAACCGCGGATCGTAAGCGAGCGTATTGGGCCGCAAGTGCAAGCCAGATACGGTTACCGCCGTCGTTTGCCCGTCGACGTCGTAGATTAAAGTAAACTGCCTTTGCACCGTAAACCGAACGACCGCGGAATATTTTATGTTATGAAGCGTAAGGCTGTAATGCGTTTGTTCCTTTGTACCGTCCGTCAAAACAAACAGCGAATAATCGTCGTAGTTCACATCTGTTATCGCGAGCGAGGACGAAACTATAAGCCGAACCGTAAGATTGTCGTAGCGGTTGACGGTATAAAAACGCTTTTCGGTGTACACGTCGGGATTGTCCTCGAAAACTATCGAACAAGTCGAAGCGCGCGCAGAAGGATTCGCGCAACCCAAAAACGGACCGAAGGTTAACGCAACAATAAATATTAAAACAAAACACAAAGCTTTTTTCATCGTCCTTTTTTTCAGCCCCGAATTGTTGCCTTTCAATTTATTTTTCGGCTTATCGCCGTACCGACCGTCGTGTATTTTATTATACTATTTTTTTGCCGTGAATGCAAGTAGGAAAAAAGCTCGTTTTCCTTGTTATACGTCATTAAAGACAATATGTTAAGCAAAAACCCATTCCCACCGTTTTGCACAAAAACAGCCCGTTAAACGTAATTAAAATGACGGAAGTTAAACGATACCGTCTTGACGACTCTTGTCGTTTTGTGATATAATGGTGCACGCAAAATCATTTATAAATTCAAGGAGAAATATATGACAAAAACAAGAAAATTCCGAGGCTTTATTGCGCTTGCCGCCTCATGCACGCTGCTTGCCGCAACGACGGGGCTTGTAGCGTGCGCCGACAGTCCCAAGTCCTGGGATATTTCGATGAACTCCTCGTCCAAGGTGAAAGCAGAGCTTGTCGAAAACGGAAAGAACTACACGCTTAAAATTACAGGCAACGGCTACATGCAGTATTGGGAGTCCAAAAGCGAAGTGCCGTGGCACGACAGCGCGTCCAAAATCACCAAGATAGAAATAGCGGACGGCGTTTCGGCAGTTGGCTCTTACGCATTTTACGGCGCTAAGGTCGACTCGGTGGTGCTTCCCGAAAGCATAGAGGACGTCGGGGTAAGCGTTGTTTCGGAGGGCGTCCCTCTCCTTGCGTATACCGATGAGATTTATTATAAGGACGACTATTCGGTCTATTTGTATCACGAGGAAAAGCCGGAAAGCTACGATAGGTTCTGGCAGCAGGATCAAAGCCGCGGCGATATATTCGACGACGGGGACGACCTCACTTTGGGCGACGGAAATTTTTGGCACTTTAACGGCGACAATGCGGAGATTTGGAAAAAAGCCAAAATTCTTTTTATCGGAAACAGCTTTACATACAGAAACGGCGTTGTGGAATTCAGCAGCGGCGTTCCCGGCATATTCGATAATATCGCCGAGGATTTGGGCTACGTCGTAGAAACGTATTCAATCACCGGGCCGGGCTGGTACCTTAAAAACCACGCAAAAGCGACGGACGCCTGCGGAAAACAGGTCGATAAGCTTTTAAACGCATGCAGTAACTTCGATTATATCGTTTTGCAAGAGCAAAGCCTCAATCCTATCCAAAACTACAACGACTTTTTAAGCGGCGTAAAGGCCATGCAGGAAAAAATCGAGTCGACGCAGGACCATGCGCAAATTTACCTTTACGAAACCTGGGGCTCGCCCTACTCGGCAAACGAACTGAACACCACCATTCCCGAAATGGAGAAGAGGCTGCGCGAGGCATATACAAGAGCCGGCAAAGAATGCTCTCTTCCCGTGTCGTACGTGGGGAAAGCGTTTACGGAGAGCTACGAAGTCGATCCGTCCATATATCTTTGGGCTTCGGATAACCGCCACCAGGGCTACACGGGCGCGTATTTAAGCGCCTGCGTTCACGCAGGGACGATTCTCGGCCTCGACGTGCGCGACACAACATTTAAGGGCGAAGCAAAATTCAGCGCGCCCAATCTCCCCGACGACACCTACGAGTGGCTTCGCAGCGTCGCATACAGCGTCGTTTTCGAAAATGACGGAAACGAAATCGATTCGTCCGAAAAGCCCACGCGCGACTACTCTCTCGAAGTTGCGGTATGGGGACGGTGGATAACGGAGACGCAGTTTACTTCGCTGTTCGACGGTTTTAAGTCGTACTGCGCCCAAAACGGACTCGACAGCCAAAAAATCCACTATACGTATTATACGGGCGCGACGACGACCGACCCGTACTATTATATTTCATCGTTCACGAGCGCCGTCGTCGGAACGGGCGATACGGATATTGTTTTCCCCTGCGCAACCAATCTGACGACGCAGGACGGCACTCAAATAACACAGGCGGAAATCGAGCAGCTGCACGTTACGCTTAACGGCAAAACCGACAGATGCATCGCAAAGCTTACGAATACCGAGCTTTCAACCGCATTTTTTACTTACTGCCTGTCCGATGCCGGAAAGTCTATTCTCGACCCGACCCACGGAATGTAACCCGTTACGACAAGGTTATTACACAACGGAAGTGATTTATGAAACCTATTTATTTCCCCGAACCTTTTAGGATTAAGAGCGTCGAGCCGATTAAGATTCTGTCCGCAAAAGAGCGCGAGCAAAAGATTAAAGCCGCGTCCTACAACGTGTTTAACCTCGCCTCGCGCGACGTTTACATCGACCTTCTCACCGACAGCGGAACGGGCGCAATGAGCTCGGCGCAGTGGTCGGGCGTTATGCTCGGCGACGAGTCGTATGCAGGCGCGGACTGCTACTACAAGGTTCAAGAGGCGGCGACTCGCATATTCGGTATGCCGCACATACAGCTCGTGCACCAGGGCCGCGCCGCGGAAAAGGTGCTTTTGCCGATACTGCTCGAAGGCAAAAAGTACGCCATAAGCAATATGCACTTCGACACGACGCGCGCGCACGTCGAGCTTGCCGGCGCTCGCGCAATCGACTGCGTGGTAAAAGAGGCGCTCGACACCACTTCCTACTACGACTTTAAGGGCAATATGGATTTAGTCCGGCTCGAAAAATACATAAAGGACTTGGGCGCGGAAAACGTCGGCGTTATCATAATGACGATAACGAACAACTCTGCCGGCGGTCAGCCGGTATCGGTGGAAAACGTCAGGGCGGCGCGCGACATCGCGCACAAACACGGAATTACGTTTATGATAGACGCCGCGCGGTACGCCGAAAACTCGTTCTTTGTCAAGCAGCGCGAAAAGGAATTTAAGTCGAGCTCGATAACCGATATCGTAAAGGATACCTTCGAGGGCGCCGACTGCTTTACCATGAGCGCCAAAAAAGACGCCATAGTCAATATGGGCGGACTTATAGGCTGTCGAGACAAGGCGCTTTTCGAAAAGATAAAACAGCGCACGATTTCCTTCGAGGGCTTTACTACATACGGCGGAATGTCCGGCCGCGATATCGAGGCGCTTGCGCGTGGGCTTGACGAGGGTATCGACGAAAACTACCTGCGCTACCGTATAGGACAAATGCAGTACCTTGCGGATAGGCTCTCGGACGGCGGAATTCCGTTCCAGACCCCGGTCGGCGGCCACGCCGTATTTGTCGACGCGAAAAAGCTTCTTCCCCATATCCCCTACTACGAATTCCCGGCGCAGGCGCTTAGCATAGAGCTGTACAGAGAGGCCGGAATACGCGCGTGCGATATCGGCTCGTTCATGCTCGGAAACGACCCCGACACCGGCAAGCAGTTAGAGGCGGAATTCGAGTTTACTCGGCTTGCTATACCTCGGCGCGTTTACACGCAGTCCCACCTCGACGTAATTGCCGACGCGCTTATAAACATAAAGGAACGCGCCAAAAAGATAAAGGGGTACAAGATAGTAGAGGAACCGCCTATCCTGCGCCACTTTACCGCAAAACTCGCGCCGCTGTGATTTAATAAGTAATAGCGAATAGTTAAAAAAGGGACCGCTTGCGGTCCTTTTTAATTCTTCATTTTTATTTTTTCATTTTAATCGGTTCGAGTTTTTCGATGATTTCTTTATACACGTCGGTTTGTTTTATTTCCGTAAGCGGCGCGGCGGTGGCGCCCTTGCCGTCGACGCGCAAAAATATTTCGTCGGTGGTCGCCTTAGCGCCGAAGGACGTACCGCTGCCTTCGAGGAAGTAATTTCCTTCGAAGTTGACTACCTCCTCGTCGCCCGACATGTACGAATTGGCCTCGTAAACGTTGGCGCCGCACACGCCGACTACGCTTCCGCGGTAGTTAAACTCGCCCGATATTTCGCCAAGATAAATACTGTTCGTAACGCCGCCGCCGTAGAAGGTGCCGTAAAGATTAAGCTGCTGAACAAGTCCGCCGATACCGCCCACGCACGAATTTCCCTCGCCTAAGCTTGCGTATATCTTGCTCTCGCTCAAACAGTGATCGGCAAAGCCGAGGTAGACGTAGAAGTTATCCGAAGCCGTCCGGCTCATGCCGTAAATTCCGCCGACATAGGCGTACTCGGCGGTTACGGTTATATCGCTACTCGAATAGCAATACGCCGTTCTGCCGTACGACTGACCGGCTATTCCGCCGCAGATAGCAAAGTCCGCGCCCGTAACCGAAAGGCTGCCGGTGCTTTTACAGTACTCGACCAGTCCGCCGTTTTCGTTGACCACGCCGGCGACGAGCGGACTCCACTCCTCGTTTTCCGACTTTTGCGATAAGTTCACCGCGCTTTCTATCCTTGTAAGAGAAGAATTATTCACGTAGCACGCCCCGGCGATATCGAATGTATCCGCTTCCACGCTTCCGCTTACGACCGAGTCCTCTACCGTTCCGTTGTTGACGCCGGCTATTCCGCCGAACGAGGCGTTGACCGTCTTTTCCCCTTCGAGATAAAAGCTTGTATAGTTAACCTTGCAGTTTTTAATCTTGCCGTACGTCGAGCTGTTCGAGTACGCGTTATACGCCGCAACGCCGCCCAAAACAAGCTCTTCCCCTTCGTCCTTCGACGAAGCGCGAACGGTCCCCTCCACGTTGACGGTTATTCCGTCGAGCGTGCCGTAATTATTTACCGTAACGAACGCATGGTCGCTTTTAATATCGAGGTCTGCGGAAACGGACACGGTAATATCTTTGAGCACGGCGCGGCCCGAACACGAGGTAAATATAGGCGCGCCCTGCGTTTCCACTGTAAGATTACTCATACTGCCGCTGAAATTGCCGAGCGACGCGCCGCCCTCCAAAACGAGCTTGTGTCCGCCGCCTATAATATTGCATGCGGTGCTTTTTACCGAATAGTTCCTCGGGATAACAACGTCGCTTTTAAGCGCATACGTTCTTTGTTTGGTAAAGTCGATTTGCTCGGCGCTCGACACGGCTATTCCGTACTTGTTAAGATACGACACGACCGATACGGGCGTTACGACGGACACCGCGGCTACGAGCGCGGCGGCGGAAACGGCGATAGCGATTTTTTTCTTTTCGCTTCGGGAAAGCGGTCTGCGGTCGATGACTATGCCGTCATCCTTAAACTCTATACCGAGCGAGTACTTAATATAATAAATCGCTTTAAGCCGAGATTTTACCTCGTCCGTTACGCCTACAAGCGGATAAAGCTTTTTAACCTTATTCGTTTTATCGAGTATAAGAAGCATTTCGATAGGCGTAACGACCGCGTCAAAATACAGCCGTAAGCACTTACCGGCTTTTTTGGAAAACAATGCGAGTACGCTCGCCGGTTCCGCGGCGCAAAAAGACTCCCGGTGCGAGGAAACGGCTATAAACTCTTTTTCGTGTTCGGCAAGGATTTTTTTAGACGAAAAAAGATACATGAGCGACAGCACGGGAAATCTGCCCAGCCGATATTTTTCGAGCCGAGTTTGTCCGTTAAGCGCGTTAAACGCCGCCGCGTCGTCGTTTATGATTACGTCGAGTAATCGTTTTTCGTCTACCCTTGCCACAAACGCTAATCCTTTTTGACCTTAACCTTTCTGTCCGCCGCCCACTTGTCGAGAACGTCAAACAAGTATTGCTCGTTGACTGTGCTGCCCTCGACCACTTTTTTAAGCAGCGCGGTCGTCTCGGTAAACATGGTAGTTAGCGTGGCGATGTCGTCGCTCTGTTTGGCGACGAGCTTACTTAGTTCCTCGTTTTCCTTACGAATGGATTCTATCTTTTCGGCGTTTTGCTTTAACACCGCGCCGACGTCCTTGTTGATAAAGTCGCTTATTTTTTCGACGTTTACGTTGTAGCCGTCCAGCGATTTTTGAAGCCCTTTAAGGTCGTACGACGCCGTCTTTTCCGCGATTAGCGAGTCGATTTTTTCTATCTGAGCGCGCGCGTTATTTTCTATCTCGCTCAGCGCGTCGATTTTTTCCACGACGGACGAAAAGCGCGAATACATTTCCGTTACGGCCTTTGCGTATTTTTCGCCCGACTGCGCGTACTCGTCAATCCTGCGGTTAAGCTCTTGACCGCTCTTTGCCTGCGCGGCGAGCGCGGAATGCACTTTTTCCAGTCTGTCCGCCGTGCCGCCCGAAAAGCTTCTGTTCAGCGCGTTAAGATCTTCCAAAATCTCGGCGTAGGTTACGCTTACGTTGTGAAGGCTGTCCTTGACGGGCGTAATGAGATTGCGGTACGAGATAAAGCTTTCAATCAGTTCTTTTACGGAATTGTCGTTCATGATTTTCTCCTCAAAATCGCGTTTGCCGACTTTATTGCGGCGGATATGTCTTTGCAGTCGTTATTAAGTGTTTCGAGTATTATGTTTTTGGCGACGTCGTTGTCATCGACGAGCGTGTAAAACCTGACTATTTCGGGGTCGAGCGAGCTTCCGCCTTTAAGACAGGCGTCCATGAGCGGAAACAGCTTTTCGTCGCCCGAGCGCGTAAAGCATTCCCTCGCCTCGGCGTCCATGCCGTGCCGCCAGTATTCTATACCGGCGTCGCGGTACGCGCCGTAGCGCAGATACTTTTCGTGAACGGAAATATACACGAGCTTTTTCTCTCGCAGCTCGTCCGAGGAAAGTCTGTCGGCGGCAGAGCGCGCGTTGTCGTACTGCTCGAGCGCGCAGAAAGATTCGATTCGCTCGATAAACTCTTCGTCGTCAAGCTCTATGCGCCCGGCGATATTCTTTAAAAACGCTATCGCGCCGTCGCGGTTTTTGCGGACGAAGCACTCGTCGAAAAGCTTGTCGAAAAACTTGGGGTAATCGGATTCCGCAACGACAAGATACTGCCTTGCGCGCGAAACGCCCACGTAAAACAGATTAAAGTAGTATCTGTACACCGAGTTTTCGTCGGCGGTTTTGCGGTTAAGCGACATTTCGTTAAGCCGCCGCCATTTGTCGGCGTTGTCGCTTAAAATATCCACGAGGATAACGGTGCCGCGCTCTAAACCCTTTATCTCGGCGACGGTCAAAACCTCAATCTTGCCGAGCGATTTTTTAAGCCGCTCTTTCTTCTTTTGCGAGCCGACGACGACCGTCAGGTTTTCGAACCGCTTGTTTTTAAGCATGTCGGAAAAACCCTTGTCCTTGACGAACACCGCCTCGCTGTCAAGCGGCGAGGGAACGCTTTTCCCCGATATGACAAAGCTGTGCGTTCCGAAGCGGCTGATATTCATTTCGCCGAGCTTTTCGGCGATTTGCTCTAACTTTTGCGTACTGCGGTAGTTATGTTTAAGCTCGCTCACGCCCGTAACGTCGCCGTACATAAGCCGCTTTAAGTACCCGAAGCCGAAGTACGACGGGTTTATCATTTGAAGCGCGTCGCCCACGCAAAACAGCTTGCGGCAAAGCGTTTTCATAAGCGCAAGGTTTACCTGCGTAAAGTCCTGAACCTCGTCGATAACGCCTATCGAGTACTTGGGGGAGTCGACCTTTTCCATAACGGCGCGACTCATGAGATTGTTGTCGAGGTATCCGCGCTTTTCCATGAACTCGGCGTAATCGACCGCCACCGAATAGATAATCTCGCACTCACGCGGCGTAAAGCTGTCGCGCCGCGCGGAAACGTACTCGTCCTTAGTCATCATTTTTCGGGGCGAAGAAAGCTCGTACTTTCCGAAAATCATGCCGTATATTTCTTTATAAATAATTTCCGTCGAAACGTTTTTTATCTTATCGATTGCGCCCGTTATGTGCGGACTTATTCCGCCGCCGAGATACTCGTTATTGAACACGCTCTCGCCGGCGGCGCGCGCCTCCTCGTAGTAGTCGGCGTAGATATCCTCTATAAGAAAGTAATCGACCTTTTCGGATAGGTACGCGGAAATTCGCTTCAACGCGGAAATAATCTCGCCGTCGTCGTCCACCGAGAACAAAATGCCCAGCTTATTTTCGACCGCCTTTTTGTGATCGTCGTCCAAAAACACGACCGCGCCGCGCTCGAATGCGGAAATAAAATCGTTTATGTTTTTTACGAACAGCCCCACTCGGTTTTTCGTTTCGGTTAACAGTCCGCGAGAAAAGGTTGTGTAGAGCGCCGAGCCGCGGTACGACCTGCACGCGCAGTACACGATTTTTTCGACGCACACGTTGGTCTTGCCGCTGCCGGCAACGCCGCGGACGAGCATATTGGAGTCCTCGGTTTCCACTATCTTCCGCTGGGTGTCGTTAAGGTACGGGAAGTTAACCGCGCCGTCCGAGTCGGACACGAGGTACAGTCTTACCAAGTCGTCTTGCTTTACCTTATTTTTCGCCTCGCCCAAAGTAACCGAAACGGTCGATTGCGAAAAATAGGCTTGAAGCGATCTGTCCACGCCGCCGTCTCCTACGTTTCCGCTCTCGAACCCGTAAAACACGATATCGCCCGAGTAGACGTCCTTTCGGCATACGTACAGCGTGTAAAGCCCGTCGCTTACTTTAACCTCGCCGCCGCCTTCCGGGATAGAAATATTCGATTTGAAAATGCCTTCCGCTACACGCGAAACGAACGCGTCCACACCGGCGGTTTTTCGCGTCGAGCTTATAAACCCCTCTGTCTTATAAAACCTCTTTCTTGACGACAGAGCGATTTTTTGCATGTCGAGGGTAAAGTTAACTAACATAATGCGTTTAGTGCGTCGATGTACGCGCGCGGCGATTCGAGCGGAAACGGAACGGCGGAAAACGCTTTCAACCGCGTATCCGTCATTGTTTTGGACGCGTAATCGAAAGATATAGGCGTGCTCTTCTTTTTATATTGCGAATATATATCCGCCTCGATACGGCTTTTTTCGCTCTTTTCGTGCGATAGGTTAAGCCGCTTTTTTATTGTCTCGATTGCGCGCTTTTTGTTTTCGAGCTGACTTCTCTCGTCCTGGCAAACGACCGAAAGCCCCGTGGGAATATGCGTTACGCGCACCGCCGTTTCCACCTTGTTAATATGCTGACCGCCGGCGCCGCTCGAATGGGTTACCGTTATTTTCAGTTCGTCGTCCGAGACCGTCAGCCTTTCCTCGGCGCTCGTTACGGCAAAGCAAAGCTCTTCCGCCTTTCCGCCGGTTACAAAAACCTTGTGCGCGCCGGTAAGCGGAATAAGCCGAGATAAAACGTCCTCGCCTTCCGCAATAAACGAAACGCCGCGGACCTCGCCGCTTACCGTACACTCCGTCCTTTCGTCCTCGACCGCGCCGCCGCGAGAAATGACGTAATCCTTTATCATGGCGGCAAACGGCACGCCGAGCTTAGAGGAAACGGCGGTAAACTTAAAGCGAAGCAGCGCGCGCTCTACTATGTGCTTGCATCCAAGCTCGTCCGACAAAAGAGAGGCAAGCCTCGCGGCGTCGCGTTTTATCGCCGAAATTTCCTCGAATAGTTCGTCGCGCTCGGCGTCGTTGCATTCGGGGATAAGCGCCGCCGCCGACTTTTCCGAGCTTAAAAGCTTTTTCAGCTTTGCGAGCTTGTCCGCAATAGAATTAAGCTTGTTGTACTTAGACAGAACGGAAAGATAATACGCCTTGTCCGCTTGAACCTCGGGGTATTCCAAAAGCTCTTCCGCTTGAGAACATTCCTCCGCCGCCTTTTCCGCGGCGGCTATTATCTCGCCGTAAATTCCGTACATATAAAAATTATACCACTTTTTTATTCGACTGTCAAACTTTGTAATATTACCCCTAAGCCGTGCAAGATACGGCATGTGCGCGATAAAATAAAATTCAAAACAAAATGCCGATGGAAAAACCTTCGGCATTTACTTTTGTTTACGACTTTTTGTTTACGGTCTTTGCGAGATTATCTCACCCTCTACGTACATAACGTAGCTGTCCATTCCGCTTGTCCAGTTGGAATTTTTCTTGACGTTTATCCACTCGTTATAAGTGCCGGTATAGGTTAAGGTTACCCTCCTGCCGTCGTTGGTGAAGGCGTAAGCGCCGATGCTTTGCACACCCTTACCTATCGTAACGGTCGTGAGGGCGGCGCACGTGAATGTGCGCTCGTAAATTGCCGTTACGCTGTCGGGAATGACTACGTTCTCAATCGACGAGCATCCGTAAAACGCCTTGCTTCCGATAGTAGTTAAGCCGTCGGGAAGGGTTATGCTTTTAAGCGCGCCGCAATATGCAAACGCTTCGTTTCCGATTGTCTTTAAACTGCTTCCGAAGGTAACGCTTTCAAGGCTGTCGCAACCGTCAAACGCCTCTGCGCCGATACTCACTACGCTGTCGGGAAGAACGACGCTTTTAAGGCTGTCGCAGAGGTAAAACGCATTTTCGCCAATCTCTTCCAGACTGTTACCTAATGTTAGCGTCGTAAGGCTGTCGCAGACGTAAAAAGCTCGAGGGCCTATCGTCTTTACGCCGTTTCCTATCGTAGCGCTCGTAAGATAGCGGCAATAATAGAACGCCGAATCGCCGATACTCACTACGCTGTCGGGGATAACGACGCTTGTAATAGCAAAGCAAGAGGAAAATTGGTAATCGGCAATTTCCGTAATTCCGCTCGGGACTACGATACTACCGTTAAACTTTTCGCCGTTAATATACAGCGTAAGTTCTTTTTTCATAATATTGTTTAAGCCCGAAACGCCGAACAAGTCCTCTGTACTTCCCTCGTAGCGGAAAGTTGTTATATTATCGTTGAATGCGTCGCTTCCGATAAACGTTACGCTATTCGGAATAGTAACGCTCGTAACCCTATCGGCGAAATATAACGCGCCGGAATTGATTGCGGTTACGCCGCTCGGGATAACCACATTACCCGATAACTCCTTTCCTCCGATATACACCGTCGTTTCGTTTGAAACAAGATTGTTAAGTCCCTCTACTTCGCACCACTTGGAAAGATCGCCCTCAAAGTAAACGGTGTCTATATCGCAGTTACTAAACGCCGATCCGCCGATACTTGTGAGAGTGGCAGGAAGAGTAACGCTCGTAACGAGGCGGTTATACGCAAACGCGTAGTAGGAAATAGCCGTAACGCCGTTCGGAATGACAAGGTTTCCAGACAGCGGTTCTCCGCCGATATAAAGCGTTGTTTCGGAGTTAATTAAGTCATCAAGCCCCTCTATTTGGCACCAGCCTGCTATATCGCCCGTGTAGTAAACCTTTTTGGCTGGCAGATAGCCTACAAACGCGCTGTAACCTATCTCTTTTAAGCCCGTGCCTACAATGATAGAGGACAGCGACCTGCAACCGAAAAACGCAAACTCGCCGATAGTTTCGACGCCGTTAGGAATAGTTATGCTACTAAGTCCGCTGCAATTATTAAAAGCATATCTTCCTATCGATATTACGCTGTCGGGGATTGTAATACTCATAAGCGCCGAACAGCCGCTGAACGCGCTGTCCGCTATGGCTTTTACCGGCTTATCGTTATACGTCGCCGGAATGACAATATTCGAGCGGCACCCCGTTCCTACGTTGTTAACGGTGTAATACGTTTGGTCGTCGCTGAGTATATATTGAAGCGTCGGCCTTTCCCAATCGGTATCGGCATAGCCCTGCATCAATACGGAGTTTACCAAAAGCGCGGCGGCGTTAGCCTCGTCCTCTAACTGAGCGCTTTCGAGCGGCACGTCTTTATTGACGATCCAGCCGTCTTTTTTCACGAACTTCGCGCTCGTAACAGAGCTTCCGAAAAACGCGTCCTTGCCTATAAATATTACGGACTCGGGAATGGTAACCTCGGTAAGCTCTTCGCAGGCGTAAAACGCCGCTTCGCCTATTTCGGCGACCGATCTTCCGAGCGTAAGGGAGTTAAGCTTTCCGCAGCTCATAAACGCGCCGTATTCTATTACCGCAACGCCGTTGCCCGTGTTAACCGATTTAAGCTCGCCGCACGAATTAAACGCGTATTCGTCAATCACTTTTAAGCCGCTCGGAAGCGATACTTGAAGCAGGCTGCCGCACGAGGAGAACGCACCCTTACATACCTTTTTTAGCGCGTCGCCCGAAAAGCTGAGCTCATCCAGCGAAGCACAGTCGTAAAACGCGTACTGCCCTATCTCTTGAACGTCGCCGCCAACCGCAACGCTCTTTAAAGCGCGGTAGCCGTAAAACGCAAACGGGCTAACGGTATCGGCGTTATAGATTTCCGCGTCGGTAAGCAATTCGCCGTCGATATAAAGATTGCGGCTTACGTTTTCGACGGAAGCGGTATTGTTGCCGACAATGTAAGTCGCGCCGTCGTAAATAGGATTGCACACCTCGATTGTGTTATATCCGACGCTGTAATAAAAATCGATTTGCGCCCAATCGGACTCGGAGCCCGTATAGTAAATATCCTTTAATTTAAGGCAAAAGCGAAACGCGGTTTTACCTATGCTTTTTACGCTTAAAGGAATTGTTACCGTCGTGAGCGCCCTGCACTCTTCGAAGGTGCTTGCGGCAATCCCGTCCACGCTTTCGCCGAGCGTAGCCGTCGTAAGATTTGCGCATTTATAAAACGCCTTTTCCCCGACGGAAGTAACGTTGTTGCCTATAACGATACTCGTAAGCTCGCTTTTATTTGCGAACGCGCCTTCGGCAATTTCGGTAACCGGCTTTTTCTTGTATTCGTCGGGAACGACTACGTCGCCGGTAAGTCCGCCTATGCCCTTGACGGTGTAGTGCGTCTTGTCGTCGCTCAATTTATAATCGAGCGTTTTTTCTTTGGGCGCGGTGGGGTCGATATCGGGACCCTTGCGGTACAGCCATTCCGCCCCCATAAAGTAAAGCGTAATATCGTCGCCGTCGACCGTACCCGAGGCGTACTCGTCCTTTTCGATGTACAGCGTAACCTTGTCGTCCGAAAAAGAGTACTCGCCCGACTGATTTTCGTCGTCAGTCCACTTTCCGTTTTTAAACGTTATGTACAGCGAATAATCGAGCTCGTCGTTTTCGCAGTAGTAGTACGTTCCGTTTAAGGCTTTGCCACCGTCGCCGCTCGGCTTGTCGCCGCTGTCGCCGCTCGGCTTATCGCAGGCGACAAGCGCAAACGAAAGAGCGAAGATACCGAGTATCGTAATGATAAGCGTAACAAATTTTTTATTCATATCTGTCTCCTTATTTACTGTTACGGGAATTATATTGTTTATTTAAGCTTAAATAAAACCGTGGTGGGCTTATCGAGCGAGAGCGTGATTTTTACCTCCGCGATATCGCCGTCGGGCGCGCCGCCGGTAAAGCCGAACGGATAGGCGTCTTTGTCGCACGGAATAATGTCGAACGGAACTTCTTTTCCGTTTACATAAACGCGGTCGAGCGTGCCTAACGGTGCGCTTAGGTGGTAGCGAAGCGACGCGCTTCTTTCGCCGAATTTATCCGCGCCGTCGAAGCTTCCTTCCGCTTTGTCGACCGTAAACACTACGGCGTTTTGCTTTTCGTCGTAATAAAGCGTATAGCCCTGCGTACGGTACTCGCCTACTTTATACGCCGTGGTCTGTCTGTCGTCCTCGTAAAGGCAGGAAGAAAACTCGCGCGTTTTGGACGGGTAAATATCGAAGGCGAGCGCGTCCCAGATCTGCTCGGCGGTGGTCTGCGCGTTTTTGGCGAGGGCGAGCACGCATCCCGGTCTTACGAAAATCGGGTAGTCCTTAATTCCGAACTTAGCCGTATGCCTGCCCTTGCCGTACCGCTTTCCGTCGAATACGTTTATATATCCGTCCTCGGGAATATAGAAAGAGTGCGCTCTCACCTCGCTGTCCGTCGTTTTTTCGGACGAGGCTTTGTACATAAGCTTTACGACCGCCTCGCCGCCGCCCTGCATGTAGTCCATTTTTACGGCGTATTCCCTTCCGGCTTTAAGCGACGCCACCTTCTGCGGATACGCGGCGTGGAAGGTCCAGTCGTCGAGAGTAAGCTCGCCGTCGAGGTAGAACCTTGTGCCGTCGTCGTTACACACGAACAGCTCGACGTCGGTATCGAATTTAAGCTTATACTCGAACACGGCGGAATAGTCGTAAGGCCCAAGTTCCTTTACGGGCGAGGTTCTGTTGTATTCCTGATTGATATACGCATACTCTTTTACGGCAACCGCCTTCCCTTCGAGGTTTGTGCCGCCGTAGTACGTCGCTTTTACGGGCGAGGTAAAGCACGCTTTGGGAACGACGGAAATAGCGTCGGCGTCGGCGTATACGGGCGCAACCATGATATCGTCGCCCAGCGTGTACTGCTTTTCGCAGGCGAGGCTTATCTTGTCGTCGGGGTATGTAAAGCCGAGCGATTTATAAATAGGCTCGCCGGTGGCGTAGTTATTATATGCGTAGCGGTAAGTAGTGGGAAGAAGTCTGTACCGCATGTTAACGTATTCCCTTACCACGCTTTCCGTTTCGTCGTCGTAGTTCCACGGCTCTCTGAAAACCTTGACGTTGTTTGTGCAGTGCGGACGGAGAACGGGCGAAAACGCGCCGAACTTCATCCACCTTAAATACAATTCCTTATCGGGATTGCCTATATGTCCGCCGCAGTCGAAGTTGACGTACGGAATACAGTTATTCGTCGCCTTGACGAGATTTTTAATTTCTCGCAATAAATCCTCGTTGCGGCAGTGAATGTCGCCCGTCCACTGAATGGAATAGCGGTGGGACGCAGAATCGTTTATTTTTATATACTTGCCGTTATGAATGTTGTTCACGTTTGCCATTATAACCGGCCGGCGGTAAGCATTGTCGCTTCCGCACTTTCTCATGTAGTGGTGTTTGGTGATTTCCTCGAAAAGGTACATTCCGAGCGTTTCGGGACGGACGGACTTTATAGGGGAAATAAGCGCGGTACTCCAGTTTCTGTCGTACCACCAGGTATCAAGCCCGAGTTCCAATATTTCGGTTAGCTTTTTTTCGCGGTAGGCAATTTCGACGGGGTCCAAAAGGCTTTTTGCGCCTGCCTGCGGCTCGGGGTGGTCGTTGAACATTATCTCGACGCCCTTAGAGTGCGCATAGTCGAAAAAACCTTTCATATCGGGGAAAAGCTTTGTGTTGATGTCGTAGCCTATGCCGCGGTCGCACGCCTCGCGCCAGTCGGTATCTATAACCATGTTGTCGAGCGGAACGCGCTTACGTATATACGTATCTATCATTTCCTCGGCTTCCGCTTGGGTGTACTTATAGTAGCGCGAATTCCAGTTGCCGAGCGTGGAAAGCCTTACCATTTCGTTTCTGCCGGTAAGAGCTACGTACAGACTCCTGAGCTTTTTGGCGTCGTTACGGCACACCAACAGATACAAGTCCTGCGCGTTTTTCGTTATGCGATACGGCTTTTCACCATTTACCGAGTAACCGCCGTTCGGGCAGACGATACGGGGATTGTCCGCAACCGCAAACACGAACGGAGTTTTATTAAGCGGCGGCAGCTCTCCGCTGTTTTTTATCGTACGGCATGCGTAGACCGTTTGACCGTTACGGTTAAGCGTAACGCCCTTTAAACCGTTTGCGGCCTTAGGCACAAAAACGGACAGCTCGCCCATTATAACCGCCGTGCCGTTATCGGTTTCGATCGCGCTTGCGCCTATCTTCTCGCCGCAAAAATCTCTGTCGGGAACGAAAAAAGTCGGCGCGTCCTCAAACGTGCCGGTCTTGCTGTATTCGACGCGGATAACGTCTTTGGACAGCAGTTGAACGCGCACATTGCCTATAACGAAGTTTTCCATGTTTTTCTCCATGTCGGGTTTACGGGAACGCGCGGCGTACCGCAAAATTCCTACTGAAATAATATACAATATTTATCTTACATAGTCAATCATACCGCGCCAAAATAAAGCTTTCGGTTTTTACTATTTATGTTTGAAATATGCTTCGTTATGTGTTATAATGGATATATGAAAAAATCTACTGTACTTGTAGGCGGAGGAGTTATCGCCACGCACTACGTAAAAGGGTTTGGCAATTCTTCTACGCTCGCTCTTACCGCACTTGTGGACACCAACCCCTCCTGCGCCGCGCGCGAGCTGTTTTCGGTTCCTTTTTTTACCGAGCTTGACGACGCGCTTAAACTTAAACCGGAGGTGGCTGTTCTCGCACTGCCCGTCGCCGCGCACGGCCGGGTCGCGCGCGAGCTTTTAAGTAAGGGCGTGGACGTAATTACCGAAAAGCCGATGTTCGGAAGCCTTGATGAAATGGACGAGTGCCTTTCGTTTGCGAAAAGCCGCAGAAAAAATCTTATCTGCATGTTCCACTGGAAAGCGGCCGACGAGGTGAAGTTCTTAAAGGCAAACCTAAGCCGCTACGGCAAAATAAAGTCGATAAGCGCTCGCGTGTGCGACGATTACGCCGCCACGCCCGACGGCTCTATAAGGCAAGACCGCTTGGGGCTTATGGGCGCTTGGATTGACAGCGGAATAAACATCCTCAGCTATTTCGACGAGATTTTAGACTTATCCGACGCACGCCTAACAAGCGAGGAAGTTATTGTCGACGACAAAAGCGGCATGCCGAAGTACGCGAAAAAGGTTTTCCTCGCGAGCGGAATTACCGCGGAGATAACCGTCGACTGGACGAAAAAGAGCAACAAAAAAACTTCGGTTATCGAGTGCGAAGGCGGCACCCTTTTTGTAGACCACACGGCGCAGACCGTTTCGTTTGACGGCAAGATTATTTTTGACTGCGCGGTGCCGGACAGGCTGTCGTCGCACTACGAAAACCTGTTCTATTCGCTTTTGCCGGACGACACGGCAAACATAAAAAGCACAATTCTGCTTCACAAACTTTTATTTTCGGGTAGCGCAAAATGAGAAACCACTGGAAATTTTTATGGGTTAAAATCGCAGTTTTCTTAATCGGAATAGGACTGCTTTTATACTTCTTTTACGACGGATTGAAGTTCGAGATTTTGGGTAGCATAATCGGTTTGATGGCAACCCATATCACCGCGGATTTAGTGCGGGGCGTATTGTTTGCGCGCGAGGAAAAAATCAAGCTCGGAAAAGAAAACTTCACCTACGACGTAGTGTACTACAAAAAGCCGCTCTCTATCGGCGGCGGCAAAACGCATATCTGGTACGACGCGATTGAAAGCAACGGCGCCGCCTACGACGTTAAGGACGACGAATATAAGCACTTTGAGCTTGACCCCGTAATACAGGCCAACTTCGCCGCTATAATGGAAGCGCACCGCGCAAGCTTTATAGCAAACCCCACCATGATTCGCCTCGACGACTTTAAGCGCGAGGAGGACGGCACCGTTACCCTTTTCACTTCCCGAACGGCGTTTTACAACGACCTTGTAACAAACCGCGCAATGGACTTCGAGTTTAACGGCGACATGTCGGTGCGCGAGATTTTCGAGAGCGGACTGTATCTGTCGCCGCTTAACAAAAGCAAGATGTCCAACCATATCGGCTTCGGCGCGTTCATTTTTTACGGGAACAGCATGATTGTTACCCACCGCGGCGGAAACGCGACGCTATCCAAAAACCAGTTCACCTCGGCGCTTGCATTCGGGTTTTCGGAGGACGACCTAAGGACCGTGCACGACACGTTCGAGGACGACAAGCCTAAGGCCGGGGAACGCTTTCCTCATCTTACGACCGAGGATTTGACGACGGGCATACTTCTCGTACGCACGGCGGCGCTGCTTAAAATGACCGTGCCGCACGTAAGAGCGTTGTACGCGCAAAACAAAATACATATCCACTCGCTCGGCTTCGGCCAGCTTGTTTACACCGGCGGAAAGCCGCAATTCTACTTTGCAATCGTAATCGACGACGACGTCGACCTTTCTCCCGAAAAAGAAAAGGACGATAAAAACGCCAAAAAGAAGGAAATCGACTTTAACAAAAATATCGTGTTTGCCGACGGAATGACTCTTGTCAAAGACAACGGGTACGTGCTTAAACTCAAAAAGCACGGTACGAATAAGACGGTCAAGGCGGAGGCGGAAAAATCGTTTTTTATCAACTACTGGCACCTTCTCGAAATGCCGAAGATAGACGGCGTTCCCGACTGGGTGTACGAATGTAAAGCGTTATAAAACGCCGCAGAGGTAATATATATGTTCAACTCTTTTGCAAAGGGCGATTTTTTGGTAGAGGACGTTTACGACATAAAGCTCGAAGAGTACGAGCGCACAAAGGCGGAGTACGACGACTTTGAAAGCTGGTCGAGCGAGTATCAAGGCTGCACGCCCGAGGAATATTATAACCAAATAATGGGCGATCTTAAACGCGGAGAGAGACTCGCCGCCATACGGTACACGGGTAACGACGAAGCCGTCGTAATCCCCGACGGCGTAACCGACCTTATCCAACACCTTTTCGCCAACAACAAGGTTATTAAAAGCGTTACCTTACCCGACAGTCTCGAACGCATTTGTAACGGCGCGTTCCGCGGCTGCACTTCGCTCGAAGAAATTAACTTCGGAAAAAACTTAATCGGCATGGGTGATTACACGTTCGAGGGGTGCACCGCGCTTAAAAGCATTCGCATCCCCGACACCGTTAAAGATATAGGCACCGGCTCGTTTTACGGCTGCCACGCGCTTACAGATATTACGCTTAGCGAAAGCTTGGACGATATAGCGTTTAACCTTTTCACCAACTGTACGGGGCTTAAAAAATTGGTTATTCCCGAAAGCGTTACGCATATTGCGTGGGAAGCATTTAAGGGCTGCAAGGCGCTTAAAAATATTAAGCTTAGCAATAATATCGGTTATATCGGGTGGAACGCGTTCGAGGACTGTAAGGCTTTAAGGCATATCAAGCTTCCCGACGCGCTCGAGGGAATAGACATGTATGCGTTTAGGGGAAGCGGAATAGAGGAAATCGTTCTTCCCAAAAACCTGACGAAAATAGGCGCCGGCGTTTTTTCGGACTGCGCACGGCTTAAAAAGGTGGAGGTCGACCCCGAAAATCCGCGCTTCTGTTCGGTGGACAATTGCGTTATCAACAAGAAAAACAAAGCCGTCGCCTTCGCCGTCGGAAACGCCAAAATCCCGAGTGGGCTTGGAATTGAAAAAATTTGGAACGACGCGTTCGCATACAACAAAGACATAACGGAAATGGATATTCCCGAAGGCGTCGTTTATATAAACGGAAGTGCGTTCAGGTCGTGCGTAAACCTAAAACGCGTTACAATCCCCAATACCGTAGTTTCGATATTAGAGTGCGCGTTTACGGACTGCAAGTCTTTGGAAGAGGTCGTTATCCCGGGCAGCGTAAAAGGCGTGTCGCGGTACGCATTCGGCGAGACGGGACTGAAACGCGTTATAATGAAGCACGGCGTGGGATATCTCGAAGACAACGCGTTTTTTTACTGTAAGCATTTGGAAGAGCTGTATCTTCCTTCCACCTTCTTTTTGGACTGCAACAGCTCGGATCCCCTTTTCCGCTGCAATAAGTCGCTTAAAATCTACGTGGAAAAATCGGACAAGCTTACATACGACAACCTTCCCAAATACATTAAAACGTACGACGTCGAGTTTGTCGACCGCCCCGATATATTTAACTGACGGACGAAGCGGAGGCCAGGCGCAGCCGCACATAGCCTTCCCCGTGGGGGAAGGGGGACCGCTTGCGGTGGA
>JAFLVD010000013.1 GCA_022508485.1 Clostridiales bacterium | reverse complement strand
ACTCCCAACCTTCTGGTCCGTAGCCAGACGCTCTATCCAATTGCGCTATGAGTGCTTATTATATTCTATTGCTTAAAAGTACGTTTTGCGCTGAAGCGCAGTCCTCGCAAGACGCTGACAATTGCGCTGTGAGTGCTTATATAAATTTAATTGCTTGGTTCTGTGCGTGCGGTCGCCGTAAAAGGGAAGGGGCGCACTGAATTTTGCTTAAATATTATATAATCTTGTTTTCGTTTTGTCAAGCGATATCGTTATGTAAAATATTTTTTCTTTTTTCATAAAACGCTTGACAAAGCTCGGCGGCGCGCATATAATATTATTGAACAGTTGAATAATTGTTCAATTATTAAATTGTTTTGAGCTGTTACGGAGGAAGTATGGCAGGCAGGGAAGAAGTCGGTTGCGATACGGCGATTGCGGAAGAGGACGAGCACACGATTGTTGCCGAAAAGATCAGGAAGGGAATGCCGGACGAGGATTTGCTCGTCGACATTGCGGAACTGTTTAAGGTGTTCGGCGATTCGACGCGCACGAAAATTTTGGCGGCGCTGTCGCAATCGGAGTGCTGTGTGTGCTGTTTGTCGTCGGTGCTCGGTATGTCGGTATCGGCGGTGTCCCACCAATTGAGAATTCTGCGCCAGTCGAAGCTTGTAAAAACGCGGCGGATAGGTAAAGAGGTTTACTATTCGCTCGACGACGAGCATATCGGCGAAATATTTACCACCGCTCTCGAACACGTAAAAGAGCTTTAACATTTTTCGGAGGCAATTATGAAAAAAATCTACCGTGTGGAAAACCTTGAGTGCGCCAACTGCGCCGCCAAAATGGAAAGAGAAATTTCCCATCTTTCCGGCGTTCGGTCCGCTTCGGTCAGCTTTATCGCGCAAAAAATAACGCTCGAGCTTGACGAAGGCGTTGACGTCGAAGCGGATATAAAAAAGATCTGCCGCAAGATAGAGCCGGATATGCGCTTTAAATAAAATTATTCGGCTCGCATAAAACGCATTCGCTTGTTTTCGGTTATGAGCAAGAACAAGAAAAATCTTATACGAATAATCGTTACGGCGGCGGCATTTGTCCCCGCGCTCGTAACGTACATACTTTTCGAGGACAACATGCCGTTTTGGGCGTGGCTTATCGTGTTTGTCGCAATCTATCTTGCGATAGGCTACGACGTACTTTTCCGCGCGGCGCGGAACATAATTCACGGCAAGGTGTTCGACGAAAACTTTTTGATGATAGTCGCTACAATCGGCGCGTTTGCGATAGGCGAATACGCCGAGTCGGTCGCCGTCATGCTGTTCTACCAGTCCGGCGAATTCTTCCAAAGTTACGCGGTCGGAAAGTCGCGAAAGTCAATTTCCGAGCTTATGGATATCTGTCCCGAAACGGCGTGCCTTCTTACCGAGGAGGGCGAGAGCACCGTCTATCCCGACGAGGTCGAGATAGGTTCGGTTGTCGTTGTTCGCCCCGGGGAAAGGGTGCCTATCGACGGAATCATAATCGAGGGCGAGGGCGTACTCGACTGCTCGGCGCTTACCGGCGAGAGCCTGCCTGTAAAAAAGAAGGTGGGCGACGAGGCGCTGTCCGGCGCTATAAACATTTCGAGCGTAATAAAAATCCGCACCCAAAAGAAATACGAAGATTCGACGGTCGCAAAGATTCTCGATCTTGTGGAAAACGCGTCGGCAAAAAAGGCAAAGACCGAGCGGTTTATAACTCGGTTTGCGGCGGTTTACACGCCGGTTGTGGTCGGCCTTGCCGTTTTAATAGCGGTTCTTCCGCCGCTTGTAATTTCGTACTCCGACGGGGCGGTGTGGAGTGAATGGATTTCCCGTGCGCTGACATTCCTCGTCGTGTCGTGCCCGTGCGCGTTTGTTATATCTGTGCCGCTTAGCTTTTTCGGCGGAATAGGCGCTGCGAGTAAGCGCGGCATACTCGTTAAGGGCGGCAACTATTTGGAAATTCTTAATAAGACGGACACGCTCGTTCTCGACAAAACGGGAACGATTACGAAAGGGTCGTTCGAGGTGGTGCGTGTGGTCGGCGACAGAAAAAAGGTGCTTTCCGCCGCCGCTGCCGCCGAAAAAAGCTCGATTCACCCGATTGCGCTGTCTATCGTTTCGGCGGCGGAAAAGGACGGTTTTTCGATTTCCGACACGCTCTCGTCGAGCGAGGTCGCAGGTCGAGGCGTGTGCGCGAAGGACGGGAATAGGACTATACTGTGCGGCTCTGCGCTCTACATGGAAGAAAACGGCGTAAAGTTTTCGCCCGTCGAAAACGCCGCTTCCACGCTCGTGTACGTTGCGGAAAACCTCGAGTATCTCGGCGCGATAGAAATAGCGGACGCGGTTAAAGACGACTCGGCGGCGGCGCTGTCCGCGCTCAAAGCGATGTCGGTAAAGACGGTTATGCTTACAGGCGACAGGCGCGAGGCGGCGAGAGCGGTCGCCTCCTCGGTCGGGATAGACGAGGTTCACGCCGAGCTTTTACCCAATCAAAAGGTGGAAAGGATAGAGGCCGAGCTTAACGCCGACAGTGGGGAAAAGCGCGGTGCGGTCGCGTTTGTGGGCGACGGAATAAACGACGCGCCGGTGCTTTCGCGCGCCGATCTCGGAATCGCAATGGGCGCGCTCGGTAGCGACGCGGCGATAGAGGCGGCGGATATCGTGCTTATGAACGACAGTCTTATGCAAATCGTAACCGCAAAGCGCATAGCGAAAAAGACGGTTGCCATCGTCATTCAGAACATAGTGTTTGCGCTCGGCGTTAAAATAGCGGCGCTTGTCCTTGCCGCGCTCGGAATAGCGAGTATATGGATTGCGGTGTTTGCGGACGTCGGAGTAGCCGTTCTCGCCATACTTAACGCTATGCGAGCTTTGAGAGTAAAGGACGTAAAAACGCCGGAAAGTTACAACCCTCTCGACACTCAAAAAGCGGCGATAAAGCCCTAAGAACCGATTTTACCCCCTAAAACGGCGTTTTTAGGTCGAATATAGGCGTTAACTTTATAAAAACACTTGATTTTACGGCGCAAAAAGTATATAATTTTCGTATAAATATACGATAAGAGGATTTGCCGTATGAACGCAAAACAAGTCAAGTATTACGAGATAATAAGCGAGTTTTTCGCGTCCGACATTTTAAAGTCCGCCGCCGTAGAAAAGTACTTCGGCGCTATGTTGAAGCACGATTACGCAATGGCGGAAGAGCTTTGGGAGTTTATGCTTATACGAAGCGATAAGGACATAAAATCCACGGTTATTACGTCGCTTTACGTCGATAAGATTTACGGTATGTTTTACGAGTCGAACGCGGCAAAAACGCTTAAAACGCTTAACGACAATACGGTTATTAAGCGCGCGGTTTTCCAGTTTTCTCCGCTTGTAAGCGACGGCGAGCTGTTTATGCTTCCCATAAATCTTCTTCTTTCCAACAAAATCGACGCAGTGGACGACATATTAAAGCACGTTTCCAAAAACGAGGCGATGAAGGTTTCGTTCGGGGCGTACATGATTAAGTTCCTTGACAAGTACTTTATCGAGATGATGAAAAAGGACGCGCAACGCCGCGTAAAGCTGTCGTCCAAGCTGTCGTCCTTCCTTCTTTCCGTCGTGCAAAAGGTTAAGGGCGACGAAAAGGCGATGCTTGTTCAGCGCGTTAAAGAGGTTATGTAAATCGGTTTAAATGGGTACAAAAACGGCAAGGCTGCTTGTCGTTTTTTTTTGCGCGTCGACACCGTTGTCAGAGAGCTATTGCAGGCGTATAACGCCGACGACGTTCAAAACCACGTCGGGAACGCCTACCGCGCAATACTCACCATATCCGACTACGAGAGCCACAGCGCACCCTTGCGCGACGTCGGAAACGGTCAAGTATATATGACCGAGCTATAAAGGGTATGGCGCTTACAACCGCAATCGCACAGTATATCGCCAAGACGAGAGGCATAACGGTAAACGTCAAATAATATATAAACCAACAATAAAAGGGCGGTCAATCGACCGTCCTTTTTGCTTGCACTTAGCCATTTTCGGGAACAGGTTAAATATTGTAGGTTTCTATTTCCGACACAAGTTCAAAAAAGGACTTGCTATCGAGAGTAAAACTTAAGAAGAAATCCTTAGGATTATTAAAAAGTAAACGTAAGGATTCGTCTTTCACTGTTGCTACCAAAACCTTGTCCGTACCGTCGCCTACATAACAAATAAAATATTCGGTATCCTCATACCAAAAACGAATGTCGCAACCGTGATTGAACCCATAAATAAAATCAGTTATGAGGCTTATATCTTCGTCGTTATAATCGTAATTTTTTAAATCAAAATCATTTATATTTATCATTTTTTCCAAAACCTCCGCTTTTTACGAGCCTTGTCAAACTCGCACTTTTTTTTCGTCATATCTCTATGCACAGTAGAGCGATTCTTATTCTCTATATCGTGGGCATGGTCATTAGTATAGTCGGGGTGAGCTTCATCCAAATCGACATAAGCATTTCCGTTATTATCATACTTGAGTCGCCGCTGAAGTGTACCGTTACTCTTACGATAGGTATCAAGATTAGTATTTGGCGCGCCGGTCATCGGCGTAACATAACCGTCGTACTTCACACCTTTACCGATATGGAACAACTTGCTTTCATTATTCTTATGTTTACCCATATATTATACTATCTTTTTATTTATTTTTCAAGCATTATTGTATGCCGGAAGCATAGCCGTTCGAATACCGATAAAAAGTATGTAATAGGGACGTGTTTTTCTTTCATGAGTAATATCTCATTTGATTTATTTCTTTTTGCGTAAATCGCTTGATTTTTTGCAAAAAGGGAAGTATAATAATAATCAAGAAACGGCAGTCCTGCCGCGAAAGCGGATGTGTTGACAATGCGAGTATTTGCACCGTTTCTTTATTTTTTGTATTTTTTTATCTTTTCTTTATCGTCGTCATTGTTCTGTGCTTTTTCGTATTCTAATTTAAAGTCAGAGACATCACCTTCTGCAATATAAAAACGCTCAGCTATATCCGAATCTGAACCTGATATATCAAAATCATCGTCGCCACTTGTAACAACAGCTTGCATAGTTTCAATATAGGTTTTTACATCAAAACCGCCGAAAATTTCTTGCCACAATGTAGACTTTGTCGTTACATTCCACCAAATATCAAAAGTATCATCAAATTTAATTTCCTTAGAATTATATCCACGTGTATGCTCCTCATCTACAAAATAAGTAAATAACAATTCACTATATCTATCTTGCAAATAGGGGCCGCCTTGATGATCACTATTTAACAATAAGGCTTCCTCTATTTCTTCAGCAGAAACAAAACGTTCCTTATATGACTTGTCGTTTTTTTGTAAGGAAATTTGTACGGGGCTTGACTAACGTACCGTGTTGTGGTAAAATTAAACCGAAAAAACCAAACGTACATTTGGGAGGAAAACATGCGCAAAACCAAAATCGTTTGCACGCTCGGTCCGGCTACCGACGACTACTCCGTTTTAAAGGCTATGGCGAGAGCCGGCATGAACGTTGCAAGACTCAACTTTTCTCACAGCACTTACGACGAGCACAAAGCGCGTATGGACATGGTTAAACGTGTCCGCAAGGAAACGGGACTTCCGATTGCCATTCTGCTCGATACGAAGGGACCGGAAATTCGCATTAAGACGTTTAAGGACGGCAAGGTCAATCTTAAAAAGGGGAACAACTTTACGCTTACCACGCGCGAGGTGGAAGGGAACGAGAACGAAGTTTCAATATCTTATCCCGATCTTCCCAAGTACGTTGACAAGGGTGCGAGAATACTCGTAAACGACGGGCTTATAGAGCTTGTCGTAGTTTCCAAAAACGCCACGGACATAGTAACGAAAATAAATAACGACGGCGTACTTTCTAACCGCAAGAGCATTAACCTTCCCGATACCGATATAGATATGCCGTACCTGTCGGACACCGACCGCGCGGATATCGAGTTCGGCATATCGCAGGACGTCGACTACATAGCGATGAGCTTTGTGCGCACCGTCGAGGACGTCAGGCTTGTAAAACAGCTTCTTAACGAACACGACGCGAACGACATTCAGCTTATCGCAAAAATAGAAAACCGTTCGGGCGTCGACAACATGCCCAAGATTCTTGCCGAATGCGACGGAGTTATGGTGGCGCGCGGCGACATGGGCGTCGAGATTCCGTTCGAAGAGCTTCCCGGCATACAAAAGGACATGATTACAAGGTGCTACCGCGCCGGCAAAAAGGTAATAACCGCAACGCAAATGCTCGAGTCGATGGTAACAAATCCGCGCCCGACGCGCGCCGAGATTTCGGACGTGGCTAACGCTGTGTACGACGGCTCGTCCGCAATTATGCTTTCGGGCGAGACGGCGGCAGGCGCGTTCCCGGTGGAAGCGGTGCGCACAATGGCGAAAATCGCCGAGAGCGCGGAGAGTGGCATTAACTATTACAAACGGTTTACGGCACTCGAGCCGGAGATAAAGAATATAACGGACGCGGTTTCGCACAGCACGTGCGCGGCGTCGTTCAATCTTGACGCAAAGGCTATAATCGCGGTATCGCGCTCGGGCTACACGGCGCGTAAGATTTCGCGCTTCCGCCCGTCGGCGCCAATAATTGCGGCGACCACCTCGGTAAAGGCTTACAACCAGCTCGCCATGAACTGGGGCGTAGTGCCCGTCGTGGCTAAGGTTCAGGAATCGTCCGACGAGCTTTTCCGCCACGCGATGAACTGCGCGGTAAATACCGGCGTCGTGTCCGAAGGCGATCTTGTCGTTATTGCGGCAGGCGTACCCGTGGGTAAGTCGGGCAACACCAATATTATGCGTATCGAAACAATAAAAAGTAACGGATAATAAAAAAACAAAATGGAAAACACAACCGATAGAAAGAGGATATTCATAGTCGAGGACGAGCCGCAGATTTCGCGGTTTCTTCAACTCGAATTCGAGCACGAAAACTACGACTGCACCACCTGCGGCGACGGACGGGAAGCGCTTAAAATCGCGTTAGAGACCGACTTCGATATAATCATACTCGACGTAATGCTTCCGTCGTTAAACGGCATAGAGGTTTTAAGGCGGCTGCGTCAGGACAAGCAGACCCCGGTTATTATACTTACCGCGCGCGACCAGGTGGTGGATAAGGTTACGGGACTCGATATAGGCGCGGACGACTACATGACAAAGCCGTTCGCAATAGAAGAGCTTTTGGCGCGAGTGAGAAAGCTTACAAAACGCACGGCGGCGCCGGCGGTTGTACTCTCGTGCGGCAAGCTGTCCGTTAATCCCGAAGCGAGGGTGGCTTCCTACGACGGACACCAGATAGACCTTACCAAAAAGGAATTCGACCTTCTCGAATATCTTATGCGGAACCGCAATATCGTCGTCAGCAGGGAAAAGCTGATTGACGCGGTGTGGGGGTTCGATTTTTACGGCTATACCAACGTAGTAGACGTTTACGTTAGATATTTGCGAAGCAAAATAGACGACGTGTACGGCGTTACGATTATAGAAACCGTGCGCGGCGCAGGCTATGTTATAAGATGACCGAAAACGACGAAAACGTTGAAGATAGGATTAGTCCCGTACCGGCCGCGCTTGACGAGCAGACCACTGCCGTAATAAAAGCTTTGGGCGAGGAAAAGCACGAGGCCGTATTCGAAACGCTCAACGAGATAAAAAGCGAAAATAAAGATAACGTTAAGAAAAAGCGCACCCCGTCCGAGATTGCGCTTTTAGTCGTTAAAATAATATTCTTCCCGATAACGCTTATCGTAATGGCGTTTAAACGGATTACCAGGCGGTTTAAAATAGGCATAACCGCAAAGACGACGCTCGTTTTTGCCGCCATATTCGGCGTTATGCTCGCGACCTTTGCGGCGTTTACGCTTGCGAGCATCGCCAATCAGGTTAAGTCCGGCGAGGAATTTTCGGACGATTCCATGAAGCGGCTTATAGTTACGTCTGTCGTGCTCGTTCTGTCGTTTATCGCCGTCGGCTCGGCGCTCGGCGGACTTGCGAGCCAGTACATGATGAGCCCGGTGCGAAAAATGAACGGGCGCATAAACGAGATTTCGGGCGAAAATATGTCGGCGCGGCTCGACCCCGTGGACTCTCAGGACGAGTTGAAAGAGCTTACCGAACGAATAAACAACATGCTCGATACCATTCAGGAAGCGTTCGAGCGCCAGGAAAATTTCGTGTCCGACGCGTCGCACGAGCTTAAAACTCCGCTCGCGGTTATTACAGGCTATGCCGACCTTCTTCGCAGGTGGGGAAAGGACGACCCTAAGGTTCTTAACGAGGCGGTAGAGGCTATTTCTCGCGAAAGCCAAAACATGAAGCGTATCGTCGAACAGCTGCTTTGGCTTGCCAAGCTCGGCGACTTTTCGCTTAACAATACGCAGTTTAATCTTTACGAAACGGTATCCGATATAGTCGACGGTTACCTAACAGTAAACATAAAACACAAAATCACGCTTACCGGCGATATGTCGGTTACGCTAAACGCCGACAAAAACCTAATGACCGAGGCAATCCGAACGCTTGTCGACAACGCGATAAAGTACACGCCTGCGGACGGCGGAGAGATAAACATAACGATTACAAAAAAGGATAACACCGTAGAGCTTTCCATAGCCGATAACGGAATAGGAATATCCGACGACGACGTAGAACATATATTCGAACGGTTTTACCGCTGCGACAAGGTCAGAGGCAGGGAATCGGGTTCGAGCGGTCTCGGGCTTACTATATGTAAGTCGATAGTCGAAATGATGGACGGAAAAATCTCCGTCGCAAGCAAGCTCGGCGAGGGCAGCACGTTTACCATAACGCTGTATTAAAATATATAGCGCGGCTTTTATCGTCGGAGTTTTTATATGAAAGAATGTTCGTTGGAAGAATGCTTGGAATATATGATAGACAATTTGAACTCTCTCGTAAATTCCCGTAACTACTGCGATTCCATAGAGAGCTTTGCACAGTGGAATGCCGCCGACGATCTTGCAAGCGAATGGGAAAATTGCGGTTATTTTATAAACAGACTATTTGAAGCCGGTATAATAACGCATGATATTAAGAATAAAATATCGGAAATCGACAACCTGCTATCGGAGGCTTCCGTAGGAGGAAGTCTTTATGAAGAAGCAATCTGGACTAACGACGGATTGCTTAATCATAGATTTTGGGAACTGATACGAGAAAAGGCGGCGGTTGTTTTAAACGATTTATTGCGCCTATCAAAAGCTTGATTATTTAAGGCGTTTTTTGTATTTCATAAGGCGGACAAGTCCCTCATATAATAGGGCATGGACAAATTCGCGGAAGGGATTCTTTGTATAGTTGCCGCCGCGGCGCTCGTGGGCGTTACGGCGTGGGTTATGCACCTAAAAATGCCGCGCGGAATGAAGCTTGTCGTAAACTCGCTCGCAGGCGGCGCGCTTGTCGCAGGGCTTTCCGCATTTAATATTATTACGCTGCCGTTTAACGCGCTTACCGCCGCGCTCGTCGGCATTTTCGGACTGCCGGGCGCCGGCGTCGTCGTCGCCGCGGCTTTGGTGTTGTAGATAATAACGGTATCGAGATTGCGAGTTAAAAAAGATTGCGGTTTAAAAAACTTGACTGATTTTTGTTCGTATGATAAAATTCATACAATATTTATTACGGAGAAAAATCATGGCAGGATCGGACAGGTTCGTAAATCAAATTGCCGACATTAACACCGATTATACCAAGTGGTATACCGACGTGTGCTTAAAGTCCGAGCTGTGCGACTACGGTCCCGTAAAGGGAACGATGGTGTTCAGACCGTACGGCTACGCGATTTGGGAAAACATTCAGGCGGAAGCGGACAAGCGTTTTAAAGCGCACGGCGTGGTTAACGCGTATTTCCCCATGCTTATCCCCATGTCGTTTTTAACGCGCGAGGCCGAGCACGTCGAGGGGTTTGCGCCCGAGGTTGCAACCGTAACCCACGTCGGCGAAACCGAGTTATCCGAAAAACTCGTTCTTCGTCCTACGTCGGAGACCGTTATAGGCAATATGTACAGCAAGTGGATAGGCTCGTACCGCGACCTTCCGCTTAAATTAAACCAGTGGGCAAACGTTGTGCGCTGGGAAAAAACGACGCGTCCCTTCCTTCGTACGAGCGAGTTCCTTTGGCAAGAGGGGCATACCGCTTTCGCGACGGGCGAGGAGGCGAATAACGACGCGCTCGAAATGATGGAAGTGTACAAGGATTTAGCTAACAACGTTTTGTGCCTGCCCGTCTTAACCGGGAAAAAATCGGAAAAGGAAAAGTTTGCCGGCGCCGTCGCCACCTACGGAATGGAGGCGATGATGAAGGACGGAAAAAGCCTTCAAGCAGGAACCACGCACTACCTCGGCGACAACTTCGCAAAGGCGTTCGACATTAAGTTTTTGGACAGCGACGGTACGCATAAATACGTATACCAAGCGTCCTGGGGCGTTTCCACGCGGCTTATAGGCGCGATAATCATGGCGCACGGCGACGAGCGCGGTCTGTGTCTGCCGCCGGCGGTGGCGCCTATCCAGGCGGTCGTTATACCTATCGGCGCGGCGAAAAACCAAGCGGTCGCCGATAAGACGAAAGAAATTTTCAAGGCGCTCGAAAAGGCCGGAATAAGAGCGCACCTCGACGAGCGCGATCTGTCGCCCGGCTTTAAGTTCAACCACTGGGAGCTTCGCGGCGTGCCCGTAAGAATAGAGCTCGGAGGACGCGATCTCGAGGCAGGCGTCGTAACCGTGTGCAGAAGAGACACCGGCGAAAAGACGGCAATGCCGATTGCGGACGTTATTAAAAACACCAAAAAGCTGCTTAAAGATATTGCCAAAAACATGCTGCGTAAAGCGGACGAGTTCACAAAGTCTCATATTGTGCCAGTAAACGATATGGCGGAGATGGGCAGTGCGCTCGACGGCGGCAACTTCTGCGACGCATACTGGTGCGGAGAAGAAGGGTGCGAGGACAAGATTAAGCAAGAGTTTTCGGCAACGACGAGAGTTTTCCATTCCGACCAAAAGAACGTCCATTCCCATACCTGCGTGTGCTGCGGCAAAAAGGCAAAGCACAGAATTTACTTCGCAAGAGCGTATTGATAAAGCAGAACAACAATATCGCATAACAAAAGCGGCCTCGAAAAATCGAAGCCGCTTTTTTATGCGCGTAGATTATACTTTTTGGAATTTGCCGTCTTTTTTGTGGACGACGAGCTGGGCTTGAAGCCTTCTCGCAAGATCTTTTCCGAGCGAGAGCGCCTCCTGCTTGGTCGAAACTCTTCTGTACGTTCTGTCGGAATCGGTTCTTGTTATGACCCAGTTGCCCTTGTTGTGATCGTACTTAACCTTTACTTTGATTGCGGACGAGGCGTCGCCGAACTCGTCGTCTACCTCGACGTCGTCGTCATCCGTGGGCTTTGCGGCAGGCTTATTCGACGCCGGCTTAGCCGCTGCCGCCGCCTTAGGTGCAAGCTTAACGTTAGGCTCGGCCTTCGGCGCGGTTTTGCTCTTTTTGGGTGCGGCGGACGATCCGCTTTTAAGCGAGTCGTTTTCAGCTTCGAGAGCTTCGCACTTTTCGGTAAGCTTGGCGTTTTCCGCTTTAAGCTCTTCGACCTCGCTTTCGAGGCGCTTTACTTGGGAGTCGTCGGCTTGGGTGGACTCGCCGCTTGCCGCGGCGGCTTTTACCTTTTTCAGCTCTTCGTTAAGCTCGTCGATTTTTTGCTGTTTTTCGGCTACCTCGTGATTAAGGCTGCTTACGGCGGCGGACAGGTTGTTGCATCTTTCGTTAAGCTCGGCGTCGGTAGCTTGTTCGCCATCGGTTTGCGGTTTGGAAGCGGAAGCGGCCTCAAGGTCCTGCTTGTGCTTTTCCTCAAGCTCGCGAATGGCGTTTTTGTGCTTTGCGCTTTTAACCGCCAAGACGATTATAAGTACTATTGCGAGAATTACAAGAAGCACGAGCGCGCCCAAAATAGCAGGTAAAAACTCGATAAGTAAATCGGTAAGCTCTTCGGGCAGAAGCTCGTTTAATTCGAATGACATGGTTTCCTCCGTTTACGTTTATATGATTATATATTATAACAGACGTATAAATGTTTGTCAATACCGCTAAAAGAAAAATTAGCGCACGTTTACCGCGCTTAACTGCGACACGCTTGACAAATGCGCCGCTTTACTTTATATTATATTCGTAAAATACACGGCTTTGTTACGGAGGATTAAATGAGAAGAATCGTATCGTCGGAAAGCGTAACGGAAGGGCACCCCGACAAGGTGTGCGACTATATAGCGGATTGCATACTCGACGCCGCGCTCGAAAAGGACGCGTACAGCAGGATTGCGTGCGAGGTTGCTTGCGCTACCGGGCTTACTTTGGTGCTCGGCGAGTTTAACACGACCACCGATTTTATCGACGTTCAAAAAATAGCGCGCGACGCCATTGCGGAAATAGGCTATCTCGACCCCGAGCTTGGCTTTGACGCGCGTACCTGCGCCGTTCTAAACGCAATAAACGGTCAGTCGCCCGACATTTCGCTGGGCGTGGACCGCTCTGTCGAGATGCGCGGAAAATCCACCGATAAATACGACGCGATAGGCGCCGGCGACCAGGGTATGATGTTCGGCTATGCGTGCTCTGAAACGGACGAGCTTATGCCCATGCCGATTATGCTTGCTCATAAGCTTACAAAGACTCTATCCGAGTGCAGAAAGTCGGGCGAGCTGTCCTTCCTTCGTCCCGACGGAAAGGCGATGGTGTCGCTCGAATACGACGGCGATAAACCCGTTAAGGTTACCAATATCGTCGTTTCCGCGCAGCACTCTCCGGACGTTAAGGAAAAAACGCTCAAAGACGGCATTACCGAATGCGTTATAAAGCGCGCCATTCCGAGCGAGCTTATGGCAGGCGCGGATATACTCATTAACCCCACGGGCAGGTTTGTTATAGGCGGACCGGCAGGCGATACCGGCGTTACGGGCAGAAAGATTATCGTCGATACGTACGGCGGCGCGATTGCGCACGGCGGCGGCGCGTTTTCCGGCAAGGACGCGTCCAAAGTGGACCGCTCGGCGTCGTACTACGCGCGGTATGTGTGCAAAAACATAGTGGCGGCAGGGCTTTGCGAAAAGGTTCTTCTTCAGGTCGGCTACGCGATAGGAAAGGCGCGGCCCGTGTCGCTGTTTATCGATTCGTACGGCACCGGCGACGACAACCGCATACTCGAGGCTGTCAAAAAGGTGTTCGATTTCCGCCCTGCGGCGATAATAGATAAGCTTGAACTCAGAAAGCCTATTTTTAAAACGACGACTAATTACGGACACTTCGGAAAGAGCTGTCTCGCTTGGGAACGGACGGACAGCGTAGAAAAGCTTAAGGCGGTGTATTGATATTGGAACGTATTGCCGGCACGGTAGAAGAGATTCGCTTCCGTAACGAAGAAAACGGCTACACCGTGCTCGTCATCGACGATAACGGCGATATGATCGTCGCAGCCGGACAGCTTCCCACGGTTGCCGCAGGCGATTGCTTAGAGCTTGAAGGGGAATTTGTAATTCACCCTCGGTTTGGCACGCAGTTCAAGGTTGAACGTTCGTCGGTAACCCAGCCCAAAACGCTGTACGGCATTATGAAGTTTCTTTCGTCCGGACTTATCGACGGCGTGGGCGAAAAAACGGCGGCGCGTATAGTCGATATGTTCGGCTTCGACACGATCGACGTCATAACGAAAACTCCGGAGGCGCTGACGCGCGTAAAAGGAATAAGCGTCGCAAAGGCGAAAAAAATATCCGAGCAGTTCGAGGCGGTTAGGTTAGAGCGCGAAACGGCAATGTTTTTGGCAGGGTACGGAATAACCGTCAACCTTGCCATGAAGCTGTACTCTATCTACGGCGCTGCGACGATAGACACCGTAAAAGCGGATCCGTACGTCCTTGTCGAGGACGTGGACGGCATAGGCTTTTTGACCGCGGACAAAATCGCTCAATCTATGGGCATACGGCCGGACGCCGAGTTCAGGCTGCGCGCCGGACTTTTGTACGCGCTAAAATCGGCATGCGAAAAAGAGGGCGACACATACCTTCCGCGCGACATGCTGTTCGAGCGCGCCGAAAATATCCTCGGCAAAGAAAACTGCGCAGAACTTTCTTCCGCTCTCGACAAGCTTTTAATCGAGCGAAAGGTGGTTATTCCGTTCGAGGGCGCGGTTATGGACAGCCGCTACCACAAAACCGAAAAAGGCGCCGCCGTTCGCATAGTAAAACGCACCGTCGAGGCAGGGATTTTTTCCGGCGACGTCGACGGCATTATCGACCGCTTCGAGCGCACTAACAATATCACTCTTCACGAAAAACAGCGCGAGGCGGTTATTTACGCCGTTAAAAGCGGCGTGTCCGTTATTACCGGCGGACCGGGCACTGGAAAGACCACCATTATAAAGTGCATACTTTTTGTGCTCGACACTTTAAATTGCGAGGCGGTTTTGCTCGCGCCCACCGGCCGCGCCGCAAAGCGAATAACCGAAGGCTGTAACCGCGACGCGTCTACAATCCACCGCGCGGTGCTCGCGCTCGAAGAGGGCGAAAAGCTTAACGCAAACGCAGTAATCGTCGACGAGTTTTCGATGGTCGATATTTTCCTTTTCAATATGCTTCTCGGCGCGGTTGCGGACAATGCCAAGCTTATTATAGTGGGCGACTCCGACCAGCTTCCGTCGGTCGGCGCCGGAAACGTGCTTCGCGATATAATTTCGAGCGGACTCGTGCCGGTAACTCGGCTTAGCTACATTTACCGCCAGTCGCAGACGAGCAGAATAGCGGTAAGCGCTCATGCTATAAACAGCGGCGAAATGCCCGATCTCTCAGCTCGCGACGGCGACTTCTTTTTCTTTAAGCAGGCGACTCCGGCGGACGTTTCGGATATGACGGTAGAGCTTGCCACAAAGCGCATTACCGACTACTCGGGAATAGACCCTTCGCGCATTCAGGTTATCGCCGCGCTAAAAGCAGGCGTTGCGGGCGTCAACAATCTCAACCAAAGATTGCAGGCGGCGCTAAACGGTTCGAGCAAAATAAAAACGACGGTCGGCGACGTCAACTTTTTCGTGGGCGACAGGGTTATGCACACCGTAAACAACTACGACCTTACCTGGCGGCGCGGTTCGGTAGAGGGACAGGGAGTATTTAACGGCGATATAGGTTTGGTCGAGCATATTCTGCCCACCGGCGAGATAGAGGTCCTTTTCGAGGACGGGCGGCGCGTAACGTATGCCGGCGAGAACAAACGCCAGCTTATTCTTTCGTACGCAGTAACCGTGCATAAAAGTCAGGGCTGCGAGTTCGACGCGATCGTAATGCCGATAGTGAGCGGTCCGCACGTCATAATGACGCGCAACCTTTTGTACACCGCGATAACGCGCGCCAAAAAGATGGCGGTACTCGTCGGCGACCGCGACGATATACGGCGCATGGTTAACAACAACTACGTGGCGGAACGGTATTCCGCGCTCGACGTCTTTATTGCCGACGCTCAAAACGGAATGAAGAAGCTCTTCGGCGATTTGTAGTGCGCGAGGGATACGTATTTGTCCGGCGTTTAAGAATACTGCGACTTGCCGCGCGCCTATCAATTATAATTGACAAAGTCTTGCGTATGGTATATACTTAAAGCGGAGAGACAATGTCTGTGTGGTCGGCAACCGAAAATAAACGAGTAGCGCGCTTCGCTTTGCAAAAACCCTTTTTTACGGGCGAGTAAAGCCGCGCTTATTTTCTTTTTTACGCCGCACGAAATAACACCGTTATTATTTGCGCGAAAAGCGCACAAAGGAGTACACATGAAGACCGATATCGAAATCGCTTACGAGGCACAACCCCTTCCCATCGAGGAAATAGCGGCAAAGCTCGGCATAACCGACATCTACCGCTACGGCGATTACGTCGCTAAGGTAAACCCCAAAAACACACCTAAGGCGAAGTTAATTCTCGTAACGGCAATCAACCCCACGCCTGCCGGCGAAGGAAAGTCCACCGTGTCTATCGGTCTTGCCGACGGACTCAATAAAACGGGGCGCAAGGCCGCGCTCGCTCTCCGCGAGCCGTCGCTCGGTCCCGTGTTCGGAATGAAGGGCGGCGCCACCGGCGGCGGAATGGCGCAGATAATCCCCATGGACGACATCAACCTGCATTTTACGGGCGACCTTCACGCGATAACCGCGGCAAACAACCTTCTTTGCGCGATGATAGATAACTCGCTGTACTTCGGCAATCCGCTTAAAATTGCCAAAGTTACGTTTAACCGCTGCATGGACTGCAACGACCGCGCGCTTCGCTCTATTATAGTCGGCGTCGGCGGAAACGCTCGCGACGAGTCGTTTAACATAACCGCGGCAAGCGAGGTTATGGCTACGCTTTGCCTTGCTTCCGACTTCGAGGACCTTAAAGTCCGCCTTGCCAAAATAATTATCGGCTACGACGTAGACGGTAACACCGTTACGGCAGGCGATCTCGGCGCGGCAAACGCTATGGCTGTGCTTTTAAAGGACGCGGCTAAGCCCAATCTCGTCCAGACGCTGGAAGGAACGCCTGCCTTTGTTCACGGCGGACCGTTCGCCAACATCGCGCACGGCTGCAACACCGTAATTGCGACAAAGACGGCGCTGTCTTACGCCGACTACGTCGTTACCGAGGCAGGCTTCGGCGCAGACCTCGGCGCGGAAAAGTTCTTTGACATCAAGTGCCGGCTTAACGGCCTTACGCCTTCTTGCACGGTCATCGTCGCGACGATCCGCGCGCTTAAATACGGCGGCGAGGGCGACCTCGATAAAGGCATGGGTAACCTTCTTAAACATATCGACAACATTAAAAACGTGTTCGGGCAGTCCGTCGTCGTCGCCATAAACCGTTTTACGGACGACACCGAGGCGGAGATTGCGGCGGTAAAGACCGCGTGCAAAAACGTAGGCGCAACCGCGGTGCTCTGCGAGTGCTGGGGCAAGGGCGGATTAGGCGCTGTCGAGCTTGCCGACGCCGTCGCCAAAGCGGCGGACAAAAAGGGTAAGCTCAAATTCTCGTACGAATTATCCGAGTCAGTCTACGAAAAGGTAGAGCACGTCGCCAAAAAGATTTACGGCGCAAAGAACGTTATCTGGACTGCGAAAGCCAAAAAGAGCCTCGAAAAGATGGGAAATAAAGCGGACGGGCTTCCCGTGTGTATCGCCAAAACGCAATACAGTTTAAGCGACGACCCCAAAAAGATAGGCTGCCCCAAAGACTTCGATATCACCATTCGCGACCTTCAAATGCGTGCCGGCGCAGGCTTTGTGGTTGCGGTTGCCGGCGACATGCTTCTTATGCCCGGACTTCCCAAAAAACCCAACGCCGTCGGCATGACGATAAAGGACGGAAAGATAGGAGGCTTGTTCTGATATGCCGGAAAACGACAGCGGTACCAACTTTATCGAGAACATAATCATAAACGATCTTAAAAGCGGCAAGGTGAAAAACATTATTACGCGTTTTCCGCCCGAGCCGAACGGCAGGCTGCATATAGGCCACGCCAAGGCGGCATGCCTCAACTTTATGCTCGCCAAAAAATTCGGCGGCAAGTGCAATCTTCGCTTCGACGACACCAACCCCGTAAAAGAGGACGCCGATTTTTGCGAGCAGATTCTTTACGATATTCGCTGGCTGGGCTTCGAGCCGGACGGAGTATTTTACGCCTCCGATTACTTCGACTACATGCGCGACTGCGCTGTGCTTCTTATAAACAAGGGGCTTGCCTACGTAGACGAGAGCACGCCGGACGAAATTAAGTTATCGCGCGGCACTCTCACCGAGCCGGGCAAAAATTCCAAATTCCGAGATCGTCCCATTAAAGAGAGTCTTAAACTCTTTGAAAAAATGCAGTCGGGCGAGGTTCCCGACGGGGGAATGGTGCTTCGCGCCAAAATCGACATGGCTTCTCCCAATATGAATATGCGCGACCCCGTTATATACAGAGTGCTTCACGCGCCGCACCACCGCACCGGCACCAAGTGGAACATGTACCCCATGTACGACTTTGCGCACCCCTTAGAGGACGCGGTCGAGCACGTTACGCATTCGTGCTGCACGATGGAATTCGAGGACCACAGACCGCTTTACGACTGGGTTATAGATAATTGCGACATAACCGACAAGCCGCACCAGTACGAGTTTGCAAGGCTTAATCTTACTGATACGGTTATGAGCAAGAGGTATCTTAAACAGCTCGTCGACATGAAGGCGGTGGACGGCTGGGACGACCCGAGAATGCCCACGCTTTCCGGACTTCGCCGCCGCGGAGTGCCTGCTCATGCGATTGTCGCGTTCTGCACCGAGGTGGGTATCGCGAAGGCGGTAGGCACCGTAGACGCCGCACAGCTTAACGACTGTATCCGCGACGAGCTTAACGCCACCGCAAAAAGATACATGGTCGCGCCCGATCCCGTCGAGCTTGACATAGTTAATATGGATAAGTCCGACAAGGAAATAATAGAGGTAACCGAGGGCGGAGAATACACCGTTCCGCACAGAACCTTTATCGACCCCGAAGTAAATTCGACGCCCGTCGTAACGCGCAAAATGACGCTGTCGCCGCGGCTTTACATTAACCGCGAGGACTTTTCCTATAATCCCCCCAAGGGCTACCACAGGCTTGTGCCGGGCGGACTTGCGCGGCTTAAAAATTCGTTTATAATTCGCTGCACCGGCTACGATACCGACAAGGCAGGAAACGTAACCAAGGTGTACGCGGAACGGACGGACGAGGTTAAGGCAAAGGGCGTTATTCAGTGGATAGACCGCGACAGCGCAGTCGACATAAAGATTAACGAGCTTGACGCGATCGTCCCCGACGGCGAGGGCGAGTTCGTGAACAGAATAAACGCCGCGAGCAAAAAAACGGTTTCCGCAAAGGCGGAGGCGGCGGTAAAAGAGCTGCCTGTCGGCGAGGGCGTGCAGTTCTTCCGTATCGGGTACTTTGCGCGCGACGCGAAGGACGAGGATTCGTTTAACCGCGTGGTCGAGCTTAAAAGCAGTTGGAACAAGTAAAACGTTATAACGGTTAGTGATAGGAGGTTATCGTAACACTTATGAAAATTCTCATAACGGACGGAAACGGTTTTATAGGCAAGGCGTTTATAAAAAAGTACGGCGGCGCGTTCGATATATACACGCCGAGTAGCGACGCCGATCTTCTCGACGCGCGCTCGGTCGACGCGCTTATAGGCGGCGGCAAGTTCGACGCGGTGCTTCACCTTGCGAACGTGCCCGAAAAGGGCGACGGCAGCTTTATAGAGTCCGACAACCTTATAATGTTCCACAATCTTCAATACGTGTGCGCCAAAAGGGGCGTTAAAAAGCTGATTGCGGTAACCGACGCCGCAGACTTCGACCGCAGTCAAGAGCTTATCGACGTAACCGAGGAAATGGCGGAATATTACGTTCCGACCGACGGCTACGGGCTTGCGAAAAGCATAATAAACACGCTCGCCGGCAAGGATAAGATTACGACGATACTTCGCGTGTTCGACGTTTACGGCGGATTCGGAAACACGCCGATAAATAAGATTGCCTCCGCCGCGATGAAGAGCAAAAAGAAAATCGTTCTCGACTGCGAAAAAACGGTAAGCTCGGTGTCCGTCGACGACCTTGTTAAAATTATTGCCGCGTTTTTGCAAGGCAATTACCCCAAGGGCGACTACAACGTCGTGTGCGACGAAAAAACGACCCTTCTTACCGTCGCAAAGGCGATGCGCAGAGCGGTTCGCCGCGACGAGGGCGATATAGAAATCGAGCTTAAAAGCGAACAGGTCGGCTTAGAGCATTCAGCAAGCAACAGCAAGCTTCATTCGGTGTTGCCATTCCGCTTTACGCCTATAAGCAGGGGAATTAAAACGCTGTGCGACGAGGCCGTCGCGCGCCGCAAGTAAATCAACATAGCGACTAATAATTTTGGAGAGCTTATGAAACTGACAAGCGATTCTCTTCGCAAAAAATGGATAAAGTTTTTTGTCGAGCGCGGACACGCACCCATTTCTTCCGCCTCGCTCATACCCGAGAACGACCCTACCGTACTGTTTACTACGGCCGGTATGCACCCCCTTGTTCCGTACCTTCTCGGTCAGCCGCACCCGAGCGGAAAGCGGCTTTGCGACACGCAAAAGTGCGTAAGAACGGGCGATATCGACGAGGTTGGGGACAGCAGCCACTGCACGTTTTTCGAAATGCTCGGCAACTGGAGTCTCGGCGACTATTTCAAAGAGCAAATGGTGCCGTGGAGTTACGAGTTTTTGACTAAGGAACTGGGCCTATCGCCCGACAGACTTGCCGTAACCGTTTTCGAGGGCGACAAGGACTGTCCGCGCGACGAGGAAACCGCCGCGCTCTGGGAAAAGTGCGGTATTAAAAAAGAGAATATTTTCTACCTCGGCAAAAAGCATAACTGGTGGGGCCCTGCCGGTCAGACAGGTCCGTGCGGTCCCGATACCGAGATGTTCTTCGACACGGGAAAGCCTAAGTGCTCGGGAAATTGCTCGCCGGCATGCGACTGCGGCAAGTATATCGAGATCTGGAACGACGTCTTTATGCAGTTCAATAAAAACGCCGACGGCAGTTTCAGTCCGCTTAAACAAAAGAACGTAGACACCGGCATGGGCTTAGAGCGCGCGCTTATGAATATTCAGGGGCTTAAAAGCGTGTACGAAACCGACGTGTTCGTGCCTATCGTCGAAAAAATAAAAGAGCTTGGCGAATTTAACGGCACAGAGGAAGAGGTGAAGGCGCTTCGCGTCGTTGCCGACCATATCCGCACTTCGACGTTTATCATAGGCGACGAGCGCGGCGTAACGCCGAGTAACGTCGACCAGGGCTATATTCTAAGGCGGCTGCTTCGCAGAGCAATCCGCTTCGGCGGCACGATAGGCTTAAAAGAAGGCGATTACTCCGAGATTGCAAATACCGTCGTCGATATTTACAAGGACGTTTATCCCGAGCTTGCCGCCGCGCGCGACAAAGTAAAAACCGAAATCGACGAGGAATACGCGCGCTTTTCGCGTACGCTCGAAAACGGAATGAAGGAATTCGAAAAGCTTTGCAAGTACCTTCAAGGCGACACCATACCGGGAAAGAGCGCGTTCCGTCTGTACGACACGTACGGTTTTCCGCTCGAAATGACGATCGAGCTTGCGCGAGAGCGCGGTTTTAAGGTGGACGTAGACGGCTTTAACGCGCGGTTCGAAGAGCATAAAAACCTTTCGCACGCAGGCGCCGAACAGCGCTTTAAGGGCGGACTTGCCGACACCGGCGAATTAACCGCAAGGCTTCACACGGCGACGCACCTTATGCACAAAGCGTTAAAGCAGGTGCTTAACGACCCCAACGTCAATCAGCGCGGATCCAATATCACGCCCGAAAGATTGCGCTTCGATTTTTCGTTCGGCAGGGCGATGACCCCCGAGGAAGTAAAGGCGGTAGAGGACAAGGTAAACGAAGCTATCGCCGCCGACGTTCCCGTAACGTGCGAGGAAATGACGGTGGAAGAAGCGAAGGCGCAGGGCGCGGTCGGCTTGTTTACGAGTAAGTACGGCGAAAAAGTCAAGGTGTACACCATGGGCGAGTACTCTAAGGAAATCTGCGGCGGCCCCCACGCATCGAGAACTGGCGAACTCGGCCGCTTTCGCATAGTAAAAGAGCAAAGCAGCTCTGCCGGCGTCAGACGAATCAAAGCCGTGTTGGAACCGAAAGAATAAGCGCCTCGTCGCGGCTAAGATAAAAGATAAGAGATAAAAATTAAAAAATAAGGACCGCATCGCGGTTCTTTTTTTTTGTCGGGCGGCATTGGGGTAGAGACCCTTTGCTTCGCTCGGAATAACCTTCGGTTGTTACGTAGGACAAGATTAGATACAGAATAAAACGCGGCTATGCTTAAATAAAACGTTAATGCTCTTACCGCATCATCCCGAGCGAAGTCGAGGAATCTAGGCGAACCGCCGCACGGTTGTTTGCAATTATTATTTGTGCGGCTAACGCCTGACCTCCGCTACGTCTTACTGCGTTCGGCTTCGGTCGAAATGACGGGGTGGGCGGTAATAATGGATTTGCGTCGTTAAGATAGTGAGGAATCTAAATATCATACACGATACGCAATAATTCGCTTACAACGATTTTATTGACAGTAAAAGTGTTGTGTGGTATTATAGCGGTATGGATCACAACGAGATTGAAAGAAAGTGGCAAAAGATTTGGGCCGAGCAGGGCATAAACACCTTTCACGAGGGCGGAGAAAAGTGCTACGTGCTCGAAATGCTGCCGTACCCGTCGGGCGCACAGCTTCACATGGGGCACTGGTACAACTACGGCGTTTCGGACAGCTACGCGCGGTTTATGCGCATGCAGGGAAAAAACGTGTTTCAGCCCATGGGCTTCGACGCGTTCGGTCTGCCTGCCGAAAACTTTGCCATAAAGACGGGAATTCACCCCAAGGATTCAACCGACAAGAACATAGCGACAATGGAACGGCAGTTATCCGACATGGGCGTTATGTTCGACTGGTCGCACGAAATTTACACCTGCCGTCCCGACTACTACAAGTGGACGCAGTGGCTGTTTTTGCAGCTCTATAAAAACGGACTGTGCTATCAGAAAAAGGCGCCCGTCAACTGGTGCCCGTCGTGCCAGACCGTTATAGCCAACGAGCAGGTCGTAGACGGTAAGTGCGAGCGCTGTAAGAGCGAGGTCGTCCATAAAGAGATGACCCAGTGGTTCTTTAAGATAACCGACTACGCCGAAAAGCTTCTCGAAGGCATCGACAAGCTCGACTGGCCCGAAAAGACCAAAACCATGCAGCGCAACTGGATAGGCAAGTCGGTGGGCGGCGAGGTGCATTTCGATCTCGTTAAGCCTAAGGGCGACGTTAAAACGATTAAGGTGTTCACTACGCGCGCGGACACGTTGTTCGGCGTAACGTACGTAGTTCTCGCGCCCGAGCATCCGTACGTAAAGGTACTCACCACGCCCAAATATAAAGCGGCGGTGGAGGAATATGTTGCCGCCGCCGCAAAGCGAACGGACATAGAGCGCACTTCGACGAGCAAGGACAAGACGGGCGAGTTTATCGGCGCGTACTGCATAAATCCGCTTAACGGTCAGAAGGTGCCCGTACTCGTTGCCGACTACTGCCTTAATTCGTACGGCACGGGCGCGGTTATGGGCGTTGCGGCGCACGATACGCGCGACTACGACTTTGCCGTCAAAAAGGGCATGAAGATTGTGCGCGTAATTAACGCCGAGGACGGGAAGGGCGAACTTCCTTACACCGATTACGGCGTGCTTACTTCTTCCGGCAAGTTCGACGGAATGAAGAGCAAGGACGCCATTCCGGCTATTCTTGCCGAGCTTGAAAAAACGGGACACGGCGGCAAAAAGGTTAACTACCGTATGCGCGACTGGTCTGTTTCACGCCAGCGCTATTGGGGCGCGCCGATACCCATTATCTACTGCGAGCACTGCGGCGCGGTGCCAGTACCAGAAAATGACCTGCCCGTCGAGCTTCCTTACGACGTAAACTTCACACCCGACGGAAAATCGCCGCTTAGGTCTAACGAAGAGTTTATAAACTGCACCTGCCCGGTGTGCGGAAAAAAAGCTCGGCGCGAGAGCGATACTCTCGACACGTTTGTGTGTTCGAGCTGGTATTACCTTCGCTATCCCGACGCGCACAACGATAAAGCGCCCTTCGATTCGGATATCGTCAACAAGCTGCTTCCCGTCGACTGCTACGTCGGTGGGGCGGAACACGCGTGCAGCCACTTGCTGTATTCGCGGTTTATAACGAAGGTTTTACACGACCTCGGTTATATAAACTTCGACGAGCCGTTTAAACGGCTTGTTCACCAGGGCGTTATTCTCGGTCCAGACGGAATGAGAATGAGTAAGTCGCGCGGCAACGTAATTTCCGCGGACCCGTTAATCGAAAAATACGGCTCGGACGCGCTAAGGCTGTACCTTATGTTCGGCTTCGACTACACCGAGGGCGGACCGTGGTCGGACGGCGGAATCGCTTCGTGCTCTAAGTTTATGGACAGAATCGAGCGGCTCGTTATAGAGGTTAAGGACGAAAAAGCCGACGACAAAGCCGGCGCGCTCGACTACGAGCTTAACTACTGCATTAAAAAGGTTTTGGAAGACATTCCCGACTTCCACTTTAACACGGCTGTGGCAAGGTGCATGGAACTCGTAAACGCCATGTATAAGTACCGCTCGGAAAGCAATTACAACCCCAAGTACCTTAAATACGCGTTAGGTGTTCTCGTAAAGCTTATGGCGCCTCTCGCGCCGCATTTTTGCGAAGAGCTTAATTCGCTTATGGGCGGCAAAAAGTCGCTCATGCTCGAAAAGTATCCCGTTTGCGACGAGAGCAAACTCGTAAAGTCCGTAACGGAATACGCCGTGCAGGTAAATTCCAAGATAAAGTGCAAGATAACCCTTCCGCAGGGCATTTCGGTTGACGAGATAAAATCGCTCGCGTTAAAGAACGAAGAAGTGAATTCCGTTCTCGGCGGCGTTGCGCCCAAAAAGATAATAGTCATTCCCGAACGGCTTATAAACTTTGTCGTTTGATCTTTTCACACAAAGGAGAAACATGTTTACCCCGAGCGAAATCGCCGATAACTACATAACCGTCGCCAAAGCGAAAACGTCGCAAAAATGGTATAAGGCGTTGGTGCTTGCCGTACTCGCAGGCGCGTTTATCGCATTCGGCGCGGCGGCGTCCACCGCGGCGTCCGTAGGCTTTACGGGCGGCGGCGCGGCGGCGATTAAGGGGGCGGTGTTCCCCGTAGGACTTATACTCGTCGTGCTTTGCGGCGCAGAGCTTTTTACCGGCAACTGCCTGCTCGTCTCGCCTTTAATCGAGCGAAAAATAACGGTTGGCGGCATGCTTAAAAACTGGGGTATTGTCTACCTCGGAAATTTAATCGGCGGCGTTTTAATAGCCGTTCTTGTTACTACGAGCGGAATTTTAAACGACGCAACTTCCGCGGCGGTTATCGCTACGGCGACTGCAAAGAGCACAATGAACTTCGGCGAGGCGGTGCTTCGCGGAGTGCTGTGCAACATGCTCGTGTGCCTTGCGGTGTGGGCGGCAATGTCGTCTAAAACCGCGGCAGGGAAAATACTCGCGCTCTATCTTCCCGTGTTCGCTTTCGTCGCGTGCGGCTTCGAACACTCCGTTGCAAACATGTACTACCTTACGGCAGGGCTTATTCAAAACGCGCTTACGGGCGGCGCGGCAAATCTCACGCTCGGAAATTCGCTGCTGTACTGCTTGCTTCCATCTACGATAGGAAACATAATAGGCGGCGCGTTTATAGCGGTCTGCTTCCTGCTCTCGTTTAGGTTAGGGAAGAAAAAGACGGAAAAGCCGACGACCGAACAGCCCGAAACCAAAGAATAACGCAAAAACAAAAAGGTCTGAAAAACAGACCTTTTATTTTTGTCATTTATTATTTACTCCCACAAAATGCGCTATCCGCGTCTTTTTTATTACACCCCATCGGGCTTTGCGACTTTGAAAAATATAATAAAGTTTGCGCCGAGAAGAAGCAGTCCCAATAGCAAGGCAGAGCCGCTGATTGAAATAGCAACGGTCGCTTTGCGTCCTGCCTCGTATTGATATTTTGCTATGTTTTTGTACCCGACTTCAAACGGGAGATAATCGACTCCGTTACAAGTAAGTCCGGCGATGGGGTATATCCACCCGTCGCCGAGATATTTGCTTGCAACCTTTATCTGCACTTCCGTTTCTTCCTTGAGATTATCTTCAATCCCGTTTTTTTGTGCCACAGCATAGTTGTCGCCGTCTATACGGAAGCTTGAATCAACATATGCACGGTGAGGAGGAACGGTAATCAGCTCTAAATCGAGGTAATATGTTTCGTACTCGGACGAAACTACGAAGTATGTTATTTTACAGTCTATTGTATCGTAATTGTCCGGATTGTCGTAATATTTACCCGAGCCGATATCCGGCCCCATTAAAACCATAATCAGACAGGAAGCCAAAAGAGCGACACCGCAAATCATTCCGAAAACTATGCAAAGCCAAATGAAAATTGTTTTATTCCGCTTCATTTTTCTTTTTCCTCGGTTTTTGGGCAGGGGTAGGCGGTCCCTCGACGGGTTCCTCGCCGTACAGCGGTGTGGAGAGGTATCTGTCGCCGCTGTCGGGAAGAATTACGACGATGTTTTTGCCGGCGTTCGCTTCCATTCTCGACAGCTCTATCGCCGCGTGAAGCGCCGCGCCCGAGCTTATGCCTACGAGCAGTCCTTCCGTTTTTGCGAGCTGTCTTGCCGCAATATACGCTTGCTCGTCTGTAACCGTAAACACTTCGTCGTATGCCGACCTGTCGAGAGCGGACGGGATAAACCCGGCGCCGATACCTTGTATGCCGTGCGCGCCGGCGCTTCCGCCGGAGAGAACGGGGGAGGACTTAGGCTCGACGGCGACTACTTTAACATCGCTTTTTTGGGCTTTAAGGTATCTGCCTGCGCCCGAAATTGTTCCGCCGGTGCCTACGCCTGCGACGAGGATATCTACGCCGCCCGCGGTGTCGCGCCAAATTTCGGGACCTGTCGAGGTGTAGTGTGCGTTGGGGTTTGCCTGGTTGGTAAACTGTTCGGGCATAAACGCGCCTATTTCCGCTTTAAGCATTTGCGCGCGCTCGACAGCGCCTTTCATGCCGCGACTTCCTTCCGTTAAAATTATTTCCGCGCCGTATGCTTTTAACAGTTTTTGGCGCTCGACGGACATAGTGTCCGGCATAGTAAGTATAAGCTTGTATCCGCGCCTTGCCGCTATCATTGCAAGACCTATTCCCGTGTTGCCGCTTGTCGGCTCGACTATGGTTGCGCCGGGGGAAAGAAGTCCGCGGTTTTCGGCGTCGTATATCATTGTGAGCGCGGCGCGGTCTTTAACCGAACCCGACGGGTTGAGCATTTCGAGCTTTGCGTAAAGGCTTGCCCTCGACGCGTTTAATCTTTCCGTCTTTTCGAGACGGACGAGCGGCGTGTTTCCGATTAACTGCTCGACCGAGTTCTTAATATCGGGCGTCGCCTGCACTTTCGGTTTTTGGGCTTTATCTTTGTCCGTCGGCTTTGCGATTACAAAGTATATGATAAAGTCGGCGATAAACAGAAGCGAGGTAACGGCAAATATTACGCCGAATACAATCTGCGCGATATGTTCCTCGTTGTAGGCTTCGAGATACCTTTCGGAAATCTGCGCGGCCCCGTTTATATAGTAGAGGAAGTTCTCGCCTTTATACGTTATTCCGGCTAATTCGTCATGCCAGTACATATCGCCGTAGGCATAATCCTTCGCAACCCAAATAGTGGCTTGCGTATCTTCCTCGAGCACGTCGAGAAGTCCGCGCTTTTCTACGGTAACGTAATTTTGACCGCCGATGGTAAAGGAGTAGTCGGTAAACTTGTTTTCGCTGAACCTTACGATAAGTCTTATACTGTCGTTGTTGTATCCGCCGGCATTTATAGCGGTTATCGTACAATCTTTTTGTACGTAGTTATCCGGATTGCCGTAATACTCCGCCGATTTTAAATCGGATCCCATAACCGCCGAGAAGATTATAAGTGCGTACAGCGCTATAAACGAAAACGTTCCGAACAGTGCGCAAAACGTTATAAACAACGGTTTTCTGCGTTTCATATTAAACCTCCGCCACATAAATACTATATTATTGTAACATAACTTCAAATATGTGTCAATATTGCTCTTATAAATATAACACACGTTCTTTGCGTTTTGTCCCGTTAATTAAAATAAATCCGTCGTTTGTTTTTATGGTCTGTCATGTCGCTCGAAAAAGAGATAAATTTATTAAATAATCGGATAAGCGCGTTGACAAATTTCGTAATTGCGGTTATAATATTTGCGTACACTTATTCGGAATTTTTAAATCGGTTACGGCATGAAGGAAATAAAAAATCAAAAGTTAACAGGGGAACGCGCGCTGTTTTTCGCAAGAGATTTACATATAGAGGATTGCGTTTTCTTTGACGGCGAGTCGCCGCTTAAACATAGCCGAAACGTCGAGCTAATCAATAGCTCGTTCGAGTGGAAATATCCGCTTTGGTATTCCGAAAATATCCGCGTCGAGGACTGCTCTCTTACCGAAACCGCTCGCGCCGGTATATGGTATACGCATAATATAACGATTAAAAACACGGTTATTCACGCGCCTAAAACGTTTCGCCGCGCGTCGAATATAACGCTTGAAAACGTCGAGCTGACGAACGCCGCGGAAACGTTTTGGAACTGCCGAAACGTCAAATTGTACGGCGTAAAGGCGTTAGGCGGCGATTACCTTGCGATGAACTGCGAGGATATGGAAATCGACGGGCTTAATCTTGTCGGAAACTACGCGTTCGACGGCGCGAAAAATATCGTCATTCGCAATTCTACGCTTATGACAAAGGACGCGTTTTGGAACAGCGAAAACATTACCGTTTACGACTCGGTTATCTCGGGCGAGTATCTCGGCTGGAATGCCAGAAACCTTACGCTTATAAACTGCACGATAGAGAGCCTTCAAGGGCTTTGCTACATAGATAACCTCGTTATGAAAAACTGTAAAGCGGTTAACACTACGCTTGCTTTTGAGTATTCCACGGTCGACGCCGATATCGACGGAAAAATCGACAGCGTTCTTAATCCGACGGGCGGAACAATCGCCGCGGACGAGATAGGCGAGCTTATTTTACAAAAGGATAAAATCGACCCGACTAAAACGGTCGTTATCATCAGGAAGGATAAAAATGTTTGATTTCGACAACGCACCCGAAAGAAAGGGTACCGATTCGCTTAAATGGGACGTAGGCGAAGGCGAGCTTCCCATGTGGGTTGCTGATATGGATTTTATGACCGCGCCGGCTATCAGAGAGGCGCTTATAAAAAGAGCGCAGCACGGCGTTTTCGGCTATGCGATTGTGCCCGACAGATGGTACGACGCGTTTATATCTTGGTGGGGGCGCCGCCACGGGCTTACAATCGAAAAGGAATGGCTGCAATTTTGCACCGGCGTTGTTCCGGCAATTTCGAGCATAGTAAAGCGCGTTACCAACCACGGCGACAGGGTCGCTGTGTTGACGCCGGCTTACAATAATTTTTATAATTCCATAGAAAACGGCGGACGGTTCGTCAAAGAATGCACTCTCGTCTATAATGACAGCACGTACAAAATAGACTTTAAGGCGCTCGAAAAAACGCTTTCCGATTCGCTTACCACAATGCTCGTATTTTGCAATCCGCACAACCCGACCGGAAACATCTGGACGAGGGAAGAGATTAAAAAAGTGGGCGCCCTTTGCAAAAAGCACGGCGTTGTCGTTTTGTCCGACGAGATTCATTGCGACCTCACCGCGCCCGGAGTCGGCTACGTGCCGTTCGCCTCGGTTAACGAAGTAAACAAGGATATAAGCATTACGTGCATTGCGGCGAGCAAGGCGTTTAGTATTCCCGGGCTTCAAGCCGCCGCCGTCGTTATTCCCAACAAGTCGCTGAGGGAAAAGGTGGTGCGCGGTCTTAACAGCGACGACGTCGCCGAACCCAACTGCTTTGCAATCGACGCGACGGTCGCCGCGCTGACAAAAGGCGAAGAGTGGCATAACGAGCTTCGCGCATACCTTTTCGAAAACAGACGGATTATCACCGAATATCTTAAAGAACATCTTCCCGAAATAAAGGTTGTCGAGGCGGAAGCTACGTACGTTATTTGGATAGACTGCGGCGCGTACACCGCCGATTCGGACGAGCTGACCGCATTTATTCGCGAAAAGACGGGGCTTGTCGTTTCTTCGGGTAAGCAGTACCGCGGCGACGGCGCGCACTTTATCCGCCTTAACGCCGCCTGCCCGAGAGCGCGCGTAATGGACGGATTAAACCGCTTTGTAAAAGGAATAAAGCTTTACGGCAAACGCGTGTAAATAAACTCGGTTTTTCTTAATTGTTCGTACAAAAAAAGGTCGCATGTGCGGCCTTTTTAATATTTTATCTTAAAGTAGTCGAGCCATGCTTTAAACTTATCCTGCGCGGCTAGGCATGTTTCGCGCAGATAGCCGCGCTCGTTTTCCCATTCCGCCAGTCCGCGGTAGTAAAACAGCTTTAATTCCTCGTCGATTATAAAAGGGACGACGTTGTGTTTTAAGCACTCTTTAAACAGAATGAGTCTGCCTATACGGCCGTTGCCGTCCTGAAATGGGTGAATGCGCTCGAACCTGTAATGAAAGTCCAAAATGTCGTCGAGAGTTTTTGTTTGCGCCAAGTTGTACGAGGCGAGAAGCTTTTTCATTTCGGTTGCTACGGCTTCGGGGCTTGCGGTATTTCGTCCGCCGACTTCGTTTGGAAGCTTTTTGTAATCGCCTACCGCAAACCAATTTTTTCTGCTGTCGCTCGTTCCGTTTTTAAGCACGCGGTGCAGCTCTTTTATAAAGCCTTCGGTCGGCTTTTTATTTACGTTTTCCAAAATCATATCGATACACTTAAAATGATTTGCCGTTTCTATAATGTCGTCCGCGCGCACTTGTCCTTCGATACCTATTGTGTTTGTTTCGAAGATATAACGCGTTTGGTCGTGAGTTAAACGGCTGCCCTCGATATGATTGGAATTGTAGGTAAACTCTATCTGAACCTTATGGTATATTCCGCCGTGAAGAGCACTGTTTTTTTCGGCAATAAGACGCGACAAAAGGGAAGCGGTTGCTTTCGCGCGCTCGGGTCTTGCGGCGTCCTCGGGAATGCGCCACGTTTTTCCCAAAAGGAAAGCGCCGACAACCTTGCCCTCGGCGCAATAATTGCGAACACTGCGTTCCGACATATTCCATTTTTTAGCGACTTGCGCAACCGATAGACATTTCATATTTTTATTGTATCACTTTATCGGCAAAAAATCAATGTATTTTTTCTATTTTTAAAAGTTTTTGCCGATAGCAAATTTTTGTCGAATGAAAAAATCACCCCGTAGTATAAAGCTACGAGGTGATTTATTTTACGCAACGGATTTTACTTATCGACCTTAACGACGCCGAGGGTGTTCCAAGCGGTGTTGTCCCAAGCGGTGTTTTTCATGAGGTAGTAAATTGCGTCGTCCGTTTCGATTTGTCCTCTTTCCCAGAGCAGGTCGGAAGCCCAGCGCGAATTGAGGTCGGCAATTTTGTTCGTACCGTTATAAAGCCGAATGAAGTATGCTTGCTGATCGCCGGGCGTTGCCGTGTCAACCGACGGGATAAGATTCGTAAGGTCGATTGTAAAGCTGAACGTTCCGTCGGTCGAAGAGCTGTTCTCGATATACTTCTGTTCGGTGGTGCCCTTGTTTTTGTCGAGCAGCAGCCTTAACTGACTTGCTTCAATCGCAGTAGTGGTCGTGCCCGAAATAGTAAGAGTAGGCACCCCTCCGACAAGCTCGAGCTTAACGTTTGTTATACGGTACGCGTCGGTAACCGCACTGTAATTAAGGTACGTTCTGTTAGCGTCCGCTTTTAACGTCCACGTTCTGTCGCCGTATCGGTATTCCTGTCCGACGATAAACGATCCGCTTGTTCCGGGCAGAAGATTATAGTACGCGCCGTTGTTGTTGTCGTCATTAAAGACGTACCGAACATTGATGTACGAGGAAGGGGCGTCGCTGCCGTCGGGACGCTTAATGTCCGCAAGGGCTACCTCCGCCTTATAGCTTCCTTCCGAAATCACCGCCGTTACGGTAAGGTCGAACGCCGGGTTGGATGTGTTGTTTAGGTGGAAAACAAGACTGTCTACGTCCTTTCCGACTTCGCCCTCGACGATAAACTTGCCGCTTTCAAAGCGCATCGAGTTTGCTTTTACGGTGTAGTCGGGGTCGCCTTCTTCGGGCGGAGTGGGGGCAGCGTCGTAGTAGAGCGCGACGCAGCCGCCGTTTATTCCTATCCTAAACGCCTTTCCGGCGTAGGTGTGGGTTTGGGTAATATCGAGCGAGCCTTGGGCCACGTTTGTCGTGGCGACGGACAGGTCGTCGATTTTATAGCGGAGGTTAAACGGAATGTTGTTGCCTACGTTGTATCCGATAAGGTTATCGAGCGAAAGGCGAGCGGTAAACCTGCCGTCCGCAATTTCCGCTTCCACGTAATTATCGAGACTGCCCGAAACGTTTGTGTTTATAAGGTAAACGTAGAGCTTTGTTACGTTTTCGATATTCCCGGTAAACACGAAATATCCTTCGTCAAAGCCGATGCTGCCTGCCGTTACGACGGGGGTTTTGTCGCCGCCTTCGTCTTCCATGTCGGTATTGGGAAGGTCGGTTGTTTCGCAGTTAAGATACGTTCTGTTATTGTCGGCGTTAAGCGTCCAGAGCTTGCCTGCGTAAACGTATTCCGCGCCTACGGTGTAGTCGCCGTCCGTACCAGGCAAAAGGTTGAGGCTTTTATATCCCTCGTCGTTACGCTCGTATCTGACGTTTATGTAGGTCTGGATAGGTTCGGTGCCGTTTTCGCGCCTGATATCGCTAAGCAAAACCTCGGCTTTATACTCGCCGTCCGATATAACCGCGTTAAACGTGTAGTTAATAACGGGGTTGTTGCTGTTGTGAAGGTGGAAAATAAGCGTGTCGACGTCCTCGCCGCATTCGCCTTCGATAATGAACTTTGCGGTCTCGAAGTACATCGCCGATACCTTTACGGTAAGGTCGCCGTCGCCGGGCTGGGGCTGAACGGGCGCCGTTTTCCACATTAAATACGTTCTGCTGTTGTCCGCATACACCGTCCAAATTTTGCCGTCGTAATTGTGCGTCGCGCCCACGGAAAACGCGCCGTCCCGACTCGGCAAAAGATTGAGAGTGCCGTCGAAACCGTCGTCGTTCAGCTCGTAGCGAACGTTGAGATACGCAGAGCTTGCAGGAACGTCGCCGTTCACGTTTTTGATAGACGAAAGAGCTATTTCCGCTTTGAAAGAGCTTCCGGTTATTACCGCTTCGAACGCGCAGTTGACGACGGGACTGTTGCTGTTATGAATGTGCATTACGAGCTTATTTACCGCCGAACCGATCTCGCCCTCGACGACGAACTTGCCGTCGTCGAACGACATCGAACTTACCGTAATCGACTTGTTGGGATTGCCCTCCGTCCACTGCGCCGTCATTTTGACGTCGCGAGCCGGCATGGTGTAAGTCGCGCCTGCGTCGTACGTGTTTTCGCCGTCGTTCCAGCCGGCAAAGGTGTAGCCGTCAAACTCGAACGTTGTCGCGGCCGCGAGCACTACCTCTTCGCCCTCGTCGTAGTACTTGGTCCGGGGCGCGACGCCGGTTGCGAGGTATGCGCCTCTGGCGTAGGAAAGGGCGTAGTCGCCTTGCGGAACTTCCTCGATTACTTCGTCGCAGGCTGTTAAAAACGCGGTCAGCGCGAAAACGGCGGCGAGCGATAATACTACCGATAATATTTTTCTTCCGATTGACTTCATTTACTTTCTCCTTTTATACGCTATATTGGTTTTAGGAATAACGAGGGTCGAGCTTTACGGTAAGGTACTGCTCGAAGTAAGGCATCCACCAGTTAAGGTAGCCGGCGCGCTTGGGGTGAATGGGGTCGCTTACGCACCATCTGTAATACTCTTCCGAAACCTGCGCGTTAAAGTCCTCGTCGTTGAACATGTCGATAACGTCCACGTTGTAGCCGAGCTCTTGCCATTTCTTGACCGCGACCTTAACGTCCTCGACGAGCTTGGCGTAGTTGGTGCCGGACGGGTCGCCGTTGGTGCGATTTTCGCCCGAGCCGTTGTCGCCGAAGTAGCTTCCCGAATAGAAGTACACCGGGCAGCCCCACGTTTCCCATACGTACGCCATTATGTATTCCACTCCGCCGAGCGTTGTGCTCAGGTCGAAGTCTTCCTTACTCTCGCATGTTTCGTCGGTAACGACGCCGCGGTATTTAAGGCGGTAGGATATCGCGTCGTTGGTGGATATTTGGCAGATAAACGCGTCTACCCGGGCGTTCTTGTCGAAGAACACGCTGTTTGTAAGGCGGCGAGTGTACGACTCGCTTTTAGCCGAGCCGTCGTCGAAAATGGTCGTGCCGGATACCGCGTCCTTTTTGTAGTTGGACCCCGTCTTTTTGGCGAGGAATTCCGCCATCGATTCTCCGCCCGAACTTGCGCCGTAGGTAACGGACGAGCCGAGCCAGTATATAGTCAGTCCCTCGAGCGGACTGCCGTCCACTTTCTCAACCTCTCTTGCGTAAAATTCCGGCGCGTTGGCGTCCTTGCCGCTTTTGGGCAGGGTTTCGTCTACCGTGTATTCGATTTCGGGCGGCGGAAGGGGGTCGTGCGTGTTTCCGTTCGGGGTGGGCACGTCGGTGCACGCGCAAATTCCCGTTATGCAAAAAGCCGTAACGACAGATACGATTCCGCTTAAGCTCGACAGTTTTTTCATATTGTCCTCCGTATGAAATTTTTTACAAGTATATCAAAAACGTAGAGTGATGTCAATAATTATTTTTTTAGGGTGTAGTGAAGAGTCTATTAAAAATCGGTATAATGTATACCGATAAAGATAAAAGATAAAAAATAAAAGATAAGAGATAATAATACAAAGCGGCGACGATATTACTCGCTCGATTCTTCATTATTATTTATTATCTCTTATCTATTCATTTGGGCGCGTCAGCGCCGCTTTGGGGGGAATGCCGCCACAGCGGCGGCGGCCTATGGCGCAAGCGCCAAGCGGCTAGCGAACTTTGCGCCGAAAGTCGTTTGCATTATTAAAAGTTACAATTCTTTTTCGTAATTGCATTTTGTTTTGCTTTTCTTCGGCGCAATCGATTCCGTGGCGGAAATACAAAGCCCCCCGAGCAAAAGCTCGAGGGGCTTGGTACTCCCGGGGGGAATCGAACCCTCAATTGCCCCTTAGGAGGGGGCTGTTATATCCATTTAACTACGAGAGCGTAATTATTCGGTTCGTTACATAATATATCATTTATTTTTATTGCGGTCAAGCAATTTACACTCTTTCCGTCGCGCTTGACAGTCTCTCTCGGCTGTGGTATAATAAACTGCTCGGATTTTTCGGGTAAATTTACTTGAGGAATTTATAATGGAAGCTTGGATGATAGCGCTTATCGCCGTTGCCGGAGTTATACTTGTTCTTGCGATTGTATTTTTTGCGGTTACGCACGTTTATTCGAATTACGTAATAGGAAGTAACTACAAAGAGCCGGAGGGCGACGACCCGGCTAAGTACGGCGTGGATACGTCCTGGTTCGATACCGACGACGTAAAGGCCGCGCTCGGCGAGGAAACGATTACCTCTTTCGACGGGCTTAAACTTGTATCGTGGACGCTTAAACACAAATCCGACGCGCCCGTTAAAAGGGTGGCGATAGTTCAGCACGGATATCACGCCGGTCCGCGCTCGGTTCAGCCGTTTGCGCAGATGTTTTTCGAAAAGGGCTTCGACGTGTACATGCCGGCGGCGCGCGGCCATAAAATAAGCGAAGGTAAGTATATCGGCATGGCGTGGCTCGACCGCTTCGATATTATGCGCTGGATAGATAAGGTTATCGAGCTTTACGGCAGCGACGTAAAGATTGCGCTTTTCGGAATTTCGATGGGCGGCTCGACGGTCGCCGCGGTTAGCGGTATGCAGCCTCCGCCGCAGGTTAAATGCGTTATCGACGACTGCGGTTTTTCTTCCCAGCTCGATCAGTACAATTCGCTTTTGAAAGACGTTAAGATACCCAGGTCGTGGCTGATGGTGCCGTTTACGATGGGCGTAAGGTTTAAGTGCGGATACTCGGTTTCGGACGCGGATATTTGCGCGCTTGTAAGCTCGTCCGCGCTTCCTACGCTGTTTATTCACGGCGAGCGCGATTCGTTTGTGCCCGTCGCGCTCGGCAAAAAGCTGTACGAGGCGTGCGCCGCCACAGATAAGCGGTTAGAGCTGTTTGACGCCGGCCACGCCGCGAGCGTAGCTTCCGACCGCGAGAGGTACGGCGCTATTCTTAACGAATTTGTGGATAAGTATATCCCCGGCGAAGATAATGCGTCCGAGCAGGGAAACGCCTAAAAAAGCCGTTTGTAATTAAATGCGAAAAACCACGCAATTTTATTTAGCAATTTCGTTTGACTGTTATTACCGGTAGTGCTATACTGTAAGCCGAGGTGTATTATGAGAAAAGTCGCCATTATCATGGGCAGTAAATCGGATATAGAGAAGGTTAAACCGGCGGTTAAAACGCTCGACGAATTCGGCGTAGGTTATACCGTTCGCGTCCTTTCCGCGCACCGCACACCCGTCGAGGCGGCGGAGTTTGCGGAGAGCGCGAGGGATAACGGTTACGGCGCGATAATAGCGGTAGCCGGCAAGGCTGCGCATCTCGGCGGAGTGCTCGCCGCGGCGACGACTCTTCCCGTAATAGCGCTTCCCGTCGAGACCTCGCTTATGGGCGGACTGGACAGCGTGCTCAGTATCCTTCCTATGCCGAACGGCGTTCCTGTTGCGGTAGTGGGCGTAAACGCAGGCGTTAACGCGGCGCTTATCGCAGTGAGAATGTTAGCGGCGGATAACGACGCGCTCACAAAAAAATATCTCGAATACGTTAAGTCCATGCGCGACAAAACGCTTGCCGACGACGCGGCGGTAATGAAGGAACTTACAAAATAACAAATGCAATTCAACCTTTAAGGAGATAATATAATGGTCGAACAACTTGAACAACTGTACGAAGGTAAGGCGAAAAAGGTCTACGCGACAAACGATCCCGATCTTCTCATCGTCGACTACAAGGACGACGCCACGGCGTTTAACGGTCTGAAAAAGGGAACGATAGTAGGTAAGGGCGTTATAAATAACCGCATGACCAACTACCTTATGGGATTGCTCGAAAAAGAGGGTATAGAGACGCATTTCGTAGAAGAATTGTCCGAGCGCCGTACGGTGGTCAAAAACGTAAAAATCGTTCCGCTCGAAGTAATTATGCGTAACGTCGTCGCGGGTTCGCTCTCCAAGCGCACCGGCTTAGACGAGGGTACGGTCCCGTCGATGCCCATACTCGAGCTTTACTACAAGTCGGACGAGCTGGGCGACCCTATGATAAACGAGGACCACGCGCTTGCGTTCGGCTGGGCGACCCGTGAGGAACTCGACGCCATAGCCAAAATGGCGCGTAAGATTAACGACATTCTCAAAAAGTTCTTTGCCGGCGTGGGCGTCGACCTTATCGACTTTAAGCTCGAGTTCGGCAGGTATCACGGCAAAATAATTCTCGCCGACGAGATAAGCCCCGACACATGCCGTTTCTGGGACAGCAAGACAAAAGAAAAGCTCGACAAGGACCGTTTCCGCCGCGACATGGGCGGAGTAGAGGGCGCTTATCACGAGATGATGCGCCGTATCGGGCTAAAATAATAATTTGGGTTTAAGCGCCACGGATACACATTTGTATTCGCCGCGCTTTTCCTTTGGTGTGATAAAAAAATACAATCGATATTTCGGAGAAAAAAATGGCAGACAATAAAAAGATTACATATTCGGACGCAGGCGTAGACGTTACTCGCGGTTATGCCGCGGTCGATAAAATTAAGGCTCATGCGGCGTCCACCTTCAACGCCAACGTGTTGCAGGGATTAGGCTCGTTCGGCGGCTTCTATTCGCTCGACGGCGAAAACGGCGACGTGCTGGTTGCAGGTACCGACGGCGTAGGCACCAAGCTTAAATACGCATTCCTTTCCGGCAAGAACGACACTGTCGGTATCGACTGCGTTGCTATGTGCGTTAACGACATAGTGTGCCAGGGCGCAAAGCCGCTGTTGTTTCTCGACTATATCGCGACGGGCAGAATCAATCCCGACGTAGTCGCCGAAGTCGTTAAGGGCATAGCTGACGGCTGTAAGGAAACGGGCTGCGCGCTCGTCGGCGGCGAGACCGCCGAAATGCCGTCCATGTACGGCGCCGGGGAATACGACCTTGCCGGCTTTTCGGTGGGTATCGTAAAGCGCGACAAGATTATAAACGGCAGCAAGATTACGGCAGGCAACGTGCTTGTGGGCCTTGCTTCGAGCGGACTTCATTCTAACGGCTTTTCGCTTGTAAGACGGCTTCTCGGCGAGGACGTCGACGCGCTCGAGCGCGAAAAGCTTGGAAGTAAAAGCCTTCTCGACGTCGTTCTTACCCCCACGCATCTTTACGTTAAGCCGGTTTTGGCGCTTGCCGAAAAGTTCGATATTCTCGGACTTGCCAACATTACGGGCGGCGGCTTTATAGAAAACATTCCGCGGATTTTCCCTAAGGGTATCGGTTGCAAGGTCGATATACATTCGTTTCCGCGCCCCGATATTTTCGCGCTTCTCGCCGAAAAATCGAATCTCGGACCGCAAGAGCTTTACAACACCTTTAACATGGGTATCGGCATGGTCGCCGCGGTCAAAAAAGAGGACGCGGATAAATTCGTCAAGGAAGCATGCGCGCTCGGCGAAAAGGCGTACGTCATCGGCGAGACCGTTAAGGGCGAGGGCGTTTTACTTTAATAAAGCGCGGATAAGCAAATCTTTAACAACATATCGAGGCACAAGGGGTTTATAAATGAAAAACATAGCTGTCATGTTTTCGGGCGGCGGAACCGATTTCCAGGCGCTTATCGACGGCCAGGCGGCCGGAAAGTTTGACGGGAAAATCGTCGTTGCCGTTACGAGTAACGCCGCGGCGTTCGGCATAGAACGCGCCAAAAATGCCGGTATAGACTGCTATATTTTCCGTAAAGCCGATTACGACAGCGAACTGTCCAGAGACGCCGAGGTGCGAAAGGTTTTCGAAAAGTACGACGTGGATTTAATCGTACTCGCCGGTTATCTCGGTATAATCTCTCGGCCTCTTCTCGATAAGTACGCAGGAAAAATAGTCAACATTCACCCGGCGCTTCTTCCAAAGTTCGGCGGCAGGGGAATGTTCGGGCTTAACGTTCACAAGGCTGTAATCGCCACAGGCGAAAAAAAGAGCGGTGCGACCGTTCACTACGTGGACGGCGGAACCGACACCGGCGAGATTATATTGCAGCGCTCGCTCGACGTGCTTCCCACCGATACGCCCGAATCGCTTCAACAGCGTATTCTTAACGACATAGAGCACCCCCTTCTCGTCGAAGCGGTGGCGCTGCTTTGCTCGAAGTAACCCATTTATTTCGGGCGGAGTTATATTATATCGAAACCGACAACAAGTAAAAACCGAAAAACAATAAAAACCGACAACAAGTAAAAACATGTCAAGGAGGACATAGGTACAATATGAAAAAACGCGCACTTATAAGCGTAAGCGACAAGACCGGGGTCGTGGAGTTTGCGAAGCGACTCGAAAAGTTGGGTTACGAGGTGGTGTCTACGGGCGGCACGCTCAAGGCGTTAAAGGACAGCGGAATAAAGGCGATATCCATCTCCGACGTTACCGGGTTCAGAGAGTGTCTCGACGGCAGGGTAAAAACCCTTCACCCTGCGGTTCATGCCGGACTTCTCGCGCGTCGCGACGATCCCGAGCATATGAAAACGCTCGACGAGCTTAACTACAACACCATAGACGTCGTTGCGGTCAACCTCTATCCGTTTAAGGCGACTATCCAAAAGCCCGACGTTACGCTTCCCGAAGCGATTGAAAATATCGATATCGGCGGCCCGACTATGCTTAGAAGCGCGGCTAAAAATTATAAGGACGTGCTCGTCGTTTGCGAGCCTGCCGATTACGATTCGGTTATCGAGGCAATAGAAAAAGGCACGGACGACGAAAAGTTCAGGCTTATGCTTTCGTACAAGGTTTACCGCCACACCGCGGCGTACGACTCGCTCATCTCTGGCTACATGCAAAACCTTCTCGGTATCGAATATCCCGAGCATATAACCTTTGCCTACGACAAGGCGCAGGATCTTCGCTACGGCGAGAATCCGCAACAGAGCGCGGTGTTCTATCGCGAGCCGCTCGCTAAGGTGGGCGCGCTCACCGCGGCGGAACAGCTTTGGGGAAAAGAGCTTTCCTACAACAACATCAACGACGCAAACGGCGCGCTCGAGCTTTTAAAAGAGTATCCCGATACGCCTGCCGTCGTTGCGTGCAAGCATGCCAATCCGTGCGGCGTAGGCACCGGCAAGACCGTTCACGAGGCGTATCTCAAAGCGTACGAGTCCGATCCCGTGTCGGTATTCGGCGGAATACTCGCTATAAACGGAACTGTGGATAAGGCTACCGCGGAAGAAATAAATAAAATATTTATCGAGATTGTTATGGCGTCCGACTACACGAAAGACGCGCTCGAAGTGCTCGAACAGAAAAAGAATATCCGCTTGCTCAAGATAGAAAACATCGCGGCGCCGCGCGCTACTACCGCGTACGACATGAAAAAGGTGTACGGCGGCTTGCTCGTTCAAAAGTACGACAATACGCTTATCGAGAACGAGGATATGAAGGTGTTTAAAACGGCCGCCGAGGTTAAGACCGAAACGCTCGCCTCGGGTAAGACCAAAACGACCTACGGCGTGGGCGTCGTAACAAAGCGCAAGCCCACTAAGGAAGAAATCGAAGCGCTTATGTTTAACTGGAAGGTCGTTAAGCACACCAAGTCAAATGCAATCGTCATCGGCAAGCCGGGAAGGACTACCGGTATCGGCATGGGTCAGACCAACCGCATTTGGGCGGCTCAGCAGGCCATAGCGCACGCCGGCAAGGAAGCCAAAGGCTCGGTCATGGCGTCGGACGCGTTTTTCCCGTTCCCCGATTGCGTAGAGGAATGCGTAAAAGCAGGCATTACCGCCATCATTCAGCCGGGCGGATCCATCAAGGACGACGAGTCGGTAAAGGCGTGCGACGAGGCCGGTATCGCAATGGTGTTTGTCGGTCAGCGCCACTTTAAACACTAAGTTGATTGCAATACGGCTTTGTTTTGCTTTTAAGCTATAAGTCTACTATTTTAAAAACAATTCGGCATATTAAACACCTTTAACTCACTCGGAGAGAATAATGGAAAAGGTTAAAAAGCAGATAGGCAAGGTTCCGCCGCACCGCGGCGACGTTAAGGATATTTCGAAGGACGATATCCTTATTATAGGCGGCGGCGGCAGGGAACACGCGATTGTTACGGCGCTCAGAAAATCGCCGCGAGTAGGCGATATCTACGCCGCGCCCGGAAACGCCGGAATGAACGTAATAGAAACGGGCATTTCCGCTACCGATATAAAAGCAATCGTCGAGTATGCGGTATCGCATAAAAACATAAAAACGGTTATCGTCGCGCCCGACGATCCGCTTGCCATGGGGCTTGTGGACGAACTGACTTCTCGCGGAATACGCGCATTCGGTCCTACTAAGGCGGCGGCAAGGCTCGAGTGGTCTAAGGCGTACGCCAAAGACTTTATGAAAAAGTACGGCATACCCACCGCCGAGTACGCGTCGTTTACCGACCCCGAAAAAGCTAAGGCGTACATAAACTCGCTCGACTACCGCGTAGTAGTCAAGGCGGACGGACTTGCGCTCGGTAAGGGCGTAATCGTGTGCGAGGACAAGGCAGGGGCATTATCTGCGGTCGACGAAATAATGACCGACAAAAAGTTCGGCTCTGCCGGTAACGAGATCGTAATAGAGCAGTTTTTAACCGGGTACGAGGTTACGCTTCTTGCTTTTACGGACGGCGAGCACTATTCGAGTATGCTCACCTCGTGCGACCATAAACGCGCATTCGACGGCGACAAGGGCTTAAACACCGGCGGCATGGGCGCCTTTTGTCCGTGCCCGACCTTTACGAAAGAACTGCTCGAAAAAACCGAAAAAACGATTGTCGCGCCGACCGTTGCCGCTATGAAAAAGGAAGGCACGCCGTTTAAGGGCGTGCTGTACTTCGGGCTTATGGTGGACGGCGACGACGTCAGAGTGGTGGAGTACAATTCGCGCTTCGGCGATCCCGAAACTCAAAGCCTGCTTCCGCTTCTTAATTCGGATATTTACGAGATATTTAACGCGTGTATCGACGGCACGCTCGACAAACTAAAAATCGAGTGGTCGGACAAAAAGTCGATTAACGTCGTGCTTGCAAGCGGCGGATATCCGCTGTCGTACAAAAAGGGGTGCGTTATCGAAGGGCTCGACGCGCTTGACGATAACGTAAGCGTGTACTTTGCAGGCGTTAAAAAATGCCCCGAGTGCGGCAAACTGGTTACCAACGGCGGAAGAGTGCTTTGCGTTCAGGCGGCGGCGGACGATTTCGCATCGGCAAAGCGCGCCGTGTACGACAATATCGCAAAAATCACATTCGAGGATTGTTTTTACCGCCGCGATATAGGAAGCAAGCTTAATTAGTCAGCTTTACACAACGACATTAAAGCGGATATTTCCGCCGAACGGAGACGACAATGATTAAAAGAATTTATACCGAACGCGACGCGTCGAACAAGGCGCTTGTTTCCGAGCTGTACGAAAACCTCGGCATTAAGACTTCCGTGCGTATGTTTATTCGCTACGACGTGGACGGCCTTACGGAAGAGCAGTTTTTTGCGGCGGTGCCTATCGTATTTTCGACGCCGGCTACCGACAGAGTGTATCTCGAGGTGCTTCCCACGACGCGCGGCGAGGTTTTCGGCGTGGAATATCTGCCCGGACAGTTCGACCAGCGAGCCGATTCCGCGGCGCAGTGTATTCAGCTTCTTACGCAGGGCGCGCTTCCCAAAGTGCGCTGTGCGTGCGTTTACGCGATAGAGGCGGACGAAAAGGAACTCGCCGCGATAAAGAAGTATCTCGTAAACCCCGTCGAGAGCAGACTGTGCTCGCTCGATAAACCCAAAACGCTCGAACAAAAGGTGGACGAGCCGGAACCTGTGAGAATGGTGGAAGGTTTTATATTTATGCCTGCCGCCGACGTGGCCGCGTTCTATAAAGAGCAGGGCTTTGCAATGAGCATCGACGACCTTCTGTTCGTGCAGTCGTATTTCCGCGGACAGCGCCGCGACCCGACGTACACCGAGCTTCGCGTTATCGATACGTATTGGAGTGATCATTGCAGACACACCACGTTTTTGACGGCGCTCAAAACTAAGATTAAATCGGACAATCCGCATATTCATGAAGCGTACGCGGAGTACGTCGATATGTTTAACACGATATATCAGGGCCGCGACGACAAGTACCCTTCGCTTATGGACGTCGCCACAATCGGCGCTAAGATGTTAAAGCGTCAAGGCTACGCCACCGCGCAGGACGTGTCGCCCGAGATTAACGCCTGCACGATAAAGCAGGACATAGTAATGCGCGACGGTACGGTAGAACCGTGGTACGTTCTTTTTAAAAACGAAACGCATAACCACCCGACCGAGATAGAGCCGTTCGGCGGCGCGGCAACGTGTTTGGGCGGCGCTATACGCGATCCGTTATCGGGAAGAGCGTACGTGTACCAGGCAATGCGCGTAACGGGCGCCGCGGACATCAATCTTCCGTTCGACAAGACGATAGAAGGTAAGCTGCCTCAGCGCGTTATATCTAAGCGCGCCGCAAAGGGTTACAGTTCGTACGGCAACCAGATAGGGCTTGCGACCGGCGAGGTTAAAGAATACTATCACAAAGGCTACGCCGCAAAACGGCTGGAAACCGGCTTTGTCGTCGGCGCGGCTAAAATGGAAAACGTAATACGCGAGGTCCCCGAACCTGGCGACGTTGTCGTTCTTCTCGGCGGCGAGACCGGACGGGACGGCTGCGGCGGCGCCACCGGCTCGAGCAAGCCGCACGACGCGCACTCGATAGAAACTTGCGGCGCGGAGGTTCAAAAGGGCAACGCGCCGATAGAGCGCAAGCTTCAGCGCCTTATGCGTAACGGCGAGTTTACAAAACTTATAAAACGGTGCAACGACTTCGGCGCAGGCGGCGTGTCCGTCGCGGTGGGCGAGCTTGCGCCCGGGCTTGATATAGAGCTTGGCAACGTGCCCAAAAAGTATGCCGGGCTTTCCGCTACCGAGCTTGCGATATCCGAGAGCCAGGAAAGAATGGCGGTTGTCATTTCACCCGAAACGCTCGCCGAGTTTAAAAAGCTTTGCCACGAAGAAAACGTGGACGCCACCGTTATCGCAAAGGTTACCGATAAGGGCAGAATGAGAATGTATCTTAACGGTCATCTTATAGTCGACCTCGAAAGAAAATTTCTCGATTCCAACGGCGTAAGGCAGGAAGCCGACGCGCTTATAAAAGACCCTGCGGTCAAGTACTTCGGAAGCATGAGCGCAAAACGCGCCGCGCTTTACGCTAAGGGTGATTACGAAGGGCTTATTAAAAGCATTCTTTCAGACTATAACGTTTGCTCGCAAAAGGGTTTGTCCGAAATGTTCGACTCCACGGTCGGCGCAGGCAGCGTGTTTATGCCGTTCGGCGGCAAAACACAGCTCACTCCGTCGAGCGTAATGGCGGCTAAAATTCCGGCGAACACCGATTTTTGTACGGTCAGCTCGCACGGCTTCGACCCTATGCTGTGCGACGAGTCGCCGTTTGTCGGCGGTATGTATTCGGTAATAGTCGCCGTCGAAAAGCTTGTTGCGGCAGGCGTTCGTCCCGAAAATATCTATCTCACGATGCAGGAGTTTTTCGCGCGCTGCACCGACGCAGAAAAGTGGGGCGCGCCCATGTCGGCGCTTCTCGGCGCGCTTACGGCGCAGATAAAGATGAAGCACGCGGCAATAGGCGGCAAGGACTCTATGTCGGGTACCTTCGAAAAGATTTCCGTTCCGCCTACGCTTATATGCTTCGGCCTCGGCGTTATGGACAGCGCCGTTACGATAGGAAACGTATTCGGCGCGGCAGGCGAGCGCGTTTACAGATACTCGATTAAGCGCGACGAGTTCGGCTATCCCGACTTTGAAAACCTAAACGACTTCTTAAAGCTTTTGGCAGGCGAGATAGGCCGCGGCAACATATCTGCGGCGGCGGTGGTCGAGCGCGGCGGCGCTGCTGCGACCATAATAAAATCGTGTCTCGGAAACTCGCTCGGCTTTGCTTTCGCGCACGATAACCGCAACCTGTTTGAAGAGCGCGTGGGCGATATTATTTTCTCCGCCAAATGCGGCGAGGATTTTTACGGCTACGACCCCGAGTTTTTGGGCGTAACGACTGACGACGGAAGCTTCCTTATCGGCGCGAATGTAATTCGCTCGGAAAGCGGCGACCGCGTCGAGGGCGGCAAAAAGGTGGACGGCGCGCCGCTTATCGCCGCGTTTACTTCGACCTTCGAGGGCGTGTACCCGACCACCGCAAAGGCGGAGGGCAAGGTCGAGGACTATTCGTACACGGGAAATGGCGAAAAGCGTACGCGCGCAAAAGGTCCCAAGCCCCAAAAGATAAAGGTGTTTATCCCGGTGTTCCCCGGCACCAACTGCGAAATCGACACCGCCAAAAAGTTCGAGGAAGCAGGCGCCGAACCGGTAATATTCGTCGTTAAAAACCTCTCGCCCAAAGACGTAGAGGAATCGGTTAAAGCTATGGCAAAGGCGATTGCCTCGTGCAAGATACTCGCTATACCCGGCGGATTTTCTGGCGGCGACGAGCCGGACGGCAGCGCCAAGCTTATTGCGGCGTTCTTCTCCAACGCAAGAATAGCCGACGAGGTGGAAAAGCTGCTGTATAAGCGCGACGGGCTTGCGCTCGGCATCTGCAACGGCTTCCAGGCGCTTGTAAAACTGGGACTTTTACCGTACGGACATATCTCCAAGCCCAAGCCCACCGACCCCGTGCTCACGTTTAACAATATCGGCAGGCACGTGTCGACGCTCGTCGATATCCGCGTAGCGACGGGTATAAGCCCGTGGCTGAGCGGCGTTAAGGTAGGCGACGTGTTTAAAGTGCCCGTGTCGCACGGCGAGGGCAAGTTTGTAGCGACCGACGCCGCGCTTAAAACGCTTATCGAAAAGGGTCAGATTGCAACGCAGTACTGCGACCCCGACGGCCACGCGACCATGACGTCGCCGTACAACCCCAACGGCTCTATGCTCGCCATCGAGGGCATCGTAAGCCCCGACGGCAGGGTGCTCGGCAAAATGGGACACAGCGAGCGCGTCGGCGAGTTCATGATGAAAAACGCGGTTAATTCCTATGCCGAAACCGATATGAAGATATTTAAGTCGGGCGTGGACTATTATAAATAAGAGATAAGAGATAAGAGATAAAAATTAACACGCTTCACTGCCTACGGCGACTTTAATGTTAAAATGATTTATTAAGTAGCGGAAAAATTGTTTTCGCTACTTTTTATTGTGCGGTTATTGTTTTCTATAACTTCTTTTATTATCGAGATTATCTTTTTTGTGCCGTCGATTGGGGGAAGGGCGGAAATCGAAGCGCGGATAGAGTCGCGCTCGTCGTACGTTTTGTTTACCGCGTCAATAAGACTGTCGGCGGTGAGCGATCCTTCCCTAAGTACCGATAGCGCGCCCTTGCCGTAAAAATATTCGGCGTTTTGAATTTGGTCGCCGCGCGACGCTTTTTCGAGCGGAATAGCTACCGTCGGAATTTTGAGAACGAGAAGCTCGAAAAGCGAGTTGGCGCCGGCGCGGGATACGGCGATATCGACGGATGAGTACAGTTTGGGCATGTCGGAACAAAACTCGATTTTTTCGTAGCCGGGCGCGAGGATATCGTCGCCCTTGTTTTTGCCCGTTATATGCACCACGTCGAAGCGTTCGGTAAGGCGGTAAAGCGCGGCGGAAAGCGCGTCGTTTATCGCTTTGGCGCCCGACGATCCGCCCATTATAAGTAGGCGCGGTTTACTTCCGATAGCTGTTTTTTTGTACGAGATGAGGGAAGGCGGAATTGGCGTTCCCACATAGACGCCGCGAGCGAATTTGCTTGCCGCTTGTTCAAACGCGCACAGCACCTTTTTTGCGCGGCGCGAGGTGATTTTGGTCGTAATTCCGGGCGAGATGTCGCTCTCGTGGCAGAGTACGGGGATTTTAAGTTTATTTGCCGCGAGCACGGTGGGAAGCGCGACGTATCCGCCTTTTGAAAAAACGAGGTCGGGCTTTACTTGCTTTAACGTTTTTACGGCGCGTTTTACGCACGAGCTAAGCTTAAACGGCAAAAGCAGGTTTTTAAAAAACGCGTCGCGGCGAAGCTTTACCGCCGGCACCTCGTAAAATGCGATATTTCTTTTTGCGCACAGCTCTTTTTCCATGCCGTCGGTTCCCACGTACAAGCACTCGTATTCACCTTTAAGCGCGTCGATAAGCGCGAGGTTTGGGGTTATGTGTCCTGCGGTTCCGCCGCCCGTAAACACTATTTTCTTCACTTTTCACCTCCGAAAAAGGCGTTTTTTACTCACAGCCTTGACATAAACGGTACATTACTGTATACTATACTCCGATTGATATTCTTTTATGAACGGAGGCCGGTATGGAGAGCTTTACCGCTCGCGACGGAAAAAAGATATGCGTTCGGTTCTGGGAGGACGGCGTTTCCTCGCCGCGCGGCGCGGTCGTCGTCGTCCACGGAATGTGCGAGTATATCGACAGGTACGACGATTTTTGCCGCTTCCTCAATTCCAACGGGTTTTACGTAATCGGCATGGATAACCGCGGCTTCGGACATACCGACGAGGACGCGCTCGGGCTTGCCTACGACGGAATGTTCGAGGACACCGTGGACGACATTAAGCAGGAAGTGGATATCGCCAAAGAGCGGTGGAACGTTAACAAGGTGCTCGTCGTCGGACACAGCTACGGCAGTTTTTTGGCGCAGAGGTTTATAGAAAGATATTCGGGTTCGGTGTCGGGCGCGGTGCTCGTCGGCTCGGCGCTTCAAGGCGGAATCGCGGCGGCGTTCGGACGGCTTGTCGCAAAGAAAAAATGTAAGTCTAATCCCAAAGCGGTGGGAAGGCTTTTTGCCGACCTCACATTCACCAAGTACGACAAAAAAATCGGCGAGGGGTACAGCCACTGGCTTAACCGCGACAACACCGAGGTGGCTAAGTACGTTGCGGACAAGTTCTGCAATTTTACATGCTCGGTCGGGTTTTACAAAACCATGCTTTACGGCATAAAAAGCACCATAAAGGACAGAAGCAATGTCCCGTCCGATTTCAGGCTTATGTTGGCGTCCGGAAAGTCGGACGGCGTGGGCGAGTACGGCAAGGACGTAAAGCGGCTTCATAAACATTATCTTAAAAAGTGCGGAATAGACGCGCGGCTTAAACTTTACGACGGCGCTCGGCACGAAATACTCAACGAGATAAACAAAGGCGAGGTGTACGAGGATATAGTTGACTTTTTAATCGACTGCCTCGAGCCTCGGGCGTCTGCGGAAAACCGCGAAAACGGCGATGTTTAATATAGTTTTGGTAGAGCCGGAGATTCCCCAGAACACGGGCAACATCTCTCGGACGTGCGCCTGCACCGGTGCTAAGCTTCATATAGTAAAGCCGATGGGGTTTGAGATTACCGACGCCAAGCTAAAACGCGCCGGGCTTGATTATTGGGATAAGCTCGATCTTACATACTACGACAACCTCGACGACTTTTTTGCCCGTAACAAAGGCGGCAGGTTTTTCTATCTGTCCAAAAAGGCGGCGAAAAGGTACACCGACGTTGAGTTTAGGGATAACGACTATCTCGTATTCGGGAAGGAAACGAAAGGACTTCCCGAGCATTTGATTTTTTCCAATCCCGAGACCGCGCTGAGAATCCCCATGTCGACGGGGCTTCGTTCGCTTAACCTAAGCAACACCGTCGCGCTCGTATTGTACGAGGCGTTAAGGCAAACGGGCTTTATCAGGCTTGTGTAAAAAATAGCGGTGGCGCCGTGAAGCGAAATTATAAATTGACAAATTTGCGCAGATTATATATAATATATACAGTATTCGCGCGTTAAGCGTTTACGCGGACCGAACGGAAAAAAAGTATTGTGGCAAAAGACATCGAAAAGATAATAGAGGAGTCGGTTATTCCCGAAATGGAATACGTCCGAACGGTAGGTCGCACTAAGGGCAGCGTAGAGGTGCCCGAGGTTGTTTTGCCCAAAACCAAAACCGAAGAGTATCTCGAAGCAAAGGACAGGCTCGAGCAAAAAACTTCGCCCGTTTCAAAAACGTACACGCCCGGCAAAAAAAAGACGACTAAGTCAATCAGCCGTACGATAAGCAAAGCCAAGTCCGAAAAGGTTATTACCGTCGACCTCGAATCTGCGGCGGCAATCGTTGTCGGCGCGGCGAGTATCGCCGAGCGCGACAACCTCGACAAAATGCGCGACCGTCTCGGCACTACGGCGAGGCTTGCCGACGAGCCTAAATGGGTGGGCGACGCCGACGAGCTTATTCCGTTTTGCTGGAGAAATCCGCTTGTTCCCGACATAGCGCACCAGTCCAAAGTGTACAAGGCGGTTATAAAAAGCGAAAAGGCGCGAGCCGAGCTTGTAAGACCCAAAGGCCGCGGCAGATAATTTCCTCGCGCCGTAAAGAAAAAATTACATAATTTTGTTAGGATTTGACTGTTTTTGCGCCGATATAAAATAGGCGCATTTTTTGTGCTACTATTTATGGTACTCTCTTATTTTCGAGGTGTGCCGTGAAACTGAGTAAAGCCCAGGGCATTGTAATTACGCTGCTTAATATAATTATCGTGGCGCTTGTCGCCGTTATTTTGTTTGTGCCCGAGTTTTCGGTGCTCGGCGTGTTTTCGTCGGGCGAAAAGCCCAAAGATCCGCCCAAAGAGGACGATCCTCCCGTAGTGGAAGAGCCGGTGCACGACAAGCTTCGCGCGCCGAGCGCGGGCAAAGCGGACGGGATTATATCCGAAACGCGGCTTATGGGGCTTGGGGACGAAAGCGTAGTAAAAGCGTTCTTCTTGTTCGGCTCGGTGTACATATTCGGTAACGCTACCGTCAAAGGTCTCGACTTCGACGGCTACGGCGGATTTATCTGCAAGCTGAGCGAGGAAGGGGAAATAAAAGCGTTTTCGTATTTGGACGGAAACATCTCGGCGGCGGCGGCGTTCGGGGAAGGATTTATCGTTACGGCGGAAAGAAAGGTTTATTTTGTGGGCGCCGATTGCACCGCGAGCGTGTGCGTCGAGCAAACCGACGGCGACGCGCTCGACGTTTTGCCCGTTAATAACGGCGTCGTCGCGGTCATCTCTCAGCCGTCGGGAACGTCGTTAAAGCTTACCGAGTACGAGGTGAGCGAATGGAAAAACGGACACAGTACGAGAGTGGACAGCGCTTATTCTCTTAAATATTTAGGGTGCTTCGATTTGGGCGATAAGTACGTTTTGGCGGCGCGCGCCAACTCTCTTCCGCGCTACGACTCGCTCGTGCTGTATTCTTTTATAGCCGGCGGCGACGGCGTCGAACACTCTTACGGCGGCGACGGGAAAAATATAATCGATCCTTATGCCGTCATGCCGTGTGAACGAGGTTTTATCGCGGCGTGCAGTAAAAACGGCATAGCGACCGTTTTATTTATCGACTATTCGTTTACCCTTTATCACGTATATTCGCTCGGCTTTACGGCGACGAGCGGTTGCCTTGTATATTCTGGCGTGTGCTACGCCTGCTTCGAGAGTGCGGACGGATTTATTACGTACAAGGCTGAGGGCGCCGTTAAACCCGAAAGATTACGTTCGTTCGACGGAATAAAACTGTGCGCGGCGCGAAGCGGATATTTTATCGGCGCGGTAGAGGGCGAGCATGGCGCTATCGCCGTTTTTTCGGAAGATAAGACGGTGCTTTCATATTCCGTATCGGGCGGAATAGCGTACTCTTTCGATACGTCGGGCGGCACGGTAAGGGCGGTAATTTCCGCCGTCGGCGGCGAGGCGTTATCGCACACGAGCGGCGGCAGGGACGTGTATTATTTGGTGCTTAAAGCCGTGTAAATCGCCTCGAATTATCCCGTTTTTCGGCGAGAATACGGGCGCGCTCTAAGCTATAAAAAATGAAATTTTCGATAATTATATCAAATCAGTTGAGAAAAAAAACTAACTGTGGTATAATAGGGTGTTACGTGTCCCCTTTATTTAGGGGTGCGCTTAAAAACGGAGGATAATATGTCAGATTACAGTGCGGGCGATATAAAAGTATTGGAGGGGTTGGACGCGGTTCGGCTTCGTCCCGGTATGTATATCGGCACCACGGGAGTAAAAGGACTGCATCATATACTTTGGGAAATCGTCGATAACTCTATCGACGAGGTTTCAAACGGCTTTGCCACCACCGTTAACGTAACCGTTCACAGCGACGGATCTGCTTCCGTCGAGGACGACGGGCGCGGCATTCCGGTGGACATTCACCCTCAGCTCGGAGTGTCGGGCGTAGAGGTCGTTTTTACCCAGCTTCACGCAGGCGGTAAGTTCGACTCGAGCAATTACGCGCATTCGGGCGGACTTCACGGCGTGGGCGCGTCGGTTACCAACGCGCTTTCCGAGTGGCTTAAAGTAGAGGTTTACCGCGACGGCAAGGTTTACAGAATGGAATTCGAGTCGAAGGCGGTTAACGGCGAGATTAAGGGCGGCGTCCCCAAGTATCACCTTATCGAAACGGGCGAACAAACGGACAAGCACGGAAGCCGCGTGCGCTTTATGCCGGACAGAAGAATTTTCGAAACGACGGTGTTCCAGTTCGACACGATTGCAAAGCGCTTAAAAGAGCTTGCCTTTCTCAATAAGGGGCTTAGGATAAAGCTTGTCGACGAGCGCGTCATGATAGGCGAAAGCTACCGCTCTACCGAGTACTATTACGAGGGCGGTATCGTCGACTTCGTTAAATACATTAACGAGGCCAAAAACATGCTGTACGAAGAGCCGGTAATGATTAAGGGCGAAAAGGACGGCATAGCGATGGAGCTTTCCTTCCAGCACACCGACGCTTATACCGAAAACCTTTTCTCGTACGTCAACAACATTCCGACGACGGAAGGCGGCACTCACGAGACCGGTTTTAAAGCGGCGTACACTAAGGTTATGAACGACTTTGCCCGTCGCGTGGGCATGCTTAAAGATAAGGACGCAAACCTCTTGGGCGACGACTACCGCGAGGGTCTTACCGCAGTGCTTTCCATTCAGATGACCAACGTACAATTCGAAGGTCAGACCAAAACCAAGCTCGGTAATCCGGCGGCGAGGATAGCGATAGAAGGGCTTGTGTCCCAGCTTCTTGCCGACTACTTTAACAGACCCGAAAACGAGGACGTGGGCGAGCAAATACTCAAAAAGGCGATGCTCGCGGCAAAGGTCAGAGAGGCGGCAAGAAAGCAAAAGGAAATCACTCGCGCCAAAAACGCGATAGATAACTTTAACCTTGTCGGAAAGCTTACGCCGTGCACGGGCAGAAAGCCGGAAAACAACGAGCTGTTTATAGTCGAGGGCGACAGCGCGGGCGGAACGTGCAAGCAGGCGCGAGCGCGCGCGTACCAAGCGGTGCTTCCGTTAAGGGGCAAGCCGCTTAACGCCGAGAAAAAACGTATCGACCAGGTTCTTGCCAACGAGGAAATCCGTACGCTTATTTCCGCGCTCGGCAGCGGCATAGGCGAGGACTTTAACGTAGACAACCTCAACTACCACAAGGTAATAATCCTATCCGACGCGGACGTCGACGGATACCATATAAGAGCTATACTTCTCACGTTCTTCTTCCGCTATATGAAGGACCTCATAACGGACGGCCACGTCTATATAGGTATGCCGCCGCTTTACAAGATAGAAAAGGGCGGAAAGGTGGAATACGCTTACGACGAGGCTGCGTTAGCGGACGCAAAGGCGCGCTTGGGAAAGGGCGCGCTCGTTCAGCGCTATAAAGGTCTCGGCGAGATGAACGCCGACCAGCTTTGGGAAACGACTATGGACCCCAAAAACCGCGCGCTTATCCAGGTGTCTATCGACGACGCCGCGGAGGCCGAAAAGCTTGTGTCCGTGCTTATGGGCGACGCGGTGGAACTTAGGCGCGAGTATATAATAGAACACGCCGACTTTAATAAGGTAGACGACTTTAAACCGGCGTAATACAGCGTAAATAAAAGATATAGTTTTTAAGCCGTAAGCGCTACCGACGAAAAACATAAATTCGGGTAAAACAACCTACAAGGGTAAGTATGGAAAACGAAATAAATCAGGAAAATCAAAAGCTCATCATCCAGGCAATGGAAGATGTAATGCGCGATTCGATGATACCGTATTCGGAATCGGTCATACTCGACCGCGCTCTGCCGAGGGTTGAGGACGGTCTTAAACCCGTTCAGCGCAGAATACTTTATACCATGAAGGAACTCGGCATTATGCCCGACAAGCCGTACCGTAAGAGCGCGCGTATCGTCGGCGATTGCTTGGGTAAGCTTCACCCCCACGGCGACACCTCCATTTATCAGGCTATGGTGCGTATGGCGCAGCCTTTTAACATGGGCGCTATACTCGTAGACGGGCACGGCAACTTCGGCTCGGTGGACGGCGACGGCGCCGCCGCTATGCGTTATACCGAGGCAAGGCTCACTCCGCTCGCGCTCGAACTACTCCGCGACATCGACAAAAACACGGTGCGTTGGTCGTGCAACTTCGACGACACAATGCTCGAGCCGGATATTCTTCCCGGCAGATTTCCCAACCTTCTCGTAAACGGCGCGACGGGTATCGCGGTCGGTCTTGCGACAAACATTCCGCCGCACAACCTTATGGAAAGCATCGACGGCGTAATCGCGTATATCGACAATCCGCGCATTAAGCTTAAAGATATGATGAAGATAATTAAAGGCCCCGACTTCCCGACGGGCGGCGTCATCATTCCCACAGAGCTTGAAAAAGCGTACGATACGGGCAAGGGCAAGATTTCCATTCGTGCGAAAATGCACATCGAAAACGACGGCGACAAAAAGGTTATCGTTATCGACGAAATCCCGTATCAGGTAAATAAGGCGCAGCTATTAGAGAGCATTATTAAAGTGCGCGAAGAGAAAAAGGGCGTTCTTTCGGGCATTACCGACGTCGTGGACGAATCAGACAGACAGGGTACTCGCGCCGTTATAAAATGCAAGCGCGACGTTAACCCCAAAGAGATTATAAACATGCTCTTTAAGAGCACCAACCTTTCGGTTAACTTCTCGTTTAACATGGTTGCGATAGCGGACGGCAAGCCGCAGTTAATGGGGCTTCTCGACATTATCGCGTACTACGTTAACTACCAGCGCGAGGTAATACTCCGCCGCACCAAGTACGAGCTTGACGATGCGAGAAAGCGCGCGCATATCCTCGAAGGCCTTGTCGTCGCGGTAAGAAACATCGACGAGGTTATTGCGATTATCAAGGCAAGCCCCAACACGACGGCGGCGAGAGAAGCGTTAAGAAAGCGCTTCGATCTTTCCGAGATTCAGGCGCAGGCAATACTCGACATGCGTCTTGCGCGTATCACAAGCCTCGAGATATATAAGCTCGAAAAAGAGCTTGAGGACCTTAGGCGCGAGATAGCGCGGCTCGAGGCGATTGTAGCCGACAAAAAGCTTCAAATGTCGCTCGTTAAAACCGAGCTTCTCGGCATACGCAAGCAGTATAAGGAAAACCGCAAATCCGCCATTGTCGAATCGGCAGAGCATTACACCGTGCCGAGCGACGACGAAAAGCCGGTGTTCGAGTACGTCGTGGGCGTAAACGCCAACTACCAGCTCAAAAAGATGCTGCTTAAAAACTTCTCGATGTCGACTAAGGACTATACCGACAACTCGACGCTTGCCGAGGTTTGCTCGATCCTCGTCAAGGCGAAGTCGCAGGACAGACTGTACTGCTTTACCAACCTCGGTAATTGCTACAAGGTTGACGTCGAGGCGATACCCGACGGCAAGTGGCGCGAAAAGGGCGTTCCGCTGTCCGCAATCGTTCCCGACGCGACCGAAAACGAATATCCGCTGTACATGCGAGTAATAGAGGAAAAAATGCCTAAGGGCAACCTCTTGTTCTACACCCGTGCAGGTATGATAAAACGCACGGCGTGGAGTGAGTACGGCGTGGTAAAATCTGCGTTTGCGGTGTGCAAGCTTAAAGAGGGCGACGAGATAATCGCCATAGAAGAAGAGGTCGAAGGCTCGACGCTCATGTTTATAACGCGCGAGGGTATGTGCCTTAACGCCGACATGTCCGACATTCCGCTTCAGGGCAGAATTGCCGGCGGCGTAAAGGGTATATCGCTGTCCGACACCGACGAGTGCTTGCTTATCCGCCAGGTAAACGGCGACGGCGAGATTGCGCTCTGCACCGACCGCGGCTTTGTAAAGCGCGTGCTTGTTTCCCAGATAGACGTTATGGGCAGATACCGCAAGGGTATTAAGATAATCGACTTTGGTAAGGGTAAGGCGGATAACGGCAGTAAGCTTGTGTATGCGGCGTGCGTAACGGTGCCGTTCAAGGTGGTGTTCAACGTGGACGGCGACTACATTACCGCATTCTCGACCGAAAACTTCCCGATAGAAAACAGAACGCATTCCGGCAAGCCGCTTCTTAAAGGCAAACACGAAATTCTCGCGTGCTACTGCTACAACGACAAATTAGTTAACGGCTGAAATTTAGCGGAGAAAAAATGAAAGTATTAAGAGTGTTGGCGTTTGTATTTTGTTTAATTGGTGCTGTACTCATTCCGATTGCGATTTTTACCGATGTGAATGGAAAGGAAATTATCGGATTGTTTGGATATTTTTCTATATTGGTTGGGACGGTTTTAAGTTTTCTTGTTGGTATAGTAGTAAGACAAAAAGAAAATAAAATAAAGTTAAATAATAAAACCAAAAATAAAACCAATATTGAAAAAGAGTGAACTAAAATTCATCATATTACAATCAGGCGCGGCGTAAAACCGCGCCTTTGTTTTTCCGTTTTTCGTAGACGAGCACAGTTAAATACCGAGCGAGAAAAGGGTAACTCCGTACTTGTCTTTTCGCCTTTTATATGCTATAATAATCGTACGATAAACAGTAATTTAGCGGAGCAGTAAATGAACAACTATTATACAATTAAAAGTCCTGCCGATATAAACACTTTCATAGAGAAAACGAATGCTTTGCACGATGGATATATTATTGCAGTAGAGTATCGAAACAACGGTATAAAAATATTAGGCGATGTTTATGAATTTAATCACGAATTGAACCAGTTAAAAATTCGTGTTTTGATAACAAGTATTCAAGACGCTGTATTGGAAATGGTGTTCGAGGATATTTTGAAATGGAGAATAACGGAAGATAACAGTGATATCTCGGAATCCGGCGTTTGTTTTGATGAAAAAGGTTTCATTATGTGGGCGGACGGTGCGATTGATTTGAATAACGTACAGGGAAACAACTCGTATGTAATTGCGAAAAAAATGAAGTGGCGTATTTTGTAACGCTTGCTTTCTGAATATTTCTACGTTAAAATTCAATTTAGCGCAAAGGAGTTTTATGAGAAGTTTAAGAGTAATGGTTAAATTTTACCGGGAAAAGAGAAAATCAATATCGACTTATGGGTATAGACCGCATTTTGTTGTCAGAGGAGATAGCGAATATCTTGGGATAGAGTTTATAGAGTCGGAGTTAAATGAGTTTAATGTATTTGCGGAAGCAGTAGTAAAAATTTTATACGATAACGTCGGATACCATAAATTGAAGAAAGGAGTTTCTTTTGATATTTTAGAGGGCGCTACGGTAGTCGGCGAGGGGTATGTTTTATAGTAAGATAAAATTCCGCGCTGTATCACAATCATTCGGCAAACAATTCTCTCGCACAGTTTATAATTGTGCGAGTTTTTTATGCCGAAAAACTTTTTTACCTATCGAATAGGGCGTAAATCTTTTTTGCCGCGGCGACAGATTTTATATAATTTTCCGTTTCGGGGTAAATTTCCTCGCCCGATAAATACTTTTTTGCGTTCGTCTCGCCGGCGTTGTAGGCAACGAGCGCGGCATCCTCGTCCCCGTCGAATTTTTTAAGCAGGACGGAGAGGTAATAGCAGCCGCACCTAAGCGACGTTTCGGGGTCGAAGCCGTCCGCATTATCTATGCCGAGCGAAGATGCGCACTCGTCCAAAGTGGAAGGCATAAGCTGCATAAGCCCCATTGCGCCCTTAGGCGACTTTGCCGACGGGTCGAAGCGGCTTTCCGTCCACACGACCGCGCGGACGAGCGGACGGGGAATGTCGAATTCGGCGGCGGCGGAGTTTACGAGGTTTGAGTATTTATTGGGGAACACGGCGCAAAGTAAAATCGCCGCTATTACCGTAAGAACGGCGATAACAACGGCGATAAACGATATTGTCTTTTTTACGGCTGCCATATAAATATTATACGGATAAGCCTCGATATGTATTCTAATTAAAAATGCGCGTAAAGAGGTCTACTATTTCTGCGGCGAACGTTTTTTTGTCTACGTCGGACGGAACGCAGTAGTCGGATAGCGTCGCACGGTAGCAGTCGGGGATTTGTGCAGAAATAATAGCCTCGGCGGCGGCTACGGACACGTTGTCGCGCTCGACTATTCTTTTAACTCGAATCCGCTTGGGCGCGGTAACGCACACGATACAGTCGCACAGCGACGATAGCGCCGACTCAAACAGCAGCGGCGCGGATATAACCGCAGGTGTGCCGTGAGAAGAAATAATGTTTTTTATCTCGTCTGTAATGAGAGGGTGGGTATATGCGTTAAGCTTATGCCGCGCGCTCGCGTCCGTCGAAATAAGCTCGCGCAAAAGCCTTCTGTCAAGCGCGCCTCCTTTGCTTGCAAGAGGAAAGAGCCGCATAATCTCTTTTTCGGCAGGCGTGCCCTTTGCGGTGAGCGCGCGCGACACCTCGTCCGCGTCGACGACGAAAAAACCGGCGGCTTTAAGCGCATTAGTCGCAACCGTTTTTCCGCTCGCTATTCCGCCCGTAAGGCCGGCGATTTTAGCAGGGCCTTTTCGTTCGTTAAGCTCGCGCGTGTTTCTTGTAAAAGGCGATTTCGTCATTTGCATTCCAACCAGCTTTTCCCTACTGAAATATCCACGTCGAGCGGCACGGACAGCTTGACGGCGTTTTCCATTTCGGTTTTGAGAATAGAAGCAACCTCGTCGGCCTCGGATTCGGGCGCGTCTATAATAAGCTCGTCGTGCACTTGAAGTATAAGCTTAGATTTTTTGTTTTTCAGTTTGTCGTGAACGGACACCATCGCCATTTTGATTATGTCGGCGGCGGTGCCTTGAAGGGGCATGTTCATTGCGACTCTCTCGCCGAACTTCCGCTCGGTAAACCGCGCGGAATTAAGCTCGGGTATGGCGCGGCGCCTTCCGAACGCCGTTACCGCATAGCCGTTCTTTTTGGCGAAATCGATAAGTCCGTCGAGGTATTCCTTTACCGCGGGGAAACGCTCGAAGTACCGCTTAATATATTCGTCCGCTTTTTTGGGCGAGATGTGAATGTTTTGGGATAATCCGTAGTTGCTTATGCCGTACACTATGCCGAAGTTGACCGCCTTTGCGTCGCGCCGCATATCGGAAGTTACCTTGTCCTGCGGCACGCCGAACACCTCGGCGGCGGTGGAAGCGTGTATATCCTGTCCGTTATTAAATGCGTCTATAAGCTTAGGATCGCCCGAAAAGTGGGCGAGAAGCTTTAATTCTATTTGCTTGTAGTCGGCGTCGATTAGGACGTTTCCCTTTCTCGGGACAAACAGCGAGCGCAGGGTTTTACCTTCCGCAGAGCGCGTCGGAATGTTTTGAAGGTTGGGATCGGTAGAGGACAGCCTGCCCGTCGACGTCGTCATTTGATTGAACGAGGTGTGAACCGTTCCGTCCGAACGTACCGCCTTTCTCAGTCCATCCACAAACGTTGATTTTAGCTTCGAGCTGAAACGGTATTTTAATATCTCGTCGATAATCTCGTATTCGCCCGAAAGCTTTTCGAGTATCTCGGCTTTTGTCGAGTAGGGCGGTTTGCCGGGGTACGGTATGCCCATGTCCTCGAACAGCACCTTGGCAAGCTGCTTTGGCGAGTTAAGATTAAAGTCGGTGCCAGAAAGCGTTTTTACGCGATCTGCGGCTATGTTTTCCGCCTCGGTAAACTTGGCGTCCGCCTCGTCGAGCCGCGACCTGTCGATTGTAAAGCCGGTTATTTCCATGTCGTACAAAACGTGAAGGAGGGGCTTTTCGAGGTCGGTGTACAGCTTTGACATTTGGCTGTTATTAAGAGCGGAAATGCACTCGTCGCGGAACGAAAACAGCTCGGCGGCGCTCGTAGGTGCCAGACGGTATTCGAGCAGGTACGCCATAAGCGCAACGTCGTCCGCGTCGATTTTAACGGGCGCAATCGCGTGTAAAAGGGTTTTAAGGTCGAACGTGAGTATCTTACGCCCGTTTAAAACCGTCGATAATTCGTTAATCACGCCGGATAGCGTAAACGGACTTAACAGGTCGTTTGTAATGGGCGCGAAGTAATCCACCTTTCCGTCGAACGCAAAGTGAATTCCATTGCTTTCGTATAGTAGCGCCACCTCGTCGCCCTTCGCGGTTTTTATTACCGAGTTTAGCTCGGCAGGGGTAAGCGTTACCGTTTCGCGCGCGGTGGGGGAAGGCGCGTTCGGAATGTCTGCGGAAAATATGTCGTCGCGTTTAAGAAGCGATTTAAACTCGAAGCGCGTAAAGTCGTCGCGCACCGCCGCCGAAAACGGGAAGCGGAGTAGGCAATCGTCAAGCGAGTATTCTATGGGTACGTCGCAGTCGATTTTTGCGAGCGTGTACGACAGCCGCGCGTCCGCTTCGCCCGATAACAGCTTGTCGTGCTTTGCGCCGGTGATTTTATCTAAGGAAGAGTAAACGCCGTCGAGCGAGCCGAAGGTGTTTATAAGCTCGGCGGCGGTCTTTTCGCCGATACCGGGTACGCCGGGGATATTGTCGGACGAGTCGCCGGCAAGCGCTTTAAAGTCCACGACGCGGTCAGATGGCACGCCGAACACCTCGGGCACCGTTTCGGGCGAAACCTCGAGAATTTCGGTAATGCCTTTTTTGGTGAGAAGAGCGTGAGTTTTGTCGTTTACAAGCTGTAAGCTGTCCCTGTCGCCGGTTAGGATATATGTGAACACGTTCGACTTTGCGAGCGTGCCTATAATGTCGTCCGCCTCGTAGCCGGCAAGCTCGAACCGCTTTATGTTCATATCGTCGAGAAGGGTTTTGAGAAGATCCATCTGCGAGGCAAGCTCGGGCGGCATGGACTTTCTCGTCGCCTTGTAGATAGGGGTCAGCTTGTGCCTAAACGTAGGCGCGTGAACGTCGAACGCCGCCGCGATATACTTCGGGCGGTAGGACTCGATTAGCTTTACGAGCATTGTGGTAAAGCCGTAGATAGCACCCACCGGCTCGCCGCGCGAGGTGGTCATGGCAGGCAGGGCAAAAAACGCACGGTTTACGAGCGAGTTTGCGTCGATAACGATAAAACTGTCTTTTTCCATACTTCGATTATACACCAAAACCTCGATATTTACAAGAGTTTAGCGCAAAAGAATATATAAGTAAGGGAAGCGGCTTTTTTTCGATTGAATAAAATAGCGTAAAAACGGTTGACAAAATGCGCAGGATTTGATAATATTTATCACGGTCCCATTCATGGGGGTATAGCTCAGTTGGTAGAGCGCCTGCTTTGCAAGCAGGATGTCAGCGGTTCGAGTCCGCTTATCTCCACCACTATATAATATAAAGGAATGTAGCTCAGCAGGTTAGAGCACCACCCTGATAAGGTGGGGGTCGGTGGT
>JAFLVD010000012.1:9829-61000 GCA_022508485.1 Clostridiales bacterium | reverse complement strand
GGCTCGGGCGGCGGCAGCCAGGGCGGCGGTTCCTCGAAAGGCACTAACGGCGGCGTGGGCGGCGCAAGCGCTACGGCCGGCGGTCTCGGCGGATCGGGAACTTCTGCGGAGGGCAGAGGCGGTAACCCCGGCTCGGCGTCTTCGGCCGGATCGGGCGGCGCGAGTGCTACCACTACAAGTAGCGGTAGCGACCGTACTTACTATCCCGCAGGCGGCGGTGGCGGCGGCGGCGGCTACTACGGCGGCGGCGGTGGCGGCGGCGGCGGTATTTACGGCAGCGGCAACAACCGTCAAGGTTCCGCAGGCAGCTCGGGCTCGTCCGGACAGGGCGGTGCCGGCGGCGCAGGCGCAACGTCCGGCTACGCGTACTACTGCGGCGCAGGCGGCGGCGGTGGCGGCGGCGGTAACTACACCTCCGGCGTAACGAGCGCGAGTATTACCAACGGCAACCGCTCAGGCAACGGCTATTTCCAGATTTACGTTGTCAAGGCCAATCAAGAACCTGTAACTCTTAATAAAACGTACACGGGCGGCTCTCGCGGCACCGGTAAGTCTATTGCTGTAAAGGCTTCCGAAATCGCAAAGGACCCCGACGGTACTGCGACTGCGGTTTACTTTACCAACAACACTTCTTCTAACTACGATACCTGCACGCAGGGCACATTTAAGTTCTATACCAACTCGGCGTGCACGGCTACGGCGGACGCGTACATCGACTACACCGTAGCGAGCACCTCACAGGTTAACATAACCAACATTAAAAAGTATCCTCGAAACGGCGTGGACGGCTGTACTTCGGCAGGCCGACTAACGCTGTATTGTAGGGTGCGAGATAATTACAACTCAAGCACGACGCGAGGCGTAGGCGTTATACTGTTCTATCTAAACGTAACTACGCCTACCATTTCGATGGTAACCGATCCGGCAAACTCGAGCGGCACTAAGGTTACCACCGCAGGAACGTACGTACAGTATTCTTACGGTTCCGGCGAGAACGCTTACCAGTACCGCGTCGGACTATCTACCAAGAACGACGCAAACTTCAACTACATAAGTAACGGCTACGTTTACAATCCTACGTTGAATGTGAACACCGTTTACATTCCTCAGCCTCTTACCCCTAACCGTACCGGCGGCTTTACAGTTAACGCCGCGGACGTATTTAAGGTATCCGAGCCTACATACGACGTGGCAGGATTTAAGGCGGCTACGGTAGATTCGGGCTATACAGGCGCATCGTCGTATTATGCACTGTCGTACACGACGGAGACGGCCGCAGGCTCGGCTAATATCTATAAGTCGATTACAATTAAACCGACAAGCTTAAAACCGAACGCGGCGACGTACGTGGTTCTTACGCTAACCGGCTATATCGGAGAAAAGGCGGCAGGCGCAACCATAGGCGGCACGGCGACGGTTAAGCTGGTATTTAAGATTTCCAATACGAGGCCGTACTTTGCCTCGTCGTCCGGCTACGCTACCGGAATCGCAAGCGAGCCGCTTGTAACGCTTACCGCCGGACAATCGGTTACCGTTACTCCCGAGCAGGTAGCAAAGGACGCCGACGGCACGCCCATTACGTTTGCCACCTCCGGCTCGACGGTTGTGCTTCCCACAAACGAGTACATCCAGGTTACAAGGGAAAACATAGTCGTTCCGTTGAACGGAAACAACTACAATAAGGGCGCTACCGTCGCCACGACCTACCAGACAGGTCAGGGCAATACCGCTACCGGCTTTGCCAACGACACGCGTATTATCTGCGCGGCTTCGGACGCTGCCAAGTCCGCTTTGGCGTGCGTAACGTACACTGTTTCCGCAAGCGGAATTAAGTTTACCGCGCGTGCGGCGACCAAGTACTTGTACAACACCGAAAACCGTCTCGGGCACTTCTATGTTCTCGTACGTGTAATAGACCAGGGCGACTCCACCGACGACGGAATTTGGTTCCCGATTGCGGTACAGGTAAATTCCACGGCGGCGCGTGCCACGACCCCTATATCTTCCTTCTCGCTCGCGTTTAACAACTACACCGAAGGCACCCCCGCGGCTGTAAGAGGCGACGCGTCCGACACGCAAAAGTCTTACCTCGGTAAGGACGCCAACAACGGCGATACCACCGGCGACTCTATACTTCTCACGCCCGTAAGCTATACCCAAAACGGTGTCGCGTACGGTATCGGAACGGACAACGCCGGTTCCATAAACAGCGCAGGCGGACACAATGCGCGCCCCTTCCTTGTGGACGACGACGTGTTCTCGTACAATACAAGCTCGGCGTTTAACAGCGAGCTTAACCAGATTGTTGCGCTTAACCTCGACTATAACGATCCACTCGTTACCCAGGCTGTCGTAGCCAACAACACCGAGGCGTTCTTCAAAGTAGAGCTTGTTACCTTGTACGCGAACGCGTCCGTGTTCTCGCACCTTACCGGACTGCAAAAATCGCAGCTCGGAATTTCGGTCGACTCGAATAACGTCGCTTCGTTTAAAGGCCTTAAAGTAACTCCGCTTAAATCGACGGGTAAATACTACTTCGAGATAGAAGTAAAGGTTAAGGACAGCGGCGTAACGCCGGCGACTGCATCGATTAAGGTGCTTATAAAGGTGGAAAACCGCTCTGTCAACCTGCGCAGACCCGTATCCTCCGACTGGACCGGTTCGGTAGAGCCTACCGATACGGCATATCCTTTTAACATCGGCAGCAACGGCGTGTTTGTTCGCAGCCTTGTAACGAGCGAAAACTACATTCAGTTTACAATTAAAGTCAACGAGGAATTTATTATCACCCCGTACGACTTCGTTTACGACTTCGACACAGTGGACGGGCTTAACGCAAACGGCGTATACAACACCAACCCGAGAGACCCCGATTACCTCGCAACCGCGGCAAGGATAACGCAGACCTATCAGGTTAAGCGCACCGAGACGGCGAGCTATTCGGGCAACCTTACGCCTACAGCCACAACACTCGATCAGCTTACCTTTGTCAATACGTCGTCCATAACGGCGTCGCTTGCGCAGTATGACAAGTACCTCGACGTCGATTCTATCAGCTACGACGCGCGTAACGGCGTGCCTTGCATCTCGTTCAGAACGCTCAGCCGTACCGCTTCGGTATCGGTGCTTATAAGGTTTACCGTTACCGACGGCTTGACCAACGTAAACTGCATAGCAAGGCTTATCGTAGAGAACGCGGCGCCCGAGCTTCAACCTACCTTCGGTCAGCCGCACTGGGAAGAGATGGCCGCCGGTGAGATTAAAGAGTATGCCGTAGGCACGCTCGCTTACGACCGCGACCAAGACCCCGGTCTTGCGTATATCATTAACGCGGCGCCGAGAACGCTTGCGCTTGTAGACGGTCAGTACGTCGACGAGATCGATATTACCGAAGTCGCTTCCTGGAACGGGTCCGGCATCGTTTCGTCAAGCTCGAATAGAGTACCGCTTTCCGCTTTTGTAAGCGCGGTTATTACCGCTGGTACGGGTGGCTTGATGGGGCAGGACGTGCTTAAAGTTACCGCACACTCCTCGACTCAGATGTTGCCTTACAAAGTATTCATCGAGTTCCAGGTAACCGACGGTTACAGAACGGACGTAAAGACGGCTACGCTTATGTTCCAGGTAGAGATTATAAACTCTACCGCCGCAATCGTTACTGACAATCTTTCCGTTAACACGGTTACCGATACCAACACTTGGATGATATCGTACACCGATCCTTCCGAAAAGAACTTTGCGCGTTACCTCGTTAACGACGAAGAGCTTTATAACTCCAGCGCTATATCTGCGACCGCCGCAAACAAGCTATTGCTGTTTAACGACGCAGATACCCGTCAGACCGTTCGCCTTAACCCCGAAGCGTTTACCAACGTGGAAAGCCTTGTCGCAAGGGGCGGCTGGGTAGGCGACCAAGCTTCGCCCATTACCGAAACCGATTTCGGCATCAATAAGTCCGCGGCTATTATTTATGGCAAGACCTACGTCGACGGAACGACCAGCCCCAACGGTGTAACTACCAACGGCTACGTTCAAGTAAAGGTTCAGTTCTATAACAAACGTTCGGACGGCGTATTTGTCGAGTCGGCAAGCAACAGCATAATGACGCCGTACTGGGCAATCGTCATAAGAGACGGCGTTACCGACGCTACGGAAGCGTCGCCTATACAAATAGCGATTTCCGTAACCGACGATCACTACGGCCAGAATATTTACAGAGGAACGAGAGGCGACAACGTTATTCCTTCCGAAGGAACTCAAAAGCTGGTGCTCGATAACTTCTATTATCAGTACCCGGCGGCGCGCCTTATCATAATGAACGAATTCTACCAGACCGACGGTAACGCCGAGTCGAGAATTGTCGTTCAGGGCGAAGAGCAACAGGAAGAGGACGACGATTTCACCAAAAATACTTATTCCGTAAGCTACGCCAACCTGCAACCTTACCAGTTTGAAGACGGCGTAATGCCCACCACTCAGGCAGGGCTTGCCACCGCCAGATTTACCAAGCGCTTTGCAAGCCAGTACTTTGTAAACACTTACAACGACGGCAACACATTGACTTATAAACCCAAAACCTACGACCATACCAACCCGTTCTATTACGGCAGCATCGACGTAGGCGCGGACGCGAGCGGCGGCGCGGTAGTACCTATAAGTTACTTTGCATTGCCTTTCGGTTACGACGTAGCTAACGGTACCGTTTCGAGCAGTTCCAATAAGGTTACGTTTGCCAATGCGTACGTAACTCGGGACGAGCACGACGCTAATCACCCTCTCGACTATGCCGCGTACACGACGTGGGACGAGTACAATACCGACGTATTTGCCAACCTCACGCTTACCTACGGCAGACAGAGCTGGTCGGGTGCAAACCTCAACAACAACGGTTTCGTTACGTTCAAGTACTTGGGCGGAAGGCGTACCGTTAACGGCCAGACGCTTAACAATCCGCTTACTCTTGCTCTCGGCAGAAGCAGCCGCGGTTATATAGTCAAGCGCCAGACCCTCGGCCAAAACGGCGGTCTTACGCCTGTAACCTGGTGGACGGACGGCGACGGCGAAAGCAGCGGCGTAAGTAACTATATCGAGGATCGTTTCGGCTTCGAGATAACCAAAGCCGCCGGCGGTAAAGGCCGTCCGAGCGTTCCGCTTAAGCTTACCGTTGCGCTTAGATCCACTGCCGAAGGCGCGGAGACTCAGTACGCGACAATCGAGATAAATATCGAAAACTCGAAACCGAACAACCTTACGCCGCAGGTAGGCAACATTCCTACCGTGGACGTAAATATGACCATGGAAAATTCGGTGGCTGTGGGACCTTCGGCTCAGATAGGCAAGACCGTCGAGCTGCTTCGTTCCACCGAAGGTCAGAAGGTTGACGGCAGCGTTGTTATTAACTACAACGACGCTGACTCCGAGGATAGGCTCAAATTCTTTATGCCGTCCGCGACCAACCAAGATCTGTTCTCGTCCGGCCTTATTACCGACGAGCAGAAATCTGCGCTCGCAAACAAGTCCAACCTGATAGACGCGAGCAGTTACCTTGCTTACTACTACGGCAGGGCAAACGACAACGGCGGACACTATACGGACAGCTCGCCCGTACCTACCGAATTTGTACCTAACCCCGGCTACGAAAAGTTCTTCTCGGTAACGCCCGAATCGGGCACGACCGATAAGCTTCAGATTGTTCCGAAGGCCAAGACGATGCTTAACATCGCCGGTAAGTCGACCTCCGAGGTAGAGCAAATACTTAAAGACAACAACCTTAAAGCGACGAGGGACAGTCAGGGCAACATCACAAAGATATTCTACGAGTACAGAGTACTTATATTCGACGACTGCGACGACTCCGGTTTTGAGAACGGATTCTGGGATCTCGTCAGAATAAACATTTGCATCGAGAACGACGCAATCAAGTATTCCGCCGCGGACGGATCGTATTTCAACGACTACCAGTCGGGCAGGTACAACAACGTTAACTCGTTTAACTTAGCGAAGAACGTTCAGTACTCGCTTGACGTTTCCGGCATCCTCGGCGACCTCGATATACTTCTCGACGGTCAGTCGATGGTTACCCAGAGCGACGAGGCGTGGACGCGCCTTCCTGCCAGCGGCAACACGGTTGACACCAACCGCACGCTTGTTACAGACTATCTCGTAATGCCCAACATCGGCGGCGCGGACGACCTCTTCGCCAAGACGCTTTGGGAACGCGAGAGCGACAAGACCGGCATGACCGCCGCAAACTTCCCGATAACGCTTACCGTGTCCGAGGAATCGAGCACTACGCTTATATTCCTTGCAACATCCGCGTTCAGGGGCAAGATTGCAATTAAGCTCGAATTTGCCGACTCGTCCGGATCGCGCGTCGAAGTAGTATTCGTAATGCAAAACATTAACGAAGCGCCTTCGCTTAATCCCGACACGTTCGGTTCTTCATCGTCGCTTTCCATAGTCATGAAGACGGGCGACTCGTTTACTATCCACGCCGCGGACGCTACGACGTTTGACGACGACCGCAAGGGCGGCTACAACTCGCCCGACATGTTCGACGCGGCGGTAAGAAACGGCACTATCCGCAACTATCCTACCGACGACGCCGAAACGTTAAAGAATTCGTTTAAGTTCTTTACCGAAAGCACCTATCCTTCCGATAGGGTAGTCGGCTCGCTCGGCAACCTTATACTCGCTACGGACGACGCGCCGAGCACGCTGCGCTTTAACGCTTCCATCGGCGAGTTCTCCGAGGGCACGGAAGGCCGTCTCGAAATATCCGAGAGATTCAACTTCCTCGATACCGACGACGGCAACAGCACGCTTCCGATGAGTGCAACCATTACCGCAAAGGGCGTCGTTACCAACGCGACGTTTGTCGTAACGGTTTACGACAGCAGCATGGAAGAAAAGGTCGAGGTTACGATTAACATTACCGTTATTCCTACCGCGCCTTCCGTAAAGACAACGGGACTTCCTTCCGACCTTATACCCGTTGCCGGCGAGAGCAACACTTTCCGCGTCAACCTCGCTTACGGCGGAACGTTTATGCGTCAGCTTAACACGTTCATGAACGATATCGACTTCCTCGATAACAACAACCTCTCCATGCCCGCCATTTACGACGGTCAAAAGTACACCATTACCAACCCCGACGGAGTTAACGCGGTTACCGTTGAAGAAATAGAGCAGGCGACCGTTATGTGCATTCGCATTACGGCGGTCGACTTTATCGGCGCAGCGGACGAGTATTCGCTCGTATCCTTCCGTGTGGCAGATCCGCACGGCGCGCAGTCGGAAGAGATTTTCATTAGGGTTTACATCGAGCCTAAGACGCTCGACGTTAAAGCCACGGCAAGAAATCACCGTACGGTTAACTTAAAGAGCTATGCCGAATACGTTGTAGACGGTACGCCCGAAGATATCGCGCTCATTACGGAAACCAACAGCAATACCGCAATCGTTGTGGACGTAGACGCGACGGCGCCTTCCGCACTGTACAGCGTCTCCGTTTACGCGCTTCTCACCAAGCTCGAAAACGGCCAGTTTACCGCAACAGCTTTCAACTCAAGCAACCTTTCCGAGGAACAGTTGATTGTAAGCCTTAACCAGAGTAACGGCAGCTTCTATAACGGTAACGGCGATATTTACGACTACGTTTCGCGCTTCTTTACAATCGAAATATCCGACGACGGCAAGATTCTTACGTTCTATCCCAACTCGGCGACGATATTCTACTCCGAGTATACGGAAGGGTACATTCCTCTGTACGTTAGGGTTTCCAAAAAGTGCGGTACGACCGCAGGCACCGCGCAGGACGCGTTTGTCGACGTTTCGGTAAGCAACTCCCTGCCCGTCGCGGTAGAGGCGACCAACATCAACTACGGCTATCCGCTCAATCCCGATAAGACACTCCGCGGTTCCGCGTTTAATGTGTTCAGCGGCAAAGCCGGCGAGTCCATTATTTGGAGTCTTTACAACCAGGATTCCAGGCTTACCGAAGATTTCGGTCTGTTCTACGATTACGACATGCTTAGGGCGCCTACCGGACAGGAAACGCTCACGTACGTTTCGCACGAGATACTGCAGTCGTTTAACGGTCAGCCCGTTCCTACCGACGCGTACAATCCCACTATCGCAAACGACCCCGTTCTTTCGATAGGTGCGACCAACGTGGACGACGGCAACGGCAACATCATTAAGAGCGTAAAGGTTACCGTTAACCGTAAGATTAACATCGGTCAACCGTCGCAGGAAGGCGTTCCGGCAACGACGACTATCCCGGTAAGGATTAACTGCCGCGATACCCTTAACTCCCGTGCCGCTTCGTCGGGCCGCAACGCGCAAACTATTTCCACAATCATCTATGTGGAAGTGGAAAACAGCGTTCCTGAGTTCGCTAAGACGACTATACCTACCGACGGCTTTACTATCACTTATTCCGAGCTTGGCGGCTACGATTTGTACGCGACCATTCCTTACAACGAAACGCTTGTAATCAACTTTGCCGATCAGTACAATGCGCAGGGTCAGCTTATAAGCACCGGTATCATCAAGGACGCCGACATCGATATGGACGCTTACTTCTTTGTCAATACCGGCGTCGCCAACTGTCTGACAAGCTCGACGACGACGATTAGCAACGCAAGCGGTCCGCTGTTCAGCTTCTCGGCGCCTCCCGGAACAAACAAGTACGGCGTGTCGACCATGCAGTCCATTAGGTTTAAGTGCATAAGCACGGCGCGCGGTTCGAGCGCGGAAGTGGAAATGCAGATTCGCGACTCGGTACTTACCGCAAGAACGAGCATTATGCGTATCCACCTTACGGTAGGTAACACCGCGCCTGCGCCTAAATCCTCCAACATGAGTATAAACGTCATGGGTGTCGGCAAGGACGGGGAGACCCAGCCTATTATCCGATCCATACTCGACTTCGTAACCGACATCAACGAAGGCGACGACGCAAATGCGGAAGAGGACGAGTCGTCCAACACCTTTATCTACATCTCAGACATGCGTGTTTACGAAAAGACCGACCTTAACTTCCCTCCGACCATCTACGGTCCTAACGCCGACGGTATCGACGACGGAAAGGGCGGCATAATCGAGATTAACACCGTCTGCGACGTAACCTGGGACGCAAGCGAACACCACCAGAAGTTTGCAATCATTCTTACTCCCGGCGTTTACGGTACTCAGCTCGTATCGTTTACCGTCGTGGATAGCGGTTACATGCGCGGCGCGGCGATACCGATTGAGGATGGCATACTTACCACGATTAACGTTTATATCACAGTATCCAGGCCTATCGAGGATATGGCGTTGCCCGAATTCGAGATAGCCAATAGGGTAACGCGCGTCGTTACGCCGGCACTGCTTCTCAACTCGACCACCGAGCCGAACAACGCCGACGGCTACTCGATTAAGAGCATTACGCCTACTTCGGGCGCGATCTCGGTTATCAACCCGAACGGCGACATACTTACCTCGGCGTTTGTCGATAAGTCCGCGGACGGTGAGAGCGGCGACTGGAAGATTACCGCCAACTACATAGATCCCGACGCGACAATCGACGTGTTGTTTACAATCGGCGGCATGGACGTAAGAAAGACTCTGCCGATTAAGATAACTCAAAACCATGCGCCGGTTATGAGAAAGATCGAGAACATGGGTACGTACAGTAAGGCGGACCTCAATCAGAACAACATGATAACCATTCGCCCTCAGGATTGGTTTACCGATCCCGATACCGAGGACGTAATGCGCTTCATAACCCCGGTCGAAGTAAAGATTTCCTCGTACGCGGAAGCGCACGTCGACAACGGCAACCTCGTACTGCTCTTTAAAGCGCGCGGCGAGACCGAGTTCACCTTTACGATAACCGACCTTAGCAACACCCTGTACACCCACACCATCGTTATTAACTGCACGGATATGGAAGAACCGTCGCTGTGGATGAACTTTATGGCGTCCGTCCAGTCCAATCCGATTATGTGGGGCATTATCGCAGGCGCAATCCTTCTCATTATAATCGCTATCATAATCATAGTCGCAGTTGTACGTAAGCGTAGGAGACTCCGCCTCGAGATAGAAGCGCTGCTTAACTCCGAGCTTGAGCTTGAGCAAGAGATGATGCGTCTGTCCGGCGGCGGCATGGCAGGCTATCAGTCTTACGGCTATCTGCCTCCCACAATGCAGTCCGCGCAGGATCCCGGCCTTATGTTAGGCGGCGGTCAAAGTGCGCCTCAGCCCAACAGCTTGCAGCTCGGTGCCGGCACCGGCGACACATTCGGAACTCAAGCCCCCGGCGGTCCCGGACCTCAAACTCCTCCGACCGCACCGGACGGTTTCGATCCCGACAACTTCTAATATGTAGCGCCTCGGCGCGAAGCATAAAAGGGTATGGCAATCGCCATACCCTTTATTTTGTGTAATAGTATAAATAAAAACGTAATTTCGGTTTGGAAAAGGCACGAAGGAAAAACTTTTTTTGATACGGTATAGATGGATAACGTTTACGCTCTGGGACAACTTGATGAAATGTGCTTTTCTCTTATATCCGTATTCCGCTTGACAGAATGACGATAATTTGATAAAATGGAATTCAATGAAAGAAACGGCGAAAAAGAAATAGAGAGAAGTGTATAATAGTATACATTTCTCTTTTTTCAAAACGGAGGGTTTCATGGATATCGCTAAAAAGTACTCGGAATGGCTTGCTAAGGCTAACGACCTCAAGACCGAACTTGCCGCAATGAACGAGGACGCCAAAATCGACGCCTTCTATAAGGATCTCGAATTCGGCACGGCCGGACTTCGCGGCGTGATAGGCGCAGGCACAAATCGCATGAACAACTATACGGTGGGACGCGCAACTCAAGGACTTGCCGACTACCTGCTGTCTAAGTCCAAAAAGCTGTCGGTAGCCATAAGCTACGATTCCCGTCATTACTCGGAGGAATTCGCTCGCTATGCCGCGGCGGTTCTTGCGCAAAACGGAATAAGCTCGTACATAAGCGACAAGCTTAAACCTACGCCGTACCTTTCGTTTATGGTCAGGCACTTTTCCTGCGACGCCGGAATAATGATAACCGCAAGCCATAACCCTGCCAAGTACAACGGCTACAAGGTTTACGGTCCGGACGGTTGCCAAGTTACCGACTCCGCCGCAGCGGAAATCCTCGGTTACGTTAACAAGGTCGACTACTTCGACGTTAAGGCGGCCGATTTTAACGCCGCGCTTAAAAATAAAACGATTAAGTTTATCGACGTTACTCGCGAATACCTCGACAAGGTATACGAGCGGTCGGTCGGGGGAGGTAACGACGTTTCCATAGTGTACACGCCGCTTAACGGAACGGGTTGCGACATCGTGCCGCAAATGCTTTTTGAGCGCGGTTTTAAAAACGTTACGGTTGTTCCCGAGCAGGCGCGGCCGGACGGAAACTTTACCACGTGCTCGTATCCCAACCCCGAAAAGGCGGAGGCGCTTAAGCTTGGCATAGAACTTGCGAAAAAGCTGGGTGCCGACATCGTAATAGGCACCGACCCCGACGCGGATAGGCTCGGCGCCGCGGTAAAAACGGCGGACGGGTATCGGCTTATAACCGGTAACGAGATGGGCGTGCTTCTTATCGACTATCTGTTCTCGCACAAAAAGGACCTTCCCAAAAATCCGGTTGTGGTAAAAACCATTGTTTCCACCGACCTTGCAAGGGTTGTCGCCGAGTTGTACGGCGCGGAGGTCAGGGACGTACTTACCGGCTTTAAGTACATAGGCGAGGTAATTAAAAAGCTCGAAAAGGTCGGCGAGAGCGACAGATTTATTTTAGGCTTCGAAGAGAGCTACGGCTATCTTTCCGGCTCGTACGTAAGAGATAAGGACGCGGTGCTTGCCGCAATGCTCGTTGCCGAAATGACGGCGAGCTATAAAAAGCAGGGCAAAACGTTATCCGACGTTCTCGAAGGTATTTATTCAAAGTTTGGCAGATACTATCACAGAACGGTTTCGTTTACCTACGAGGGCGCGGAAGGCGCGCAAAAGATGAAGGACGTTTTATCCGGCATCAGGCGCAAGCCGCCCGTGGCGATTGACGGGTCCAAGGTGGTGGAAAGTATCGACTACTTAACGCAAACGGTAACAGACCTTCCCAAAGCGGACGTGCTTTCGTACAAGGCGGAGGACGGCAGTAAGCTTATTATTCGCCCGTCTGGCACAGAGCCGCTTATCAAGGTTTACATTACTGCGGCGAATGGCGGAGAAAAACGCATAGACACCATTTTGGCCGAAGCCAATAAATTCATGCAGTAAATCGAAGGGTTGATTTTTCGGAGGAATAATATGATTTCGACCAAAAGCGAGCTTCTCGAATACGTTAGGGAAAACGACGTAAAGTTTGTTAAGCTTACGTTTTGCGATTTTTTCGGCAGACAGCGTAATATTTCAGTGTTAAGCTCACAGCTCGAGGATTCGTTCGAGCACGGCGTGTCCATAGACAGCTCGTCGCTTACAGGCGTCGGCGGAACCGACTTAAAGCTCATGCCTGTATCGGCGCTTATGAGCGATTTGCCGTGGCGTCCTCATTCCGGCAGAGTGGTGAGCGTGTTTTGCAATATAGGCAACCTCGATTGCACGCCGTTTGTCTGCGACCCTATGGTGCTTCTCGATTCGGAAGTTAAAGCACTTGCTAAGCTCGGTTACAGCGCAAAGGTCGCCACGGAGTGCGAGTTTTACGTTATGAAGGACGAGGCTGACATTTTAGAGCCTATCGATAACGCCGACTATTGCGCAAGCTATCCGTTCGATAAATGCGAGACGCTGCGCCGCGACGTAATATTGAGTCTTGAGGACATGGGGCTTAAACCCATTTCCGCGCACCACGAACGCGGACCCGGCCAGAACGAAATAGACTTTGAGTCCGCCGACCCCATTTCCGCGGCGCGTAACTTTGTTATGTTTAAGGCGGCGGTCAAGACGGTAAGCGCGATAAGCGGCTGCGTGGCGTCCTTTATGCCCAAGCCGTTATCCAATCAGCCGGGAAGCGGACTTCATCTTTCGATAACGCTGTCCGGCAAGAATTCGCAAAAGGCGAGCAGGGCGTTTGCGGAAGGCATTTTGAGAAGATACAAAGAGATAACCTGCCTTGCAAACCCCACTCAAAACAGCTACAAGCGTTTGGGGAAAGGTTACAAGATTAAATACGCAGACGACCGCAGTACCGCTATTCGTATATTTGACGACAATACCATTCAGCTTAGAACACCCGACTCGACGTGCAATCTTTTCGTCGCGTTGTCGCTTATTTTCGCGGCCGGCAGAGAGGGTATAGAAAACGGTTATTCACTTCGTCCCGTATCCGAATGCAACGACTACTTGTTCGATTCGGTTGGCGACGCGATTAAGTTTGCGCGCGGTAGCGAGTGGCTGCACAAGCAAATTCCCGTCCATCTCGACGGCGTACTCGACACCATTCAAAAGCGTCGCGACGACGCTCATGCGCTCGAAACGGATAGAGAGCTTTTCGATTTCTATTCCGATATTTAGTCAGTCAATAATATTTTTAAAGGAGGTATTTTTTGGACGCACTGATCGTAGCGGATACGACCAAAATGCAGTTTGCCATATCCGACGTTCTTAATCGGGTCAAGATAGATTGTACGGTATGTTCCAACGCCGCAGAGGCGCGGCGTGCGGCTCTTGTGCGCCCTTTTGATATCTTTATAATTAACGGCGGGCTGTCGGACGAGCAGGGAAACGAGCTTGCGGCGTTCCTTGCGGACAGTTTCGACTGCGGCGGAATTTATATCGACGACTACGTTAAGGTGGATATGTTTTCCGACGACCTCGGCGAGTGCGGCGTGGTGTCGCTGATAAGACCTATAACAAAGTCGACGCTTGCCGAAACGGTCAGAATAGTAACGGTAGCCAACGCGAGAGTGCGAGCGCTTAAAGAGCAAAACGAAAAGCTTAACGCAAAGCTCGACGACTTAAAGTACATCTCGCGCGCAAAAATAGCGCTTATGCATTCCCTCGGCTATTCGGAAGAGCAGGCGCACAAGTTTATAGAAAAAAAATCGATGGATATGCGCATGTCGCGCAGAAAAGTCGCAATGGATATTCTTAAAACCTACGAGGCATAACAAGTGAAGCTAACTAAACTAAGTGAAGAATGCGGCGTATTCGGAATAATATCGCCCAAGGCTATACCGTCCGTTCCGCTCACGGCAAGTGCACTGATTGCGCTTCAACACCGCGGTCAGGAAAGCGCCGGTATCGCCACTTTTGTAGACGGAACGCTCAAATGCAAAAAGGGCATGGGGCTTGTATCCGACGTTTTTAATAACGACTATCTCGAATTTGTCGCAAACACCAAAATTGCGGTAGGTCATGTAAGATATTCAACAACCGGCTCGTGCAACATCGAAAACGCACAGCCCATAGAAACAGTCCATTCCAAAATATCGCTGGCTCTTGCCCATAACGGCAACCTGACTAATTCGCTCAGAATAAGAAACGAGCTTGTTCAGTCGGGCATGATAATGCACACCACGAACGACACCGAAATATTAAATATTCTTATCGTTCGCAATATGCTCGAGACCAACGACTTAGAGCGCGCCATAGTCAAGTCCATGAACATTGTAGACGGCGCGTTTTCCATAGTTATAGCCACAAAGGACAAGCTCATAGCCGTCCGCGACCGCAACGGCTTCCGTCCGCTGTGCATGGGTAAGCTTGGCGAATCGACGGTGTTCGCTTCCGAAACGTGCGCGCTCGACGCCCTCGGTGCGGAATTCGTGCGCGATATTAAGCCGGGCGAGGTGCTTTGCTGCGATTTAAAGGGCGGCATGAAGTCGTACAGACTGGATAACGCGTCGCAGAGCGGATTGTGCTCGTTCGAGTTTGTGTACTTTGCGCGGCCCGACTCGGTTATCGACGGCATAAGCGTGTACGACGCGCGCGTTATGATGGGGCGCGCACTTTACCGCCAAATGCCCACCGATGCCGACTGCGTTTGCGGCGTGCCGGACTCGGGACTTCAGGCGGCGCAAGGGTACTCGCTGGAATCGGGTATTCCCGTCGTTCAGGCGTTTGTAAAAAACAAATACATAGGCCGCTCGTTTATACTGCCCGACCAGGTAAAGCGCGAGCACGCGGTCGACATTAAGCTAAACCCCATTCGCTCGACCGTTGCCGGCAAGCGAGTCGTACTTATCGACGACTCGATAGTGCGGTCCACCACGAGCACGCGCATAATAAAAATGCTGCGCCGCGCCGGGGCGAAAGAGGTACACATGCGCATTTCCTCGCCGCCGTTTAAGTACCCGTGCTACTTCGGCGTCGACATAGACAGCCCCGAGCATCTTGTGGCCAACTATTACGATACGAAGGGAATTTGCGAGAAGATAGGCGCGGACAGCCTCGAATATCTTTCGCTCGAAAACCTTAAAGCTATTTCCCCCGAAACGGGATTTTGCACGGGCTGCTTTACCGGCGACTATCCCGCGCCGGTCAATCCTACGCTAAAAAACACATTCGACGACGTTAACTCGCCGAAAGATAAATAGAGGTAATTATGGACAGATACCTTATCATGAAGGACGGAACAGTGCTAACGGGCAAAGCCATCGGCGCCGAAGGCACGGCGATTGGAGAGGCGGTCTTTACGACCGCTATGTGCGGTTATATTCAAACGCTGACCGACCCCAGCTACTACGGTCAGCTTGTAATGCACACATTCCCACTTATCGGCAACTACGGCGCTATACCGGAGGACGCGGAAAGCGACAGACCGTATCTTGCCGGGTACATAGTGAGAGAGCTTTGTGCGGAAGGATCCAACTACCGCAAAAAGTTAGAGCTTGACGAGTACCTTAAACAGAATAACGTTGTGGGTATATGCGGAATAGATACGCGCGCGCTGACGCGTAAAATCCGTTCGGGCGGCGTTATGAACGCTATGATTACGAGCGATCTTAAAAACCTGCCCGAAAAGCTTGCGGAATTAAAGAAGTTCCGCGTTAAAAACGCAGTAGAAAACACGACGTGCAAGGCCGTTTCCCGGGTCGAGTCCGAAAACACAAGCCCTCGCGTAGTGCTGTACGACTTCGGCGCAAAAAAGAATATCGAGCGTGTGCTCGTTAAACGCGGCTGCGACGTAATTATCGTTCCTGCGCACACGACGGCGGAGGAAGCGCTTGCGCTTAAACCCGACGGCATTATGCTCAGTAACGGCGGCGGCGACCCTGCGGACAACCTCGAAATTATAGGCGAGATTAAAAAGCTTATCGCGGCTAATATCCCGATGTTCGGAATATGCCTCGGGCATCAGCTTTTGGCGCTTGCCAACGGCGCGCGTACAGTTAAGCTTAAATACGGCCACCGCGGCGCCAACCAGCCCGTTAAGGACATTGTTACGGGCAGAACGTACATAACAAGCCAAAACCACGGCTATGCGGTTAAGGGCGATACGCTCGACCCCAAAAAGGGTACCGTGCGCTTTGTTAACGCCAACGATAAGACGGTAGAGGGAATAGACTACGTAGGACCTCAGTTCTCCGTACAGTTCCACCCCGAAGCGTGCGGCGGACCGCAGGACACCGAATTCCTATTCGGAAGATTCGAAAAACTCATGGAGGAATGTCATGCCTAAGGATAAGAGTATTAAAAAAGTTTTGGTCATAGGTTCCGGCCCTATTACGATAGGGCAGGCGGCGGAATTCGACTACGCCGGCACGCAGGCTTGCAGAACGTTAAAGAGCAAGAAGATAGAGGTCGTACTCGTAAACTCCAACCCGGCGACGATAATGACCGATAAGGCAATGGCGGATTCCATTTATATCGAGCCGCTCGATATCCCCACGCTCGAGCGTATAATCACGCTCGAAAAACCGGACAGCATTCTTCCGGGACTTGGCGGTCAGACCGGTCTTACGCTTTCCATGCAGCTTGCAAAGTCCGGGTTTTTGGAAAAGCACGGCGTGCGCCTTCTCGGCATTAAGCCGGACACAATCGACAAGGCCGAGGACAGAGAGCAGTTTAAAAAGGCGATGCTCGAGATAAACCAGCCGTGCGTTCCGTCCGACATAGTTAACGATATAGAAAGCGCGGTAACCTTTGCGGCGTCTATCGGCTACCCGGTAATCGTTCGCCCTGCGTTTACGCTCGGCGGCGCGGGCGGCGGTATTGCCGACAACGAGGCCGAGCTTAGAGAAATCGTGCGCGGCGGACTCGAAATGTCGCCTATACACCAGGCGTTAATCGAAAAGAGCATTTACGGCTGGAAAGAGATAGAGTTCGAGGTTATGCGCGACCACGTGGGCAACGTTATTTGCGTTTGCTCGATGGAAAACCTCGATCCAGTAGGTATACATACCGGCGATTCAATCGTCGTGGCGCCTACAATGACGCTGAGTAACTCCGAGTACCAAATGCTTCGCACAGCGGCGCTCGATATAATTACGCACTTAAAGATAGAGGGCGGCTGTAACTGCCAGTTCGCGCTTCACCCCGACACCGGCGAATATGCCGTTATCGAGGTCAATCCGCGCGTTTCGCGTTCCTCTGCGCTTGCGAGTAAGGCTACCGGCTATCCCATTGCCAAAGTTACCACGCTTATCGCGCTCGGCTACACCCTCGACGAGATTCAAAACGCCGTTACCGGCAAGACCTGCGCCTGCTTCGAGCCTGCTATCGACTATGTTGTCGTAAAACTGCCCAAGTGGCCGTTTGATAAATTCGTATACGCAAAACGCACGCTCGGCACGCAGATGAAGGCGACGGGCGAGGTCATGGCGATTGCAACCAACTTCGAAGCCGGTCTGTTAAAGGCCGTGCGCGGTGCGCTCGGCTCGTACACGCTCGAAAATTCGCACTATGCAGAGCGTACCGACGAGGAAATTGAGAGCATGCTCATGCCGGCGACCGATTACCGTCTGTTTGTCTTGTACGAGGCGATTAAGCGCGGAATGCCGCTCGAAAAAATCAATGCTGTAACAAAAATCGATAACTGGTTCCTGCTCAAAATCAAAAACCTTGTCGATTACGAAAATTCGATAAGAGGGCGCAAGATAACGAAAGAGGAATACCTCGACGGTAAGGTACTCGGCTATCCCGACAAAGCTCTGCTCGCGTTAAGCGGTCATCCGCTTCCCACGCACAGACGCGCCGTGTTTAAAACGGTCGATACCTGCGCCGCGGAGTTCTCCGCCGAAACGCCGTACTTCTATTCGACGTACGACTCCGAAAACGAGGCGAAGGAATACATAGAGAACAAAAAGAGCGACAGAAAGCGCGTTATAGTTTTCGGTTCGGGACCTATCCGAATCGGGCAAGGCATCGAGTTTGACTACGCTTCCGTCCACTGCGTGTGGGAACTTAAAGCGCTCGGCTACGACGTCGCTATCGTAAACAATAACCCCGAAACCGTTTCCACCGACTTCGACACGGCGGACAGACTGTACTTTGAGCCGCTTACCGAAGAGGACGTAGATAACGTTATCGCGACCGAACGTCCGTACGGCGTCGTCGTGGCGTTCGGCGGTCAGACGGCTATTAAGCTTACCAAGCACCTTCACGACAGCGGCGTTAAAATCCTCGGCACTTCCGCCGATTCGATAGACGCGGCGGAGGACAGAGAGCGGTTCGACGCGCTTCTTGAAAAACTTAACATTTCCCGTCCGAAGGGCCATACCGTTAAGACGACGGAAGAGGCGCTCGCGGCAGGCAACGACCTCGGTTACCCGGTACTACTCCGCCCGTCGTACGTTCTCGGCGGACAGAATATGATAATCGCGTTTTCGGACGAGGACGTTAACGAATATATGTCGATAATACTCGACGAAAACCCCGACAATATCGTTCTTATCGATAAGTACGTAATGGGTACCGAGCTGGAAGTGGACGCTATTTGCGACGGCGAGGATATTCTTATCCCCGGCATTATGGAACATATCGAGCGCGCCGGCATTCACAGCGGCGACTCTATCGCGGTTTACCCCTCGCAGAATATTTCGGACAAGAACAAAGAGGAAATAATAGAATACACCCGTCAGCTTGCGCTTGCTCTCGACACGAGGGGACTTGTTAATATCCAGTATATAATAAGCGACGGAAAGATTTACGTCATAGAGGTTAACCCTCGCTCGTCGAGAACGATTCCGTACATTTCTAAGGTTACGGGCGTTCCCATGATTAAGCTTGCTACCGAGTGTATGATAGGCAAAAAGCTCAAAAAGCTCGGCTATGGCACGGGACTTTATAAATCCGCGCCGTACGTCGCCGTCAAGGTGCCTATCTTCTCCTTCGAAAAGCTTACCGACCTCGACACCCACTTAGGTCCCGAAATGAAGTCGACGGGCGAGGTGCTCGGCATCGGCAAAACGCTCGAAGAAGCGCTCTATAAAGGTCTTGTGGCGGCAGGCTACAAAATGCACCGTACCGGCGGCATACTTCTTTCGGTCCGCAACTCCGATAAGCCCGAGATTGTAAACGTAGCCAAAAATTACTACGAGCTCGGTTTCAGTCTGTACGCAACCGAGGGAACGGCTAAGCTTATTGAGCGCGCCGGTATGCAGGTTACCGTCGTCGACAAGATAAACTCCGCTAATGGCGAGAGAATGACGACTATGGAATTATTGAATTCCGGCAAGGTCGACTATCTCGTGTCGACGTCCACTCGCGGCAGAATTCCGACGCTCGACGACGTTAAGCTTCGCCGCCGCGCGACAATGCTCGCCATTCCGTGCCTTACCGCAATAGACACCGCAAACGCGCTGTCGCTTGCGTTAAAGAGCAGGTACAGCCAAAACAACACCGAGCTTGTCGACATAAACGACATGCGCACGGAACGGCAAAAGCTCAGGTTTATAAAAATGCAGGGCTGCGGCAACGACTATATCTACGTCGACTGCCTCGCTCACCCCATAACCAATATGGAGTCGGTTGCGGTCAATCTTTCGGACAGACATTACAGCGTGGGCGGCGACGGCGTTATATTCATTTATCCGTCGGCGACGTGCGACGCGAAAATGCGCATGTTTAACTCCGACGGCTCGGAAGGAAAGATGTGCGGCAACGGTATACGCTGCGTCGGTAAGTACCTTTACGACAACGGAAAAACCGACAAGCTCGACATCACCGTGGAAACTCTTTCGGGCGTGCGTAAGCTAAAACTGTTTGCACGCGACGGAAAGGTCAATTCCGTTAAGGTCGATATGGGGCCTGCCGTTTTCGAGCCGAAAAACGTGCCTGTAAGGCTTGAAGCGGATTCGGACGGTAAAGTGGTCGACCGCGAGATAGATACCGCTCTCGGCAAGGTTAAGGTTACCTGCGTGTCTATGGGCAATCCGCACTGCACGCTGTTTGTTCCCGATCTTATGAGCTACGACGTAGAGGGCATGGGTAAGGCTATCGGCTCGGACAGCAAGCTGTTCCCCGAGGGCGTTAACGTAGGATTTGTCCAGGTGATAGACAGAACGCACATTAAAGTTCGCGTGTACGAGCGCGGCACTGGCGAGACTATGGCGTGCGGCACGGGCGCGTGCGCAAGCGCGGTCGCCGCGGTGCTTAACGGACATTGCGATAAGGATACGGATATAACGGTAAGGCTTCCGGGCGGCGAGCTTATTATTCGCTACACAGACGAAGCGGTGTTTCTTACCGGCGAGGCGCACGAGGTGTACCGCGGAATTGTTAAATTGTAATTACACGTATTGCTAAATAAAAATCAAAAGACGGAGAAAAGAGAAATGAGAAAGTATATTTTTGTAACGGGCGGAGTTGTATCCGGACTCGGAAAGGGCATAACTGCGGCAAGCCTCGGCGTTATTCTCAAAGCCAAAGGACTTAGGGTTATCGCGCAAAAGCTTGACCCTTATATCAACGTAGACCCCGGCACCATGAGTCCGTATCAGCACGGCGAGGTGTTCGTAACCGAGGACGGTGCGGAAACCGACCTCGACCTCGGACACTACGAAAGGTTTATAGACGAAAATCTCAATAAGTACAGTAATCTTACTACGGGCAGAGTTTACGAAAAGGTGCTGTACAACGAGCGCCACGGCGTTTACGACGGAGAGACCGTTCAGGTCATTCCTCACGTTACCAACGAGATTAAAAAGTTTATCTACTCGGTCGGTAAAAAGATAGACGCGGACGTCGTTATTACCGAAATAGGCGGCACGGTGGGCGATATAGAAAGTCTGCCGTATATCGAGGCCATTCGCCAGGTAAGCAACGACGTGGGCAGAGACAACTGTCTTTTCGTTCACGTTACGCTTGCCCCCACGCTGTCGAGCTACGGCGAGGTTAAGACCAAGCCCACGCAGCACTCGGTAAAGACCCTTCGCTCGCTCGGCATTTCGCCGAATTTGATTGTTCTCCGTACAAATAAGCATATCGACGACAAGCTTAAAAGAAAGCTTGCTTTATCGTGTAACGTAGAACCCGATTGCGTTATAGAAAATATCGACGCGGAACTTCTTTACGAGGTGCCGCTGCTGCTTCTCGAAGCCGGCATCGACGGAATCGTTACGCGCGAGCTTGGCCTTGACGAAACTCCGCCCGAGCTTAGCGAATGGCGAAGCATGGTAGAGCGTGCAAAGGCGCGCGACGGGTCGGTTACCATTGCGCTTGTGGGAAAATACGTTCAGATGTACGACTCGTACCTTTCCGTTGCGGAGGCACTTACTCACGCCGGAATTGCTAACGGCGTTAAAATAGACCTTAAATGGGTTGACGCCGAAAAGCTTAACGACTCCACCGTAAAAACCTACCTCGACGTTGCCGATGGCATTATTGTCCCCGGCGGCTTCGGCGACCGCGGTATCGAGGGTATGATTACCGCCGCCAAGTATTGCAGGACGAATAATAAGCCGTACTTCGGAATATGCTTGGGAATGCAAATAGCCACAATCGAGTTTGCCCGTAACGTGTTAGGCTATACCGACGCCAACAGCCGCGAGTTCGACCCTTCGTCGCAGCACAAGGTTATAGACATAATGGACGATCAAATCGGCTACGAAAACACGGGCGGCACAATGCGTCTCGGCGCGTACGAGTGCGTTATTCAGCCGGGCACCACGCTCTCGCGCTGCTACGGCGAAAACGTTACTTCCGTAATGGAACGCCACCGCCACCGTTACGAGTTTAATAACGCCGTGCGCGAGGCGATGAGTAAAGCCGGTCTTACCCAGAGCGGCATTTCGCCGGACGGCAACCTTGTGGAAGCGGTGGAAATAACCGATAAGCTGTTCCATGTAGGCGTTCAGTACCACCCGGAGTTTAAATCCCGTCCCGCAAACCCTCAGCCTATTTTCAGAGAGTTTATAGCCGCTTCAAAGACGTTTAAAGCGCACCGCGACGATAAAAAGAAAAATAAAAAAGGGGAATAGAATGAAAAAGCTTAACAAAAATTTTAATCTTCTTGCCGATGATTATCTTTTTGCCAAAGTGTCTGCCGCAGTCGAAAAGTACAAAGCGGATTTCCCTCAGTCAGATATTATAAGCCTCGGTGTAGGCGACGCCACTCAACCGCTCGTCGGAAAGGTGATTAAGGCGTGCAACGATGCCGCCTTCGAGATGAGCACCGATAAGTTTTTCCGAGGTTACGGACCGTACGACGGCTATCCTTTTTTAAAGCAGGCGATTGTCGATTACTATAAGCGGCGCGGCGTCGTGATAGACATCGACGACGTGTTTGTAACCGACGGCGCCAAAAACGGCGTAGGTAACCTTCTCGACATATTTGATTCGGACGTAAGCGTTATGATTCCCGATCCGGTGTACCCGGCGTACGTCGACGCCAACGTAATGGCCGGGCATAAAATAGTCTACGTCGAGGGAAATAGGGGAAACGGTTTTCTTCCCATGCCGTCTAAAAAGATAAAAGCCGACCTCATTTACATTTGTTCGCCCAACAATCCTACGGGCGCGGCGTACACGGTTGACCAACTTAAAGAATGGGTCAAGTTTGCGCTCGACACCGACGCGATAATTATTTACGACGCGGCTTACGAAGCGTTCGCGGAAGAAAAGAATATCGCGCGGTCCATTTATCAGGTAAACGGCGCGCGCGACTGCGCTATTGAAATTTGCTCGCTTTCCAAAATAGCTGGCTTTACCGGCGTCAGGTGCGGCTGGACGGTTATACCCGGCGGCAATCTTACAAACGTCAACCGCATGTGGTATAAACGCCAATCCATTAAATCCAACGGCACGGGATATATCGTTCAGCGCATGGCGGAGGCTGCGTTAAAGGGCGGATACGACGAGGTAGTAAAGTCGCTCGGCGTGTATAAAAGCAACGCAAAGCTGATTACCGATAAGTTTAAAAAGCTCGGTATGGAGTTTACCGGCGGAGTAAACTCTCCTTACATCTGGTTTTATACCGGCGTGGACTCGTGGGAGTTTTTCGACTACCTTCTTAAAAAGGCTAAAATCGTCTGCACTCCCGGCTCGGGCTTCGGCAAAAACTGCAACGGCTGGATAAGGATTACCGCGTTCAATACGCCGGCGCGCACCGCCGAGGCGATTAAACGCTTCGAGATGTTCTGGAAGGACTTTATCGAAGTGCGCGGTTCCATATTTAAACCGCTTAAAAAATAAGCGAAAACAAAAAATTGAAAAAAAAGATTAAAATACCAAAGAGCCGACTGTATGCGCCAATCGACTTCGGCGAGGCAATTTCCTCCCGTAGAGCGTGCGACGTTAACCTTACTTATACGGAATACGGCTTTGTGCAATTCGCGTCGAACAAGCTTGTTTTATTCGACGCGTATTCGTCTGCGCACAAATATTCGCCGTTTAACCGCGAATTCGGCGTGGTGGGGTTTCCGTACGCATTAAGCTGTATGACCGACAGCGGCGAGCGCGTCGCGTACTGCGGTCTTAGGTTCGGCGAGGAAAAAATAGACAGGTGGCAGCTTTGCATTTCGGGCGATCGCGATAAGGTTATCGGCAAGCTCGGTTTTTCCGCCGACGCCGCGGCGACCTCCATTCTTTCGGGCGTGTGCTGTATCGCGGACGAAATCGCATACAAAGAGTACGCTTCGCATCTGTCGGACGACGTACACCCACTCGCCGGGCATATCATTCTTAACGGACAGACGCACACCACGGTCGAGCTGTTCGGGCATGATTACGCAGTGTTTTCGACGGGCTGGGGAGACGGGGTGTTCCGCGCCTACGCCGGGCTTACCGAGGACGGCAGAGTGATGAATATTATCGTCGACTTCGGCATGATAGAATATCCACCGCCCTCCGACGAGACCGTCGAGGTCGAAATAGAGGAAGAGGACGCGTATCTTTACGACCCGACTAAGTCGGAATCGGAAAACAACGTAGCGCGCTGGACGCAGGCGCTCGAGCGCGCAACCGACCCTGCCGAAAAGCTTACGGCATATTCGCGGCGCGGCTACGCTTACCATTCCATGGGTAACTTCGACGCGGCGTTATCCGACTACGAGGCGGCGGCAGCGGAATGCTCGCGCGTTACCGATAGGGGCGAGCTGCTTCGCGCGTGGTCTGTGTACGAAAACGCCGCAAGCCTGTATATACAAAAAAACGATTTTCATTCGGCGATTAAGCTGATGCAGGCGGCGCTGTCTATCCGCGACAACTTTTATGCAGGCGCGTATTTCAGGCTTATCGATTTGTACCTTGTAACCAAAAACGGCGACAAGGCGTTCGAGATAGCGGAGAGTATGATATTAAGCCGCCCGGACGACCCTGCCGCAATCGTTAAGTACGCCGAGGTTTGCGTGTCGCAGATGGAATACGATAAGGCGGCCGAAACGTACAAGCGGCTTGCCGAAGAGTTTAAGCTGTTTGAGAATTTCTTCGACGAGGCGGCGTGCTTAATCGAGTTGGACGACCTCGACGGGGCGACGGCGGCGCTCGAAAGCTATCCGTCCAAAGAATACAACGAGCAGTACTGGTACTACAAGGCGTATATCGATTTTAAGCGGCGCGATTACACCGAGGCTTTTGTCAAGGCGGACAAGTCGCATAGTCTCGACCCCGAATATATGCCGGCGCTGTATCTGCTTATCGATATCGAGTCGATTTTACAAGAATATCACGCCGTCGCACGGTACGCCGAGGAATACAAAAAGCTTCGGCCGGACGGCGAGTACGGCTACGACGTCTGCGCCGAGGCGCACCTAATCCTCGGAAATATATCCGAGTGTTCGCGAAACTACTACTACATTTACGACAAGATAAAAAAAGACGATAAATACGCCGCGCTTGCCGCAATCACCGCGGCGCGGCTGGGCGACGGAAGAAGAAGATCGTCGCTGCTTAAAAAGCTGAGGCGTAAAAGAAACGAGTATTACTACGGCGCAATGTACGCAATCGACGCTAAGCGCCACAGAAAACGCGATTCGTCCATGTCTAAGTTTGTTTATAAACTTCACAGCGACGACGAGTTTATGCTTCAACTCGCGGTTTTCCTAACCGAAAGCGACAGCGTGTCGGCGGCGTCGCATCTTCTTAACGTGCTGTCGCGTAGCGGCGTGCCGACCTACGACGTTGTTGCGCAGCAGATGCGTATCGCCGCAAAGGTGGGAGACTACAAGCTTTTCGACTCGTTTTTCGATTATTACGTAAAGACGTTTCTGGACGGAAAGCTAAACGCCGACCAAGCCGAAATATTAAAGATAAACCTCGGCAGAACCGATATTATAAAGAGCGAATCGGAAAAATCGGATAAAATAGACGCACCCGGCGTGGTTATAGAAGTGGGGCGCGAGGACGGCGAGCCAGAAGGATAGCGATTACGGCGCATAACATACTTTTTTCGTTTTGTCAATAGGTTTTTTAAAAATATTGCTTACAAAATTTTTACGGTCGGTATTGTTTTTTCGCTCGGAAGAGGATATACTATATGTACATCCTGCGGTGTTCGAGAAGCGACCATATTTATAACCTCAATTCATAAAAGGGATGGCGCGTATGCGGTACTATGTCGGGCCTCAGTAATTTTACGAAAGTAAGCAGGGGAAGACAGAACAACGGATCAGCCAACCCACCTGCCAAAAAGCGGGTTTGAAAACGGTTTACTCTGCGGCACAGGCGGGATTTTTGTTTGGGAAAATTTCGCAAGAAAAATAATCATAGAAATAAAAATCCCGTTGGCGGTAAGAGCGCCTTCGGGATTTTTTGTGCGGTTTTTTGTTTTGGCTATTTTGTAATTAGCAGTTTAATTGCGCGCGGAATTGCGGTGGGATCGGGGCGGCTTCCGGCGTTTTTGTGATCGAAGCAGTCCGCAAAATCTCTAAGCTCGGATTCGGTGCGTTTAAGGTCGCGTTTTAGCGAGTACGACAGCGCGGCACAATAGGCCTGAGCGCTTTTCCCTGCGAATTCAGCCGCCGCGTACAGTTCTATTGCGTGGGACAGACAGTGCTCGGCGTTTAAAAACAGCTCGGGAAACTCCGGCTCGTTAGAGTACATTTGCGCTACCGTCATATAGTATCTGGGCATAAGCTCGTCAAGGGCGTCGCAGATAACGCAGCCGCGGTGCGCTTTTAGCTTGTCCGCGAATTTCTTTGCCGATTTTTTGTCGGTCGGCGCTTTGATTAGCGCGTTTACCGCCGCGGCGCGCGTTTCGAGCTGAAGCGCAAGACCGAGCTTGTTTTGTCCGCCGTACATCATGTCTATGTGCTTTTTGCAAAAGCCCTTGTCATTTGACGCAACGCGAAAATCGGGATCCATTACGTTGTCGGATAGGTACTGACTTATAAGCTTGTCCTCTCGCATGCCGTACAGTCTGCATATCGGACAGCCGTCCTCTCTGTATGCGTCCCATAACGGCGCGGTCTGAATGTGGTATTGCATATTCACCCCTTGCATACAATATTTCGTGAATATAATGTACGAATATTATAACACAAAAAAATATAAAAGGCAAGGTCTATGGCGGAATACGGTTCTGGTGCGTATTTTATTAAACGAAAAAACGGCGGCGGCGGAAAGGGTGCGGCGATACTTGTAATCGTGCTTCTTGCCCTTACCGCAGGCATAATCCTTCTCGCCGTGTTTTTGCCCAAAAGAACGGACGACGGCAACACTGCCGGCGCGCCTGTATCGAACGGCGAAAAAAAGTTTTATTACTTGGTTACCGGCGAGTCGGGCGAATTAACCACGGCGCTTCTTATGGTGCAGGAATGTTCCGCGCGAGGTGGCGCAGGGTATTTATTTAACGACGGAACCTACCGCTCGGTTGCCGCGGTGTACGACAGGGAATCGGACGCAAAGGATTTGGCGGCGGTTAACGACGGCGCGTCCTACTTTTCGCTTGCTTTTTCGTCGTCGTCGCTGAAAGAAAAAGACAAGTCCGCGCTTTCCTACGCAGTAGGCGAGTTTTTTATTACGCTTACCGACGCGGCAAAAGAGCTTGACCGCGGAACGATTACCGATTCCGCCGCCGACTGCGCCGCCGCGCTCGCTTGCAGAAAGTTAAAGACGTTATCGTTATCCGTTCAAAACGCGGCGCTGTCCCGAGCGTTCGATATAGCGTCCGAATACGACGCGGTGGGGGACAGTAGGTCGCTTTTGTCGTACATACGGTTTGTGCACGTTCGCGCCACGGTTGAGATATATTATGCGCTGTCCGTTTTATAAATATATTTTTTTACTTGATATTTAGGCTCGATTGTGCTATATTGATTACGGCTTTGCGTTATCGCATTGCAAAGGATACGGACTATGTACAAAATCCTCGAAAAAGAGTCGCTTAACCCGACCGTTTCAAAAATTGTCGTGCACTGTCCGGCGGTGGCACAAAAGGCGGAACCGGGGCAGTTTATTATTTTGCGCGTGGACGACGAGGGCGAAAGAATTCCGCTTACCATTGCCGACTTCGACAGAGTTAAAGGCACCGTTACGGTTATTTATCAGATAGTGGGCGCGACGACGCACAAGCTGGATAGACTTTGCGCCGGCGAATTTATCCGCGACTTTGTGGGGCCGCTCGGCAGACCTTCCGAGCTTGAAGGGCTTAAAAAGGTAGCCGTTGTCGGCGGCGGCGTGGGCTGTGCGATTGCGCTTCCCACCGCAAAAAAACTTCACGCGCTCGGCGCGGAGGTTCACTCGATTATCGGGTTTAGGAACAAGGATTTAGTCATACTCGAAAAGGATTTCCGCGCCGTTTCGAACGTGTTTAAGCTTATGACGGACGACGGCAGCGCAGGAAGTAAAGGGCTTGTTACCGCCGCGCTCGAGGATTTGGTTAAGTCGGGTAACGTTTACGACGAAGTTATAGCGATAGGTCCGCTCGTAATGATGAAGTTTGTTTGCAAGTTGACCGAAAAGTACGGGATTAAAACGGTCGTATCCATGAACCCCATTATGATAGACGGCACAGGTATGTGCGGCGGCTGTCGGCTCACCGTCGGCGGCGAGATGAAGTTTGCGTGCGTGGACGGGCCTGACTTCGACGGGCACAAGGTGGACTTTGACGAGGCCATTCAGCGCGGAAGGATTTACGCCGAGTTCGAAAAACGCGCCTACGAAAAGGAATGCAATCTGATAAAGGGGGCGCGGTGATGAACAATTCTTTAAAGAAAAATCCTATGCCCACGCAGGACCCGAAAAACCGCGCGCATAACTTTGACGAGGTTGCGCTCGGCTACACCGAGGACGCGGCAAAAAGCGAGGCGGAACGCTGTCTTAACTGTAAAAACAAGCCGTGTAAGGCCGGCTGTCCAGTCGGTATAGACATTCCGTCGTTTATCCGCGAGGTTGCTTGCGGCGACTACGAAGCGGCGTATAAGATTATACAAAAATCCAGCTCGCTCGCAGCGGTGTGCGGCAGAGTATGTCCGCAGGAAACCCAGTGCGAGTGTAAATGTGTTCGCGGCATAAAAGGCGAGCCTGTCGGTATCGGGCGGCTCGAGCGGTTTGTCGCCGATTACCACAACGCGCATAAAGCGCCGACTACGGAAAAGATAAAGACCAACGGACACGCCGTAGCCGTCGTAGGTTCGGGACCGGCGTCGCTTGCGTGCGCCGGCGAGCTTGCATTAAGAGGCTATGCCGTTACCGTGTACGAGGCGCTTCATATTGCCGGCGGCGTGCTTGTGTACGGCATTCCCGAATTCAGGCTTCCCAAAGCGATTGTCGCGTCCGAGATAGAAAACCTAAAAGAGCGCGGCGTTAAGTTCGTTACGAATACGGTAGTGGGGCGCACGCTTCTTATCGACGAGCTTTTAGGCAAATTCGACGCGGTGTTTATCGGAAGCGGCGCCGGGCTGCCCAATTTTATGAGGGTGAAGGGCGAAGAAAACAACGGCGTGTATTCCGCCAACGAGTATTTAACGCGTATAAATCTTATGAAGGCGTACCGCGATGGCGCAGACACCCCCATTAAGCACGCCAAGTCGGTCGTGGTGGTCGGCGGCGGAAACGTCGCAATGGACGCCGCGCGTTGTGCGCTTCGACTGGGCGCCGACAAGGTTACCGTCGTTTACAGGCGAAGCGAAGCCGAGCTTCCTGCGCGCAAAGAGGAAGTCGAACACGCAAAGGAAGAGGGCGTCGATTTTAAGTTTTTAACCGCACCCGTAGAGGTATTGGGCGACGACAACAAAAACGTTATCGGGCTTAGATGCAATCAAATGACCCTCGGCGAACCGGACGCGTCGGGCAGGCGCCGTCCCGTTCCGATAGATGGCGGCGAGTTTACCGTCGACGCGGACGCGGTAATCGTAGCTATCGGCACCTCGCCCAATCCGCTTATTAAAAACACCACGCCCGGGATAGAAACGCAAGAGTGGGGAGGAATAGTCGTGGACGAAACTCTTATGACGTCGCGCGAAGGGGTCTATGCCGGCGGCGACGCGGTAACGGGCGCCGCAACGGTAATACTCGCAATGGGCGCCGGGAAATCCGCCGCGGAGAGCATAGACGAGTATATAAAGCGCCGCTACGCCGCAGGAGGCGAGATAAGAGATAAGAGATAAGAGATAAGAGATAAGAATTAAGGACCGCCTGCGGCGGTTATTATTAAGTAGGGAATAGGTAATTGTGAAAAGTGAACGAGAGATTTTTGATAGATAAGAGATAAAAATGAATTGATAATAATTAAGGACCGCTTCGCGGTCTTTTTTGTTTTACAGCCGCCGACTCGGCGTTAAAAAACCGCCGATAAAAAATATTTAAGTTAGCAACTGCGAACTTTTATTTTATAAAGGCGGGAACACTTGAAATGCGGCGAAATATATGATATATTAGTGCTGTATGTGCGCTGTTACGCTATATATTGCGTACGCCGCTTAATTTAAAAAATCCAAAAGGAGTTTATATATCATGGCCGAAGATAAGGACAAGCAGTTTGACGCGGCGCTCGAGAGTTTAAAAGATGTTCCCGGCCCCGTCATGATGGCGATGCAGAAGGCCCAGGAAATCTACGGGTACCTTCCGCTCGAAGTTCAGCTAAAAATAGCCGATTATTTCGGCGTTCCGCTCTCCACAGTATACGGCATTGCGACGTTCTACTCGCAGTTCCGTCTCGAGCAGCCCGGACAGATTAGGATTGCCGTCTGTCTCGGTACGGCGTGCTACGTAAAGGGAAGCGGCGGCGTTATCGAAAAGTTCCAAAGGCTTCTCAAAGTCGAACCCGGACACACGACGGACGACGGTCGCTTCACACTCGAAGCTACGCGCTGCATAGGCTGCTGCGGCCTTGCGCCCGTTCTCACCGTCAACGGCGAGGTGTACGGCAAGGTTACCGAGGCGAGCGTCGACGAGATACTCGCTAAGTACAACGAGATCTAAGGAGAAAAGCGAATATGAAAACTTTAGCGCAATTACAGGAAATTCGCGATAAAATGCAGGCGCAGATCGCTAACCGTGCGGCAAAATCGACGGCGGAAGCGGCGGTCAAGCGCCACGTTCTTATCTGCGGCGGTACCGGCTGCACGTCCGGTAACAGCACCGTTATCGGCGAGCGTCTCAACGCCGCGCTTAAAAAGGCAAAGCTCGACAAGGACGTTAAGGTTATAATGACCGGCTGCTTCGGACTTTGCTCGAAGGGTCCTATCGTCGTTGTCTATCCCGACGACGCGTTCTACACCCACGTTCAGCCCGACGACGTTGACGAAATCGTCGAGTCGCACATTAAAAACGGTGTTCCCGTCGAGCGCCTTCTCCATGCGGAAAAGGACGCGAGCGGCAAGTTTAAGTCGATTAACGACACTGCGTTCTACAAGAGCCAGCGCCGTATAGTCCTCAGAAACTGCGGTCTTATCGATCCCGAAAACATCGACGAGTACCTTGCGTACGGCGGCTATAAGGCGTACGAAAAGGCTGTAACCACGATGAGCCAGCAGCAGGTTATAGACGAGGTTAAGGCGAGCGGACTTCGCGGTCGCGGCGGTGCGGGCTTCCCGACGGGCATGAAGTGGCAGTTTACCCACGACGCGCCCGGCACGGACAAGTACGTCGTATGTAACGCGGACGAGGGCGACCCCGGCGCGTTTATGGATAGGTCGCTTCTCGAAGGCGATCCCCATGCCGTCATAGAGGCGATGATGATTGCCGGCTATGCGGTAGGCGCAGAGCACGGCGTTATCTACGTTCGTGCGGAGTACCCGATTGCGGTACACCGTCTCGAAGTAGCAATTAAGCAGGCGCTTTCTTACGGCATACTCGGCTCTAACTGCTTAGGACTCGGCAAAAAATTCAATCTCGAGCTTCGTCTCGGCGCCGGCGCGTTCGTCTGCGGCGAGGAAACGGCTCTTCTCAATTCCTCGGAAGGCAAGCGCGGCGAGCCTCGTCAGCGTCCGCCTTTCCCTGCGGTTAAGGGTCTGTTCGGTAAGCCGACGCTTATAAACAACGTCGAGACTTACGGCAACATTACTCAGATTATTCTTAACGGCGCCTCGTGGTTTTCCAGCGTAGGCACCGAAAAGAGCAAGGGCACAAAGGTGTTTGCGCTCGGCGGCAAGCTCGAAAACGTCGGCCTTGTCGAAATCCCTATGGGCACCACTCTCCGCACGATTGTAGAGGATATCGGCGGCGGCTGCCCGAACGGCAAGAAGTTTAAAGCGGCGCAGACCGGCGGCCCGTCCGGCGGCTGCATACCGGCGTCGCTTATCGACACGCCCATCGACTACGACAGCCTTATGGCTATCGGCTCGATGATGGGCAGCGGCGGTCTTATCGTCATGGACGAGGACAACTGCATGGTCGATATAGCCAAGTTCTTCCTCGAATTCACCGTCGACGAGAGCTGCGGAAAGTGCACGCCTTGCCGTATAGGCAACAAGCGCCTTCTCGAAATGCTCGACAAGTTTACGAAGGGCGAAGCGACAATGGAAGACATCGACAAGATGGAAGAGCTTTGTAACTACATTAAGGAAAACTCGCTCTGCGGTCTCGGCCAGACTGCGCCCAACCCCGTACTCTCCACGCTTCACTATTTCCGCGACGAGTACATAGCGCACGTAAACGGCACTTGCCCGGCAGGCGTATGTAAAGCTCTGTTAAGTTACAAAATAGATAAGGATAAGTGTATCGGCTGCGGCAAGTGCGCGCGCGGTTGCCCCGTTGCGGCAATCGAAAAGACCGATTACACCGCACCCAATCACAAGCTCGCTTCGTATGCGATTGAACCCAAAAAGTGCATCAAGTGCGGCGCTTGCGAAGCTCAATGCCCTGTAAAGGCTATTTCCAAATAAGCGAGGCTAATATGAAAAACGTTAATCTTAAAGTAAACGGCGTAGACGTTACCGTTCCCGAGGGAACGCGTATTCTCGACGCGGCGATTAAAGCCGGCTACAAAATCCCTACGCTGTGCTATATGAAAGATCTCTGTAACGAGAGCAGCTGCCGTGTTTGCGTGGTCGAAGTCAAGAACAACCGCAAGCTCGTTACCGCGTGCTCGACCCTCGTCGCCGAGGGCATGGAAGTGTTCACCAATACCGCTAAGGTACGTGCCGCGCGCAAGGTAACGCTCGAGCTTATGCTGAGCAATCACCACAAAGAGTGCCTCAGCTGCGTAAGAAGCGGCTCGTGCGAGCTTCAGGCACTTTCCACCGAGTACGGCTGCGACAGCGCCAAGTACGACGGCGAGCTTAATTCCTACAAGCCCGACGATAAGTCCGAATATCTCGTTCGCGACAACAACAAGTGCATACTCTGCCGCAGATGCGTTGCGGCGTGTAACTCCGTTCAGTCGGTCGGCGTTATCGACGCGGTAAACCGCGGCTTTGCAACCGCGATTATGAGTCCGTTCGGTCATTCGCTCGGCGAAACGCCGTGCGTGGCGTGCGGTCAGTGCATTAACGTATGCCCGACGGGCGCTCTCCACGAAAAGGACAGCATTCACGCTGTGGAAAAGCTTCTTGCCGACAAGACCAAGACGGTTATCGTCGGCACCGCGCCCGCGGTCCGCGCCGCGCTCGGCGAGGAATTCGGCCTTCCTATCGGCACCGATACCGAGGGCAAGATGGTTGCCGCGCTCAAAGCGCTCGGCTTCGACAAGGTGTTCGACGTCAATATGGCGGCGGATATGACGATTATGGAAGAGGGCACCGAGTTTATCCACAGGCTAAACGATCCGAACGCGACCCTTCCCATGATTACGTCGTGCTCGCCCGGTTGGATTCGCTTTATCGAGTTTAACTATCCCGAGCTGTTGCCGCACCTTTCTTCGTGCAAATCGCCCCAGCAGATGTTCGGCGCGATAATGAAAACGTACTACGCCAAAAAGGTCGGAATAGATCCTAAGGACCTTGCGGTAGTTACCGTTATGCCTTGTATCGCCAAAAAGTTCGAGCTTACGCGCGACGACCTGTCGGCGGCAGGCGTTCCCGACGTCGACGAGTCCATTACCACTCGCGAGCTTGCGCGCATGATTAAAAACTACGGCATCGACTTTAATTCGCTCGACGCTAAGACCGAATTCGACAACCCGATCGGAAAGGGCAGCAGTGCCGGTCTTATCTTCGGCGCGACGGGCGGCGTTATGGAAGCTGCGCTTCGCACCGTTGCCGAAACCGTTACGGGCGAGAAGCTCGAAAACATCGACTTTAAAGCGGTCCGCGGCACGAAGGGCATAAAGGAAGCTTCGGTTACTCTCGCCGGCAAGACGATAAATATTGCGGTGGCGAGCGGACTTAGTAACGCTCGTAAGATTATGGACGAGATTAAAGCCGGCAAGAGCAAGTATCACTTTATCGAGATTATGGCGTGCCCGGGCGGCTGTGTAAACGGCGGCGGTCAGCCTATCGTTTCGAGCGCTACGAGAAATCTTGTCGACGTCAAAAAGACGAGAGCAAAGGTTCTTTACAGCAAGGACAAAAAGGATACGCTCAGAAAGTCGCACGACAATCCAATCATCAAGACGCTTTATTCCGAGTACTTCGGCGCGCCCGGCAGCGAAAATGCTCACCACGCGCTTCACACCACTTATGTAAAACGCAAGAGATATTAAATTACGTTAAACGCGACGAAGAAATTCGCCGCGTTTTTTATACCGGCTTGTCTTATAGCCGACGAAATACGGCGTTGCGTTGTGGCAACCCTCGGTCATTTACGTCTCATACACTCCTTCGGGTTTTCCTCGCGCGCTTTGTCTTACTCGGCTCTAATCGAAGCGGCGAGAAACTTCGGTAATAATACGGGGAGATACGCCGCATCATCTGTAAAGCCCGAGATGCGCAAATAAAAGATTTTTATAAATCAGTTGATTTACGGTAAAGATTGTAGTATAATGGTAGTCGGTAAATTGTCATGAATGAGCAGCAGCTTTATTCCAACATTTCGCTCGTTCGTGAGCGCATAGCTCATGCCGCTATCGTTCGGGCGGAAAAGACGGGAGTTATCCCAAACGTTACGCTCGTCGCCGCTACCAAAACGGTGCCTGCGGAAACAATAGGCGCGGCGATAAAGCTCGGCATTACCGACGTCGGGGAAAACCGCGCGCAGGAGTTAAAAGAAAAGTACGACTTCGTACACGGCGCGGATTGGCACTTTATAGGCTCGTTACAGTCCAATAAGGCAAAGTACCTTGTAGGGAAAGTTAAGCTTATTCAGTCGGTGTCGTCGGTCGCGCTCGCGGAAGAAATAGCAAGGCTGTGCGCCGTCCGTAACGTTACGCAGGACGTCCTCGTCGAGGTAAACGTAGGCGGTGAGACGAGTAAGACCGGCGCGGACGTAAATGCCGTCGAGGACGTCGTAAACGCCGTTACAAAAAGCGATAGGGTTAATTTCCGCGGCATTATGGCAATTCTTCCTATCGGTGCGGACGACGGCATGTACAAAACGGCGTTCGAGATTTATTCTCGGTACGCGCAAAACAAAGTCGACATTTTGTCGATGGGTATGAGCGGCGACTACGAAAAGGCAATACTCTTCGGCAGTAACATGGTGCGCGTCGGCTCGAGCATATTCGGACAGAGAAATAATAGGTAGGTATTCGGTTATGGCAAATGAAGATCTCGACGCCTTTTTGAGGCGGGCAAGCAACTATCGCGGCGGTAATCCCGATTATTACGAGGATACGCACGACGCTATGGGTAACTATACCGGCCCTCGTCAGGCTCAGCCTGCCGGTCCGAAAGGCCCGGTGTTTTCTCAACCTGCCGTAAGCACGCCGCCGCAGCCCCAGCAGCCTCTTTACACTCAGCCGCAGTATACTCAGCCGCACTTCGGCCCCACGCCGGAGGAACGCGCCGCGAGAATGGAACGCGATTTCAGCAATCCGCCCAAGCTGCAGCATTACGACGTTCCGCCTCCGCAAGAGCAGCGCGCGACGCCGCTTCCCAAAATCGACCAATATATCGCGCCGAGAATGTACCAAAACATGGTTATATACTCGCCGAAAACGTCTAACGACGTCGAGCGGCTTATCGACTACCTTAGGCGCAGAGAACCGGCGATAATCGACCTCGATCCCATTTCCGACGATCCAATCGCGCAGCGCGTGCTTGACTTTACGTCGGGTGCGGTGTATGCGCTCGGCGGCAGGATTATAGGATTTAGGGAAAACATGTTTTTAATAGTGCCGGAGGGCATAGACGTAGCCACACCCGAGGGGGATTAGTACGGACTTGGAAAACAACGAAGAAACAAAAAGCGCGTCTGTCGCAATAAAAAAATTCCTAAAAACCGTTTGGGAATATATAAAGATTGCAAAAATCGAGCTTATCGTAATGATAGCTCTTTTTGCGATAGACTTAATATCCAAGTCGATTGTAAACTCGACGATAGAATATAACAAGTACAATCCCGTTTCTGTAACGATCATTCCCAACTTTTTGCGCTTTACCAATCTTCATAACGACGGCGCGGTATTCGGCTCTAACTTTATGAACGACCTACTGGGCGACACCGGCTCTATTGTAGTGTTTTCTATTCTTGCGATAGTTGCGACCGCGGCGTTTTTATTCTTTATGGTTAAAAACAGGCACGGAAGCCTTTTATTCCGCGTCGCGCTGGGTATGCTTGCCGCAGGCGCTATGGGTAACTGCATAGACAGAATGGTTTACCATTACGTTCGCGATTTTATCGAGATCGTTTACTTCGGACTGACCATTTTCGGCAAGCAGTCTTTCTACGTGTTTAACATTGCTGACGCCGCGCTCGTTATCGGCGTGATAATGATAATGGTGTACTTTATCTTTTTCTACCGAGAAAAGGAAAAAGAGCATAAGCCGGTCGAAGCGACTTCTGCCGAGGCTGCGGAGGAAGGCGAGGACGGCGAAAGCGTAAGCGCCGTCGCGGCGGACGAGAGCGTTCAAGAAACGGACGGCGCGGTTAACGACAAAAAGGACGACGAAAACGCCGGCTCGGAAGAGATGACGGAACAGGTCGAAGCCGCTTCCCAAGAGGACGCGCCGTAATGACGACGGTGTACTGCACGGAGGGCGGCGCGCGGCTCGACGTTTTTTTAAGCGACGAAACGGATCTTACGCGTTCGCACATTAAAAAGCTTATCGACGGCGGACTCGTAACAATCTGCGGCGTGCCCGTAACTAAGGCAGGGCGCACGGTAAAGGCAGGCGACGAGGTGTCCTTCGAGGACGAGGTAGCCTCGACGGATATTATTGCGCAGGATATTCCGCTCGATATAGTCTACGAGGACGATGCGGTGGCGGTTATAAACAAGCAGCGCGGCCTTGTCGTTCACCCGGGCGCCGGCAATCGCGACGGCACGTTGGTAAACGCGCTTAGGTTTAGGTACGGTGAAAACCTTTCCACGGTGTACGGTGCGGTGCGCGCAGGGATAGTCCACAGACTGGATAAAGACACGACGGGGCTTATCGTCGTCGCCAAAACCGATCTTGCGCACACGCGGCTTTGCGAGCAGTTTTCTTCGCGGACGGTTAAAAAGCTGTACCGCGCGATACTCGACGGCACGCCCAAAAGCGGCAGCGGCACGATAGACGCGCCGATAGGCAGAGACAGCCGCAACAGACTAAAAATGGCGGTTACGCCGCAAGGCAGGCACGCCGCCACAAAGTACTCCGTTATCCAAAGCTTTAAACGAAACAGCTACGTCGAGTTCGAGCTTTTAACAGGCAGGACTCATCAAATACGCGTTCACGCCGCGTACATATCGCACCCGGTGTCGTGCGACGCGCTTTACGGCGGTTCGACGGCGCTCGGTTGCGGCGGTCAGCTTCTTCATTCGTATTCACTCAGCTTTACGCACCCAATATCGGGCGAGGCAATGAGCTTTACGGCAAGCGAGCCGAGCGATTTTTTAAACGCGCTCGACAAACTGAAAAACGCAAATTAGTCCCGACACGGAGAGGACATGAAACATAAGGATTTACTCGGAATAAAAGATTTGTCGCGCGGCGAGCTTACCGAAATACTCGATCTCGCAACTTATATGCGCGATATTATCGACCGCGGCGAAAAGGATAATTCGCTTCGCGGCAAGAACGTTGCGACTCTGTTCTACGAGAATTCGACGAGAACGCGAAACTCGTTCGAGCTTGCCGCAAAAAACCTCGGCGCAACGACCACAAGCGTTTCGGTAGCTGTTTCGTCGGTGCAAAAGGGCGAGAGCCTTGTCGATACCGGCAAAACGCTCGACGCGCTCGGCATGGACGCGATGATAATACGGCACCAGGTTGCAGGCGCGCCGCGCCTTCTTGCGGAGACCGTCCGCGCCTCGGTGCTTAACGCGGGCGACGGAATGAACGAGCATCCCACGCAGGCGCTTCTCGATCTCATGACCGCGCTACGGCATTTCGACTCGCTGGCCGGGCTTAAAGTGGTTATCGTGGGCGACATTAAACACAGCCGAGTCGCAAGAAGCAACGTTGAAGCGTTCGGAAAAATGGGCGCTTTCGTAACGCTTTGCGCGCCGTACACACTTCTTCCCGAAATGGTAGAGCGCCTGGGCGCAAAGTACGAAACGGATTTGGACACCGCTATTGCCGGCGCCGACATAGTAATGCCGCTTCGCTTACAACTCGAGCGAATGAACCAAGCGCTTTTCCCGTCGATAGAGGAATACCACAAGTTTTACGGCATAACGAGCAAGCGGCTTAAACTTGCTTCGCCCGACGCAATCGTTATGCACCCCGGCCCCATTAACCGCGAGGCGGAAATAGCCGGCGACGTAGCCGACGGGGACAAGAGCGTAATAGAAGAGCAGGTTACAAACGGCGTCGCCGTAAGAATGGCCGTGCTTAAACTACTTATCGAAGCGAGGAACTGATTGTGATAATACTTAAAGACGGAACCGTCGTTAACGCGGATTCAATAGTCAAAGCCGATGTCGTAATAGAGGACGGCGTAATAAAAGCGGTCGAGCGCGACGTAAACGTGTACGACGCGGAGGTAATCGATTGCTACGGCAAGCTTATATTCCCCGGCTTTATCGATATGCACTGCCACCTTCGCGACCCCGGGCAGACCTATAAGGAAGATATAGAAAGCGGCTCTAAGGCGGCGCTTGCCGGCGGCTATACCGCGGTATGCTGTATGCCCAACACTAAGCCGCCTATCGATAACGCGGCGCTTGTCAGCTACGTAAGAACGAAGTCGAACGAAGTGGGCGGCGCCGAGATTTATCCAATCGGTTGCATTACGCGCGGAATGGAAGGCAAAGAGCTTTGCGAGTACGGCATGATGAAGGCGTCCGGCGCGGTAGCGATATCGGACGACGGGCTTCCAGTACAAAACGGTGCGGTAATGCTTAACGCGCTTAAATACGCCAAAACCTTCGGTCTCACCGTAATATCGCACAGCGAGGACAAAACCATAAGCGGTAACGGTGTAGTAAACGAGGGCGAAAACGCAACCGCGTCCGGTCTTAGAGGTATTCCGCGCTCTGCCGAAAGTGCGGCAATCGCGCGCGAAGTGCTGCTTGCGGAGGAAGCGAGAGCGAGTATCCACATAGCGCACGTATCCACCGCGCAGTCGGTAGACATTATACGAAACGCCAAAAAGCGCGGAGTCAGCGTAACGTGCGAAACATGTCCGCATTATTTTTCGGCGACCGACGACGAGATTCTTTCCTACAACACCAATGCGAAAATCAATCCGCCGCTTCGCACCGAAAGCGACGTCGAGGCGATAATCGCAGGCCTTGCCGACGGCACAATCGACGTGATTGCTACCGATCACGCGCCGCACCACGCCGACGAAAAACGGCGCGAGTTCGACTTTGCGCCGTTCGGTACGGTTGGGCTTGAAACGGCATTTTCGCTCGCGTACACCAATCTTGTTATGAACGACGTTTTGTCGCTCAGCGACGTCGCTCGGCTTATGAGTAAAAAGCCGGCGGAGATTTTGGGGCTTCCGGGCGGCGAGATAAAGATAGGCGCGCGCGCCGACATCGCCGTTATCGACCCCGACGAGGAATATACCGTCGATCCGCAGGCGTTTAAATCCAAAGGCAAAAACACGCTGTTCGACGGCTGGCGGCTTAAAGGCAGAGTCATCAAGGTTTTTGTCGGCGGCGTCGAAAAAGAGATTTAGTTAAATACTCAACATGTTATTACACGAAGGAGACAGTATGAAAAATATCACCGATAAGCTCATTGAAGCGATTGAAAAAAAAGGCAACCCGACTGTCGCCGGTATCGATACGAAATTCGATTTTCTCACCGACGATATGAAGAGCCGCGCCAAAACCCCCGAGGATATCTCGAAGGCGATTTTGGAATACAATATAGGTCTTATCGACGCGCTCTATGACGTCGTTCCTGCGGTGAAAATTCAGTCCGCGTACTACGAGATGTACGCGCATTACGGCGTTAAGGCTATGTTCGATACCGCCGAGTACGCTTCCAAAAAGGGGCTTATCGTAATGGCGGACGTTAAACGCAACGATATAGGCGCGACTGCGGAAGCGTATGCCGCCGCGTATCTCGGAAAGGACGGCTACGATTATATCACCGTCAATCCGTACCCGGGCTACGACGGAATAAAGCCGTTCACCGATAAGTGCAAGGAAAACAATAAAGGCATTTTCGTGCTTGCGCGTATGTCCAACCCGACGGCTTCGCAGCTTCAAAACCTTACGGTGGGCGATAAACCGCTCTACATGCACGTGGGCGAGCTTATAGAGAATTGGGGAAGCGAGCTTATAGGCGAGTACGGTTACAGCGCGGTGGGCGCGGTCGTGGGCGCCACAAGCCCCGACGAGGCGCGTATGCTTCGCGCTAAATACAAGTCCGTGTTCTTCCTCGTGCCGGGCTACGGCGCGCAGGGCGGAAAGGGCGCGGACGCGGCGGCGTCTTTCGACGGTAACGGTCGCGGCGCGATAGTAAACAATTCGCGCGGAATTATAGCCGCGTACAAAAACGAAAAATACAAGGGCATGACGTACTCGGCAGCGGCGCGCGCCGCCGCAATCGATATGCGCGAAGATTTAAGTAAAGCGTTTAAAAACAAGTAATAACTATGGAAAAAATAACAGATAAATACAATCTTACGATTGCCTCGATAGAAGAATATAACGGCAATATTTACAGGGTGCGCTGCGAGAGCGAAAAAAAGCTGCCCAATTTGTCCGCAGGCAACTTTGCTCAGTTAAAGGTGCCGGGTAAGGATTTACGCCGTCCCATCTGCATTTACGACAACGACGAGAATTCCGTTACGTTTATAATCGCGAGGGTGGGAAGCGGCACGGACGCGTTTTTGTCCCAAAAGGCAGGGCATAAGTTCGACGCCGTTTTGCCGCTCGGAAACGGCTTTCCCATACTTCCCGATAAGACGAATATCGTACTGCTCGGCGGCGGTACGGGCTGTGCGCCGCTACTGAAAATAGCAAAGGACAATCCGTCGCTTAACTGCACGGCGCTTTTGGGTTTTCCCACCGCAAAAGCTAAGGAAGCGTACCGCGACGACTTTGACAAGGTGTGCAAAAAGGTATGCTATTGTACCGACGACGGCACGCTCGGCTACCGCGGTTTTCCCACCGAGCTGCTTACCGAGGTCGCACCCGAAGTGCTTTACGTGTGCGGCGCGCCCGGCATGGTAAAAACGGCGCAAAAGTTCTGCGCGGACCGCGGCGTGCTCGGCTTTGCGAGCATGGAACAGCGAATGGGCTGCGGAGTGGGCGCGTGCCTTGTGTGCGTCGTTAAGACAATCAGGAACGGGAAAGAAAGTATGCTTCGCGCGTGCGCGGACGGGCCTGTGTTCCCGTTGGAGGAGTTGGTACTATGAAATTGGAAACGACCGTCGCAGGCGTAAAGTTTAAAAATCCGGTAATCGTAGCGTCGGGAACGTTCGGCTTCGGGCGCGAGTACAATAAGTTTTACGACGTAAGCTTATTAGGCGGAATAGTGAGCAAGGGCATTACATTAAAGCCTCGGCTTGGAAATCCGCCGGTCAGGATAGCCGAAACGCCGAGCGGCATGCTTAACTCCGTAGGGCTTCAAAATCCCGGCGTGGAAGCGTTTATAGAGCACGAGCTGCCGTTTATGCTCTCGCTTAACACCGTGATTATAGCAAACGCCGCAGGCTCGTGCGAAAGCGATTACGTCGAGCTTGTAAAGATTCTGTCGGGCACGAAAATCGATATGATAGAGCTTAATATCTCGTGTCCCAACGTGCGCGCCGGCGGTATGAGCTTCGGCGTAAAGCCGGAGAGCGTCGAGCAAATCGTTCGCGCGGTGCGGAAAGTGTGCAAAAAGCCGCTAATAGTTAAGCTTACCCCCAACGTGTCGAACATAGCCGAAAACGCGCTCGCAGCCGAAAGGGCGGGTGCGGACGCGATAAGCCTTATCAACACCGTTACTGGAATGGCGGTCGATTTTAAAAAGCGCAGACCCGTTCTTAAAGTGGGACACGGCGGACTTAGCGGACCGTGCGTAAAACCGATTGCGTTAAAGATGGTGTACGACTGCTACAAGGCGGTTAAAATCCCCATTATCGGTATGGGCGGCATAATGACCGGCGAGGACGTAGGCGAATTTCTGCTTTGCGGTGCGTCGGCGGTCGAGGTCGGCTCTGCCAATATTTTTGACCCGTACGCGGCACTTAACATTGTAAATGAGTTGACAACACTCCTTGAACGTGATAAAATACAATCTGTACAATCTTTAATCGGAGGACTTACCGTTGAATAAAGTAATGGATCTTTTCGAAAAGTCGGGCGCGGTATTACACGGCCACTTTATTCTTACTTCAGGGCTTCACTCCGATACGTACATGCAGTGCGCAAAGCTGTTTGAATTCGGCGACATATCCGAAAAGCTTTGCGTAATGGCTGCCGAAAAGGTGCGTAAATACAATGCCGACGCCGTGGTTTCCCCGGCGGTAGGCGCAATAATCTTCGGCTACGAATTAAGTAAACAGCTCGGCATTCCCAACATGTTCGCAGAGCGCGAAAAGGACGGCAACTTTAATCTTCGCCGCGGCTTCGAGCTTAAAAAGGGAAGCAAGGTTATAATCGCCGAAAACGTCGTTACGACGGGCGGATCGGTTAAGGAAGTTATAGAGCTTGTTAAGTCGCTCGGCTGCACGGTCGCCGCGGTTGTCGAAGTTGTCGACCGAAGCGGCGGAAAGGTGGACTTCGGCGTTCCCAACGAGTCGCTACTGCAAATCGACGTCAAAACGTACAATCCCGACGAGTGCCCCATGTGTAAGGCCGGAACGGCCGCGGTAAAGCCCGGCTCGAAAGGTCTTAAATAATTTGGCGGTCGCTTTGAGAATATAAAACCTTAAAGAGGTAATAATATGTCTAAAAAACCTATTCATCACACCTATTCGGCAAAGACGTGGCAGTTTAAGCTGGCGTTCTGGCTGGTAGTAGTAATCGGAGTAGCGCTCAGCGTCGCGGCAATACTTAACTATGTTTTTAAGGACGCCGGTTGGGCAAGCGCAATGGCAAGCTGGGTTCAAAACATTTGCTTCGCCATAGGAATGTTCATTCCCGTGTCTATGTCCTGGCAGGTGGCTAAGTACAAGAACACGCTTTGGAAAGTGCTTTGGGTAATATTCGTAGTGCTTATTGTTGTAGGCCTCGTGTTCAGAATCCTTTGGTTTCTCTAAAATACATTAATCGGAAGTTAATATGGAACGCACAAAAAAGAAAAAGAATATAATCGTTCGGTACTTTACGCCGTTCGGACTGAAACAAACCTGCGACATGGTTATGCTTGTCGGCTTTGTCCTTCTTATCGTCGGACTTTGCACGAACGAGGCGGTACTGCTTGCCGGATTTATTTGCTACTGCGTCGGCGCGCTCGCGTCGGTAGCGCTTTGCGTAAAGATACTCGTTACGACAAAGAATCACCGCGACCCGGCGTTTAAAAACGCGCTTATAAACGTTGCAATTATGGGCGTTCTTTTCGCTCTTTCTCTGTTCGGTCTGCTCTGGACGGTATTGGGTTGATTCGTGGCCGCGCAAAGCTCTTGCGCGGTTTTATTATGCGCGGATTTTTTCGACAGACAATATAGGCGTTTCGGTTTATAATGGTTAAAAAATACAAAAAGGACGATACATATTCGTATGCGCTCGGCGGCGCGCTCGTCGTCGAGCTTCTAAAAAACAAGCCGGACGCGGCAAGGTGCGTTTACGTTTCCAAAAAAGCGTCGGACGGCAAAGCAATCGAGCTTGCCGAAAGATTGGGCGTCGAGATAATAGAAAGCGACAAGGCGTTTAATATATTAAGCCCTAAGGAAAACTGTTTCGTTATAGGCGTTTTCGATAAGTTCGAGCAAAAGATAAGCGGCGAAAGACATCACGTCGTGCTCGTAAATCCGTCCGATTGCGGCAACCTCGGCACGATAATGAGAGAGGTGGCGGCATTCGACTGTGCCGACCTCGTTATTATCCGTCCTGCGGCCGACCCGTTCGACCCTAAGACCGTGCGCGCGAGCATGGGCGCGATTTTTAATATCGGGTTTAAATGCTACGACAGCTTCGACGACTATTTAAGCGAGTTTCCGGGCAGGGAAGTCGTGCCGTTTATGCTGTGCGGATCGCCGTTTAAAAATGCCGAGTTTTCGGGCAGCAAAAAATACTCGCTCACGTTCGGCAACGAGGCGACGGGATTACCCGAAAGATTTAAAAAATACGGCGCGGTTAGGATAGAACAGTCCGACAAGGTGGACAGCCTAAACCTTTCGGTCGCGGCGGCGGTTGCGCTGTATAAGCTGTATTCGTCGTAATATTGCGGCGCGCGGAAGCGGCGGCTTTTTTTATATCTTATAATAATTGAACGATAAACAGTAATTTATAATTTCTAACATTTTAAGCCGATAGGAGAAATGTATTTTCACAATGGACACAGAAGCTATAATAAAGGCAGAATATAAAAAACTGAATTCAAATGTATTGAAGATTATAGCTATAATCGCAATGACGTTAGACCACTTGGCTTGGGCAATTTGGTCGGGGTTTTCCACCAACCCGATTGCTTTGATATTCCACATAATAGGACGATTGACTTGCCCGATTATGTGCTATTTTATTGCGGAAGGGTACCACTACACGAAAAATTTGAAAAAGTATATAGGCAGAATGTTTCTATTTGCCGTTATTTCGCATTTTCCGTATGTGTTTTGTTCGTTCAGCTATATAGACGCTTGGTCGTTTCTTCCGTTTGCGCACGGTTCGCCTTTTAATCAAACGGGAGTTCTGTGGGGCTTTGCTTGGGGTTTGGTTTTAATAAAGGTATATGACTCAAAATTAAAAATGCCGATAAAAATTTTACTGACGTTTTTAATTCTTGCAATTTCATTCCCCGCCGATTGGAGTTGTATTGCGCCTCTGGTGATACTGACTTTTTGGCTAAACCGAGGGCGTTTTGCAAAACAAATGCTCGGTTTAATGACTTGGGTATTAGTATACGGTATCGTTTACTTTTTTGCATTAGATAAAATTTACGGAGTTTTACAGCTTGCCGTTTGCCTTGCGATACCTATACTGCTGTTATATAACGGACAGCGTGGAAAATTTGCAAAGATAAACAAGTTTTTGAAATGGGTTTTTTATATATACTATCCGTTACATTTGACTGTTATAGGGCTCTTGTTATATTTCGGCGTTTTTCCTTTTTTTTGATTTTGTTCTAAATGATATAAGTTTCAATTTATCTCACAATCGTTCGGTATAGCTGATTTATAGCTGTGCGGCTTATCGGGTTATTACGAGCGGTTTAATTATACGATTAAAGAGGGTAGCAGACGATATAAAAAACCGCTTTTAAGTAAAGCGGTTTTTTATGCTTTGGGCGTTACGAAAACGGTTTTGTAGTTTTTGTAGTCAACTCTTCCGCCGCCGTGCGGATAGACGAATTTAATTTGAGTGTAGTCGACCGGAACGTGTGATGACGACCTTGCGCTCGAATAGTAGGCGGCGATTTCCGCCGCGCGGACTATTTGCGAGTCGGTGGGGTTTTCGGTTTTAAGCACAGCGTGGCAGCCGTGTGCGTCCTTTACGTGCAGCCATATCTCGGTACGCAGCGCGCGGTGAGTTATCATGTCGTTTTGAACGTGGTTTTTGCCGACAAGAAGAACGGCGCCCTCGACGTCGAATTTGTACGGCTCGGACGGGACGGGTTTTTCCTTTTTCTTCTTTTTGGTATCGGGGTGCATTAGCCCGAGCGAGATAAGCTCGTCCTTCACCTCGTCAAGCTCGCGTTTTTCGGTGCAAAGCTCAAGCTCGGTCGAAATCGCTTCGAGGGTGAACAGGGCGGAATTTGCCGCGTCTATCGCAGACTGCGCGTACACCGCCGCTTTTTTCTTTTTGGAATACGACTTAAAGTACGCCGCCGCGTTTGCCTGCGGAGTTTTGGTCTCGTCGAGCGGTATCGTAATCGGCTTGTTTTCGTCGTAGTAGTTTTCGACGGTAACAAGCTTGTCGCCGCGTTTAATGCGGTAGATGTTAGCGGTTATAAGCTCGCCGCAAAGCCTATCTGTTTCGCACTTTTCCGACTCTCCAAGCTTAACGGTCGCTTCCGCGAGCCGTTTTTTGTTTTTGGTTACCGCGGACTTTACCGCGGCTTTTAAAGGCTTTATGTACGCCGCAAAGTCGGACGCCGAAAACAGCGCCGAATAGTACGCATCCATAGCCGCATTTACGCTGGGATAGCAGCGCAGTTCTCCGCCGCAGGTTTTGTACGGTTTAATGAAAAAGTCTATCGGCTTTCCGCTCTCGTCAAATGTAACGCACGGATTTTTTTCGCCGGCGTATAGGTCTTCCGCGGCTTCGATAAACCTGTTTACGACCTCGGTCGAGGGCGGCGTAGCGTCGTCTATACCGAGACTGTTAAACAGTTCGTCTACCGTAATCGGCGCAAGACCGGCGACGCATTTATTTACCGCGGCGCGCGCGCTGAGGCCCGTAAACGCGCCTGCGGCGGCAATAAGATCCTCGCTGTGCGATATGCCGACTCTGCCCGTAGCGTTCGGAAGAGAGTATTTAAGACCGATTAAAACGGCACGTTTGCCGGGCGCTTCGGCGGCAACGCGGCGCAGGCAGTTGCCTATTATACCGTTTTCCGTAAATACGATATTTGCCGCCTTACCGGTAAGCTCGGCGTACAGCGTGTACTCGACGCGTTCTTTAAGCTCGCTGAGCGCCGAAAAGTAAAAGGTGATTATGCGTTCCTCGCGGTCGCGTTCTATTTTGGTAAGCACCGCGCCCGAAAGCCGCTTCCTGAAATACATGAGCGTGCCCGAAGCCGTATCCGGGTTTTTGTACTGGTACGTAGTAATGTGAACGCGCGGCAGCGACGGGTTGCACGATAACAGCAGTCTGTGGTTGCCGAAAGAAGACGTGTGAAAAAGCAGGATAAGCGTGTCCTTATCCGGCATCGTTACCTTGTCTATTCGTCCGCCGCAAAGAAATTCGAGTTCTTCGGCGCTGCGGTAAATTGTAAGCGCGTCCTTCGGCACAATCACAGATTGATCCTTTTAATTATTTTGCTTTTCAACTTATGATATAGATAACATATTATATCACACAAAACAGTAAAAGTAAACGGGGAAGAGCGGATAAACAAAAGATTTGTTAAGAGCTTATAAAAGATTGACAATAAAACGCTATCGTGATAAAATAACCGAGTATGCAATTATTTCGGAGGAATTTATGAAAGTTACATTTGAGAAGAAAGACCAAGAAGCGGTTTTTGTTTGCTCGCTCAATCAAGACGAGTGGAACGTCGAGCTGGACGCGGCGTATAACCGCACGAAAAAGAAGTATAAAATCCCCGGATTCCGTCCCGGCAAGGCGCCGCGCCGCATGATAGAGATGCATTACGGCCCGGGCGTGTTCTTTGACGCCGCGGTAGACGAGTGCATCGAGCGCACCTACGTTGAGCAGATGAGCGCTCATCCCGAGCTTAACACCTACGGCCAGCCCGAGGTTTCTTTCGAAAAGGCGGAAGAGGGCGAAGCTTTTGCGTTTTCCATAAAGGTGTCGCTCTATCCCGAAGTAAAGCTCGGCGATTATAAAGGTATTAAACTTCCCAAGATTGAGTATAATGTAAGCGACGACGACGTTCAAGCGCGTATAAACGACGACCTTAAACACGCTTCGAGGCTTGTTAAGGCTGAGCGCGAAGCGCAGCTCGGCGACACCGTTACAATCGACTATCTCGGCACGGTGGACGGCGTTGCGTTCGACGGCGGCAAGGCGGAAGGCTACGATCTTAAACTCGGCAGCAATACGTTTATCCCCGGCTTCGAGGACGGACTTGTCGGCGTTAAAGAGGGCGAAGAGCGCGACGTCAAGGTTAAGTTCCCCGACGAGTACCACGCCGAGGAATTAAAAGGCAAGGACGCCGTTTTCCACGTAGTTGTTCACGAAGTGCGCTACGAGGAAGTTCCCGCGCTTGACGACGAGTTCGTAAAGGACCACACCAAGTACGAAACGGTGGACGAGTACAAGAAGGGATTAAAAGCCGACCTCGAAAAAATGGCAGAGCGCCGCACGCGCAACGAGAGAATCGACGCCGCCATGAACGCCATCACCGACAAGGCGGAGTGCGACATTCCCGACAAGCTCGTCAATATGGAAGTGGACAGAATGTACCACGAGCTCGAGCATCAGCTTTCCCACTACGGCATGAACGCCGAGGACTACCTTAAATACAACAATTCGTCCGTCGAGCAGTTCAAGTCGGAACGTCGTGAAAACGCCGCTAAGACGATTAAAATGCGGCTCGTAATGCGCGCTATAATCGAGGCGGAAAAAATCGAGGTTACCGATGAGGAAGCTCAGGCCAAGCTCGACAGCGATCCGGCGCTTGCGCGCGAGTGCGAGGCGGAAGCGAAAGAGCACGGCGGCACCGCCGTCGAGTACGTCAAAAACGACGTGCTTTCCGAAAAGTTCTTCGATCTTCTCTTGGCTAACAACGAGTTCGTTCTGGACGAGGAAAAGAAGGAAGCCCCTGCCAAAAAGTCCGCCGCCAAAAAGTCGACGGAAAAAGCGGAGGGCGAGACAAAGGAAAAATCCGCGAAAAAACCTGCGGCAAAAAAGGCTAAGTCCACAGATAAAGCCGAATAAAATATAAACATAAGGAAGATTAAAAAATGAGCAAACGTGATATCATTTTAAACGATCTTGTACCTATGGTCGTCGAACAGACCAACCGCGGCGAGCGTTCCTACGATATTTTTTCGAGGCTGCTCGAGGACCGCGTCGTCTTCCTCACCGGCGAAATCTCGGACGTTACCGCCGACCTTGTCGTCGCGCAGTTAATGTATCTCGAAAGCAAGGGCGACGACAAAGACATATCGCTTTATATTAACAGCCCGGGTGGATCGGTTACGGCCGGCATGGCGATTTACGACACCATGAACTACATCAAGTGCGACGTGGAAACCATCTGCGTGGGTATGGCGGCGTCTATGGGCGCGTTCCTTTTATCGAGCGGCGCTAAGGGCAAGCGTTTTGCTCTTCCCAACAGCGAGATAATGATACATCAGCCTTTGGGCGGCGCGCAGGGTCAGGCGAGCGATATCGAGATTACCGCCAAGCACATTCTTAGGGTAAAAGCGCGCATGAACGCCATTCTTGCAAAAAACTGCAATCAGCCGCTCGAAAAAATCGAAAAGGACGTCGACCGCGACTACTACATGTTTGCGGAGGAAGCAAAGGCGTACGGCATTATCGACGGAATCGTCGAAAAACGCAATTAGTAAGCTATTTATTTCGGAGTTAGTATTAAATGACAAAAAAGAACGGTACTTCTTACAGTGAACCGCGTTGCTCGTTTTGCGGCAAGACGGAATCCAAAGTAGAACACCTCATCGCCGCGCCCGGCGACGGGGTGTATATTTGCGACGATTGCGTGGAAATTTGCCGCCACCAGCTCGAAGAACGCGTAGAGCCTGTCTCCGACAGCGTCGCGCTTCTTCCGCCCGAGCAGATGAAAGAGGAACTCGATAAGTATATTATCGGTCAGGACGAAGCGAAACGAGTTCTTTCCGTCGCCGTGTACAATCACTATAAGCGCGTTAACTACAACCTTAAAAACGCCGTTAAGCCCAAAAAGGGCGCCGACGACGAGCGTACCATTTCCGAGCGCGGAACGGACGCCGAGGTTGAGCTTAACAAGAGCAATATTTTAATGTTCGGCCCGTCGGGCTGCGGCAAAACCTTGCTCGCTCAAACGCTTTCCAAGATACTGAAGGTGCCGTTTGCAATGGTCGACGCGACCACTCTTACCGAAGCCGGCTACGTCGGCGAGGACGTCGAAAACATACTGCTTCGCCTTATTAAAAACGCCGATTACGATATAGCAAGCGCAGAGCGCGGCATTATTTATATCGACGAGGTTGATAAAATCGCGAGGAAAAGCGAAAACGTGTCCATAACTCGCGACGTGTCGGGCGAGGGCGTTCAGCAATCGCTGTTAAAGATTATAGAGAGCACCGTGTCCGCAATTCCGCCCAACGGCGGCAGAAAGCACCCCCAGCAGGAATTTATCCACATGGATACGACCAACATTCTGTTTATTCTGGGCGGCGCGTTCGTAGGCCTCGATAAGATAGTAAGCGACAGACTGGGTAAAACCAAAATCGGTTTCGGCGGCGCGGTGAGAAGCGACAAAAAGGACCCCGACTCGTTACTTCCTCAGGTCCAGCCTCAGGATTTAATTAAGTTCGGGCTTATTCCCGAGCTTGTCGGCCGCGTGCCCGTTACGGTAGCGCTTCACGACCTTAAATCCGAGGACCTTATCCGCGTGCTAACCGAGCCTAAAAACGCCGTCGTCAAGCAGTACGTTAAGCTTCTCGACCTCGACGGAGTAAAGCTCGAATTCGACGCGGCGGCGCTTTCCGCGATAGCCGATAAAGCGATTTCGCTTCATACCGGCGCGAGGGGACTTAGGACGATTGTCGAAAACGCACTGCTCGACACAATGTACAAAGTGCCGAGCGACAAGTCGATTAAAAAGATAATCATTACTCGCGGCACGATAGAAAACGGCGACCCCCCTCAGGTCGTAAAAGAAGCGGCATAAATAAAAAGACAATAAAAGAGATGTCAAACGGCATCTCTTTTTCGATGAAATAATACCGTTTTACAATTAGTATAAAAAACACATTAAAAACGGTTGCAAAAAATATTATCCTGTGCTATAATCATAAATGAACTTGCCACTATAGTCTAGAGGTTAGGACGTTGGCCTCTCACGCCGAAGACCCGGGTTCGATTCCCGGTGGTGGTGCCAAAAAAGAACGGAATACCAAAGGTATTCCGTTCTTTTTTGATATCACCCAAGAAGCGACCTGCGCCGAAGTAAAGC
>JAFLVD010000012.1:0-9729 GCA_022508485.1 Clostridiales bacterium | reverse complement strand
GGTATTCCGTTCTTTTTTGATATCACCCAAGAAGCGACCTGCGCCGAAGTAAAGCTTTAACGATAATCGATATGTAAAAGAACAACGTTTTTTATTATTGTAACGATTTTCGGCGCAAGGTTCGTTAGCCGCTTGGCGCTTGCGCCATAGGTTGCCTGTTGTTAATTAGACGGAATCGAAAAATCGAGTAAAATAAAGCTTTGCTTTTTCGGTGGTTTTATGATAAAATAATTACGGTTGGTAATTTAAGTGAGGGTTATTCACAGATGAGTTTAAAGAAATTCTTATGTTTACTGGGTAGCGTCGCCGCGTGCTTTTCGCTTAATGCGTGCGCCGCAATTCCTAAAATACCTAACGATCCGCAAGCCCCCGGCGTTACTGTCCCCGACGGTGAGATTCCCGATGACAACGATGTGGAAGAGAGTAATCCCGATACAATCGAGCACGACTTTACTTTTTTGTCGCAGGTGGACGGAACAATAACCTACAAGTGTACTGACTGCGGCGAGCAGAAGACCGTATATATAACGTGCGACAGCGGCACGACAAACGCCTACGCCGTTTCCGGCAATACTATTACGTTTGGTGGGATTACCGAAAAAAGCGCTTACACCGTTTCGGGTACTTTATTCGGTAATATCGTTGTAGACGTCGGTAACGACAATAAGTTCGAGCTTACGTTTGCGAGCTTTACACTTTATTCGTATACCGAGTGTCCGATTGTAATAGAGAGCGGCGATAAGGTTACGCTTTCCGCCAAAAAATCGACCGACAACTTTATTTACGATATGCGTGGAAAAAAAGACGACGAGGACACGGAAGCTATATCCTCAAGTGTTTACGCCAAGTGCGATTTGGATATTCAGGGCAAAGGCTCGATTAACGTTAAGTCTGTTAACAATAACGGTATTCACACAAAGGACGATTTGAACGTAAAGAACCTGTCGCTTCAGGTCGACTGCAAGGATAACGCTTTAAAAGGCAACGACAGCGTTACAATCGAATCGGGCGATATAGTTCTTATTGCAAGGCAGGGCGACGGAATTAAAACCCAAAACAGCGATATTTCCTCAAAAGGCAATCAGCGCGGCACAATAGCCATTACAGGCGGTAATATCCTTATCTACGCCGCGTGCGACGGTATAGACGCGTCCTACGACGTTACAATCGACGAGAGCGTTTCAGACGTAAGCTTGCAGATTTTTACAGATAAATACTCTAAGTACTCGGAAGAGGTTACTGCGGTTACGGAAAGCATTTACTATGTCCGTAATTCTTCCTCATCGTATAAATACTCACTTAAGTTTTTCAATACAGACACCGACGCGGTGTGGTATAATTCTTCTTCGTATACGTCGGTAGGTTCTTACCGCTATTATTCAATAACAAAACCGAGCGGATATTCGCACGTTCAGCTTTATGTTTACGGTAGTTCGCAGCAACAGGGACAGGGTGCGAACTATACGTTCTGCTCGGAAGTCATGACAGTAAACAATAATTACGACACCATTGCGCTTTCGTCGAGAGGCAACACTATGTCGTATAGCTGGACGAACTACACCACTTCGAGTCAAGGCGGTTTCGGACCGGGCGGTCCCGGCGGCGGCTTCGGAGGAATGGATGAGGGTAACACAGATAAGGGCGATTATTCCACCAAAGGCATCAAGGCGGACAATGTCGTCAAGATTTCGGGCGGTAACATTACGGTAAGCGCGTACGACGACGCTATCCACGCCAACAATGACAACTTACTCGAAAATGGGGCTACGCCTTTGGGTAACGTTACGATTTCGGGCGGAGTTCTTACGCTTCGCTCTAACGACGACGCTATCCACGGCGACGGTAAGGTAACGTTAAGCGGCGGTTCGATTTCCGTTGTCGGCAGCTACGAGGGCGTAGAAGGAAACACGGTTGAGCTAAGCGGCGCGGTCGTCAGCATTATTTCTTCCGACGACGGCGTTAACGGGACGGCAACATCCGGCACCGCAATAGCAATCTCCGGCGGATACCTTTACGTTTATGCAGGTGGCGACGGAGTCGATTCCAACAGCACAACGTCGTACGAGGGAATTGTTTTTTCGGGCGGAAAGAGCGTAATAATATCTACAGGTCAGTCCGATTCGAGTATCGATACCGAACGCGGTTATAAATATACAGGCGGATATGTTGTAGGAATAGGCAGAAGCGGCGGAATGAGTAAAGAGTCTACAAACTGTTCCGACTTTTCTTCGGTGGGCACGAGTAAAACGCTTAGTCTTTCGAGCGGTGGATATTTGATAGTCGACGGTATTGCGGCAGTTAAAATGCCGACGGCATTAAGCTCTCTTGTAGTATGCCTCGGAAATAATAACGCCTCTATATCGTCAGTCGCCTCTATAAGCTACGAGCTTGACGATAACGGAGTTTATTGGTACGAATAATAAAGAACAAATCGAATTATAAATAAACGCGACGAAAAACCTCGTCGCGTTTCTTGCTGTTGACTTTTCGCGCGGATTGCTGTATTATTATCTAAATCAGCTTCGAGGTGGAATTATGGAAAAATTAACGCTTACGAAAAAATGGGATAAGGTATTCCCATTAAGCGACAATGTTAATCACGAAAAGGTTACATTTCATAACCGCTTTGGCATAACGCTTGCCGCCGACCTTTATATTCCCAAAACCACCAAAGGTAAGAAAGCCGCAATAGCGGTGTGCGGTCCGTTCGGCGCGGTTAAAGAGCAGTCGTCGGGCTTGTACGCGCAGATTATGGCTGAGCGTGGATTTTTGACAATCGCTTTCGACCCGTCGTTTACCGGCGAGAGCGGCGGTACGCCCAGATACGTCGCTTCGCCCGACATCAACACCGAGGATTTTTGCGCGGCGGTCGATTACCTTTCGTGCCGCGAGGACGTCGACGAAAATAAAATCGGCATTATCGGTATTTGCGGTTGGGGCGGAATGGCGATTAACGCCGCGGCAATCGATACGCGCATAAAAGCGACCGTGGCGTCCACAATGTACGACATGACGCGCGTAAATGCCAAGGGCTACTTCGATTCCGAGGACAGCGAAGATGCGCGCTACGAAAAGAAAAAGGCGCTTTCCGCGCAAAGAATTATCGATTATAAAAACGGGAATTACGAGCTTGGCGGCGGAGTAGTCGATCCGCTTCCCGATGACGCACCGTTCTTCGTAAAGGATTATTACGACTACTACAAAACTAAACGCGGCTACCACGAGCGCTCTCTAAACTCCAACGGAGGGTGGAACAAAACCTCGGCGCTGTCGTTTATGAATATGCCTATACTCGCGTACAGCAACGAAATTAAAAGCGCTGTGCTTATTATTCACGGCGAAAAGGCGCATTCGTGCTATTTTAGCAAGGACGCGTTTAAAAACCTGAAAGGCGACAACAAAGAGCTTTATATAATACCTGACGCGGTCCACACCGACCTGTACGATAGGGTGGATATTATTCCGTTCGATAAGCTCGCCGATTTCTTTAACAACAACTTTAACTGAAAATGAAAAACGCTTTTCTTGCCGTTCTTATGTCGGCTTCGAGGCAGTAGGCTCGCTCGGATTTTCGCTCGTGCGCGCAGACACTCAAATTACCGCTGATCCGGGCGACGTCATGCTTTATTCGGGCAACCAAATAGTAATCTTTTTCGGCAGCAACACGTGGGCGTACACTCGGCTCGGTTAAATCGAGGGATATTCCTCGTCCGAGCTTAAAGTCATTCTCGGCGCAGAGAGCGGCGATAGGTCGGTTATGTTAAGTCTCGAATAAGCCGCAATAAAATAGAATAATATTATCAAGAGGTGAAAATAAATGAAGATTCTGCTTGTAAACGGAAGCCCCAACGAAAAGGGTTGCACTTACACCGCGCTTAGCGAAATCGCCAAAGAGTTACATACTTTGGGCGTAGAGTCGGAGGTTTTTTACATAGGTAAAAATCCGGTTCGCGGCTGCATTGCGTGTCTCGGCTGCCGAAAAAACGGCGGCAAATGCGTTTTTAACGACGACGCGGCGAACGCGCTCGCACAAAAGATGAAGGAAGCGGACGGAATAATTATCGGCTCGCCGGTATACTACGCCGGGCCGAACGGCGCGCTCACCGCGCTTCTCGACCGCGCGTTCTATTCTGCGCAGGCGGATTGGTCTTATAAGCCTGCGGCGGCAATCGTAAGCTGTCGTCGGGGTGGGGCGAGCGCGGCGTTCGACAGACTTAACAAGTATTTTACGATTAACCGTATGCCTATCGTATCCTCGCAATATTGGAACTCTGTGCACGGCATGACGCCCGAGGAAGTGGTTCGCGACGAAGAGGGAATGCAGACGATGCGCCTTCTCGCGCGCAATATGGCATGGCTGTTAAAAGGTCTCGGCGACCGCCCCGAGGAAGAGTCGCAGAAAAAGCGCACTAATTTTATTAAGTAAAAACGGATACAAAAAAACCGCTCGCGTCAGTAAAAACGCGGGCGGTTTTCTATTTATGGATTATTACGCTGGGGTAGCTGCGTTTTCGGGCGCAGGGGAGTCCGCTATTACTTCCTCTTCGTCGGGATCGGTTGCGTGGAAGTACTTATTGATGTCGCGCTGTAACAGCGAGAGCGATACAATGTTAAGCGGAAGCAGCGGTAAAAGTATTCCGAATATTATCGCAACAATCGTTCTCGATTTAACGTTTATATCGAGCCCGGCTTCGTCGAACTTAACTTTAAGCGCTTTGTAGCGGCTTGCAAGTATGAATATAGCCGCGAAAGGCACAAAGCAAGCGAGTATATACGTCAAAGCGTTCTTCTTAGATTGGAGTATCGTTTTCAGCTTTCTGAACATCAATCCCACCCAGATAAAGCCGAATATAAAGCCGGAAAGAATGGAGAGAGCAATCTGTACGAAAAGGATTTCCTGCTTCTCGGGCTTGGGTTCGGGCGCGTTTTCGAACGACGTTATGTCGAGCGAGGGATCCATCTTTTTAAGTTCTCTCGCAACCTCTTTGGGCGAGAAGTCTTTGGGCATTTTAAACGCGACGATAAAGCCGATCACGCACGCCAGAGTTACGATAAACGGAACGAGTGTTATTCCGAGGTTAAATACTTCGCTGCCCGAATCGTTAAGCATTCTTGCCGCAACGTCGAACGCACTCGTCGCGCCCTCGGCTTCCGCCCAAACGAATGCGCCGCTTCTCGTAAAGAATATGTTTTTAAGTACGTCGTAAACACCGTACGAGGCGATTGCGCCGATTACGCTCGTGCAGAACGCCTGCGCCGCAAAGTACATCGAGCTGTGGTTCTTTTTGGTCAGTCTTTCCTCTACCGAAGATATTTGCGAGGGGATTACCATAGGCATCATAAAGAACGAGCCGATTGCCCAGCTTGCCGCAACGCCGCCGGCGCACGATATTATATATTGCATTATCTTGTTGTTTCCGCACATAAGCTTCGAGCTGAAGAAGAAGGCAAGTATCGCAACGCTGAACGCAAGCAGACACGTTTGGTACGTAAAACGTATGCCTTTTTTGGCTTTAAGCTTTTGGAACAGATACAGCATAACAGGTACGGGCGCGAATGCGAACGAATTACAAAGCGTAATTTCCCAACCCGAAAAGCCCATGCCGCCTCTAAGTAGGGTGTTCATCGATACGAGGAACATTTGCAGTCCGAAGAATGCACAGCAGTCGACAACGAGCCAGCTTCTGAAAAGCTTGTTTTTAAATGTTGTTCCGAGCGACCTGCCGAGCGAGATTTTTTCCTGTACTTCTTCGCCGCTGTTTTCGGGGTAGCCGTACTTTTTCCCTTCCTTTATCATAAAGAGGGGAATAATCATCGTCAGCATAAGCGGAAGAAGCATAAACACGAATTTGTCAATGCCCCAGCCAAGCCCGAGATACACTTTTTCAAGGAACAGCGGAACGAGTGCGTATACCAAAACGTAGGATATCGTATCGAAGAACGATTTAAACGCCGAAACCCTTATGCGTTGGGCGGTGGATGTACAAACGTTACTTAGGCTTCCGTAAAAGCAAATAAGGCACATCGTGTACGACGCAAAGAATATTAGCGACATCACCGTAAACCATATCGAGTTGCCGAGCTGACCCGATTCTTCGATTCCGAATACGGGAACCCAGCACAGGGCGAACGACGCAACCATCGGGATAAACGCTATCGCTATCGGCGGACGGCGCCGTCCCCAGCGCGTATTAAGGTTGTCGGTTATCGACGCGAACGGAATGTCGATTATTCCGTCGAATATCTTACCGAGTATAAGTAAGATAGGGAAGATGGCCGGAAGCACGAGACAAATGTTTCCGACTATCGTTTGTCCGAGAGGGTTTTCTCCGTTAAAACCGGCCGGATTAAGCGCGTCGGAATAGTAAGCCCCCATGAGTACCATCAAGAGGTTAGGTCCGAAGCCGGAGGCGGCAAATACCACCTCCTTCCACTTTTTGTTCAGCGATTGCACCATGTTGTTTTTCCTTTTTTGCGTTAGACGCGGTATGTCCGACGCAAATGTTTTATCGTATATGTTCTCGTATATATTAAACCCGAAATAATCTTTTGTCAACAATTTTCAACTAATTTTCTTAAACCTATTGACAAGATTTTTCAGTAGTGATACACTTAATACAGTTAATACAGATTTATCGAAAGGGCGTATGCTTTGAAGGTGGTGTGATATGAATAAAACACGTTTAATTAAAAGGATAAAAGAGGCGGTTGCTCTCGTTTTGTTGCCGATATTCGTTTTTCTTTTCGGTTTTACGTTTATTGCGTGCGACAGGGATATTAAGTACGACGACGCGGTTAGAATAGCCAAAAGGAATTTTAAGTGCGATAAGGTTTTATGGATTTCGAGTAAATCGGCGCTTATACTCAGAGAAGGGTTCGGCGACGGGGATACCGTATATAGAATGCGCAGTCATTACGCTTACTACGTCGTGGGGGAAAAGGAGGGCATGGAAGTGTACATTGTTATCCCGTCCGACCCTATTCTCGAAGACCCGTACACGACGACATGGGGGCTTAACTACACCTTTACGGAAATAGTGGAAAGGTTTAACGAGCACGGCGCACAGTATGTTGCCGACGTTCCCGACGACTATTACAGTCAAACCTTCGATAAGTATATTAGCCTGAGAGCCGGCATCAGTCTTAAAGGAATGGCAAGCTACTATGACGTAGGCGGAGACGACGACGAGTTTTTCGAGCGGCTCGACACGAAGGCGGTATTCGAATATAGCTGGGAAGAGGATGGGTATATAAAAAGCGTTATCGTCGCCCAGGAAAACGGCAAACTGACCTCGTACGAGCGAAGTACGGAAGTCGGCATCGACGCACATATTCTGTAAATGCGAGAAGCTGTATAATAAATGGAAACAGGCAAGACAAGCGTCTATCTTAAAATAGTTGACGACATAAAGCGGCGAGTGGCGCTCGGTATTCTCGTAAAGGACGAGCGGCTTCCGTCGTGCAGAGACTACGCGTTAGAGCTCGGCATAAATCCCAACACCGTTCAGCGCGCGTACTCGACGCTCGAGGAAGAGGGGGTTATTTACACCATTCCCAAAAAAGGCGTTTACGTTAGCGGCGGTGAAAAAGGCGACGTCAAAAAGGTGGCGGCGGAAAAAATCGCCGAAATGAAGGCGGCAGGACTGTCGCGCGAACAATTAAACGAAATTATAGAGGAGGTCTACGGTCGAAAATGATAACCGCAATCGGAATAAAAAAGTCGTTCGGTAGCAAAACCGTATTTAACGGCGCCGACATATCGGTAGACGACGGAAGCATTTGCGGACTTGTCGGCATAAACGGCGCCGGAAAAAGTACGCTGCTGCGCATTCTTTGCGGCGTATTAACGGCGGACGGTGGGTCGGCGCAGATCGACGGAAAGGATATCTTCGACAATCCCGAGGTTAAGCGCGGCATTTTCTTTCTTGCCGACGAGCCGTTTTTCGAGTACGGTCTGACCTGCGAAAAGCTTTGCGAGTTTTATAAAACGGTGTACGACTTCGACGAGAGTATTTTCCGTAAGTACACCGACAAGTTCGGCTCGGAACTGAAAAAGCCGATACGGAATTTCTCGAAGGGAATGAAGCGGCAGGTGTATATAGCGGCGGCGTTTGCATGCAGGCCGAAGTATCTGTTTTTGGACGAGGCGTTCGACGGACTCGATCCGTTATCGAGGCTTGAATTTAAACGTGGGATAATAGAGCTTCAAGAGGGCGGCACGACGGTAATTATCGCGTCGCACTCGCTTCGAGAGCTTGAAGATATCTGCGACAGCTTTATACTTATCGACAACATGACGGTAAAGGTTTGCGGCAAGATAGAGGACGCGCTCGACAATATCGTAAAGCTTCAGGTGGTGTTTTCCACCGAAATGGAGGAAAAGGATATGCCGTTCCCGTGCATGCGGTTTACTCGCGTCGGCAGGGTGGTAACGGTGGTCGCGCGCGGCGGAAAGGACGAACTTACCGACCGATTAAATAAATTGAATCCGCTCATAATCGACGAGGTCGGAATGGACTTCGAGGACTACTTTATCGAGGAAGTCCAAAGTGGGGTGAAAAAATGAGCGTCAAAAAGTATTTTGTATTCGAGCTGAAAAAAGCGCTTTTCGCAATGGGAAGTATTGCGCTTATTATGACCGCGATAAGCTTAACCACGATTATAACCGACTATTACATGCCCGGGTATAGGATAGAAAGCGGCGTGGAGGTCAACGCGATAATGGGCGGAATCCTCGCCGCAATCGTGCCCGTATGGATGTTTTCGTACAAGATGAAAAGGCGCAGCGTGGACCTCTTTTATTCGCTGCCGTTAAAGCGCGTGCAAATACTCAAAGTAAAGTATTTGCTCGGTCTTATAGCCCTTTACGCCCCTTATACGACGTCGTTTGTGCTGTCGGTGATGACCGCGCTTATAAAATATCCGCTGTATGCTTTTTCGGGCGTGTACTATATCCCGGCGTTTTTCGCCTCGCTTCCTGCGCTGTACTGCATCTATTCGATAGCAAGCTTCGTGTTTACAAGAGCGGAAAGAACGGTCGACGGAATGATTTTTATAATCTTCTGGGCGCTCGCAATGCTTGCGGTAATGAACGTTGTTAACAACTTTATAGACGACGTCGTTTCGTACCACTATATGCCCACCGCGCCGCTCGACAAGGTAGCCGTGTTTTTTGCGGAATATATAGAAGTGCTCGGGATAAGAGTGATAGAGCAAAACTATGTTATCGCAAACATGGCGGTCGGGTTTTCGATTACCGGCTTGTTGGCGGTAGCTTCGACCGTGCTGCTGTTTTTGACCGAAAAGAAAAAGAAGGCGGAAAATATAGGCGCGGTGTCCGAGTCGCCGTTCGGATACAAAGTGATGATTCCGCTTTTTACCGTGTGCATTATCGCAAACCTCGATATATTCGCGTTTTACGAAATCGTCTTAATAGTCATAACGGCAAGCGCGGCGTTTATGCTGAGCGCGCTTTATAAGCACACGTTTAAGATAGGCAAGGTGCAGGCGATTATACTTGCCGCGTCGGTGGGGACGGGATTGATTCTCGCATTTATAATAGCCTTTACGACGGTAAGCTACGTTCCGTTTTAAAAGCTACTATGATTATTAAAGAAAAAATCGGTAACAGCTTAAGCTATTACCGATTTTTTTGGTGGAGATAAGCGGGTTCGAACCGCTGACCTCTTGAATGCCATTCAAGCGCTCTACCAACTGAGCTATACCCCC
>JAFLVD010000011.1 GCA_022508485.1 Clostridiales bacterium | reverse complement strand
GAGATAGTGGGACTCGAACCCATGACCTATGCGTTGCGAACGCATCGCTCTACCAACTGAGCTATATCCCCATAAGGCTTTTATATGCGCGGAAAATAATTTATAATTTCCACAGCTCAATAATTCTATCATAAAGAGTACAATTTGTAAAGTGATTTTTGCGGTTTTTTAAAAAACGCGGCGATTGGGGATAATTTTTTCGAAAACTCTTTTCCCGACATGCTCATAATTACGGCGCAACCTCAATGTAAATCCGAGCCCAAAACCGCATTAAGGGAAAATCTTGCGGATTTCGGTACGACTGTTTATAGCTTTTCCTATAAAAACAATAAATTTTTCAAAAACAGTTTACATTTTTTGTAAAATTCTATTGACAATATATGTAAACCGTGTTATTATCTTTTACAGAAGGAGGCAGACATGCTTAAAGACCGACTAAAAGAAATGGACTTGCGGATAACCGAGCTTGCGGAATATCTGCACGTTTCCAGGCCGACGATGTACAAATTTATCGAGTGTTACGATAAAAAACAATTCAAAGCGCTTAATAAGGAAGCGCTGCAACTTTTCAATTATATCGTGGAAAACGAACTTGTCGGAAAACGCGGCGTAATTTCTTTTATACTAACTAAGCTTTCGGGCGATTCCGCCGCCGACGATATCGAGGGTCAAGTTATGAATTATTTAAAAAGCAACCCCGACTCGAAAAAGAGTTTGTTTATAAAAGAATGTGTTACGACAGACTCTTTTGATAAAGTAGTTTACTACTTGGCAGACATTATCCCGATATTAAAATCAAAAAGCCCGAGCGAGGACGAGCGCAACCTTCTCGCCCCGTACGACGAGCTTATTAAAAACTTAACGGAAACAAACCATTAGGAGGAAAATATGGAAAGATCACTGTTTATTAAAAATTTCAGGAATATCGGCATAGGCGAAGGGCGCAAGCTTATTCTAAACCGCTCAATCGAAAAAGGAAAAATGGGTAATCTCATTATTTTGATAGGGGAAAACAATTCCGGCAAATCGAACGTCCTCGACGCCTTAGAAGCTTTTGGCAAGCAGGTGTTACAAGAACGCGATAAAACCACACTCAGTTTTGCCGACAAAGATCGAACACCCAAACTGACGTTATCCTACAAGGTAAGCGAGAAAGAGTCTTATACATATTCTATTGACAGCGATAAAAAGGTTTTGCCGCGGCATACCCTTCCAAACGGTGAAGAAATAGACACCGACTGTCTGACGAAACAAGCCATTGCCGAGTTTGTCGACGGAATACAAAATGCAGTTAATCAGTACGGACTGGCGGACGGTCAAATCAACCAGCACATGAACGGATTGTTAAGCCTCACCGAGCCAATCGACCCAAAGAAAGCGGATGATCTAATTCGTAAACTTGTAGCGCGCGTAGAGACTGTCGCAAAAGAAAGACAGCCTTTTCAAAGGTTTATAGCCAGCCTTTTTGCCAACAATTCCGTTTTTAAAAACAACCCTATTTCCAATTTTTACGCAAAACTGGATCAATCCGCAGCGGAAAAATCAGCGGCTATCAAGAGGGAATTTTACGGCGAATACGGTTTTGAGATGCTTCCCCAAATATACAGATATAAAGAGAATCCAATCAGCACGGCAGATTTGTCAACGGAACAAAGTCGCATTTTTATAGATAAAGTGTTTCGCGCAATAGGCGTTTCGCCTCAAGAGGTCGAAACCGCTTATAATGTTTTTAAACAGACGAAAGATCACGGCGCGCTGGAAACGGAGGAATACAAGCTAAACGAGCGTCTTACAAAACTTTCCGATCGTTTTAATACAATCTATTACAGAGGCACCCAAACGCCGAAAGACGCCTACCGTTTTAAAATCAATCTGGAACGAAGCTGTATCTATTTTTCTATTTACCGCGGCGACAAAAACATAAACCTCGATTATCAGTCGACCGGCTTTAAATGGTTCTTTAATTTGTATTTCAACCTAATGTTCGGAAACGACTTAAAATCGGGCGATATTATTATCATGGACGAGCCTGCAACCAACTTGCACGTCCGCGGACAGGAAGAGCTGAGAAAATTCTTAAAAGAATTTGCGGTCGCCAACGACCTTACGATAATCATTGCGACGCACTCGCCATTCCTTATCGACCTTGACTACCTCGACGAGTTACGAGTAGTTTTGTTACGAGAAGGCCAGTCTTATATACATAACGATTTTTCCGTGATAAACGGCGAGGATCCCGACACGTTAAAACCAATCAAGCACAGCCTGACCGTAAACAACCACGTTTTGCTGAATACAGACGCAAACGTTGTTTTTGTGGAAGGTATAACAGACTACAATTATATGACCGCATTTAAAAACATTCTCGGCAAAGAAGATATCGTCTTTATCCCGATAAACGGACTTGGCGACCCCAACGGTGATATTAAAACGAGACATAAGGAAATAGTCAAAACCTTACAGCGTATAAAAAAGCACGGACCTATCCTCATGGTCGACGGAGACGCTGCCGGGAAAGACATGAAAAAATTCTGCGAAAAGAATGAAAGTGAGCTTAAAGTTTTTTCGCTTGGCGACGTAGATCCCGAATTTAAAACCATTGAATCGCTTTTCAGCGAAGCCGACATTAAAAAATACGAACTAAAGGCCGAGGACGGCACGTTTAATAAAAAGTCCTCTATGTCGTCCGCCTTAAAAACTTACGGCGGCGCGGACAGTTTTTCCAAAAAGACAATAGAAAACTTTAAAAAGCTGTTTGCTTGTATCGAAGAATTTTAACTTTTACAAATTTTATAAGGAGGTGAAATCATGGGTAAAGGAGTGTCCGGCAAAACGCATACTCGGCAGCAATGCAATCATTATGCCAATCAGCACAATCCAAACAATTCGGCTCACAGGGCGACCGTCAATAACCGCTCTAACCAAATGAACCCCAACAACAGCGCTTATCACAGCAGCCGAAATAACGGGAAATAATTAAAAATGTATGTATAAGCGAAAAAACGGAGTGGCCGCACAGTCCACTCCGTTTTTGTTTATTACAGTTTTGTTTGAATTTATTTAGTTTGTGAGGACAAACAGGGCGACAAAGAGCGCGGCGATAATCCAGGTCGCGACCGAAATCTGTTTGATTTTGCCCGTGCAGATTTTAACGAGCACGCACGAGATAAGTCCTATTCCGATACCGAACGAGATTGAAAAGCCGAAAGCCATTACCGCAATGGTTAAAAACGCCGGAAGGGCGCACGCAGGGTCCGACCATTTTATTTCCTTTACGGACGACATCATAAGCACGCCTACCCACACGAGTGCCGCTGCCGTCGCGCACGTCGGAATTACTCGTGCTATCGGGCTTAGGAAGGTTGCGAGCAGAAAGCAGGCTGCCGAGACGAGTGCGGCCAATCCGGTCTTTCCGCCTGCCGCAACGCCCGAGGACGCTTCGACGTAGGTGGTAACGGTTGTCGCGCCGCACATCGAGCCGACGCAAGTCGCGACGGCGTCCGACAGCATGCACCGGTTCATTCTGAGAGGATTGCCGTCCTTATCGATAAGTCCGCCCTTAGAGCACGCGCCGTACAGCGTTCCCAGCGTGTCGAACATGTCTATCATGCAAAGCGACAGGGCGGAAGTAAGTATCAAAACGACGAGGGTTCCGACGTTATGGTCTTTTATCGCGAGGTAGTTTGAAAAGTCGAAGCCTTTTACGAACACCTGTCCGACGGAGAGCTTGCCCCAATCCTTGAATGCGGTAAAAGGATTGCTTATGGAAAATTCTTTGAAAAATTCTATGCAGCCGCCGTCGCCCCAAATACAGCCTATGCCGGCAAGAATAAAGTACAGCGCGGTAGCCCCGAGTATGCCCCAGAGAATGGACCCGGTAATCTTTTTCGCACTGAGCACCGCGATGGCGATAACGCCAATAAGCATAATCACCGCACCTATCGTTGTAAGATAGTCGAGTCCGCCGTTTACAAGGGTAAGAATGTTGAACGAGGTCATTCCGATATTGCCTTGCGACAGAACGACGAAGCCCGAATTTTTAAAGCCGAGGAATGCGATAAACATACCGATACCGACGGGAATGGATATTTTAACCTCGTCGGGAATGGCCGCGAGAATCTTTTTTCTAAGTCCTGTCGCCGTTAGCACGACGAATACAATTCCGTCGAGCAGGACGAAAATCATCGCGTTGGCGTAGGTTAGACCGGTGGCGGCGCCTATAAGCGTTCCCGTTATGTAAGCCGACGCACCTATTCCCGAGGCTTGGGCGAGCGGCATTCTGGCAAGCAGCGCCATAAGCGTCGTGCCAACAACCGCACCGATTGCCGTCGCGATATACATTGCGCCGAACAGCGGTTCCTCTGGGCCTGCGAACATTCCCGGAACGAGCAGCAGCGCGTACACCATCGCCATAAACGTCGTAAGCCCTGCGAAAATCTCGGTCTTGTAGTTAGAGCCGCTTCTTGTTATCCCAAAGAACCTGTCGAGCTTAGACGCTTTTGTGTCGTCTATAATAGCCGCGTTCGCGCCGCTTTCCATAGGCGCCGCGGCGGTTGCGGCAATCTCCGCTTCGGCGGTGTTGTCCGCATTCGCCTCGACCGCAGTCGTATCCTCTGCGGTATCTGCGGTTTCGTTTACGGTATCCCTCATAATTTTCCTCCCGAGTTTATTTTTCGTAGATTTCGCGCTTTAAAATGCCGACGTACGGAAGAGTTCGGTATTGCTGCGCGTAGTCGAGACCGTAGCCCACGAGAAACTCGTCGCCCGTCTCGAAGCACGAGTAGTCCGCTTTTATGTCTACCTGCCGCCGCGCCGGTTTATCGAAAAGAGCGACGACGGTAAATGACTTTGCACCGCGCCCGATAATTAAATCCTTCATGCGGACGAGCGTGTGCCCGGAGTCCACAATGTCCTCGATAAGAATAACGTCTCTGCCGTGCACGGAAGCGGAAAGATCCATTACGATTTTGGGAACGCCCGACGTTTCCGCGGAGTTTCCGTACGACGACACCGTCATAAAGTCGATTTGCGTTTTAGTTTTCATTGCGCGCACTACGTCGCAAAAGAAAAAGACGCTGCCTTTTAGCACGCTTATTGCAAGCGGCGGAGTGAGAGCGTCTTTAAATCTTTCGTCGAGCCATGCGGCGGCGGCGTTAACCTTTTGCGTAATCTGTTCTTCGGTCAGCACTATGCTCGCTAAATCTTTATCCATAAGGCAGTTGTCCTCTCGAATGTGTTCGGTTTATTTTAACACAACTCGACAAGATTTTCAATACCTATCCGAAAAAAGCCGAAGGAAAAATCGATTATCTGCGCGGCCTCTTTTTGGGAAGAGGGGTGAGTTTTTCAAGCGCCGCGACAACTTTATCGGTAAGGTCGGCGTTTTCCACGTCCAAAACGTAGTGTTCCCTTGCGCCGTCGTATGGGGTGCCGCACGAGGCACCTGCCATCAGCTCGGCGAGCGCGGGTAGCTTTTTTACGTAAACCGTATCGTCGCAGACGAGAAGTATCGGCTTACCGTTCGCGTAGACGATATAGTCGCCGAACATCTTTTTATACGTTATCTCATAGTCGCCGCGAATGCTTTCGCATACAAACTCGATATATTCCTTGCTTGTCGCCATAGAACGCCTCGTTGATTTTACGTTAATTGTTTTAATAAGGCGGCGCGAAGAGAGTTAAGCTCTTCGGCGGTCGGCCTTGCGGAATCGGCGTAAAACTTGTCCTTAGGATACCACCACACGGGACCGTTTCCGTTTTCGCCGTACTCGCCGAGATCGCGCGTTTGTCTCGGAAAGAGATGCCAGTGCAAATGACCGTCGCCGTTACCGAGAAGCTCGTAGTTCATTTTTTGCGCGTTAAACGCCTTACTTACCGCTTCGGCGACAATGGACATTTCGTGCATAAAGAGGGCGCGTTCTTGCTTGTCCAGGTGGAAAAGCTCGGTTTCGTGCCGCTTGAACAAAAACAGAGTATAACCCTTAAAATGCTGGTGGTCGCCTATCACGACGTAGCCCGTTTTAAGTTCTTTTACAAAGTAGGGATTTTCCCCGTCCTTTATCATTTTAATTCTGTCGCAGATTAAACACATAAAACCCTTTGCCCCATTAAAGCGATTTTAAAAATTGCGCGTCGGCACTTTTTGGGGAGTTCGGCGCGCCGCCGTTTTTCGCTTAATATTATACCACAACCTAAGACATTTGCAATAACAAAAACATCGCAGCAAAAAAGTTTTACGGAATCGGATTGTTTTTTCGCGCGGAATGTGTTATACTTTTCGCATGGAAGAGCGCGAGATAAAATTCGATCCTGAGGTTTTCGAAATAGAGGGTACCGTACTTAAAAAGTACAAAGGCTCGTATAACTACGTCGAAATTCCCGAGGGCGTAACCGAGATAGGCGAGAGGGCGTTCTATCACGTTTACTGCGTCGACGGCGTTAAAATCCCCGAAACGGTTACTAAGGTGGGGAGGCTGGCGTTTTGCCACTGCCACAAGCTGAAAAGCATTATCTTTCCCAAGAGCGTTACCGAAATAGGCGACAGTCAGTTTTACCGCTGCCATTCGTTAAAGAGCATAACCATACTCGGCAATGTTAAAGTGATCGGGTTTGAGTTTTTTATGGCATGTCATTGGCTGACGAGCGTTACGCTTCCCGACAGCGTGGAGGAAATCGGGCAGCGCGCCTTTTTTCTGTGCGACGAGCTTAAAAGGTTTACGCTTCCCTCGTCGCTTAAAATCATCGGTAAAGAAGCTTTTACGGGCAGCGGTTTAACCTCGATATATATTCCGTCGACAGTGGAAAAAATCGAAAAGTGCGCGTTTTCCGGCTGCGACAATCTTCCGCGCATTTCGTGCGAGGCCAAGCAAAAGCCGGAGGGCTGGGAAGAGTATTGGATAGACGAGCCGCCGTGGGCAGGAAAAACAAAAGCGCTGTGGGGAAGCAAGAAGAAGAAATAAGAAATAAGAAATAAGAGATAAGAGATAATAATTAAGGACCGCAGTGCGGTCTTTTTTAGTTTTAGTGAGACAAAACGACGGAAAGAAGTGTTTTAATTGCGAGGCGCAAAAATACCGATCGCGCCCATATTGACAAAACCGTATTGCGGCTATATACTGCTATTGTCATGACGGAAGAAATGATACAAACCATCAACCGGCTTATCGCACGGATTGCGAAGGGCGACGAGGCGGCGCTAAACGAACTGGCGCGGCTGATTTCGTCGCGCATGCTTTCCGTCGCTCGCGCCGCCACCCGCGACAGGGCGCTTGCCGAGGACGTCGTGCAGGAAAGCTTCGTAAAGATTGTGGACAATGCGCACCGATTTAAGCGCGGAAACGGCTACGCCTGGGTTTGTAAGATTGTTCACAACACCGCGCTAAACGCATTGCGAAAGATAAAGCCGACCGCGGACATAGACGAGTTTTTCGACATAGCCGACACGTTCGATCTTGCGGAAAGGTCAGCGGCGAGTCTGGCTGTGGAAAGGGCTATGAGCGTTCTCGACAAGCAGGAAAAGCTGCTTATATTCCAAAAATACTTTATGGACTATACCGTGCGCGACAGCGCCAAGTCTACGGGCATCGACAAATCCACCGTATCGCGTAAAATAATCAAAGCGGAAGAAAAAATGCGCGAGTTTTTGACAAAATCGGGACAGTAACAAAAAGGGCTTAAAAAAGGTGATGAACGAAAAGGACAAACAAATAGAACGGCTGTTTGACGACTACGCGTCGACAATTCAACCTAATACGCGTCTTGCGGTCAAGGCAATGGAAAAGCTTCGCACCAAGCAAAATCCGGGTAAACGCAGGGACGTTATTTGGGGCAGCCTTGCCGCCGTGTTCGGCGCGCTTTTCATGGCTGTTTTTGCCGTAACTAATTATATAGGAAGAAAGAATCACGCCGGGAACGGCGGCGATATCGTGCCCGATTCGCCGCCGAGCATTGTAGATTATAGCATAAGCGAGATAAAGGCGCAAAAAGTGGACGCGAGCTTTGCCGCCGACTATTTAAACCTGGATATTCCGCCTTCCGCTCAAATATTCAGCGAGAACTATTACGCGTGCTACATTAAGGCATCGGGCGAGTTCGTGTATTTAAAGGCGGTGCTCGGTATCGCCTACAACGACGGCAACATTCAAATGACGGTCGTTGCGGAAAAATCGAATTACAAGGGCAAAGAGCTTGCCGCCGAGTTTGAATATTTGATGCGCGACCCCGGTTACAACTACGGAACCGACTATATAAGAGGCGAATACGTAACGATGGCGTACAGAAAATCAAACGAGTACAATTATTACGTGTCCTCTATGGGTAACGTGGGCGGCGCGGAGAGCATTGCCGAAATTCTCGTACACGCCGATTAAAATATTTTTTAGGATTTGTGAGACAAAAGGGAAAGAACTTGTGTTGTACTTGTAAAAGCACGGAAAGACTATCGGCTTTTCGGCAAGAAGGAGAATAACCATGAAGGCAAAAAAAATACTTTCCGCAATATGCGCGCTTACCGTCGGCGCCGTTTCGCTTGCGGCGTGCGACTCGGGATACGGGTACTGGCCGGGCGGCTACGCCCCCGATATGGGCGAATTCGATAATCTTGAAAACTACCAAACGGAAGAAATAGTCGAACGCGACTTTACGTCGCCGGAAAAAGAACCGACTTCGTACTTTTCGCTCGACCGCAACACCGCGTCGTATTCGTACATGCGCAGGATTATAGGCGAGGGCAGAGAGGTTTCACCCGGCTCGGTTCGGCTCGAAGAATATATCAATTATTTTTCGTACGACTACGCCCGTCCCGAGGAGGGCGAAGCTTTGGCGATATCCAACAGTTTGTTCGACTGTCCGTGGAACGACGAGCACAAGCTTCTCAGCATAGGCGTTGCGGCGGAGGAAATAGAGTTTTCCGCAAGGCCCAATAATATAGTGTTCTTAATCGACACGTCAGGCTCGATGTACGGCGATGACAGACTGGGGCTTATACAGCAGGCGTTTTCCATGCTGACCGAAGAATTAAGCGAAAAGGACACCGTTTCTATCGTTACGTACGCCGGGGACAGCCACGTCGCGCTAAGAGGCGAGAGCGGCGGCAACAAGGTGCAAATTTGCAACGTTTTGCAGGACTTGGTGGCTAACGGATCGACCAACGGTCAGGGCGGCATACAAAAGGCGTATGCCTTAGCCGAGCAGTACTATTCGCCCGAAGCCAACAACAGAGTAATACTTGCGACGGACGGCGATTTTAACGTGGGCGTATCGAGCAAGCGCGAGCTTGAAAGCCTTATATCCAAAAAGAGAAAGAGCGGCATATATCTGTCCGTTTTGGGCGTGGGCATGTACAATACCAACGACGTAACCATGAAAACGCTCGCCGAAAACGGCAACGGCAACTACGCGTATCTCGACAGCGTGGCGGAAGCGCGCAAGGTGCTTGTGGAAGAGCTTGGCGGCACGTTTAACGTGGTGGCAAAGGACGCCAAAATGGGCGTTACGTTTAACGCCGACACCGTGGAAAAATACCGCCTTCTCGGCTACGAAAGCAAAATGATGTCGCAGGAAGAGTTTGACGACGAGAAAAAGGACGCCGGCGAAATAGGCTCGGGGCATACCGTTACCGCGCTGTACGAAATCGAGCTTAAAGAGAACGCGTCCGGCGGCGTAGCTACGTGCGAGGTTAGGTTTAAGGACCCCCAAACGGACGAGAGCAATTCGATATCTAAAACGGTTGCGACGGACGACTACACCGATTCGCCAAACGAGGACAGCGTGTTTATCGGCTGTGTGGCGGAGTACGGGCTTGTTTTGAGAAATTCCAAATACAAGGGCGACGCCAACCTCGAAAGCGTAATTTCGCGCCTTTATTCGCTTGACTGCACCAAGCCGGAAGGCAATCCGTTCCGAACGGAATTTTTGGAAATAGTTATAGCTGCCGAAAAGATATACAGGTAGATTTTGTTCGGCAAGAAAAACCGCACTGAATAACGATCCGCCGCACTTTAAAACATAAGTGCGGCGGACTTTCGTTTGCAAGATAATATTAAAGCGACAATCGGTCGGGCGGCCGCGTTACTTACGCGCGGACAAAACGGAATCCGCAATGAGCTTTTCGAACAGAATTCTGTTTTCCTTACCGATATCGCAGTGGTCGCGGCCTTTGACTACGGTGTAGTCTACGCTGTGGCCCACCTCTCGCATCTTCTTTACGAATAAGTCGGAATGTACGGAAATGTTTACGGCGCGGTCCGCGTCGCAGTGAAAAATATAATACCGTATCTTGGGCAGTCTTTCCGCAAGGTGGATAGGGGAAATCGATTTCAGCGCGCACTCCAACGTTCCGTCGAAATTATGTAGCGAGCTGTACATAGTCCGCGGCAAATCGGCTCGCTCGGAATAGTGGTAAAGCGCGTCGCACACCGGGCAGTTAGCGACGCACGCAACGGGCGTGCGCTTTGCATAGGCGCAGTAAGTAAGCGCGGACTGACCGCCCATGCTCTCGCCCGACGACACGATAGGCGTATTATTGGGAAGCGAAAACTTATCGAACAGCACGTCCAGTATCTCGTCGACAAGCGCGACGGTTTGAGCGTTCATCCACGCCCACGGATTGGTGTAAGGCACGACGTAGAGTATTCCGCTTTTCCCAAGCGAAACCCCTTCCGCCGTGTCGCCGTCGTACATAGTCATGTTGCCTAAACCGAAAAAGCTGAGCGCCACGCCCTTTATCGGCAAAAGGCATACCGCGTCGTTTACATACGCAAAAGACCTTATATTTTCCGCAGTGATTATTTTATCCATGTTATTTCCTTTTTTCAATGTTAACATATCCGCCGCCCGTTGTCAATACGGCAATAAAAAGCGCCCGAAAATAAAACTTCGAGCGCTTTTTAACTGCGTTTTGTTTGCGGCTTATTTGTAAGCGCCGGCGGCGGTCATGAGGATTTTAAGCCAGCCGATTTCCTTTGTTGCGATGTTCTCGTCGATTGCGCACAGCCCGACGAGGTACATGAGAAGGTCTTCCTTGTCCTCGTCCTTCCACATCGTAAGGTATTTTATCGCGACTTCCACGGCGGCGGACTTTAAGTCCTTTTTGGCGTCCAAAAGGTCTTGCGCTATCACCTTGCAGGTGTCGAGGTCGATTTGGTCGCCCAACGAGATTTTGGCGGACATGTACAGAAGTTGGAATTCCTGCTCGCTGATTTTGTCGTCCGCAAGGAATACCGAGCAAACCAAAATGCCGAGATTGGTCGTCGCTTCCTCGGGATCTTTTGCGTAGTCGAGGCAGGACTTAGTTGCTTTCAATGCGTACTTTGCAAGCTCGATAGGCATGTTTTCGCGCGGAATCTGTTTAAACTCCGCAAGAAGCTGGTCGATTGTTTTCATTATTTACCTCCGAATATTGATTTTTATTTTTAACCGAGCGTCGGCTTACTTGTAAGTGCCTGCGGCGGTCATAAGGAGTTTTACCCGGTTTATTTCCTTGTCGGCTATCTCTCCGTCGATTGCGCGTTAAAAAAGTTCGCCGCGGCAAAACACGCGCGCCGCGCACGAATAAATTGTACCATAATTCGACAAGAAAAACAAGGGCTTTTTGTATTTCTCCGCCAGTCTACGTCTTGACAATAAGATAGGCGTAGTCCGTCCTCTCGTTGACGCCGCTCTCGTCCGTTTCGGAAACGCCGTGTACGCACCCCCTCTTTCCGTTTATCGTTACTTCCGTTTGGTCCGTAATCACATTGTCGTTTATATATTTTTTTTATTGTAACCGCTAAATCGGCGTTAGTCAATATGTTTTTTACGCGAGCCTACACTCTGCCGAAGTCCTTTAAAACCTGCTTTTTTATGCCTTCCAGCGCGTCGAAAACTTTGGAAAGCCGCGCGTTGTCGCGCTCTAAAAGACGGCACTCTTCGGCGTATTCCTTGCTTTGCAAAAACCGAGGATTGTACAAAAAAATTTGGTACGTTTGGTGGCACCAGTGATTGCGCCTGTCCGTTATCTGTTTAAGGTAGTCGTAGTCGGCGGAAGATAGGTATTGCCGCCTTCCGGCAAGGTCAAGCTCTTTCAGGCTTAAAACGGACTGACCGAGAGAGAGCCTTTGGATTTTATCCAGGTTGTCGTAATAGTCGCCGTCGTGCATGGCGGCATAAATGCACTTTACGTCGTGCTCTATTACCTGGCAGTACATTACCGTTTGACCGATTAAAAAATGAAAGTTATCGAGAGTCATTTCCACCGCCTTAACGCCATAAAGAAGAGGACATATACATCATTGCGTTTCTTTTTGCCTGCCGGTATCGCTGATAAAGCAAAAACGTCGACATTGCGAAAAACAACAGCATTTCCAAATCTTCGGGGGCATAGAGGGACAATTTTGCCACTCCGCAGTCGCTATTCTTTTCAACTATATCCCATTCGATTTCCGCAAGACATTTTTTCATGTTGATTCTGTCGCTTTTTAGGCTTTCGATATAGTCGCGGTCAAACACGCCCAAAATGTTGTCATACAAAACGATAGAATATTGTGTTGTATTATTTTCCAAAAAAATTCCCAAGTCGCTGCTTAAAACTATGTTGCACAAGCAGTTATTTGATTTGTCAAACAGTTTCATTACGGTAGACGATAAATTAGAATGCTTTAGATGATAATCACCGTCGTCAAAAACAAAAAAGCTTCCCTTTTTATAGTTAACGGCACAAAGCGGCTCGTCAGACGATTTGCTTGGCATATCGTCAAAAGATTTGCTTGCTATAAGGATTTCGTTTACCTTGTTGGTAATACCGTTTGTAATATAATATGTGCCTATCGCGTCTTCTTCCGAAACCGTGGAAATTAAAGCCCGTCCTTCGTAATCGTATTCGTTGAAAGCGTCTAATTTCTTAGCGAAAAGCTTTTCGATTTTTTTCCATTTTTTCAGACAGAAATGATACATACGCACGGCTGTTGCCGCATCGGTTATCTCTTTGCTGCGAGTTAAAGTGTCGACGGCGGCTGTTTCGAATTTTTTAAAATCCAAAGTTTTTGTTTCGTGATAGTTAAGTTCGTCAAACGCACCATGAACCTTTTCGATAAATTTACGTGTAATCATTATCGTTCTTCCTTATTTACTATATAATCATTATATCAAAAACCGACGGCGGTTTCAAGGGGTAATGATATTATTCGCCGAGATAAACGATTTAGGACGGCGAAAAGGGGAACGATGTCCCAAAAAGCGCTTGACAAGTATTATCGCGTGAAGTAAAATATGTGATACTGTCCGTCGGGAGGAAAGCCGCGCGGCAAAGGGACATTTTAGGGAAACTGCGAGCGAGGATTGTTTTATTTATTCGCCCGTAAGCCGCAGCGTTCCGACGGAATTTCAACCGAGCTCTCCGTTTCCGAAGGAGAGAAAAAAACGTGAATAACGACTTAATAATTTATACCGACAATATAGAACCGGAGGCGGTCAACCAGGTTTACAACCTAATCGTGCAGCCGCCTTTTAACGGCTCAAAGGTAAGGATTATGCCCGACGTCCACATGGGAATGAACTGTGTGGTCGGGTTTACTTCCACGTATTCCGACAAGATTATACCCAACGTTTTGGGTAGCGATTTGGGCTGCGGAATGCTTACGGTCAGTCTCGGCGGCGGCGATATTTCGCTAAAAGCGCTGGACGATTTTATTCGTGCCAAAATTCCGTGCGGCAGCAATTACCGCAAGGAAGTTAACGGCGAGTCGCTTATTAAAAAGCTCGATTGCTTTCCCGAGCTTAATAATTTCGACAGACTGTACGGCTCGCTCGGTACTTTGGGCGGCGGCAACCATTTTATAGAGGTCGACAAGGACGACGACGGGGAATACTACCTCGTTATTCACAGCGGTTCGCGCAACCTCGGGCTTCAAGTAGCAAAAATCTACCAAAAGCTTGCCGTTCACGATTGCAAGTTCTGCGCGGACGAGGAAAAGGCGGCGGCTTCCGCAAGGCTCAAGTCGTGCGGAAAGCAGGCGGAAATCCCGGCAGAGCTTGAGCGTATTTCCGCAAAGTACGCGCACAAAACCAAAATCCCGAACGATTTTTGTTACCTCGACGGCGCCAATATGAACGCGTATCTTCACGACCTTAAACTGTGCCAGGAGTTTGCCGTAATGAACAGGCGCAAAATGGCGGACGACATCTTGAAGTTTTTGCACGTGTCGCGCGCTCAAAGCTTCGAAACGGTACATAACTTTATCGACACGGACAATATCATTCGAAAGGGCGCGATACCGGCAAACAAGGGTCAGCGCGTTATTATTCCCATGAACATGCGCGACGGCTGCCTTATCGCCGTCGGCAAGGGTAATCCCGACTGGAACAATTCCGCACCGCACGGCGCCGGCAGGCTGTTAAAGCGCAGCGAAGCGAAAGAATTTTTCACCGTGGACGAGTTCAGAGCGGAAATGCAAGGCATTTACACTACCACGGTGGGGTTGTCCACGCTCGACGAGTCGCCGATGGTGTACAAGCCGATGGAAGAGATTGTTCGCCTGATAGAACCCACGGTCGAGATAGAAAAAATCGTCAAGCCCGTGTACAACTTTAAAGCCGGCGAGTAAGTTGATTCGCGGTCAAGCCCGATTGCGCGAAAACGTAAAGGTTGGGCGTTTTAACTCAAAAAGGATAGGCGTTTTAGCCTATCCTTTTTTGTGATTGAAAGTCGTAAAGCGTAGCGATTTTTTAATCAATTTTCATGATCGCAAAGCATTAAAATACCCGCAATCAGGCTTACGAACAAAAGGCTGCAAACCTTGAATCCCACGCCGATAGGCCGGTGATTTTTGGTCGCGTTAAAGTAGTGGACCGTCATCGGAATCGTCCAGCAAAGCGGAATCAGAGAGAATCCCATGCCGACGCACGCGATAATCATAAAGACCTTTACTGCTGTTTTCATTGTTTTCTCCTTGTTTTTTTATTATATATACGAGATATATACGATATTATATACGAGATTTTACACAGTGTCAAGACATTTTAAGGCTTTTTGTATAAAATTTTCACGGGATTGCAATATTATTATGCGCGAATGGGGGAGAAAGTAAAACATTTGAAAACAAAAATCGACAAGCGTTGCGCCAGCCGATTTTTTGTTCTGTTTCAACCGTTACCTTATGGGTATAAATTTTTATCGCAATTAAGCTCGTCGCGGTATTCGGTTTTGAATTCGCCCGTTTGTTATAATAGTGCTTATATCCGCACCAATCGTAAACTAAAACGAATATTTGACTTGCAACAGCTAATGTGATACAATTATAAATATTTTGGGAGTTGCAAAGCAATTATGAAAAGTATCGACAAACACGTATTGTCAGATTATGACAACGGCGTTGAACGTAATAGATTGCGTACCGATTTGGGACTTATAGAATTCGAGCGAACAAAAGAGTTGTTACTTGAATATTTACCTAAACCGCCGGCAGTAATTTATGACATAGGAGGGGCATACGGCGAATATTCGTGGTGGTTGGCTAATTTAGGCTACGACGTTCATTTATTTGATTTATCGACTAAAAATATTGAGATGAGTGCGGAGTTAAGCACAGAGTACCCAAACACTTCTTTATGCGCGGCAGAGGTAAGCGACGCACGAAATATCAATAGACCTGATAATAGCGCGGACGCCATATTACTTATGGGTCCGTTATATCACATTGTCGATAAAGACGAACGTATAGCTTGCTTGAATGAGAGTAAACGCTTACTAAAACGCAACGGCGTTTTATTTACGGCAGCGATTACTCCGTATGCTACATTATTATGGGCAACTACTGTTTTTGGCACAAACAATTACTTATTAAATGACGAAGATTTTATGAATATGGTCGAACGTGAATTGACTGACGGAGAACACATAAAGAAAGAAGGCGGCGCTTATACGGGAATAGGACGGTCGCATTTTCATAGTGCAAAAGAGTTGAAAAGTGAGTTAGAACAAGCAGGTTTTTCAAACAATGAAATTCACGGGGTTGTCGGCGGCGCGTGGCTTGCTCCAAATATAGATGAATTATGGAAAAATGAGAAATCTCGCGAGTCCTTAATGCGCGCTGTAAGATTGCTTGATATGAGAGAAGATATTATAGGATTATCGACACATCTTTTGGGAATCTCGCAAAAATAAAATAATCATATAAAATACCAAAATGGCGCTATGGCAGGTGCTTGATATATAACAGGTGCGCCGCTACGCGGCGAAATATTAAATGAAGTCGGCTACGCCGGAGAAGCACGAAAAAGACATGTAGCGCCGACAATTATTAGCGAGCGAAACAAATAAGACGGTTTAAGATAAAAGATAAAAATTAAAAGATAAGAGATAATAAAACAAAGCGGCGACGAGATTATTCGCTCAATTCTTCATTATTATTTATTATCTCTTATCTATTCATTTAGGCGCGTCAGCGCCGCTTTGGTGGGCAATGGGGGGTTCGAACCCTCGACTTCCACCATGTGAAGGTGGCACTCTCCCGCTGAGTTAATTGCCCGTATATTGTATTACCTCGCCGCGCCGACGATTGAATAAAGTCTATCACTTAAATCGATAAAAGTCAAGCGATTGCGGCAGTCATTGCGGCAGAGGCGGTTTTTTTAAATTCAACACGAAATCCGTGTGCGATTTGCAAAATACACTGAATTTAGTGTATAACGTTGCTATGAGAAGCTTGGGCGAAAGTTTAAGGGAATTGCGGACGCTTGCCGGATTCAGTCAAAGAGAGTTTGCGGAGAAGCTTGGAACGACGCAGCAACGAGTCAGCGAATGGGAGATGAACAAGTGTGAGCCGTCGCTGTATCGCGTCGTAAAAATTCTCGCTATACTCGATATAACGTTCGATGAACTGATCGACGGCGTTGAGTTTGATTTAGGTTGATTTTTGTTTTTCTTATCGAGAGAATTTTTTCGGCACAAGAAAAAGCGACGGTAGGAGACGATTGCGCAATCCCGTTCTTTTTTAAAATTAAACTTTAAGTTTTTATTATTGTATGGGCGACGGAGTGGACGAAGAGAACAGTTACATAGATAAGGTTAAGCTTGAGCGCGAAAGCCGCGTTGCGCGGTTTGAGCGGTTTTTGTCATCCGATAATCCCGATAATCTATACGAAAACGACGAAACCGAAGAGAAAAATACGTCCGAAACGGCGAAAATTCCCAATCCGCGCAAAAATACAAAATCGGAAAAGAACAAGCCGGTCAACATACACAAAGGGCACAGACAGCGCATGCGCGAGAGCGCGCGGCGCGATCCCGAACTCAATTCGTTCAGCGACGTACAGATTCTCGAATATCTGTTGGCGTTTGCTACGCCGCAGCGCGACACCAATCCGATAGCGCACGCACTGTTAGATAAGTTCGGGTCCTTGATAGCGGTGTTCCGGGCGTCCGCCGAAGAGCTTGTAAAAGTAAAGGGCGTTACGGTCGCGGCGGCGGAGATAATATCGACGCTCGTTAAAATCTGCATTTGGGACGGCAAGCGCGACGTTCGCCTTTCGTCCACTGCGAGCGCGGCAAGCTATTTCGGTTCGACTTTTCTTACGGGCGAAAAGGTGGGCGTGTGCGTTGCCTATCTCGACGCCGGCTTCGAGCTTATTGCTTCCGAGCGGTTCGATTTATCCTCGCTCGCGCTTAAACCCATAGTCGGCGCGGCGTGCCGACACTCGGCGCGGTACGTTTTAATGTCGATGCGCCACGACGCGTTCCCCGATATGAACGGGATTTCGGAAAGCGTCAAAGCGCTGTCGGGCGCGCTGTCGCTTGTCGGGATAAAGCTTCTGGACTGTCTGATGTTCACCGACTACGGCTACTACTCGAGCAGTTCCGTAGGCGAAGGGGCCGAGTTTGTATTCTATCCGTACAGAATGTTCGTCGGGTCGAGCGAGTTCGTTTCGGTCGGGATAGAGGCGGAGGGCGAGGGCGAGCCGGTTTCCGCCGAAATCGATTTCGACGCGTTTGTGCACGGCATAGACGGCGAGATTGCGTACCCCGAGGTTGCGGCGGACGCCGACGAATAATAGGCGCGCGCCAAAATGTTTTATCCGATTTCTCAAAAGAATTAACATGACAAAACCGCAAAATTATTGTTTTTGTGGCGTTTTTATGTTAAAATGAAAAAAGCCGTAACCGCGGCAAAGTCCGCGTTTATCTTAAAGTAATATTTCGAGAGGATATAATGAGTAAACCCGAAAAGACCACAGAACAAATTCTCACCGAAAAGGCGAAGCAGGCGCAGGTTATTTACGAGGACCTGGCGCGCCGCTTCGGCATAGAGCCTAAATACAAAACCGAGTTCCTCGTCGACGCGGCGACCGAAAAGGTTTTTAAAAAGAACTACCTCGCCGAAAATCCGTTTCCGCACTTTATTAAATTCGTGCTTGGAAAGCTTAGAAAAAAGGCGGTTAACAAGCTGTTCGAGCAGGAAAAGGTGCTTCAAACGCCCGTCGTGGCGGCGGCGCTCACGCTGTGCGCGCAGGTCGCGACCGAAATAGGCGCGCTTCGCGGAGGCAGTACGGACGGTGCGGTGATTTCGTCGGACATAGCGTTCGCCGGGCTTCAGGCGATAAGGCTGTACCTTGCCAACCATACCGAGCCGAAGTTCAAAAATAAGCGGCTCGAATCCGCCGTCAACGTGGACAACGCGTTTAACGGTTCGTTCTATAAATACAAGACCAAAGACGGCAGGTACATATCCTTTCACGTGTATTATCAATCCCAGCAGGAAAAGCTTGCGGCGGCACTCGGCACGAAAAAGCCGTCCGAAAAATTCACCCTTCTTTCGACCGGGCGCGACAGAAAATACCTACAATCGCTCGTAGGCAAGTACGACGCGGAAGAGCTCGAAGAGCTTGCTTTTTCGTGCGGCGCGTGCGCTTCGGTGCTGAGGACGCGCGAGGAATGGGAAGAAAGCGAGGTGGGTAAGGCGGTTAACGCCATGCCGCTCGTAAACATACAGCCTGTCGGCGAGAAGAATAAGCGCGACTACGGCAAGCCCACCGTTCGCGGTCCGCTGTCCGGGATAAAGGTGCTTGATCTTACGCACATAATAGCCGGACCGGCGTGCTCGAGAATTCTTGCCGAGTACGGTGCGGACGTGCTTCTCGTCCGTCGCGGCAAGTTTGTCGAGCAAGAGCAGGCCATGCTCGAGCTGGACGGCTGGGCAGGAAAAAATTCCATTCAGCTCGACTTTAAAGAGCCGGAACAGCTCGAAAAATGCAAGCAGCTTATCCGCGAGGCGGACGTAATAACGTACTCGTACCAAAACGGCTGCATGGATAAATTCGGCTTGTCGGAAGAAGATATTCGTGCGCTTAATCCCAACGTTATATATTCCAACCTGTTCTGCTTTTCGGACACGGTGTGGAAACAGCGCCCGGGCTGGGCGCCGTGCGCCGAGGACATTACCGGGCTGAGCACGAGAAACGGCAGTAAGGAAAATCCCGTAAATCTAAACGGCGTTCCGCTCGATTATATCCCCGGCTTTTTCCTCGCGCTCGGCACGCTGTGCGCACTGAAAAAGAAGATAGAGGACGGGTCGGCCGCAAAGGTTACGACCTCGCTTACTCGCGGCGCGTGCTACCTGCACGAGGCGACCGATCTTTGCGAAAAGGGACTCGAAGTCGACACCAAGACAGAAATCGCGTTTAAGCCTTTTGCATATCCGCACATAAGAGTGTACGCGCACAGTCCGTCGCTCGGGCTTATAGGCTTTCCGTCGCCGGCGACGTACAACACGGCTTATCCCGATCCTGTCATGAACATGCGGTTCGAGGACGGGCGCGAAGGCTTTACCGCACAAAAAGAGGTGTAACATGGATCAAAAATATTCGGCGCTTTTTACGCCCTGGAAGATAGGCAACGTAGAGATTAAAAACAGAATAGTGCAGTGCTCTATGGGCGGAACGAGTCTGTTCGGCTGGATGGAAGCAAACCACTTCGACAAGGAAGCGGCGAAGTTCATTTTGGAACGCGCCAAAAACAACGTCGGTCTTATCCTGCCCGGAATCGCGCCGCTTAGAGATACGCTCGGCGGAAAGTGGCTGTATTCCGGCAAGGGCAAGTTCGACAAGCTCAAAGCATTTATGACCGAATTCCACAAAACGGGCGCTAAGCTGTTCGTGCAGATAACGGCTGGCTTCGGGCGGTCGATGGCGGTTAACAAGCTGATGGAAACGGTGTACACCAACCCGCTTTTGCGAGTTCTTCTTAAACCGGTCGTAAACGTGGATTATCTGTGCGCGAGCGCGTCGGAAAGCCCCAACCGCTGGTCGGACAAGGTTCCGTCTCGCGCGCTTACCGTAAAAGAGATACACAAAATGATAGACGGCTTCGCTAAGGTGGCGAAGCTGTGTAAGGACGCCGGAGTGGACGGCGTAGAGGTTCACGCCGTGCACGAGGGATATCTCCTCGATCAGTTCACGATGAAATACACCAACCGCCGCACCGACGAATACGGCGGCTCGTTCGAAAACAGATACCGTTTCCCCGTCGAAGTCGTCAAGGCGATTAAATCGGCGTGCGGCGACGATTACCCCGTGTCGCTTAGGTTTTCGGTTATTTCCAAAACCAAAGGGTACAGAAGCGGCGCGCTGCCCGGCGAAGAGTACGAGGAAGTCGGGCGCGACGCGGAGGAAGCGGTCAGGGCGGCAAAGCTTTTCCAAGACGCAGGCTACGACATGCTTAACTGCGACAACGGGACATACGACGCATGGTACTGGGCGCATCCCCCTGCGTACATGCCGAGAAACTGTAACCTCGACGACGTTGCCATGATAAAAAAGGCGGTGGATATTCCCGTAGTGTGCGCCGGGCGAATGGAAGCGGACGTCGCGGCGGAGGCTATTGCGGACGGCAGGATAGACGCAATGGGCGTAGCCAGGCAGTTCCTTACCGACCCCGAGTGGGTTACAAAGCTTATCGAGGACAGGATAGAGGACATAAAGCCGTGCATATGCTGTCATAACGCGTGCTTTAATATGGCGCACTATAACGGCGTGGGCAACGACCAGACAATGGCGGACACAAAGGGTATGGCGCGGTGCGCGCTTAACCCTTCCACTATGCAGTCCGAAAAATACAAGATCGTAAAAACCAAAAAGCCTAAAAAGGTGGCGGTTATCGGCGGCGGAATAGGCGGAATGGAAAGTGCGCTCGTCCTTTCCGCGCGCGGTCATGACGTAACACTTTACGAAAAGAGCGACGCTCTCGGCGGCGTGTTCATTCAGGCGGCGGCGCCCGAATACAAGGAAAAGGACAAACAACTTATAGAATGGTACCGCCGCGAGATAGCGCGAAAGGGCATAAAGGTCGTGCTCGGAAAAGAGATTAAAACCGCGGCGGATATAGATGCGGACGAGGTGGTCGTCGCGACCGGCTCTCGCGCAAAGCTTCCGCCCGTAAAAGGCGTTGAAAAAGCGATAACGGCGGTCGATTACCTTTCGGGTGCGGAAGTGGGCGACAGCGTGGTTATTGTCGGCGGCGGACTTACCGGCTGTGAAATAGCCTACGACCTTATTCTTAAAGGCAAACACCCCTCCGTCGTCGAAATGAAAAACGACCTTATTGCCGTTACCGGCGTGTGCCTTGCCAACTCGTCGTTTTTAAGAGAAGCGCTCGAGTATCACAACGCGCCGGTGTATCTCGAAACAAAATTGAAGGAAATTACCGACGACGGCGTTGTCGTAACGGATAAGCTCGGCGCGGACAAAACGCTTAAAGCCGACACAGTAATACTCTCGACTGGCTACGCCCCCACGCCGATTGAATTGCCCGGTAAAAAATGCCATATTGTCGGCGACGCGCAAAAGGTGGGCAACCTCCGCACCGTTATCTGGCGCGCTTGGGACGTCTGCATGAAGATTTAATAAGATACCGTAAATAAAAACGGACGGCTTAGTGGTGTTTGCGATAGGGATATCACAAACACCACAGTTATACTTGCCTTACGGCAAGTGCTATTACTTCGTAGTGATATTCGCCTTGCGGCAAGTGATATTTCGTTACCGCGAAGTTAAGGGCAAATATAATATCACTGCTTGCGAAGCAAGCAATATCACTTTTAGCCGTTAGGCTAAAAATATCACTAAAAATGAGCTTGTTCAATCAAAGTATATCAAAGTATAGCCCACTATACTTCGTTTCCGAAGTGTAGTGGGCTTTTTTCGACCACTGATAATTCCCTATGAAATATTCCCATAACCGAGCCGTCCTTTTTAGTGTTATAAATATTGTCGAGTTGCGGCGGTTAGCTTGCGAGCTTTCCCAAAAATTCTTGGAAAGCTATTCGCCAGTACGCTTCGTTGTGCGTGGCGTACCTGACGTAGTTTTCGGTAATATCGGAAGCGGAAAAGCCGTAAGAGGTAAGGTTTTTAATCTGTCTTGCGGCAGGGCAAAGCATATCCTCGAGGTTGCCGTCGTCGTAGCCGCAATATACGTACACCTTAGGCCTGCCTGCCGAAAAGTTCTTATTTGAGTAAAATCTGTTCCAGTCCGCGACGCCGAAAAGTCCGTTTGCCGGAGAAAGCGCGCCTATATACCCGTACAGATCGTTGTCCCTAAGCCCGAGATAGTAGGCGGCAAGTCCGCCCGACGACGAGCCGCAGATCCCCGTCTTTTCGCGGCTGTCGTCTACCGAGTAGTGCGACTTTACGTACGGCATAACCGTTTCTTTTAAGAAGTTGCCCATTTCGTCGAGCTTGCCGTTACGGAATTCGCCGTACTGCGGATCGCCCAAAGATGTAAGCGTTCCGAATTTAAGGCTCATTGTAAGCTCGCTGTCGCGGTAACCGTCGGCGTTGTCTACGGCGACGATAATAACTCCGTCCGAGCCGTTCTCGATAAGATTGTTTACCGCAACGTCAGCTGCCCACGATCCGTTTTCGTTTTTCGACTTGTTGCCGCTCGCCGCGATAAAAAGGTTTTGGCTGTCGAACATGTATATAACGCCGTAGCTTTTACTCGTCGTATAGCCGCGCGGCGTGTAAACGGCAATCTTTTTTGACGCGCCCGGGCGGTAAGAAAGATTTTTATTGTCCGTAAGGGTTACGTATTCCACCTTGCCGTAATCGTCCGAATTCACCGTAAATATACCGTCCTCTCCGTAATATCCGCTCGTCGCGCGCCCGACAATCAAGTCTTTGGTCTGCGCGCCGCTGCCGTTATTGAATATAATTCTGTCGTACACCGAGTAGTCGACCGTAACCTTGTACTGCTTTTCCCCGTTGCCGTTGGTGGCGGAAACGCTGAGTTTTTCGCCCGGCCAAGCCTGCTTTGGCGTAGAGGAAGAGTAATTCCACATATATGCGTAAACGTTTGCCCAGCCGTTGCTGTTTGTGTATGTTAAAGTTACCTTTGTCGTTTGGGGCGTCGGCGGTTGCGGAGGATCGGGTTCGGGATCGGGATCCGTCGGCTTAGTGGTAGTGCTCGGCTCTGCTGTCTCGAGAGTGTAGCCGTCCTTGACGATAGTAAGCGTGAAGGTGTGAGAGCCTTTTTTTGTTACGGTGCCGGTAAATTCGCCCGTAAACGGGTACGATTTTTCGCTGTCGTAAATCGTTACCGTATCGCCGACGTCGAGAGAAATAGTGTAAGAAAAAATCTCGATTCCGTCGGTATCGGACTGCCGCTGCATAGGAAATATCGCGCCGGTGTTGCCCGTAATCTGAATGTACACCGTGCGAGGAGGAATCGGATCCGGCTCGTCGCTGCTCGGCGAGTTGGTCGGACTTTTCGCGCAGGCGGACAGCACAATCGCCAAAAGCAATAATACGGTTATAAATATTGTCGGCTTCTTTTTCATACGGACTAAGTATAGCACAAACGCACAAATCGGTCAATAGGGAAAGAGCGCAACTTTGCCGTAAGATAAGAAATAAAAGAAGAATACGCCGCACTTCGGCAATAAAAAAGACCGCAAAGCGGTCCCTATCATTATTGTTGCGACGGCGGCAAGGCCCTTTTGTGTAAAAATGCCGGCGAGCGAGGGCGAGAGATAAATTGTAATCTTAGCTTTTAATCGCCGCGAGTTTTTTTGTGCGGCAGAACCAAAAGTCGCGACGTCGTCTTTTTATACTCCGCGTAGTCGGTGCGGCGTGCGAGCTGGCGCTTTTCGGCGAGAGGAATGGATATAAAATTGAACAGAAGCGTTATAAGAACCGCGCCGACGACAAAGTACCATTTCGTAAGCGAAAAGGGCAGCATTACGAAAAACACGCCCCACCAAACGGTTATTTCGCCGAGGTAGTTGGGGTGGCGCGAATAGTTCCACAATCCGTTTCTGCACGTCGTTTTTTCGTTCGCGGCTTTTGTGTTCAGTAAAAACGCGTGCATTTGTCTGTCGGCGAAAAATTCGAGCGCGGTGCCTAAAAGTATGACCGCCATTCCGATAAGCGACAGCGCGTTCAGTTCCGCGTTTACAATCGCAAAAAGCGGCAGCATACCGGCAAACACCAATACCGTCGGCATAAAGTGAATTCCGAAAAAGTTGAGGATAAACCACATAAACGGACCGTGCTCGTCGCGGTATTTTTTGTACCGCCAGTCCTCGTACGAAAAATCGGTAAACACGACAATCCAGTTTGCGGTAAGCCGCAGCGACCAGATATTAAACACGACGAGGAACAGTATCTGCCAAACGGAAAACGCGCCCGTCTCTATGAAAAGCCAAATCGACATCACCATAGGCGTGAGCGACCAGTACGCGTCGTACACGCTCGAGTTTCGGAAAATAAGAGAGAATATAAACGTTACGAGCGTCGCCGCGGCGTCGAACACGAAAAATCTCAATATGATATTATCAATCAAAAAGCAGGCGGCATACCCCAGTGCGTATGCGAGAACATAAACGAAAAATATAATTACTAAGTCGGTGAATTTTTTCATGCGCTTCTCCGCGTTTAATTCGTTGAATCGTTCCGAAAAAATTATACCAAATATTTTATAACCGTGTCAAGACAAATGTATTAAAAATGCCGGTTGCGACTTATTATGAGCTTTCCTAATACGTGCGTTATAAACAAAATTCCGCTTTGAGAAAACGCGCCGCGCCGTTTCCTCGCTTCTTGCCGTTGCAACGGAAAATATTGCGCCGCGCTCAATCACGGCGTTTATCACTTTAACCGAAAACTCGGAAATGCGCTGATTGCTGTTAAGAAGCGTTCCGTCCAAATCGGATAAGTAAAGCGTTTTCATTCCGTTCACCACTAAGCGGAAAACGCCGAAATCTTGTCGATAAGCGAAATCACAAAGGCTTGAAGCGGTTTGCACGGCTCGTAGGAAAAGTCCTCGAGCGTCAGTTCGTTGTTGGAAATGACCCGAAGCGCGAGCCGGTCTACGTTAAACATTTCGCATACTTTAAGCGAGGCGACCGATTCCATGTCCTCGCAAAGCTCGCCGAAAAGACCGTGCATATAGTTTATTCTGTCAACCTCTTTTGAAAAAATGTCGCCCGAGCCGAGTATGCCCACCTTTTTCGTTCCGTCGAAGGGGATAGATTTCGCGGCGGAAACATACTTCGGCGTGGAGGGAACTACGTACGACCGCTTGCACGGGTACCAGTCGAGGCTGTCGCTGCCTTCGCCTTTCTTTTTGGCGTTGGTGTAAAAGTTGTTTATGTACACCGTCTTTTCGCCGATTATAAGATCGCCGTAGTGCGTGTCCTCCGTGTGTCCGCCGGCGCAGCCCTGATTGATAACAAGGTCGGGACGGAACTCGTTAATGCCGACGGTGGTAGCGACGGTCGCGTTTATTAAGCCCACGCCCGTTTGGGAAATGACGACGTCGTTTCCGCGGTAGGACGCAATGTGAAAATCGTACTCGGCAATCCGTTTTACCGTGTGCGGCTTAAAGTGTCCGAGAAGAACGTCCAGTTCGACGTCCAGCGCACCCTGAATTATTATCGTCATCGTCGCCTCCCTGAAAAAGCATATTAACCGCGTCTATTATAACATTGCCTAACTCATTTCGCAAGCCGAAACGCAAAAATCACCATAAGATAGTAATATTGCGCACCGCGAGGCAGCAGTTGTCGGATTTGCTCTGCTTCATTAGTATTACGGTTTCGGTAACAAATTGCTTTCGTGGATTAGCGTTGCTATTTCTCATTGACAACCGCAAGGACTGTGGACCGACACTGCGGAAACGGCAATAACAAATCGAGCCGCACGAACCAATACTACTCCGTAAATGCCTATAAATACAAAAAAGCAGTCCGTGTAGGACTGCCTCTTTCATTTTATTTTCTCCTTACCAAGTTGAGGCAAAGGTTTCCGAGATAAGCCAATCGCCGTCGACAAAAACAAACTTTACATCAAGTTGCAAACGCCAAGTGTGTCTGCCGCCGCCAAATACCGCAGCATCAACTATGCTCTTGCCGGTAAACTGTACAAAGTCTTTGTGGACTATCGTCCTTGCTTCCTGCAAATCTTCCGAAAAGTAGTTTAATGTTCCTGTCTCTACGGCGCGTATAAACTCACGCTTGTTCTGCCGCATACCCGTCATGTGAACGAGGGCAAAGTGGCTTTCAAGTAGCTCGTTCAATGCCGTACCGTTTTTTTCTATCATGGCGCGATACATAGCACGGTACTTGACGGCAAAAATGTCATCGTTAGACATTCTTTTTCGCCCAAGCCGCTACCGTTCTTTCAGACTGCGCCGCTTCCGCACCGTGAATGGCAAGTCCCGATACGACAGTTGCGCCCTTACAAACAGTCTTTAACTGCCGCTCGCTGCTGCCCATACCGCTGCCTTCGTTTGTGCAGAATGGAACAATCTTTTTGCCTGTAAGGTCGTAATGTTCAAGAAAAGTACACATGCACATAGGCATCTGTCCCCACCAATTAGGATAGCCGACGAATATCGTGTCGTATTTGGAAATGTCCTCGACATACCTTTTGATAGCAGGACGAGCTTTCGTATTAAGCTCTTTTTTAGCCTCTTCGATACATTCGTAGTAGTCGGCGGAATACGGCTTTACCGTATCGACTTCGAACAGATCTCCGCCGACAGCTTTTTGAATGAACTCGGCAACAATTTCGGTGTTGCCTTTGCTTAAATTCTTGACGCTGCCGTTCCAATAGTTTTCACCCTTCCTCGAATAATAGACAATCAAGTTTGACATAATAACACTCCTGAAAAATACTGTTATCCTACGGCAATTATAGCATATCTACATAGAAAACGCAAGAATAAAAAATGGCACCATAGCGAGTGCTTGATATATAACAAGTGCGCCGCTACGCGGCATAAGCGCGAGCATATATCTCGCGCTTTAAACACTTATTCACTATTCACTATTACTTATTACTTACCGCCAAAAATCGGCGTCAAACATAGTGAAGAGTGAATAGTGAAGAAGTAAAAATCGGCAACCGCTAACGCTTTTGCCGATTTTTGGCGGAGAAGGCGGGATTCGATGTGGTTTTGTAAACAAAACCACCGTGCTCGCAATCATAGATTGCTCGCACCGCATGGCTACAAATATGCCACAGGCATATTTGCTTTACGCCATGCGCCCTCACGGGTTCGAATCCCTCCTCTTGTTTTTCTTCAAATCAAAACGCACCCTATTGGGTGCGTCTTGATTTGGCGGAGAAGGCGGGATTCGAACCCGCGCTCCGTATTACCGGACTACTCCCTTAGCAGGGGAGCCCCTTGAGCCTCTTGGGTACTTCTCCATTTGTTATTAAGTTGTTTATCTCTGCTTAGCGGCGGTGCGGATCGTGCGACGGGTTTAAAGCAAGGGGCGGTTATCCCTCTTCGCTTCTTTAATCGTAACGGATAATATTATATGATAAAGGTGCTTTATTGTCAAGTGATTTTTGTCGTTCTGTTCGGCGGACCGTCCGCGAAGGCATTATTTGCCGCCTGCTATTTCCTTATCGTAGTTGTCGATACATTTTTTAATAATGGCAATCGCCTCGTCGCGGTGGGCGATGCGTTTTACCGCGGTCTTTTTATGCTCGAGGGATTTATACACCTCGAAAAAGTGCATCATTTCCTCGAATATGTGCTTGGGCAATTCCTCGATGTCCTTGTAGTCCTTAAAAGTAGGGTCGCCCGTCGGAACGGCGATTATCTTTTCGTCAAGCTCGCCGCTGTCCGTCATTATTATAACGCCGATAGGCGTGCATGTAACGAGCGTCATCGGGTAAATAACCTCGTCGCACAGTACGAGAACGTCGAGAGGGTCGCCGTCGTCGGCGTACGTTCTGGGGATAAAGCCGTAGTTTGCCGGGTACACCGTCGAGGTGTAAAGTATTCGGTCGAGGCGAATAATGCCTGTTTCCTTGTCAAGCTCGTACTTAGCTTTGGATCCGCGCGGGATTTCTATAAGCGCCTCGAATTTTTCGGGCGTAATTCGTTTGGGACTTATGTCGTGCCAGATATTCATACATACAGTTTAGCACAAAACTTTTTCTTATGCAAGCGGTATTCGCGTAATCGTTCGCGCCGCGCGGAATTTCCGAAATGCGTGGCGGCATATACGATTTTTTATATATGTATTGACACAAAGCCCAATATATGGTATACTATTTGGCGAGAATTTACGTAGGATTCGGAGACCGGCGAAAGTGAAGAACTATTACCAAATCCTGGGGGTCGCGCAAAACGCGACGCCGGAAGAAATTAAGCGCAGTTACCGCGTTCTTGCAAAAAAGTACCACCCCGACGTCAATCCCGACGACAAGGACGCGGCGGCTAAGTTTGCGGACGTAAACGAGGCGCACGACACGCTTTCCGATCCGCAAAAGCGTGCCGATTACGACGCTAAGCTGAAAGAGGCTAATAGTCCCAACCGGCCCGAGGATATTATAAGACGACAGCAGGCTGCGGCGCAGCAGGCGGCGCGTCAGGCTGCCGCCCAGGCCGCGGCTCAGGCGGCGGCACAGCAGGCGGCTATGCGCAGTGCGTTCGGCGGACGAATGGATCCGCTTACAATGGCGCGCGTCCGCGCTCAGGCGGCGGCACAGCAAGCGGCGGCGCAACAGGCTGCGGCGGCCGCTCAAGCTCAGGCGCAGATTAACGCGGTAAAGAATCAAGCGTACAAGTCCGGCTACGACAAGGGCGTATCCGACGCCCAAGCGGCTTCCGAAAAAGAGATTTCCAAACTGAAAAAGACTATTTCCGATTTAAAAGACGAACTGTCCGATTTAAAGCGCGAGCTAAACGACGTCAGGCTGGACAGAAGCGAGCTTGAACAAGAGCTGTTTAACCGCGACCGCGAGCTGACGAAGGCGCAGGCCGCGTCCGACGCGCTCGAGCGTAAGGCCGCCGAAATCCGCGAGTCGGCCGAGCAGTACATAGCCAACGACACCGAGCGCAGAAGCGCAGAAAAAACCGAGCTTCAGTCCGAGCTGTCCGAAGCGAGCGAAAAAATAAAACAGCTCGAGCAGGAAAAGCGCGAGGTAGAGCTTAGTAATGCCGCGCAAATCGAATTGCAGCAGGATAAGCGCAAAAAGATGCAGGCGGAAATCGACGCGCTTAAAGACAGAGTCGCCGAGCTTGAATCCGAACTCGAAGCGGCGCGCGCCGAAAACGAGCAGTGGGCGCAGTACGCCAAGAGCGAGGACTTTATATCCGACGCGGAGGCTCGGCTTCAAGAATGGGATAAAAAGCAAAAGGCGGACAAGAAGCTCGCCAAAAACACGCTTTACGGTGCGCTCGGCGTTCTGATTTGGGCGACCGACGCGGAAATTAAGGAAGCGTATTCAAAGCTCAAAAAACGCTATTCCGCAAAGTCCGACGACGCGTCCGCCGAAAAGCTCGCGCATTTGGAAGAGGCGTACAAAACGCTGTCCAATCCCGAAAAGCGCGCCGAGTACAATCATTCGATAGATATTTCCGACGAGCGTATCGAGGAAGAACGTCGGCTTATCGACGAAAACTCGCAAATGGAAGAGGAATACCGCAGTCAGCTCGAGTCGAGAGAGTTCTGGGCGCAGTTCGACGAGCTTATGCTTTCCGCGCAGACCGGCGACGCCGCCGCTCAAAACACTTTGGGCGAAATGTACTACTACGGCGACGAGATAGAGCAGGATATCGAGCAGGCGGTGTATTGGTTTAAGGAAGCCGCCAAGCAAAAGAATCCCGACGGAATGTACAACCTCGGCATCTGCTTTATTAACGGCGAGGGCATGGCGGAAAGCAAGCCTACCGGCCTAAGCTTTATCAAGCAGGCGGCAAAGCTCGGATCTAAGGCTGCCGCGGACTACATCGCGGCGGAAGAGCGTAAGGCAAAACGCACGCCCGGCAATAAGTAAAAAACGCCGCTGCTGCGCAAGCGACGAGTGAACAAGTAATAGTGAATAGTGAATAAGTAAGGACGGCTAACGCCGTTCTTTTTTATTTAGGGTAGAGATTCTTCGCTTCGCTCAGAATGACAAAAAGAGTGCGGCTTCGCCTGGATTTCTCCGCTACGCGCTAACGCGCTTCGGTCGAAATGATGGGGAGAGCGGCAATAATAACGAATATTTTTATTTTAAGCTGTAACGCTTATACATGCCGTACATCACCCCGAGCGAAGTCGAGGGGTCTAGGCGATCCGCCGCAAGGTGGTAACAATTAACCCCTTTCGACGGCTCGTGCCTCGCCGCTATTTTCCCCTTTACACGCTATGCGTGAAAATGGGACAGCAGGTGCGGCTTCACCCGGATTTCTCCGCTACGCGCTAACGCGCTTCGGTCGAAATGATGGGGTGGCGGTAGGAAGTGCCCTTATGCTTATGATAAACCCAAAGTTCGGTATAAAAGCGGTCTGTTATTTTCCGAGTATGTCGTCTACGATTTGGCGGATATGCGCGATTTCGGTTTGGGATAGTCCCGTAACGTCAAGCGTTGTTTTATCGTCCAAGTCGAGCAGAAAGTCGGTCGACACTTTGAAAAACTTCGCAATCTTAACCAGCATATCTATCGACGGCTGAATATAATCGTTTTCCCAGTTAGATACGCACTGCTTGCTGACGCCAAGCCGTTCGGCAAGCTCTACTTGTGTTATGTTGTTGGATAGCCTAAGTCGTTTTATGTTTTCGTTAAGCATTTTTATTCCTTCGCCTTTATTAGATTGTTTCGGATTGTGTAAAAAATTACTGTACTATTGTATCAATTCGCTTGACAAGATATTAAATACTATAGTATACTATCAATAGACTTGCAAAGGAGGGAATCGATATGGCAAGAGAAACCAAAACGGTACAGTGTTATCCCGACGATAAAATAGTAAACGAAAAGATAAGTCAATATGAGGCTTTCGGTTGGGAACTTATTAACAATCAAAGGTGTCAGGAGTTTGACGGACAATCTCGAGACATATATGACGGAAGCACTGTAAATCACTATTCTACGTTTAACAAATTAACATTCACGCGCGACAAAAGCGAACCGTGGTACGGTGAAGTTGTTAAGCTGGAAAGTGAGTTCGAAATGCTGATGGATAAAAAACCTTCTCGCCCATACGAGAGAAATATAAGTGGGGTGGCAATATTTTTCGGCGTGTTTCTTTCACTGTGCTCGCTTGGACCGATTATAACAGGAATATCTGTGGGAAGTGCAGGTCTTGCACTCATAGGTTTAGTGCCCATAGGTATTGCGGTGATTTTGTTTGTTACGCAGGGAATGAAAAAGAAGAGAAACAATGAGGATTATTTAGTTTATTATTCCCAACTGAAAAAGTGGGAAGCAAACGAGAAGGCAGAAGCCGACGAAATAATAAAGAAAGCGCGTGAGCTTGTGGAAAACACGTAAAAAGAAAAGGGCGTAAAAGCCCTTTTTTGTTTGATAATATTTTAAGAGAATTTACACCGACAGACCGGCGGAGAACTGGGCGTTGTACAGCTCGGCGTAGACGCCGCCGCGCGAGAGAAGCTCGTCGTGCGTGCCGCGCTCGACTATCTCTCCGCTGTCCATAACGAGTATTAAGTCGGCGTTTTTAATGGTGGAAAGGCGGTGCGCGACGACAAAGCCGGTCTTTTTGACGCCGTTCTCGGGGCGAAGCAGGGCGTCGAACGCTTCCTGGACGCGGCGTTCCGTGCGCGTGTCGATATTGCTCGTCGCCTCGTCGAGTATTAGCATGGGCGGATTAACGAGCATGACGCGCGCTATATTTATAAGCTGTTTTTGGCCCTGCGATATTCCGTCGCCGTCGTCGATTACCGTGTCGTAGCCGTTTGGCAGGCGTTCTATAAACCCGTCGATATGCGCCGCTTTAGCCGCCGCCTTTACCTCGTCCTCCGATGCGTCGGGTTTGCCGTAGGCGATGTTTTCGCGGACGGTGCCTTTAAATATCCAGCTGTCTTGAAGCACCATGCCGAAGCCCTTCCGAACGCAGCTTCGTTGAACGTCGGTCGAGTCTATTCCGTCAAAGTATATCTTGCCGGAGTCGGGGTCGTAAAAGCGCATAAGAAGGTTGATAAGCGTTGTTTTGCCGCAGCCGGTGCGCCCGACGATAGCGACCATTGTGCCCGGCTTTACTGCGAGGTTGAGGTTTTTCAGGATCGGCTTGCCTGGCGTATACGAAAAGGTCATATCGGTAATTGCGATATCGCCGCCGAGCGTTTTGTCCTTTACCGTGCCGGAATCTTGCTGCGGCTTCACCTCGGCAAGGTCGAGCGTGCGTTTTGCTGCGGCAAGCGAGGTTTGAAGCTCGGTTATAACGCCGGTTATTTCGTTAATGGGCCGCGCGAACTGGTTGGCGAAAAGCAACAGCGTCGCAATATCGCCTGCCGACATTTTTCCGTCTATTGCGAACACCGCGCCCATAACCGCGGCAACCGCGTATACGAGCGCGTTTATAAGCCGCGTCGACGGATTGACGAGCGACGAGTAAAAGGTCGCTTTAAAGCCGCACCTTCTAAGCGCTTCGTTTGTTTCGCCGAAGCTCTGTTCGGCGCGAGGCGCGTAGCCGTAGGCGGCGACGAGAGCGCGCGAGCCGATTATCTCTTCGCTCTTTTGGTACAGCTCGCCGCGCACCTTAGATTGCGCGGAAAAGTACTTATGCGAACCGCGCGCGACAAGGAACGACACGAAAAGCGAGAGAGGAGTAAGAGCCGCGACGGCAAGCGCAATCCACGGGTTAATTCGTATCATAAGCGCAAGCGTGCCGATAACGGTAACAATCCCCGTAAAAAGCTGAGTCGCGCCCTGAACGATTCCGTCCGAAATCTGGTCGGCGTCCACAGAAAGTCTTGCCGCAAGGTCGCCGTGGCCGTTTCCGTCGATATAGCTAAGCGGCGCGGTTACGAGCGCGGAAAAGCCGTCGCGCCGCGCGTCGCGGACGGTTAGGTGTGCGGCGCGCTGGGCAAAGATGTTCATAAGCCACTGGAATACAAGCACCGCGACGATTAAAACGGCGAGAAGGACTATTCTTGTCGCGAGCGGTTTATAGTACACCGCGCCGGCGCCCATTATATAATTAACCGATTCGCCGATAACGACGGGTGCAAACAGCGACGCCGCCGCGGACACCACCGCGCAGAAAAACGCCGCGACGACAAGAAGCGCGTGGGGCTTAACGTATTTCATGAGCCTGCCGAGCGTGGCGGACTGTTTTTCGGCTGATGTTTTTTTCATTTTATCTGTTTTGGGACGCGCAGAATTCGGCGTACAGCGGACACGAGGCTTTAAGCGTTTCGTGCGTGCCTTTGCCGACGATTCTGCCGCCGTCGAGGACGATTATCTCGTCGCACGAGGACACGGCGCTTATGCGCTGCGACACGAAAATCTTGGCGCCGTTCACTTTCTTTACTGCGTTTATAAAATCGCGTTCGGTTTTGTAGTCGAGCGCCGAGGTCGCGTCGTCAAATAGGTATAGGGTGTTGTCGCGGCAAAGCGAGCGTGCAATCGACACGCGCTGCTTTTGTCCGCCCGAAAGGTTTTTCCCGTCCTGCGCAATCGTTCCGTCAAGGCCGATTTTGTCGAGAAGCTCGCTCGCTTGGGCAATACGCAGCGCCTCGACCTCTTTTTCCTCGGTCGCGGTTTCGTCCGCAATGCGAAGATTGCTGTCGAGCGTTCCGGCGAGCACGACCGGTTTTTGGGGAACGTAGCCCAGCTTAGAGCGCAAAAATGCAGTTTTGTATTCGTCTAACGGTTTGCCGCAGAAAAGGATTTGACCCTTTTGCGGCGTGTAGAATTTTTCGATAAGGTTTATAACCGTCGATTTGCCGCTGCCCGTGCCGCCGATTATTCCGAGCGTGCTCTCTTTTTTAAGCGTAAACGAGAGGTCTCTTACGTCGTAGTCGCCGTCGTACGCAAAGCTTACGTCGCGGAATTCGATAACCGCGTCGGAGTCCTCGATTTCCTCGACGGTGCCGTCGTCGGGTACGGGCGTATCGAGAAGCTTGTTGACGCGCGTCGAGCACGCCGCCGAGCGCGTGAAAACGTAAAACACGTTGCCGATGTTTACGATTACGAAAAACGCCTGCGTAAGATAGTTTATAAGCGCGACTATTTGACCCTGCGTAAGCGCGCCGCCGTCCACCTTTATTCCGCCGAACCACAGCACCGCGATAATGGCGAGATTGACAACGGCAAAGGTGAGCGGCGTTAATAGGGCGGATACTTTTGCCGCGCCGATATTCGCCGTCGCGGCGGAATCGGCGGCGGAGAAAAAGTCGGTCTTTGCGTCGTCCTGCTTGGAAAACGCGCGTATGACTCGTGCGCCCGACAGCGACTGCGCCGAAAGTCGAGATATTTCGTCCAGCTTTTTCTGGGATTTTCTTACGTGCGGCATACTAAGGCGCATCACGAGAAAAATTGTAGCGGACAGTATTACCGTCATCGCAAGAAACATGAGCGATAGCACGGGGTCGATAATCATGCTCATGACGAACGCGCCGATAACGACAAACGGCACGCGAAGAACAAGCCGCAAAAACATATTCAGCGCGCTCTGACAGTTCATTATGTCGCCGGTAAGCCGCGTTACGAGCGAGGCGCCGCCCAGCCGATCGGAGGCGGAAAGGGGAAGCTTGTTAACATGCTTAAACGCCGCGTCCCTAAGCTTCGTGCCGAAGCCGAGCGCGGCCTTAGAGGCAAGAAACTGCCCCGTTACCGATATTATAAACCCGAAAACGGCAAGCGCGCCGATTATAATGCAGTATTTTATTACGTATGATTTATCGTGAAGCTCACCGATACCGACGTCGATGACTTCGGCTATAATCATAGGCACGGCAAGCTCGGCAACCGCTTCGATAAGCTTACACAGCGGCGCGAATATCGCTTGCGGCACGTAGCCCTTTAAAAATTTAGCGAGCTTCCACATTGCAACTATTATATATATACGGAATGTTATTGTCAAGTGTGTAAGACGGATAGGGAAATATGAGTGAAAAGGTAATAGTGAATAGTGAAGAGGTAGGCGCCTGCGGCAGACGCACTGTGATAACGGCATTAAAGATATTAAACCGTTGACAAATATGCGGTTCGTAATGTATAATATATTCAGCCGAGTAGGCGAAATTTTCGGCATAAAGGACACGGTAAATCGGTTTGGACGACTTCGAGATTGCGTTAAGCGTATTGTCGCTGATTGCGGGCATAGGCGTATTCATGTTCGGCATGAAGTTCATGTCGGACGGGCTTTCGCGTAGCGCGGGCAAGGGGGTGAGAAAGCTTCTTGCCAAGATTTCGGGCAATCGGTTTGCGGGCGTGGGCGTAGGTACTGCCGTTACCGGCATTATCCAAAGCTCTGCCGCGACCACCGTCATGGTAATGGGCTTTGTCAACGCCGGGCTTATGACGCTGTTCCAAGCGACCGCCATTATAATGGGCGCCAACATAGGAACGACGGTTACCGGCGTGCTCGCGGCGTTTTCGGCGTTTCCCGTCGCGCCTATATTCGGCGTGTTTGCGTTTGTCGGCGCGGCGATGGTTATGTTCCTCAAAAAGGAAAAGTGGAAAAACCTCGGCTACATCTTCGGCGGACTGGGACTTATTTTCGTCGGGCTTTCGCTAATGGGCGACGCGTTTAAAAAGCAGGTTATTTCCGACGCGATGATAAATGTGTTTTCGAGTATCGATTTTCCGCTGCTGTTGATACTCGTCGGGTTTGTGTTTACGGCGCTTATTCAGTCGTCGTCGGCGGTTACCGGTATACTCGTAACAATGGTCGGCGCTAACGCGCTTACGCTCGAATGTGCGCTGTTTATAGTGCTCGGCAGCAATATCGGAACGTGCGTTACGGCGCTTTTCGCTTCCGCCGGAGCTAACGTAAACGCAAAGCGCGTTACCGTAATTCATTTTGCGGATAAAATTATAGGCACCGTCATATTCACGGCTATTCTGTGGCCGCTGTCCGACGGGGTGGTGTGGCTGCTTCAAACGATGTTTCCGCAGCCGCAATTCCAAGTGGCAATGTTCCACTTTTTCTTTAACTTTTTCACGACGCTAATACTTTTGCCGTTCGTAAAGCTTATCGTCAAGTTTGCTACGCTCGTCGTTCCCGACAGGCGCGGCGGCGACGACGACGCACCGCACATGTACTATATAGACGATAGGTTTTTACAGACCCCGGCTATTGCGGTCGCGCAGGTCAAGCGCGAGGTTGATCATATGGGCGACATGGCCAAGACCAATCTTAAACGCGCAATGTCGGCGCTTCTTACCGGCGACACCTCCGAGATGGCGGTAATCAAGCGCGACGAGGAACGAATCAACTATATAAATAAGGGCGTTGCAAAGTATCTTATTAAGCTGTCGAGTAAACAACTCACTCGCTCGGACGAAAAGTTTGTCGGCTCGCTATTCCACGTAGTAAGCGATATCGAGCGTATCGCCGACCACGCCGAAAACTTTGTGGAAAGCGCCGACGAAATGAACAAAACGGACTGCACCTTTACTCAGGACGCGCGCGACGAGTTGGAAGATATGTACGACAAGGTTATGGCTATGTACGACGAAGCGCTCTTGATTTTCGAGAACAACGCCGTCGAGAAGCTTAACGACTTTTCTGAACGCGAGCGCGAGATAGACATGACCAAGCGCCTGCTCGGCTACAATCATATCGCGCGGCTTAACGCCGGCGGTTGCACGGTGGAGAGCGGAACGCATTTTTACTCGATAATAAGCGCGCTCGAACGTATTGCCGATCATCTTACCAATATCGCGTTCTCCATAAAGTCGCCGTCCGGCTCGCAGCGCGAGGCGATGGAAAAAATCGCGGAAGAGCAGCGCCGCCGCTCGCGCGAAAAAAAGCACCGCGGCGAGAGTCTTCAACGTTCTTACGACGGCGAGGACGCGCCGACGGGCGAAGCGCAAAATACAACTACCGACAATCCGCAGAGCAATGAGGTGAAACAATGATATACGTGCTCGGCAGTATCAGAAACGACATAACGCTCGAGGTGGAAAAGCTTCCGAAAAACAGCGACCCGGCCGTTGCGGACGCGTGTTCCGTTGAGATAGGCGGAAAGGGCGCCTGTCAGGCGATTGCCGTTTCGAGGGTCAGCCACCGCGACGACAGCGATAAAAAACGCGTCAAGCTTATCGGCCGCGTGGGTAACGACGCCGTGGGCGGCATGCTTGTGGATAAGCTGTCCTCGCTCGGCGTCGATACGGAGTTTGTTCAAAAGACCAACCGCATGTCCGGCATGACCGTTAATTGTACAACCGACCGCGCTCGCCGTACGATAATCTATAACGGCGCCAACTCGTCGGTTACGAAAACGGACGTCGACGAGGCGCTTTGCGGCGCTACGAGCGCGGACACGCTTTTGTGCCAGCTCGAGGTTCCGCTGTACGTAGTCATGTTTGCGCTTTCAAAGGCGCGTTCGCTCGGCATGACTACGATACTTAATCTTTCGCCGGCAATAGAGCTTCCCGACGACATGTACTTAAACGTGGATATCGTCGTCGTAAACCGCGAGACCGCAAAGGCGGTTACCGGCATTGCGCCTAACGACTTCCGCTCGCAAATGGATATCGTTAGGTACTTTAACCGTCGCGGCGTGCAGTATGTGGTTATTACGCTCGGCGACGACGGCGCGGCTATATCGGACGGCGAGTATGTATCGTCGCACGTTCACGCGCCCGAAGTCGAGGTCGTGGACGAGAGCGGCGCCGGCGACGTGTTTGTGGCTGCGCTTGCGCTCGCTTATCCGCACGTCGGTATGTACTCGTTCGAGGAAGCGTGCGGCTTTGCGACCCGTGCGGCGTCGCTAACCGTAGCCAAGCGCGGCGGAGTAGAGTCCGCGCCGCGGCTCGAAGAGATTGTCGAGCTGTACAATAGGGAAATAAAATAACCGAAACAAAAAAATAAACCAAACAAAAAAGAGAGTTTTTTACCGCGCTCTCTTTTTTGTTTTTTTTAAGATCGAGCTAAGACTTTTTACTCAATCTCGAAGTGGCTGCCGGCATGTTGCGTCGGGGGCATTCTGTTGCCCTTTTTAACGCGAACGGTGCCGACCTTTCGACCGTTGGCGGTTACAATGCTGTACTCGCCGGTCTTGGGGGCGACTTCGCCCGATGTCAGCTTGTTCATTATGCTGTCCTCCTTGCTATTATTTTGTCGATTTTTGGTAAAAATATGCAAAGCGTATGCGCCGTGGCGCCGAAGGCACCTTCGGCGCAGTGAAATTGCTTGCTACGCAAGCAGTGAAATTCGCCTATCTGCGAGTGAAATGTTGCTTACGCAACGTGAAATGCGCTACGCGCAGCTTCGCGCGTGTAAAAGGTCGAGATGATTTTTAATTCACATGCGGCGGCATTAAAGAAAGAGATTCTTCGCTTCGCTCAGAATAACCTTCGGTTGCTTCGTAGGACAAAAAGAGCAGGGCGGACGCGGCGTGATAACGGCATTAAAGATATTAAACAGCCGAAAAACGCGCTCGCTTTTCGGTTCATCTGTGCGCCGTGTACGCCAAGAAATAATACAATACAATTAACGAGTAAATCCAATCATAATAATGCTTGATTTTTCATATTCATTGTGTTATAATACAAGTAATAAAAAAGGAGGTAAAAGTGATATGGCAGCTAAAAGAAAAGGCGGGGATTACTTCGGACTCCCTTATATTGTAAGTATCATACTTGCGATAATTCCTTTTACGGCGTGGCTTTTCGGCTTTATTACGCGTTTTTCCGAGGGAAAAATCCTTGCCGGCATTATCCGCGTCATCGGACTCGGCTTTATTCTCTGGATAGTCGACCTCATCATGATGATAGTCAGCAAACACATTCTGCGCTTACTTCCCATCTAATACTACACAATACAAAAGACGCTCGATTTTTTCGGGCGTCTTTTTGTTTGCTTTATTTATTGCGTTAAAACGTTTTACGGATAAATCAGTTTTTGGTTTCCTCTTCGGATTCTTTCTTAGGCTCTTTTTCTTGTTCCCGAGCGTCGGGCTTTGCCTTATCCTCGGCGGCTTCTTTCGGCTGTTCTTTTTCGGGCCGAGCAGGGACAACGGGGGGCTGAGTGGACGCAAGCCCTACGGTATTTGTTACCGGCATCGAAAACGATATGCCTTGCCCTGCCGTTTTAAGTCCGGCCTGTTGGTACACTGCGTGCAGTACGCTGTCGCGGATTTTTTGAGGAACGACGATTAAAACGATTTCCTTTTCGGGCTGGATCGTTATATGGAAAATTTCTTCCGCTTCCTTAGCCGCGGTGCCGCGAGCGTGGATAACGGTGCCGCCGCGCGCGCCTTGCTCTTTGGCGGCCGTCATGACCGTTTCGGAGAAGCCTGCGTTTACTATACATACAATCAGTTCGTAATCGGTCATTTTTTACTCTCCTCGGTGTTTTCCTTTACCATTTTTCTGTTATTGCTCAAAAATCCGAATATGAGCGTGCCTATAACGCCGGTAAGCGGAACGGTGTACGCTATGCCTTTTCCGTTTCGTATCGTTTTGAATTTCTGGTCGAGAGTGTACAGGGCGTCGGCTATCTTGGACTTTCGGATAACGCCTAATATTACGGCTTTGTCCGTATCGTTTAGACCGAAAAGCTCGAGCGTGCTCTTGTCGGCGGTGCCGGTGCCGTGCGCGGTGAGCAGCATGTTCACCTCGAACGACTCCATAAGGTCGGCGTAAAACTCGCCCTTGCTGCGGTTTACGATAATAAACAAAAGCTCGAGCCCGTCGATATCGCTCGCTTTTTTGGTCTTTTTGGCAGGCGCCTTTTTGGGTTTGCGCTCTGCCGCCGGCTTTTTGGTTTTTTGCTCGGCGGCGTTTTTCGCTCTAAGCTCGGCTAAGGCTTCCTTCGTCTTGCGCTCGATAGACTCTTTTATTCGTTTAAGTGCGGACTTGCCTAATTTCACGGTCTTACTCCCACGAGAAGTTTATTATCTGTTCGTCGTCCGCGGCGAGAATTCTGTTCATGATAATTCTCTTGCGCGCCTTTTGAGAGACGACCGCCTTAAAGCCGAGCACTTGTATGGTAATAAGCGGAATCATCGCAACGAGTGCGACAACGCCGAAAGCGAGCGATAAAATACTGTCGGGCGCGATTTCAGAGCACGCGCCGATAGCAAGCGGCAATATAAAGCTCGAGGTGAGCGGACCGCTTGCGACGCCGCCCGAGTCGAACGCGATTGCCGTGTACAGCTTGGGAACGAAAAAGGATAAGCCGAGCGAGATTGCGTAGCCGGGGATAAGGTAGAACAGCACCGAGAAGTTGTAGATTATTCTGAGCATCGCCATTGCTATTGCAAGACCTACGCCGATACAGAGCGCAATCATCATTTCCTTTTTGGTTACGCCGCCCTCGGTTACTTCCTCGACCTGCGTGTTAAGTACGTGTATCGCCGGCTCGGCAAGAACGGTTACCATGCCAAGTCCCAGGCCGATAGCGACAAGCGCGCCGCGGTTTTCGGCAAGCTGGCCGCCCAATTTAAAGCCGATAGGCATAAAACCGACCTTTGCGGCGGTTAGGAATATAACAAGCCCGACAAAGGTGTATGTAATGCCGATTAAAATGGTAAAGATTTTCTTTTTGGGAAGTTTGAGTATCGTAAATTGCAGAACGAGGAAAAACGCGACTATAAGCGCGAGCGCGCGAAGTACTTCGAGCGCGGTCATGCCGAGCGTTTCGCCGAAAGAGCCGAGTACGTGGTCGATAGAGTAGTCGGGCACGGCGTACGAAAGGTCGCCCTTTGCGGTAAGCGAGAGAGCGAGCACCGCGATTATAGGTCCTATCGAGCACATGGCGACAAGACCGAAGCTGTTTTCGTTGCCGTTTCTTCCGCCGATAGTCATTGCTATGCCTACGCCGAGTGCCATTATAAACGGAACGGTTATAGGTCCCGTCGTAACGCCGCCCGAGTCGAACGACATGGCGAGAAAATCGTTTTTACCGCTTTCTATCAACATGGCGCACAGCGCGAACACGGTCATGTAAAAGAAAAGAAGCAGGGCGGACAGATCGCGGCTGAACACTATTTTGAGTACGGCTATAAGAAGAAACAGTCCCACGCCCACGCCTACGGTTATTATGAGTACGAGGTTGTTCATAACCGCGGACACCTGCTCGGCAAGCACGGACAGGTCGGGTTCCGCAACGGTTATAAGTACGCCCATAACAAAGCACACGACAAGAAGCACGGTCAGCTTTTTGGACTTGGTAAGACCGTCGCCTATATGCTCGCCCATTGGCATCATCGCAAGGTCGGCGCCCAGACTGAAAAGGCCTATTCCCACGATAAGCGCGACCGCCGCAACGGCAAACGTAATAATTTCCGTTTTGTCAAGATTGACGAGCGGAGTCGCGGCAAGTATCAATACAATCGCGGTTATCGGCAGTACCGAAAATAACGCCTCTCTTAATTTTAGCAACACTCTTTTCATTGCAATAATTCTATCATTTTTTTGTGGCAAAATGCAACAAAATTCACACGCTTTTTAGCCGTTGCTTTTTATTTTGCAATAAAAAACACCACAAGGCAGCTTTATTTGGCCGCACTTTCGCCTATATTTCGCCGTAAACGAGCCGACTGACTTATTGCAATATTATCGGATTTGTGTTACAATAATAAAAAGCGTGGTTCGTGCGACATGGTAAACACTTCGATTAGATTTTTTGAAGATGTTCAGGTACGGGCTGTTTGGGACGATAAAAGCTCTAAATGGCGGTTTTGTGCAGTGGATGTTGTCGAGGCGCTCGTTAAAATCAATAATCCGCGTTCATATTGGAATGCGTTAAAGCGACGTAAAAGTCGGTTGTCGACAACTGAAAATAAAAGCAAAAGACGACAAGCGGTGCGCCGACCGACAGAACAAACGACAGAGCTTTTTATGAAAGGAATCGATTATTCTTACTGCTACGAAGCCGAAAAATAAACAAAAATCCATTTAACAGACGAGGTAAAAGATATGCACGATATTTTTCTTTCGTATTCGCGCAAGGACAAGCAGATAGCCACAATGGTGCTAAGCATCTTGGAACAGAACGGCATAAAATGCTGGATTGATTACCGAGACATTCCGCCCGGCGAAAATTACGGCGCGTCCATAGTCCGCGCGATTAAGGAATGCAAGATATTCGTTTTGCTGCTGAGTAAATCGAGCGGGAAATCCTCGCACGTTCTAAACGAGGTTAATTCCGCGGCGAGCGCCGAAAAGCCGATAGTGCCGTTTAAGATAGACGACGTTGCGGTTTCCGAGGATCTTGAATATTACGTAGGCAGAACGCACTGGCTGGAAGCAATCACTCCGCCTATGGAAGCGCATATCAACAGTCTTGCCGAAAACATAAAAAGGCTGAGCGCCGCCGCAAAAGAATCGGGTGCCGCTAAAGACGCCGGTCAGCCCCAGACTCCGCCTGCCGTAAGCGGAACGGCGCCGGTCGCCGGCGGATGTAAAATGATGACCTTTCAGGAACTTCTTTCTATGGGCTTTACTGCGTTTAAGATAGCCTCCCAGCTTGTCGAAAACGACTACATAAACTGTAACGGAATCGACGAAAGCAACGAGGGCACGGCGGAACAGTGGGAAAAGTTTTTGCAGGACGAGAGCGACACGTTTAGGTATTTGGTTAACTCGGATAACAGAATAGTGGGCGACTGGTCGATTGTCGCACTTACGGACGAGGCGAACGAGCTTGCGTTAAAGGGCGAGCTTCTCGAAAAGGATATTTCCACGGACAACACGGTTATGGTCAGCTTTTCCGACGTGTATAACGGGTATATTCTTGCCATTTCGCTTTTGCCCGAGTACAGGAACATGCAAAACTACAACCTTATTATGGACTCGTTTTTCGAGCAGCTCGAAGTGTACGCCGAAAACGGTATTTTTTTCAGGTCGTGGTGCATAAACGTTTTCGGCAGAGAGGTGGAAGCGCTTGTAAAACGGCTCGGCTTTACCTACGTTTGCGACAACAAGGAATTCGGAAAGATTTATACCTGTCCGTTTATGCCCCTTCCCGATATCCCCATGATTAAAAAGCGCGCTCGGCTTGTCGAGCTTTATGCGGCGGCAAGCGCAAACGGCTGAGTGTGGCGAACACAATGAAAAACGACAATCGGTTAACGATAAGGCGGCTTGGTTTAAGCGACGACCTGTCTCGGGTCGCTTTGCTTGTGTACAAGACCGACGAATTTATTTTTCCGTATATGTTTAACGGCGACATTGCCGTCGCTCAGACGATTATAAGCAATATGATAACACGCGACACGATTTACAACGCAAAAAACATTCTTGTCGCCGCGCTCGACGATAAAGTCGTCGGAATAGTCGTAGCGCAAAAAACACCCATAAAAACGAATAGAAAAGCGCTTGTCGACAGCTATACCGCCGCAGGTATAAAACCGGACGAACGGTTTGAAACGGTTTACGCCGAGTATTACACTCCTCTCGGCGAAGAGCCGGAAGGGGTTTATATTGCCAACGTCTGCGTCGACGAGAATTACAGGCGGCAAGGCATAGCGCGTAAAATGCTCGAAAGTATGCTTAGCCCCGAAGAAACGTATTACTTGGAATCGGTCAAGGACAACCTCGGCGCGGTAAAGCTGTATCAAAGCTTGGGCTTCGCAATCGAAAAAGAAATACCCGGCTTTATGACGACGTGCTACTCGATGAAAAAAAGCGCCCGTCGTAAATAGGACGCCTTGCCGTTCATGCTAAAAACCGAATTAAAAAAGCAGAACCGCCTCGTTATGTAGAGGCGGTCGTTTTTTACAGATAAGTAATGTTCTGTACTCGCGCGCCGGTCCGAACAGAGTAAACACGAAAAAAAGTAATCGGAAAGGACAGTTGATTGCAATTTGCAAACAACCGGAATTAAAGGCGAGAGACGAAAAAAACATATTTAACCGACGTCGTAGACAAAGGCGGCGTAAAGAACAGGTAAAAGTAAGAAGGCGGATTAGTTGTCGGCTTCTTCTATCTCACCCATTATTTCTTCGGGTTCGTAGTATACGTCGGTTACGGTGTATCCGGCGGCGACGTACGAACCGTTAGGGCTTGGTATTACCCTGTCGATATTTCGTATCTGTATCCAGGCGGGTTTGCCGTCTGCCGTGTCGTCCTTTGTAAAATATATAAAGCCTTTGCGAATTCTCATTTTTCACCTCTGATTGTTTTTCCATATTATATATAACACGAATATTTCCTGTCAAGCAATCCGCTTTTTTGTTATACTGTGCGGAAATTATTGCCTATTTGCGCACACACTAAAAGGCACATAAACAGGTGAAGCTTTGTCAAAAAATATTGATAAAAGAAATAAGTTGTGCTATTTATGCAACAAAAAGACGGGTTTATGTGTTATTAAAGTGTACGGACACCAAGCGCCTTGCCTCATTCGTTTGTTTGAGACGGGCAAATTTTCCGTACATTTCCGCACACACTGAAAAAGTATACAAATTGCGGCATTTTGTAGAAAGCTATTGACAAAAGAAATATGTTGCGCTAAAATACGCCAAACCCTTATTAAAGGGGAGGGAATAATGTTAGAAGTAAAAAATCTGAAAAAAGAATACAAAACCAAAAACGGAGAAATAACAAAAGCGCTCGACGACGTGTCGCTTAACTTTCCCGAAACGGGAATGGTGTTTATACTCGGTAAGTCGGGCAGCGGTAAGTCTACGCTACTTAACGTGTGCGGCGGACTCGACCGCATGGACGAGGGCGAAATAATAATAAAGGGCAAGAGCAGCAGGGATTTTACTAATCAGGACTTTGACAGCTACCGCAACACCTACGTCGGCTTTGTCTTTCAGGAATACAACATTCTTAACGAGTTTACCGTAGCGCAAAACATTGCGCTCGCGCTCGAGCTTCAAAACAAAAAGCCCGATCAGGAAGTGATAAACAAAATCCTTGCCGACGTCGATCTTACCGATTTCGCTTCGCGCAAGCCCAACACGCTTTCGGGCGGACAAAAGCAGCGCGTTGCGATTGCGCGCGCGCTTGTTAAAGAGCCTGAGATTATCATGGCGGACGAGCCGACGGGCGCGCTCGACAGCAAGACCGGCAAGCAGGTTTTCGACACGCTTAAAAAGCTGTCAAAGCAAAAGCTTGTTCTCGTCGTTTCGCACGACCGCGATTTTGCCGAGCAGTACGGCGACCGCATCATCGAGCTTAAAGACGGCAAGGTGATTTCCGACCAGCTTCGCGACGAGGTGGCGGCAGAGCGAAACGTTCGCTTTTTCGGTACCGACACAGTGTGCGTAACAAACGGCGCCGCTATTACCGACGAGGATTTGGTATCTATTAAAAGCTTTCTGGAAAAGTCGGGCGGATCGGCTATAATTTCCACTTCGCGCGAGAGGATAGCGCAGCTTCGCGACGACAGTCCCGAGCTTGATATCGGCACGTTCAAGAACATAGGCGAGCAGCCGCCCGTTAAGCAGTACGAGCCGCAACAGCTTATACGCTCGCGAATGCCCGTTAAACACGCAATTAAGATGGGCGCGTCCAGCCTTAAAACAAGGCCGGTAAGGCTTGTGTTTACGATAATTCTTTCGGTAATCGCGTTTGTGCTGTTTGGGCTTGCCTCAACGCTCATGCTGTTCGACGGGCACGAGGTGAGCGTTCAGTCGTTTACCGACTCGGATATAGAATACATCTCGCTCGGCAAGGTGTACTACGTTACCTACACGTACAGCGACGGCGACAGCTATATCTATTCCCAAGACACGAAATTTACAATGGAAGAATACGAGGAATACGCTAAAAAGTACGAGGGCGCTATCCCCATTGTTTCGTGCTGGATGGTAATAAACAATCTCAGCCTGAGCAACACAGCAAGGAACTTTTATTCGGAGAGCATAAACGGATTAATTCCGGCAAGCGATACACTTAGGCTTTTGGCTGGAAGAATGCCGACGGAAGACGACGAGATTGCCGTAACAGACTTTATGTACGACGCTATACGCTCTACGGGCAGCAGATTTGTGTACGGCGACGATAATACCGTGCTTACGCTTAACGACTACGACGATTTGCTATACACTGCCGCGCGGCCGGTTACCTTGCGCATAGACGACACGGAATACAAAATAGTAGGCGTGTTTAAGGGCATGGAAACCCCTGCCGACTGCAAAGCGCTCAAAGCCGCGGCGGACGACGGGGAACAGCCGGATAATTCGTATTCCATGTGGTCGTGGTATAACGAAAATCGAAACGGTCTGTATATGGTCGCGGCAGTAAACGAGAACACGTTTAAATCCGCGGCGGACCGGGTAGGTAGTTCAATCGACTTCGACGATATGTTTTTTAACAGAGGCGAAGATATTTCCCATTTGTACGCCGATTTTGCCGGAAGAAGCGAAAACGATAACGTCGAAACGTACCTAAACTATTATAATAAGTACGAGGGTAAGGTTCTCGACATTTACGGGCTTGACGGCAACAAGAAAACTTCCGTAGGCAACGGCGAGGCGGCGATAAGCTCTTATCACCTTATGTCGTTTTACAGACACATTCTTTCGATCATAGAGGACGCGGCAAACAGACCCGGCGACGTGTACGATAAAGCCCTCGAAGAGTATGACTACATTGTTCCCGAACCGAATCTTTGGGACTTCCTCGATGATGACGGTTACAGCTACGACTACGAAGCGTACTATGCGGCGCTGAGAAAACATAACGCAGACCGCGAGGCGTACGCCGAGGCGGCGTGGGCCGACACCGTTCCCGAGGCGTACGTGCGGTACCGCAAGATTTTAAACGCGCAGGCGGCCGCCGACGAGGAATACCGCGAAAAACATCCCCAGCCGGACTGGGATAGGGATCCCGACGCCTACGACGAGTGGTACAGCGGCTACGAAGCGGTGCTTGCGAGCATTAACCCTCGCATAAAGCTCGACAGCGTTATGTGGTACAATGACGATAACAAGCCCTCGTTCGAGGAGATAAAGAGCGCAATTTCCTTCGCGCACGACTGTCTTGACGAGATAGGTGCCGAAGTGGCGTTTTATATGAACAGCAACACCATAGGAGATAAGGCGGTTAACGTCGTCGCGTACTTCGAAGAGGACGCCTATTCGAGCTGCTACCTCGGCCAAGACTTGTACGACGTGTTCTATAAGCAGCCGTATTATTATACCTCCGAGACGACCAAGTACGAGGAAAGCGTCGACGCGTTTATAAGCAACATTCTTATCCCGTACGACGGGTCGCGCGCACTGATAGAAAAGTTCTTAAACATGGCGGGCGTTGCCGGCGAGGACGACTCCGCAATAGAAATCAAAAATTCCATAATGGATCAGCTTAATCAGATTATAAACATTGCGGACACGCTCGAGCTTGTGTTTATTATAATGGGCTCGGTGCTTGCGCTGTTTGCCTTCCTTCTTATGTTTAACTTTATTTCGGCGTCCATCTCCGCCAAAAAACGCGATATAGGCATACTTCGCGCTATCGGCGCGCGAACCGTCGACGTGTTTAAGATATTCATTTCGGAAGCGTTTATAATCGCGCTTATATGCTTTGCGGTGGCGACGCTAAATACGCTTACGGCGTGCCTTGTTCTTAACATGCTCATGGCAAAAAGCGTCGGACTGAGCGTAAGCATATTCCTGTTCGGTCCGCTGTCCGTGCTTTCTATCTTCGGTATCGCGTTTGTTACGGCAGTCGTCTCCACGGTTATCCCCGTAAGCATATACTCGCGCAAACCGCCTATCGCAAGCATAAGAGCGCTGTAACACGTAATCAAATTCTAAACAAAAATGACCGTCTGTACATTGCAGGCGGTCTTTTGCAGTGGTATGGCTGAATAGGGTAGAATAATGGTAACACGATTTTTGCAGGTTACGGTTATTTACTAATCATTCTACTTGAGTGGCAACAAAAATAAACGATTTGGAGTTTTTCGGAAAGCTCATCGAGCATAACCTTAACCTTTGTGAGGTGCTCTTCGTCTAAGCCGACAAACGGGTCGTCAAGAATTAAAAAAGGCTTTTCATCTGAGTACATGTTGTCTATCAATGCCAATCTGAAACAGAGCGAGCAAATAGCTCTTTGCCCCGAGCTTAAGTGCTGTTCGCTTCGTTCCTTGCCGTTTTGCTCGTAGCGAATTTCTAAGTTACTATCCATCGTTATCTTTTCGCCCAAAGTTTTTTCAAGCAACGACGAGTAATAAACATATTGATCTTTTATCGGCTTTACGTATTTATCTTTTAAGTTTTCGTCAGCCGTACGTAAAAAATCGATAGTTTTAGTGAGTAGTTTGTACGTCGTTTGATATTCTTCCAGTTTTTCTTTGGCGGTTTCGTATTCGTTTTTAAGCCCATCGAGCTTTTCGGCTTCGTACTCATCATTCATTATATCGGTCGTAAGATGACTTTTTGCGTCTCTTAGTTTCTCAAGCTTCTCGTTTAGTGCTTGAATGTCAACTTGTTCCCCGGTAGGTCTTTCGGTCAGGTTTTTTTCTTTTGCAAATCGCTTTACTTTTTCCGTAATCTCGTTTAATGCGGTCTCGATATTATTTATGTCGGTAATGTCTTTGTAAATTCGTTTGATTGTTTCCGAAATCGTATTGATGTTTATCTCATATTTTTTGCAGAACGCAACAATCGGCTTATTGTTTTCGGTAATATCGTTTTTAAGACCGGAATCATATTCCGCCTGTGTCTTTTGCATGTTTAACAGCGAAATGTAATCTTTTATGTCGGCGCAAAGATTAGACATGGCGACCGAGTAGTTGTCCGTTTCGGCGATATTGTATCGCGCAAAAAAAACTTTAAGTTGTTTTTCCAATGCCTGAAGCCGGCGAAGCTTTTCGTCTAACAGAGCTTTATTGTTATTATCCTCGTCTTGCAGATCGCGGTAGCTGTTAACGTCCGTTTTAAAAGATGCAACCGCAAAAGCAACGCCGTTTTCCAGGGAATAACCGTACGGCGCGAGAAAAGCTTGGATTTGATTTAAAATGCCGTCGCGTTCTTTATCTGCTTCGCGCCTTTGCGGATTTTCCCGTTGAAATACCTGCTGTTTGCCCGTCGCGTGTATGCTCGCCTTTCTGTTTAGGAAAAGAAACCCTGCCGCCAACAAGCCGACAAAGCCAACCGCCAATAAAACTACCCCAACTATTGTAGCAAAGAAGACGGTAACAAGCCCGGCAACCAAAAGTGCCGCAGATAATATCAGTAAAATTTTGACAAGAACCGATTGCGTCGGATTGTTTTCCGTTGCGACCGTTTCCGTAGTGGTTATAAATTCGGGAATTGCGTTTGCCTTACTTTCTGCCGCTTTATATGCGCTCGCTTTTTTGTCCAGCTCGGCAACTTCCTCTTTCGTCGGTATGCGATATGCAAAATGCTGTTTAAGAGCTGCTTCTTTTTGAGATGACTTTGTTTGTTTGAGTTTTTCTACGTCGTAGCTAATCGAGGTATATTCTTGAATCTTGTTTTGCACGGACTTTAGTTCGTCATCGGACGGCACCCCGTCTTTAAACTCTTTTTTAAATCCCTCAAAGCGAGCGGCGTCCTCGTCGGAAAAGAACTTTTGTCCTGCACGAGCGGTTAATGTTTTATTTTTTTCTATGGCGGAATTAACCTCGTCAACCTCGGAAACAGTCGGTATGCCGTGAGGGTACCGGACTTTTATGCTTTTCAGTTCGGTTTGTTTTTGTTCTATTTCGGCGTTGTACCCGTCAAGGTGTTCCCAATCGTTTAGAATAACATTTGCAGATTGATCTTCGGATATGGTTTTAGTAAGCTCGACGATTTCTCTGTTAAGATCATTCAGTGTATCATATTTTGCACGAAGTCCCGAAGCAATCGTTTGTGCGTTTGCTATTGCTTGGGAAATATTATTGATATGCGTTGTCTCTGTTGAGATTAAATCGTTACCAGCCTTCGATTTTTTGTATAGCTTGCTTTTAGACTGAAGCTTGTTAACGGCGGTCTCCAGGTTTGAGTTGTCGTCCACACCTTCTATAAAATTGTTTAGCTTAGTATTGATACTGCCGGTAGATGAAATTTCTATTTCGGTACCTGATATGAAAATAGTGCGTTCAAACGACTGTTTGTCTATGCCAAACAGTTTTTCTCCTATACTGCCGTCGCTGAATTCTGTCGCAACCTTGCCGTTGCAGTAGACTGTTAAAGAGTCCTTTTTTTCGCTCTTTTCATCAAAAAAACGTTCGATTTTATATGTTTTTCCGTTCGATGAAAAAGTTAAATTACCGCCGAAGCTCTTTCCGTTAAAGGGATAAAAATGACGACGTTCGTTAAAAGCTCTATCGGCTCTGTCCGTCTCGAGACCGTAAAACATTGATTTTAAAAACGACGCAAGCGTGGTTTTCCCGTAGCCGTTAGCTTCGCAAAAAGAGGTGATTTTGTCGTCGAACGTTAAATCTCTATCGGTTATTTTACCGTAATTTTCTATATGACAAGATAATAGCTTCATAACTCGATATCGTCTCCTTTTAACGCTTTAAGCCCGTAAGTGATGATTTTTGCTTTCTCTTCGTCCGTATAATCAGGGCTTTCGTAGACGCAACGAACAAATTCGCCGCGTAGCGAGGTGTCGCCATCGTACTTATGAATATCCAGGGTTTTGCCCGTGCAGTCTTTCACGTCAACATAAAAACACTCGGCAGACAGATATTTTTCGACATCGCTCTCGAGCCGCTCGACGTCGAAATCTATTGTTCCGGTAAGATTGACACGGTATATATTATTCTTATCAAAGCGGACGGCTTCCTTTATGGCTACAAAAACCTGGTATGCGTCGCGTAATCCGGATATATCTACATCGGCTATTAGTATTTTTCTTTCGGCAAAAGGAATAAAGGTAGAAGAGACGCCATTATCTACTTCGAGTAGGACAAAACCGTGTTCTTCCGGCTCGTCGAAGCCGCGCCCCTCCAAACAACCGCTGTAGCAATATACAGCTCTATCGTCTAATTTATTCAGTTGATATTTATGAACATGTCCGAGTGCGAGATAGTCTATATTTTTGCCGCGAAGCTTTTTTAAATTTATTTTATCCTTTCCGTGAGAATCTCCAACCTGGCCGTGCAATGCAACAATATTAACCGTATCTTTATCAAGTGAAAGACTTGAATATAAAGAGGTCGAGTTTTCCGCAGTAATTTCTATACCGGATATCACAACTTTTCCGTATGTATAGCTTTTCCATTGATTGTCGAAAACCTTTAAATTGTCAATTGGGTCGCCGTCGTAATCTACAGCAATATCGTGATTGCCGCGTAGGTAAATAAAATCGATTTGCGGATTTTTCCTTACGATACTGTAAAAAAATTCTTTGTCCTTTTTGTACGGATTGTCCTTATCGAATACGTCGCCGGAAAGAATTATAACGTTTATTCCGTTATTTTCCGCATACTCAACCATGCGCTTAAAGGTGTTGCGTAACTCCTCTTTGCGCTTGTCGTAGACATGCTTTGGAAATTTCGAATCCATCTTTGCGCCGAGATGAATGTCGGCGGCGTGAATAATTTTCATCAAAACCTCTTATCTTTTTTTACATTATAACACATTTTGTCGAGCCTTGCAATTAAATAAAAATAAAGCGGCTTACAAAGATAAGAAATGAGCGATTCGATTATGTGATTGTTCATTATTGTCGGCTGTTTCTATCGCTAATCGGGGTCGGGAAGCGGTGCCTGTCTCGCAGATTATAATAAGCAGCTATTGAATTTTAGGTTAAACCGTGGTATAATGTCGGTTTGGATAAAAGAAGCATTGAGTAAAAAAGACCGCTCGGTTAAGCGGTCTTTTTTACGTCGGCTATTCTTGCACGTTCTCGTCGAGAGGGGAAGAGCAATCTTGCTCTACCGCGGCGCATTCTTCCGTTTCGGTTGTTTCCGCCGCCTTCTCGGTATCCGTATCCGCGTCGATTTTTCCGGCGGAATCCGCGCCTTCGGCGGTATTTTCTATAACGGCGGCTTTTTTCTTTCGCTTAAAGATTTTATTTCGGAACAGTATTAGGTTAAAGACGACTGTGGCGACGACGAGTATCGCGAGTGTGATTAGCGACTCGGTCAGTCCGTTCGGACAGTAGTTTAGAAGAAGCAGCAGTCCTCCGCCGAAAGCTATTGCCGGCAAGCCGGAGTACACCATGTTGGACGCCGCCGGAGTTTCGAGCTTGGGGTCGATTTCGCGAAGAAGAATCATTCCGTTACTCGCAGTGCCTGTCATCATGCCGAACATGGATATAAAGCCTTCATGTTCGTAACCCTTGTAGATGTTGTTAGATACAAACCGTATGTAGATAAACGTGGCGACCGCCCCAAGCGTGCAGATTATAATAAGCTGCCACCACAGCGACGAGAATTGGTTCCAGTCGATTGCCGCCACGCCGGCGATTATCATCATGTCGAACATAAAGCCGCTGATACGGTCTAAAAGGTAGTTGTTGGTCGGCTCGCGCTTAATCACTCTTTTTTTGGAAAGGAAGTTTATTAAAAGGCGGACGAGCAGGGCGAGGAGAGAGCCTAAAAGGAAGTTAAAGCCCCAAATAAGGTTTACGTTTACAAGCCGCATTATGCCGTAAACAATACCGTAAATCAATAGGACGAGCGCAAAGTTGATTGTAAATTTATCGACCGACTCTGCGTTGGGAATCTCGTTTGCCGAAACAAAGTCCTCGAGCCGATGCTTTTCTATGCGATCCTCGGACGAGATTACTTTCAGCTTGCCGCGCCGCCTTAAAATGTTAAGGTACACGACGCCGACGATTGAGGCAACGAAAAAGCCTATCGCCGCAACGGACAGTCCGAACGTCGTGCCGCCCGTAAAGCCGAAGTCGTTTTCGTAAATCTTGCCGTAGTTAAGCGCCTGACCTGTGCCCTGACCGTAACCGAGCGCGAGAAGCACACCGCCGGCCGCCAAAGGGAAGCCTGCCGTAACCGAAAGGATTATGGTTACCGCTAAGCCTATCGAGGCTTGAAGAGAGTACGCGCCGCCTTGAAGCACGCCCGATTCCAAAATGGCTTTTGTGGTCGTGCGTCTGTTGCCGTTGTTCTTTTTGAGCGCCGTAGCGATAAAGCCGAGCGCCAAGCAATGATAGGTTATTATCTCCATTATGTCGTTGGAGATAAATTTATCCACGGCAGGAATGAGCTTTAACAACAGTACAATCGTTCCGCCGAGCAGTGCGGACGGCACGAGGCTTTTGCGCATAAACGGAATTACGCGCCTTAAAATGTTGCCTATTAAAAGTGCGCCTATAAGAATGAAAATCTGAACGATTACCGTCCAAACGGTCGTTTCCGAAAACGATTCGACGGATAATAGGGCGATTGCCGGTAACGCGTTAGCGCCGAGCAGGGTCGGGGTAAAGCCCATAGTATTTATCTCCTCCTTTTTCTGCGATTTTTGCGCATATCCGATTGAAAAACAAAAGGTATTTAATGGTGTTAAAGCGTTCGGGGCCGATTATCATGTACGACCTATTGTCTACGCCGAAGGTAAGCTTGGTTCCGTCCTGCGCGCTCGCGCCGACAATATCCGATGTCGGGAAGAATTTATCCCCAATGACGAGCGAGTCTTTTTTGAGTGTCATTTTACCCGACGCGATAAGAACGCGTTTTCGTTCGGTTTTGTCGAACAGCTTTACATTATCGTCTGTAAAATATAAGTCGTTATTATCAAGATCGTAGTCTCTTACGTATTGTTGCTGGAACTCGTACCAATCCACAACCTTTTCGAATGAAAAATCGGGGTCGGGCGAGGTGAGGCGCAAATTCTCTCCGTATGTGGCGGTAAGTCCGCATTTTTCGCAAACAACGTCGTTGCCGTGCGAGCTGAGCGTGGATAAGGATCCACACTTCGGACAGAGGAAAAGCTGCCTCTCGAGATATTCGGCGCGCGCCTTTGATTTATACAGCTCGCCGCCGTCGGAGTCGATAACTTTCAGTCCCGACACGATTTTTTCGTACAACTCGTCGTCGGTCATGGCGGATACTTCTTCCCAAGGGATAATTTCGCGCACCTGTCCGGTGTGTTTGCCTTTACGCAGCGACTTTCCCCAGCGCGGCTGAACCCCGTATCCGCCGTGAATGTTATACAGCAGGACGGGAAGCTTTATCATTCTTATAAGCCGCACAACCGCCCTGTCAATGTAAAACTGACTGTCGTTCCATTGCCGATTGGCTTCGGGGAACACCGCCACCGAGCCGCCTTGTTTGGCGATTTCGTACATGGCGCGAACGCAGGCAATGTCGATATAGCCTTTGCGCTTTTTTATCGGGCCGAAACAGTAAAACAGCAGGTGGGAATACCACTTTTGCGAATATAACACGTCGGTCGCGACAAAATACACGGGTCGCTTAATCGTGAGTGAGATAAACGCCGGGTCGAGATAGCCTTGGTGATTGGATAATATAAGGTAGTTTTGGTTTTTGGGAAGCTTTACCGGCTTCGTCTTAAAGTGAAGCTTGCGAGCAAGGATTTTTACTATGGGACGTGCGACCGCAAAAAAGAAACGGTGTCGTGCTTTGACACGCTTTTCCATTCGGCACCTCCTTGCAAAAACTTCTCGAAAAAAACGATTTTATCGAAACAAAACCCCTCGATATCGATTTTATCTATTCATATAAATATTATAACACCAATCTGTCAAAAAGTAAAGAGTAAGTTTTCTTTCCGATATTCTTTCGCGTAAAACAATCGCCTTTACCGCGAAATCAATATACCGAATGTTGTCGAATTGGTCGGTAGCGGAAAACACCACATTATTATGCTGCGCAAAAACGGATAAGCGTAAGGGGAAAAGCCCGGTCAAAGCACGTACAGCTATTGAATTTTAGGTTAAACCGTGCTATAATGTCGGTATGGATAAAAGAAGCGTTGAGACGGAAAACAGACCGTTCGGGTGGGCGTTTATCGGCTGCGGCGGAATAGCCGGCGGAGTTGCCAAAGAGCTTTTAAAAGACGGCGGCGGTAAAATCGTCGCGTGCTGGAACCGCACCAAGTCGCGCGCCGAGAAGTTTGCTTCGCGCTTCGGCTGCGCCTCCACCGACACCGCCGAGCAGGCGATTACCTTCGACGGCGTCGAGGGCGTGTACGTTGCGACTACTCACGACGTTCACGGTTACTATACTCGGCTTGCCGTATCTCTCGGCGTGCCCGTTCTTTGCGAAAAGCCGTTTACGGTAAACGCAAACGAGGCGCGCGAGGTTTTCGGCGCGGCGCGCGAAAAGGGTGTGTATGTTTCCGAGGCGATGTGGACTTGGCACAACAAGCCGGCGCATATCGTCCGCGACTGGGTTAAGTCGGGAAGAGTGGGCGAGATTAAGTCGGCGTCGGTTACGTACGCTTTCCCGATGCTACAATTTTCCGATAACCCTCGGCTCACTTCGCCCGAGCTTATAGGCGGCGCGCTGCTCGATATCGGGATATATCCGATTAGGTACATGTACGAGCTTTTCGGAATGCCGAAAAAGATAACCGCCGAGGGTGAAAAAAGGGGAGGCGTGGATATTTCCGAAAAGATTACAATGGACTACGGCGCATTCCGCGCGGACTTGACCGTATCTATGGACAAGCTGATCGGGGAAAAGCTGGTTATAGAAGGCTCGGACGGAAGAATAACGGTGCCGTTTTTCCACATGGCAAAGCGCGGCAGGCTCACCGGAAAGAACAAAGATAGCTTTAAAATAAACGCGCTTTTGTACGCAACTCAATTCCGCCGGGTCGCGGAAGAAATCCGAAGCGGAAAAGTCGACAGCGAATTTTGTCCGGCGCAGGCCACGATAGACACAATGACCTTGCTTGACGAATGCCGCAGGCAGTTGGGCGTCGTATATCCGTGCGAGAAGTAAAGTCGAAATCGAAGATATAAATAAAAGAAGATATAATTAAAATCGGTAAGCGTTACGGCCTACCGATTTTTGTTTTTCAAAAGACAGATTTATAAAACCGCCGTAATGCGCGCCGATAAAAATTATTCCGTCATTATTGCTCTGATGGCGTCAATGTCGGACTGAGGAACACCGACGACTTCCAAAAGGCAGTTTTCCACCTTTTCGCTAAACGTGGTTCCGTTGCAGCTTCTAATGGTGGAAAGGTAGTTGCTTTGAATGTTGCTAAGCGTTCTCGATCTTTTGATTTTTCCGAAGTTGGAAAACAGATAATCGCGGTACAGGTCTTCCTCGGATACGCCCAACAGACCGTTTATAAGAACGGCGAAAAGCCCCGTTCTGTCCGTTCCGATGTCGCAGTGGAAAATGAACGGATAGTTGCTTTCGTCCGCGGCGAGCGAAAAGAATTCTTTTACCGATTCGAGATTGTACATAAGGTAGTTGCCTTGATCCCATTCGAGCGGAACGTTGTAGTAGTTTATATCCTCGCCGAGCGGACTGCTCGTAATGCCGCCCGTTTCGACGTTGTGGGCGTTGGGCATGCGAAGGTCGATTTCCGATTTTACGCCGAGCGTTCCGCGCATGGTGTCTATTCCGTCGACGGTTATTTCGATAACAACGTCCGATCTTTCGCTCTCGTTAAGCCGGCCGCAGCGGTACATCATACCCTGGCGAACTCTGCCGTCCGGGATTGCCCAGCCGCCGATATCGCGTACGTTGGTTACTCCGTCCACGTACAGATTGCGCGGCGCGGTGTCTTCCGTAGTAAAGCTCGCCCAGCCGGATTCGCTCTTCCGCCCGTCAGAAAAGTGCGCGGTTACCTTCCATACGTAATTCGTGCCGATATACAGATTGTAAAGCTCGACGCTCGGTTCCGTGCTGTAAACGATTATGGGATCGTACCGATTAAGGTCGTCTTGGATTTTAACGCTGTAAGCGGTTATTTCGAGCTGCTCTTTGGGCAGAGCGGTCCAGGACAGAACGGCCGGCTTGGGCCGGCTCAGTTCCTCGGTGCCTTTGGCGGAAGAGGGCACGGCTTTATAGTCGCTCGCAAGATACTCGGCTTGAAGGTCGGAATGCAAGCACACGCTGTCGCCCAAATCGGAAAGGACAAAGTCGCACTCGACAGTTTGATTGCCGTTATCGCCGCAACCGCAAAGAACTGTCAGCGTGCAAAGCGCAACGCACAGCAGGGAAACAACCTTTTTCCACCTATTCATCACAAAATCCCCAAAGTAAAAATTTTTACTATTGTAGCAGAAAAACCCCAAAAAGTCAATACCGATTTTCGCCGACACGAATAGCCACGAAAGAACGCACCCTATTGGCTGCGCATTGCGTGGCAGGGCAGTTGTAAACTAAACCGAATTTTATACATTGCACGAATATAATCAAATTAAATAATGTCGCTAGATTAGCTCATATGCTTATCGTAACATAAAGCAAACACAAAAGTAACGGCAGAAACGGACAAAGTAACGGCATGAAGTATTTATTTTTATTCTTGGCTGTGATATAATGTGTACAAATTAAAAAGGAGGGCGTTATGCAGTTCAACGAAAAGCTAAAAGAGTTGCGCGCACAAAAAGGCGTATCGCAGTCTGAGCTTGCCGAAAGCATTTACGTAAGCCGCAGCGCCGTAGCCAAGTGGGAAAATGGTTTGGGATTGCCGAGCAGCGAATCGCGTAGGTTGCTTTCCGAATACTTCGGCGTGAGCGTAGAGGAATTATATTCGGACGAACCCACTGAAAAGGTTATAGTACAAAAGAACCGGATAATATTGCGCTCGCGCAAGCTGTTTGTAATAATCTCCACCGTATGCGCAATCGCATTTATTGCTGTTATAGTTTTGGCGGTTGTTTTGGGGTTTAGGACAACCGTTCCGGCCAAAGATGACGTGGCCTATAAACCGATACAAGGAGTCAGGGGTGCGTTGTATAGCGGCGCAACTTATGACCGTGATGAGGACTGTTGGACTACTCCGCGTAACGAGTGGAAACATATTTCGAGCACACGGGACGTGATAATACCGGCTAACGAACTGCATTGGGAAACGTACACGCTTACCGTTGGCGGATATGCTTTGGAAATTGTGCCAAGCCCGAGAGGTTATAACGGCAGACAATACTCAATCAATGCAGGCTGCGTAGGGATAAAATATAATAAAGATGTCTTTGATATTGTTCGTACAGTCAATTTTATCGAATATGATCCGATATACTTGATAATAGCAAAAAAGCCATGTCAAAACGAGGAGATTTTGCTGTACAGAGTTGAACTCGGCGCAGGAATAACCGAAAATTCCAAGCCGTCGAGTAAACTTATCATAACCGTCTTGCCGAGCGATGAATCCGACGAACTCAGTAAATAAACAGCGTATAATGATTGTTTTCTTGTTTGTACTTTCGTTGTTTTTCTTTACTGTATCGGGAATAATCAAAAGGTTCATTACCGTGGGTTTTTACATTTGTCCGTCCTTTCCGCCACGCAAAAACGCACCCTATTGGGTGAGCCTTGATTTGGCGGAGCAAACGTAATCTAAAACGAATTTATGAATTGGTTTATCTCGTTTACCATTTCAAGGCTTTTATAGTAGTGAATGTAATGACCGCAATTATAACAAATAAGTTTTGCATTCATTAACTCGGCAAATTTTTGCTGATTTTCAACCCAATATTTATCAATTTGCTTTCCGTTTGACGAAAACAAAAGCATAGGACACCGAATATAATCCGAATTTAAAACTGTTCTTGCATTTTGCAAAACAGCCTTGGCTTCATTTATATAGCAAATATTAAAAGCATTTCTTTTCATTAACAGTTTCTGCTGCTTGATTTCACTCGGCAACAACGAGCGATTACTTAGAGGATATATTTTCGGAATTAAATGTATTTTCAATTTCTTAATAAAAGAAAACAACTTAATAGTTTTTTGTATTTTCTTTTCCGTCCATTTTTCATAAGCAAAAGGCGTAGCCATATCAATGCCGATAATTGCTTTTATTTCATCGGGGAATTGCTGTTTCCATCTTATTGCTTCTAGACCCGACATGGAGTGTGGGAGCAAAATGTAAGGTTTTTTAATTTGCGATTTTTCTAATACTGTTCTATCTATTTCTACAAGCGTGTCAATATCGCAAGGCGTTTCAAAAATATCCGAATACCCATAACCGAATTTTTCTATCACTATGATATTATATTTGTCTTTTAATTTCTCATATAAATTTTTAAAATCGTAAACCGGAGCAACAGTAGCCGAACCCGACATAAACACAAGCGATTGGCTATGTTCGCACCCGCTGATATACAAATGAAGCTTATGGTTTTGAATTTCAACAAAACAGCCGTTAGGAATCAGTTGATTTTTTGTACGTTTTTCCATGGAAATATTATATCAAAAACGAAAAGTTATTTCAACCATATCACAAAGATAAAACATCACTTTGGCACTATGGCGGGTGCTTGATATATACAAGTGCGCCGCTGCGCGGCGCAATCAAGCACCCGCCGCAACAAACCGAACGACTGACGAAACGCCGAGCGGACAAAGGCGTTGCCGCTGACCCGCTTGGCAATCGCCTTTGCAGATTCGCTCGTCGCGCGTGTTTGGATATTTTCGCACACGCGCTTTTGTACTACATATGCTTGACTTAATACGCGTAAACGCATTTTCGTTGTTAATATACACACTCCTTTTTCACGTCAAGCGGTCTTCACGGCATAAACCGTCCGCTATTTTTGATTATTACTTTTAATTTCTGCTAACTGCTTTAATCGTGTATCATTTGTATATTTGCTCCAATCAATAATAGCATTTATGTAATTTTTAATAACCTTAACAAAATATTCTGGATTAACACATTTATATATTCCTCTTATAGCCTGAACTTTGTTCATAGTAATAAAATTTGCAGATATAATTACCCCGTTATTATTTAGAGGATTACCCGACCTTTTTAGAAGAACTAACTTATCTTCATTAAATTGATTAAACGATTTGGCTGAAATTATATCAAATTCATTACCCAATACACCTACTTGTGAAAAGAAGGGGTCGTAATTCAAAAATTTTGATATTGATTTCATCGACAGAACAATCTTTGATAAAATCCTATTCGTGTTATCGCTTATAAAAAAACCATTGGTTTTTTGATTAAGAAATAACTCAAATTCGTTTTCTAGCAAACTGAGATTATTAAATAAATCAAAGCCAAGAAAAGTATTATCCACAATATCTGTAATAATCTCATCTTCGTTCTTTGTAATAAAATATGTATAGTCGTATCTATTCTTACATTCACTTTCATAATAAAATATTTTAGTGAATTCCATTAGATGAGAAATAATTCGATTGTTTATTTCCGAATATAAGTAATCATATATTGTGGGATTTATATTAGATAGAATTTGTGAGATTTCCGCTTTTAAGGTATTCTTGAGGAATTTATTATTATTCTCGGAATTAAATTTAATTATTTTGTTTTGACGAATATCAAATGGCAAATCCTCAACATTTCCATATTTAGAATCAAATAAAATCAAAATATTTTCTATTCCCAAATTATTTATAGCATATCCTAATTCTAATAAAACATTGGGATTGCAACATTTGCGACCCTTAAACTCGGCATTGATTATTGATAAATCTGCAACAAAAATTACCGATTGACTAATTTTTCTAAATAGTGTTTCCGCCAAATTTACAGAGCCATTGCTATTTCTTGCATCTCTGCTAATTCTTATTGAATGCTCTCCAAACTGTTCTTTTGCAATATTGTTCAAACAATTGCTAATATATTTCTTTGTTTCTGGCAAGTCGGACTGCCAAGAATAAAAAACATCTAATTGCATATATTCTCCTTTGTTCTCCTATAATTACATATTTAAAAACAAATATGAACCTAAACCGAAATGTTCGATTTAGGTTCTTGCTGGCGGAGCGGGTGGGATTCGAACCCACGAGCCGTTGCCGGCTACCTGATTTCGAGTCAGGCCCGTTATGACCACTTCGATACCGCTCCGTATACGCACCGGGGATGATGCGCTTTTATTAAATTGCCGCTGTTATCGGTCAATTTGCTTTTGCAATAGATAATATAGCATAATTGTGTGAATTTCGCAAGCGTTTTGTATGCAAAATGTTTGAGTAATTAGTTTGGACGATTATACCTATTTTATTGTGGCGAGACTACCGCGGAAATCCGCGGTGGCCCTATTAAAATGAAGACAGTGCGTTGCGCCTTATGAAAAATGAAGCGAAGCGCCACCGACATTAGCGAATGAAACGAGCGTCTTCGTGCTACGCCGCTCAACGACTTCATTCTTCATGCCGCGATAGCGGCGCTTCATTTCGACCAAAGCAAAAAACCGCCTTATGGCGGTTTTACTTTGGTCGAAGTGGCGAGACTCGAACTCGCGGCCTCATGGTCCCTAACCATGCGCGCTACCAACTGCGCTACACCTCGATA
>JAFLVD010000010.1 GCA_022508485.1 Clostridiales bacterium | reverse complement strand
AGCACTTGACTTTTAATCAAGTTGTCCCGCGTTCGAATCGCGGATGGATCACCAAGAATAAACCCGAAACGATAATTCGCTTCGGGTTTTTTAATTTGATTTGACTAACGTGAGTGGGGCGGTTTCGTAGCGCCGTAATATTTTTTAAGCAGTGAGTATTGCGCTATGCGTATAATCATCCGATTTTACGGCGCGTGGACTATACACTGTTTACTTACAAACGTTTGGCCGTCGCCCGTTACAGTGGCGTATGAGCCTTCGCAGAGTGCGCCGGGATTGATAAAGTGAATTCCCTTTAAAACGTAGTCGTAGTAGACGTGCGTATGCCCGAAAAAGACAAGCTGGCAGTTATGTATTCTTGCGGCGTCCATGAGAAGGCTTATGTCTCTGCGGACGTTCTGTCTATGACCGTGCACGACGAGCGCGCGGCTTTGGCCGAGCACTACACAGGCGTTTTCGGTTGCATGGGTGTTGTAGTCGCCATTGCCTTTGACGCAGACTATAGGCACTTTTATCTCGTCGCGGAACAGCATAAGCTCGCGCAGTCCGTCCCCACAGAAAATAAGATAGTCGGACTCGTTGATAAGAGGTATAATGCGAACCAGGTTATCCGACCCATAGTGAATATCCGAAATAACAATCAGTTTGTAACTCATTTTGACCTCATTTTTCAGCCTGAAATATCGGCTAATTTTTCTCTTAGAGCCTTGAGCGCTCTATATCGGTGGCTGACAGAGTTTTTTTCCTCTGCGGTAGCCACGCCGAATGATTTGTGAAGGTCGTCGCTGATGAATAGGGGATCGTATCCGAATCCACCGTCGCCGTCTTCGCTAAAGCCTATCGTGCCGTATGTATTTCCCGTTCCTTCGACGACGGTTTTTCCGTCGTAGTATACTATACACGAGCAAAAGTGTGCAGCGCGATTTGTAACGCCTTGAAGCTCTGACAGAAGCTTTTTGTTGTTATCCTTGTCGCCGCCGCCGCTGTACCGCGCCGAATACACGCCGGGGGCGCCGTCGAGCGCGTCTACGCAAAGTCCGCTGTCGTCGGCGATTGTGGGGCAGTGGCAAAGCTCATACAGCGCCTTAGCCTTTATGAGCGCGTTTTCGTAAAAAGTAGAACCGGTTTCCTCTACCGTAAAGTCGATACCAAGCTCGCGCGGACACACAATCTCGTAGCCGTCGAGCATTTCCGAAATCTCGCGAATTTTTCCGGGATTATTGCTTGCAAGAACAATACGCTTCATATTTACATTTTACAACATAACGACAAAAAAAACAAGCGGTATATCGATTTTTTTAGACATAATTTGAAAAACCGGCCGAGCAAGAAAAGCGGCAACTGTTATTACCGAACAAATAAAAAAGTCGGTTATCGATATTTTACTTGCAAAGACGCGCTAAGTATGATATACTCGTATTCGCTGAAAAGCATAGACGTGCGGACATGGCGGAATTGGCAGACGCGTCGGACTTAGGATCCGATGGGCAACCGTGCAGGTTCAAGTCCTGTTGTCCGCACCAGATTTAGTACCCGAAAAAGATACTGGCAAAAAACACCGAAATAAAGTGGTTTCGGTGTATTTTTGCAAGAGCAACCATTAAATATAGGACAACCAAGTACCGTAAATATCTTTAATTCTTATGGATGATTTTTGGTGTTTTTATTAAAGAACGGGATTTGAACCCCAATATTTTTTAAATTAAATTTTATTCAAATCTATTAAAGAAATTATTAATAATTTTTTTGATACAGTCTACTGGTTGATGCGGTGAATTATAATTCAGGCATAGCATGTTTTTTAAAAAAATAATCATATATCCAATAAATTCGAAATTGAATGAGGTCATCTCGCCAAGTGAATTCAGTTGAAGTCAAGTTTCTGATTTTTTCATTATTTTAAAAAATTTTTAAATCACGGTGAAAAAAACAAATGAATATTCGCTATTTATAAATAAAGGACAAAAAGAAAGACGTTTATAAAGATATAACGTTATTAGTTATTACAACCCAATAAGGCTTTTTTTGCTTTAGTAAAAAGTAATCATTTTAAAAAAGATATATTATCTTATAAAAGAATAGTTATTATTTTTATGGGTAAGCAAACCATATGACACTATTTTGGGAAAATTCCAAAATCTACATTTGTTTTCTTAAAACTATAAGAGGAAATTATGACAAAAAAATAAAGATCCTTTTTCCTTCATTAAAGGGCAGAATAAGCAATTTTAAAAATCAGCTAATGTAGTTATGTTTTTTTGACATTATTGGTTTTACCAATGGTACATATGTTTTATATAAAAATATATTAATTTTTTACGAGGACGCAAATGAAATATCGGTTGACAAAAATGACACTAATAAGGAAAGTGGGCAGTAGGAGTTTTTTGTTAAACAGTAATTTTGATTATTCGAAAAGAGCAATTCCGCAATTATCGGATTTTGGCGTAGAGATTGCCGAGTATTTAATGTGTACACGAGAAGAAGAGGATATTATAAAAAAGTTTAGGAATTCAGAAATAAGCAGAGAAGACATTTTGGAGTTTTTGCGGTATTTGATAAATGGGGGTTACGTTGATAGATGGGAAAAGACCTACGATCGAAGATTTATAAGCGATTTGGTAAAAACCGAGTGGAAAGACAGTCGGACATTTTATGGTGCCACGTTTGAGTTGACCCCTAAATGTAACTTTAAGTGTATTCACTGTTACTTAGGGGAAAATCGTTATCATAACGATGAACTATCTACAGATCAAATTAAAACCATATTAGGCAAATTGTGCGAGAACGGGTTGTTCATGGTTTTTTTAAGTGGTGGCGAACCGCTTTTGCGTAAAGATTTCATTGAAATCTACAAGTACGCAAGAAAAAAAGGAATGCTGGTTGACGTATTTACCAACGGTTATTTGATAAACGATGAGCTTATTTCCGTATTTGAGCAATATCCGCCCATGGAAATAGATATATCGCTCTACGGAGCAAGCGATGAAAAATACTTTGAAATAACAGGAATAAAGCAGGGGTTTACAACCGTAAGCAACAACATAGATAAGTTGCTTGCAAAAGGGATAAACGTGTCTTTGAAATCTCCCATCATATTACCGTTAAAAGATAGTATTGGGGATATGAGGAAATTTGCACAATCAAGAAATATTCCTTTCAGGGTAGCATTTGACGTCGTTCCGGATATTGATAATCATGAAATTCCTTTGGCTATTCCACCCGAAGAAATCCCCGTCTTAAAAGAAAAATATTCCAATACATATATTGCGGACAAAAATATTGTCTCGGAGTTGATGACCAAAAAAATTGAGCCGATTAGAAAAAGATATAACTGTTCCACAGGTAAATGTAGTGGGTTTGTGGATTATAAAGGGAATTTTTCTCCATGCATTGAATTAAGGTTTAAAGGTAGAAGCTTGTTGGAGAATGACTTTGATGATATTTGGAAAGAAATCGGGACTTATGCTTATGAAACAATAAGCGAGGATGACTATAAATGTGTTGGTTGTGAATATCTCGCTGTGTGCACTAGCTGTCCGGCTATCAGAGAACGTATGTATGGTTCGCCGAAAATCGTCAATGAGAGAGATTGTCGGCAAGCGAGGCTGTACTATGAATATATAAAAAGGAGGTTAAAAGATGAGCGCGGCAATTAAAAAGTTTGTAGTCGATGAGTTTTACATGGACACTAATTCTCTTACCGGATTTCAATATAATTCATCGTGTACTTACTCAAAAGAAGGCGATTGCGCCAGTTGTTGTGAACGAGCCATGGTGTTGACGCCGTGATGTAGCTCGACTTAACTGTCACAAATCAAACAAAGGGACTACCGCAAGTGCGTGAATTGTTGCGATAGTCCCTTTCTCTTTGAAAAGGTAAGTACTTATTTGTTACTGTGAAATACTGTTTTAACGTACGTATGTGGTATGCACGGACAATAAAGAGCGAGGGAGTGGGAGTCTCTCCTCGTTATATATAAGCTCCTGCTACAGCGCCATTTGATCTTATTGTAGCTCTATGTAAAAATATTCCTATCTTCATTGATAATGACATGAGGGGATAAAAATACTTGATATACATATAATTCGTTTTAGTTGGCGGAGCGATGGGCGGAACCTGTCGCAAAAGGACGAAGCGCAATTCTTATAAAGAATGAAGTAAAATACAAGAATATGGAATATATGTATGTTTTTTTGCGATAAATTCGCTAGCTGCTTGGTGTTTGCGCCAAAATCCGCCGTAGCTTTGCGGCAATCCCCCGAATACAGAAAAAAGTAGTCATCCTTTTTCAGGTATTAAAGACAGCATTTAAAAACGCCCTCGTGGCGTTTTTTGTTTGTTATCGTAACCACTTTCTATGCAAGTGGTTACGATTTAGGTTTAGCGTTCCATATAGGCAAAAAAGTCCTCCTTTGCTAAAACAAGGCTGGTTCCTACGCCAAGCCTGAAAGCAAAGGAGGACAATCCAAATGGAGACAATAGTTTAACACATACCAGGGATTGCAAGTACTACATAATATTTATACCCAAATACAGGAGGAAAGCAATATACGGAAAGATAAAATCCGATAGGGCTTTTGCCTGCATATGAGAAACCCCCGGCTTCGCCGGGGGAGTTTCATTGTTTTTAACGAGTAAAGTATTTATTTTATCAATGACGGTAGATAAAAAATCTACGCCACCATTTTGTTTGCGGTTTTGTAAATCCAAATCATTTCCGCGTGGTTTTGTTCGTCGGTCATTATGGCGTTTAGGACGTTGCGCACCTCCGGGGAAGCAAAGTAGAAAAGGTCGTTGTTGTACGCCGTGGCGACGTACTTTTCGGTTGCAATAATATCGGTGCATAAAAACTTATCGAATTCCTTGTTGGGGGATTCGCCGCTGTACGTGGCTTGCGGTGTGTACGAGGCGGCGCCCGGCTTGCGGTTTCTTATCGTCGGCACGGTGCCCGTCGTGAGCGAGTTTAGCATGTCGTAATGGCTTTGTTCCATCTTCAAAATCCGTTTGAACAGCTTTTTCAGCTCGGGATCCTTCGCTTGGTTAGAGTAAAAGTCGTACTTTTGGACGCACAGTTGTTCCTGAGTTTTCAGTTCGGTGATTAGTTGAACTTCCTTTTGATTAAGCTTCATATTGTTTTACTTGCACGACCGAAGGAGACGGCAGGCGTGCAATTCTCCTTTTATTTTTGTGTCTCCGAAAAAGATTTTTACCATTCGCAAAAAAGTTATTCACACGATTTGTAATTGACGAGAATTCTTTCCGAAACACGCGCCGAATACAGCATTGACAACAAAGGAAAGGTTTGTTATACTTAGTAATACCGATATTATGAAAGTTTTTGTCGGCACAGAAGTTTACTCATGGTGATAGTACGGGGTGAATAATGGAATTTTATCAAAGGCTTTTAATTTCTTTAATTCCTATTGCGGTTGCGCTTGCTTTATCACGTTTGGTTTTTTCAAAAAATTATAGCTCTGACAATAAATCTATTTTGCAATTTCCGCGAGTATATCGAATAGGTACATTCATAGCATTTTGTATCTTCTTAATTGGTGGTATCTGTATTTTTTTGTTTCAATTTGAGGAGTGGCCTCTCATAATTCTACTTTTCGTTTTTTTTGCATTGCCGTGCCTGACAATGGCTGTTATGTGGTCGTTGTGGAAAGTTGAAATTAAGCCCGACGGATTTATTTATAGGAATTTTTTCGGACGTAAAAAAGAGTATAAATTTATTGATTTGGAATATCAAATGCATCCACGCGGATTAAAATGGTATTTTTATAAAGGGAATAAAAAAGTTTTTTGTATGCCTTATTACATAGAGGGCGGCGACAATTTAGAAAAACGACATCGTAGCTATATTAAGAAAATTAAAAAGCAGGATAAATCTTGATATATATATAATCGGAAAAACATAAAACATAAACGACGGATAACAATAAATGGAAAGTATGTTATACTTAATAATACAGCGATATTACAAATTATCTTTGTAGGCGCAGAAGTTAAAACATGATACTATTAAACGGAAAGGCGGAATATATTTTCCGCCAAACACCAAAATAAATACGGAGGATATTATGGCAAGCGGCGGCGGATGTCTTACGGCAATATTCGGTTTTCTTAGGTTTTGGACGAGTATATCAAATCAGTACGAAAGGATAAAGTCCGATCCCGTCAGGCACGAAAGAAGCGTGTCGATGGGAGTCAGGTCGATTATTCAAACCGTGCTTTGCGCGGTGCTTGCCGCGGCGAGCTTTTACGGCGGAATTTTTGTCGCCACGTATTTTATAGGCGCCGTGTACGAGGTTATAACTCTTGTGTTTTGGATTGCCGGTTTGGTCGCTATGTTTCTTGTGTCCGCCATGAGTGTTATTATGGGCATATTCGGCGGACTGCTGTATTTGATTTATCAGTTTAAGCTTAATAAGCGAGCGATACGGTGGGTGGCGCTTGCCGTATGGATTATAGCGGTAGTTGCCGCGGTCGCCGCCGTAATCTTTTTATTAAACGTAATAGGGTAGAATTAAAGAAATATCATGTAAAGGGGGCAACTAACCCCCTTTTTTGTATGGGGATATTGCATAATCTGCACGTTAAACAGCGTAATCCGATATAATTGTTTTTTAATTCCGTATTGACAACCTTTTGGATTTATGGTATAGTTATACAGTAAAGAGTGCGTTTATTTGTTATTCGTGCATTTTTGCTATGCGACTTTTACGATTGCCTTGCACCGATAACAAAGGGGCCGAAGCCCGTGGGCGCCAAAAAAATATTCATTATGGGGAATGATAAAAATGTTAAAACACGCTGACATGATTGAAAAGCTTACCAATAGGCAAAAGGCCAACCTTTTGACCGGAAGGGACTTTTGGACGACGCTCGATATAAAAGAGATAGGACTTCCCGCCGCATTCCTTTCCGACGGACCGCACGGGATAAGAAAGCAGGCTGCGGCGAGCGATCACCTCGGTCTTAACGCGAGTATTCCGGCAACGTGCTTTCCCACGGCGGCGAGCATGGCCAATTCCTGGAACGAAGAGCTTGGCGAAAAGATGGGCGAGCTTCTCGGCGAAGAGGCTGCGGCGATGGACGTTAACGTTCTTCTCGGTCCCGGCCTTAACATTAAGCGCGTACCGCTGTGCGGACGTAATTTCGAGTATTTCTCGGAGGACCCGATGCTTGCAGGCAAGATGGCGGCGGCGTACATTCGCGGAATACAAAAGAACGGTATTTCGGGCTGCTTAAAGCACTTCTGTGCGAATAACCAAGAGTTTAGGCGAATGGTTGTAGACAGCGTTATCGACGAGCGCACGCTCAGAGAGATTTACTTAACCGGCTTCGAGATTGCCGTCGAAGAGGGCGATCCTTACACGATAATGACTTCGTACAACAGGATTAACGGCGAATTCACAAACGAGAACCCTCACACAATGAAGGAAATTCTTCGCGACGAGTGGGGATATAAAGGCGTGGTCGTAACCGACTGGGCAGGCTGCAACGACAGAATTAAGGGCGTGCTTGTGGGCAACGAGCTTGAGATGCCGGTATGTAAATACGGCGCCGACGACGTTTACGAGGCGTTAGAGGACGGCACGCTCGATCCGGCGATTGTGGACGAGAGGCTGGATAACCTTATCGACCTCGTGTTAAAGACGGACGCCGCGCTTAAAGCTGCCAAAAAAGAATTCGATAAAGTCGCGCACCACGAGTTTGCGTTAAAGTGCGCCGAGGAATGCGCGGTTCTGCTTAAAAACGACAACGCCGCGCTTCCGCTCAAAGCAGAGGAAAAGGTGTGCTTTATAGGCGACTTTGCCAAAAAGCCGCGTTATCAGGGCGCCGGAAGCTCGGTTGTCAATCCCACGTTCCTCGACAGCTATCTGGATATCGCCAAAAAGGATATGCCCGGATTTGTCGACTATGCGCCCGGCTATAAGAGGTTCGGCGGAAAGAGCGGCGGAATGAAAAAGAAGGCCGTAAAGCTTGCCAAATCCGCCGACACCGTGGTTTACTTCATGGGTCTCGACGAGGTGCGCGAGGCGGAAGGTCTCGACAGACAGAATATGAAGCTTCCCGAAAACCAGCTCGAGCTGCTCAAAGAGCTTAAAACGCTCGGCAAAAAGATTGTCGTCGTACTGTTCTGCGGCAGCCCCGTAGAGTTAGACGGCGTCGACGAAGCGGACGCTATCGTCCATGCTTATCTCGTCGGTCAGGCAGGCGCAGGCGCGATACTCAATATTCTTAACGGCAAGGTCAATCCGAGTGGAAAGCTTGCCGAAAGCTATCCCTACAAGTACGAGGACTGCGTTGCGTCGACCACATTCCCGGGCGTCGAGATGACCGCGGAATACCGCGAGGGACTTTTCGTAGGTTACAGGTACTATTCCACGGCAGGCGTAAAGCCGCGCTATGAGTTCGGCTACGGATTAAGCTACACCAAGTTCGAGTATTCTAATCTTAAAGTTACCGACGACGGCGTTTCGTTCGACATTAAAAACGTAGGCGAAATGGACGGCGCGGAAATCGCTCAGCTCTATATAGGAAAGCGCGAGAGCGACATTCCTCGGCCCGTACGCGAGCTTAAAGGGTTTAAAAAGGTGTTTATTAAAGCCGGCGAGACCGAGCACGTCGAGATTAAATTCGATAAGCGGACGTTCCGCGCGTTTAACGTAAAAGACAACGAGTGGCAGGTAGAAGGTGGCACGTATACGGTTGAAATCGGTGCGTCGTGCGACGACATACGCCTTAACGGCGAGCTTGACGTTAAGGGTAATTCCACCGACTTCGGTTTAGATAAGTCCGTACTTGCCGATTATTATAGCTGCCGCGTCGAAAACGTTCCCACCGAAGAGTTTGAAGCGCTTCTCGGCAGACCTGTTCCCAAGAGCGGCTACGAATTCTACAAAAAGAAGAGAATGGTCATTCACGAAAACTGCACCGTCGCCGACCTGCGTTATTCGAGGGGCTGGGTAGGACGGTTCTTCTCGGGAGTTATGCGTTTTGCGCGTTCTTTCCTGTGGGGCTGCGGTAACAAGACGATGGCTAACACAATCACCATGGGCGTATTGCACCAGCCGGTTCGCGGTCTTGCCAAGTTCGGCGGCATGACGCGCAGAAAAATGGAAGGGCTGCTGCTCATGTTTAACGGGCATTTCTTCAAGGGACTCGGAAGATTTATGTCGAAGGGAAAAAAGAAAAAGCCCAAAGAGGCCAAGACTAAATAATAGGACCGGTCGGTTTTATAAATGAAGCTGATAACCTTTACTGTGCCGTGCTATAATTCGGCGGAATATATGCGGAAGTGTATCGACAGTATCCTCGTCGGGGGCGACGACGTGGAAATACTCATTGTCGACGACGGCTCGACAGACAATACCGCCGCTATCGCCGACGAGTACGGCGAAAAATATCCCGACGTTATACGCGTTATACACAAACAAAACGGCGGACACGGCTCTGCAATCAATACCGGCATTGAAAACGCTACCGGACTGTATTTTAAGGTCGTAGATTCGGACGACTGGGTGGACGAAGCGTCGCTTAAAAAGGTGATCGAAACCGTAAAAAACCAAGTGGAAACGGGCGTCGAGTGCGACCTTATTATCACAAACTTCGTGTATACGCGCCCGTCGACCGATTCCGAGTTTGTTTTCAACTACGAGCGAAAGATTAAGCTGGAACAGATAACCGACTTTTCCGAGATGAAAAAGTTTCGTTTTTCCAAAATGTTCCTTATGCACTCGCTCATGTACAAGCACAAATTGCTTGTGGATTGCGGAATTCGCCTTCCCGAGCATACGTTTTACGTGGACGAGATATTCGCGTACAAGCCGCTTCCGTACGTCAAAAAACTTTACTATATCGACACCGACCTTTACAGGTATTTTATCGGCAGGGCGGATCAGTCGGTTACGCAAAAGAATATGTTTGCACGTTACCGTCAGCAAATGCGCGTAATGCGCGAAATGATCGACGCGTATTCCTACGACGAGATTAAAGCGCAGAGCAAGGGACTTCGCAAATATATGTTCCACGCGCTCACAGTAATACTGCTTTGCACGATTTACTTTATAATTAACGGCGACAAAAAGGAACGGAAGCCTGCGCTTGAGGAAGTGTGGCAGCATATTAAAGAACGCGATATTAAGCTGTACCGCAAGCTGCGCCACCGTTCGTACGCCACGCTTATAAACTTCATGCCCTGGGGGCTTAGAAAATTTATCGTGGATAAGTCGTACAGCATTGTTTGCCGTAAGCTGTTCCTCGGCGTGGACGATAAGGACTTTTTAAAGCAGGAAAAACAAAAGCGCAAAGCACAATAATATAAATTTACCGTATGCAAAAACGCACCTTCGAAATTTCGAAAGTCTTTCGAAGGTGCATTTTAATTAGATTTTTTATTATATATGGGACAAAACCGCTAAAATGTGTGTTGTATAAGCAGAGGGCAATTATGAAAGGTAAATCCGTCATATTAGCAATTTTTATAGCGGTTATTTCCATACTTTGTGGGTGCCGTCCGCCGGAAGATATGATTCCAAAAGAATTCGGCAAACCGGAAGGGCTTTGGATTTACAAAAGCAACGAGCGCATGCGCACCGACGGAAGCGAGCGCGAAGCCATGTTTTCTGAAATCGAGCTTGACGGCGAAACGGTTACCGAATTTGAGGTTGACGCGTACTCTTACTGCGTCGAAGAGGATAAGGTTTTCTTTTCGATAATGTACGAGAAAGGGTACTGTCTGTATCTGTTCGACTATATCGATAAACGCGGCGAGGTGCTCTGGTCGGACGAATACAGGTTCTCCTTTTGCCCGTCTGACGAATTTATGTACGTAGAGACCGTAGACAGCGCTCGGCTCTATCTTCGCGACGGAACGCTTGTTTCGACCGAAATTGAAAACGGATTTTCCGCTTGTGATACGGTGCTGTGCCGTGTGGACGGCACCGAGCTTATTTGGCTGAGGAAAGACGGACGGCATTCGGCAAAGCTTTCGCCCGATGCGCTTAATGCATTTAACCGATATTGGTGGGATAGCTTCGTCAGAGACAACAAGCTATGCTTTATAGGTGGGCAGATCGGCTATCTTTTTATAATCGACCTCGACCGTAACGTATTGACGCATATTCCGTTCGAGTCGGAAAGGGCGCTCGAACGAATACGGTTAGACGGCGCGGATTATTTTTTGACTTGCGATATCGCTCGTAAACCTCATACCGCCGGTAACGACGGCGATTACTACAACTTTTGTCTGTACGAATTTAAGAACGGCGAGCTCGGCTTAGCGTGTACATTTCCAAAAGAAGCAGAAGTCAGCTTTGCCGACTGCGGCGACGGTTATATCAATTTCCTTTGCAATAGGGCGCAGACTTGGGGTGAGGATAAAAACGGAAATATTATCGAAGTAACAAAGCGCAGATATAATTGGCGCACTTACAATTATTGCGTATCAACCGGCAAGCTAATTAGGGGTCTGAAAAGTATTGCGCACGATAAAGAGAAAAATGCCTTTGTTTGCGGAGAATACTCTTTTTGGGTAACGTTCGATACTCGCGGCGGTTTGATGTCCGTTACGTATTGTTACTATCTTAACAGAAGGTACGGCAATAAGGTGGAAATCATGCAGTATTCATTGCAGGGCGAGCTCGGCTATAACTACGGGCGGTTCTTTGACGATATCCGCGCGCAATAGGAAAGCGGTTTGGATAAGAGTTGTATTAACGGAAAAAACAAGTAAGCGGCGTGTTGTCGCTTATTTTTTTAGTAATGCCTCGGCGTAATTTGTCGAAAAAGGTATTGACTTAATACACAAATTATAATATAATTATTCTATCCAAAACGAAAACTTGTAGGGAGAAATAAAATGGGAAAATTCATTATCAGCAAAAACAGCCAGGGCTATACGTTCAGCATAAAGGCGGATAACGGCGAGATTATCGGTACCGGCGGAGAAGTTATTACCACGCTCGATAACATAAACAAGAGTATCGAAAGCGTTAAGAAAAACGCGCCGATTGCCGCGGTCGAGGATCAGACCGTCGACGGATACGAGCAGGAGAAAAACCCCAAGTTCGAGATATACCTCGACAAAAAGGGCGAATTCCGCTTTCGTCTTAAAGCAACCAACGGCGAAAAGATTTTGGCAAGCGAGGGCTATACAACAAAGGCGAATTGCAAAAAAGGTATTGAAAGCGTCGTTAAAAACGCGCCGACAGCAACCGTCGTAGGGCCCGAGGCCGTTTAATAAATATAAGCTATATGGAGTAAAGAGTGGGCGATTTGTCCGCTCTTTTTTTGCGATATAAAACGAATATATATCTATCGCTTGATTGTTTCGGCTGCCGATGCTATAATATCTAATAAGAGGTTATTGCTATGTCTAAGCTGGAAGATTTTGTTATCGAGGGCGGCGTTCTTACCGACTACCGCGGCAGCGACGTAAACGTCGTTATCCCCGATACGGTAAAGGTAATAGGCTACCGTTCGCTCGGCGACAGAATAGAGAAGCTGTACATACCCAAAAGCGTAGAGGCGATTGAAAAATACCCGTTTTTAAGCAGTCTGCACTTAGCCGAAATCGAGGTTGCGGCGGATAATCCGTATTACTATTCGCGCGATAACTGTCTAATCGAGCGCAAAACAAAAAAGATCATAAAGGGCACGTACAAAAGCGTTGTCCCGAGCGACGGTTCGGTTACGGCGATAGGCGAAGGCGCTTTCCTCGACGTGGACGGCGCAAGGCTGTGGATTGGAAATTGCATTATCGTAATCGAAAGCCGTGCGTTCGGTTGCGGAATAGACGTTACAATCGCAATCGAGGCGGAAGATAAGCCGGACGACTGGGCGGACGATTGGGACAGCAACGAGGGCCTGTTGTGGGGCGAGGTCGATTGGGAAGACGGCGCTGCCGGACTTATTATCGAGTGGGGCGCCAAACCCTTCGACGACTAATCGGCTTTATGGCGCCGAGCATTGTGTTGTAATATAAAATACCGTAATAAAGGTGATATCGTGAAAAAACTTTTTGCACTGTTAATTTGTATTGTTTTTGCGTTTCCGTTTGTGGGATGCGTAACCACGCCCGGGAAGGTTCCTGCGCCGGGAACAGAGCCTGACTCCAAAAACTATTATCTTGTCGGCAGCTTTACCGGCTGGGAAACGAAGTACTCGGAAAACATGAAGTTTACGAGAATGTCCGAGCGTGATAAAGACGGTTTTACCGTTTATTCTAAGCAAATCGAGCTTAACGCCGGCAGTCAGTTTAAAATAGTAAACGACGGCAATCCGTCCGAATTTTACAGCAACGAAATGAATTACAATTCGTTAAAAGGCGGCAGTGCGGCGGCGTATTTTTACGGTGAAAGCAATCATCATAATATCGCTCTATCGGACGGGCACGACGGTCGCTACGTAATAACGCTTCACACCAATCCCGTTTCACCTGCGGAAAGCTATTTTGTTATCGACTTATACGTTGACATTCCGAGCGGCGGCGACCCCGAACCGGGCGACGATATTTACGAGTTCGGCGACGATATATCCGTTAATAACACCGCGTTTTATAAGGATTATTCGGAACAAGAAAAGGCGCTGTATTACGAGCTTTGGAAGGAAACGACTTTCGTCAGCATTAAAATTGATATCGAGCCGAGCGAGCTTGCCAAAATCAACGAGGCGTTTAAAAGCGGCGACGTCATAAAACAGGACACATATCGTAAATGCAATCTTACCGTTACGGTAAACGGAACCGATTACTATTACGACGAGGTCGGCGTAAGAATGCGCGGCAACACGTCGCGGAGAGAGTTCTGTGATGACAGTGGCCGCATTTACGCGTATATTCATTATCGCTTTAATTTAAGCGAAACATTTGACGGCGAAGAGTACGAAAGCGGCGCCTGGGGCAGCGATATTAAACACGACTGGTCGGGCGACTCGGCAGGGCGGAAGAGCAGAAAAAATCGCAGCTTTGCCACTATGGAAAAGTTCTATTATAAGTGGAACAAAAATTACGACCAAACCTATATCCGCGAGGTGTACGCCAACAGAATGTTCCAATCCTACGGCATTCTTGCGCCGCATATAACGCTTACTCAGCTTAGCGTTAAGCAAAACGGCAATTACGAAAGCCTCGGCATAGGCAACCTGTACGAAACGGTCGACAAGCAGTTTATAAAGCGCAATTTCGATAAGGAAAACAAGGGCGGCGATCTATATAAATGCACGTATAGAGGCGATACCGCCGACCTTTCTTCCGCCAAAAACTACGGGATAGGCGACGAGTACGTTTATGCGCTTAAAACAAACGACGACCCTTCGGACAAGGATTTCAACAACCATAAATATCTTTTGGCGCTTATATCCGCGCTCGGCGAAAGCGATAGTACCGCGTTTTCGGAAAAACTCGAATCGCTTATGGATATGCACTATTTTACGCGCTTCGAGGCGGTTAACTACGCGGCGGGAAATCCCGATTGTATCCGCAACAACTTTAACAACTACTATCTGTATTTTACACCGGCAGGTAAAGCTTATTTCATTCCGTACGACTACGACAGATGCTTCGGAATCAACAAGGACTGGAACCCGAGCGGCGACGGAATGACAAGCGCCGGACCTTACGACACGAAAAGCTACGGCGCGAATAGGCAAAACTCAAACCCTCTGTACAAAAAGACAATTCTTTTCGGCGGAATGGAAAAATACCGCAAACTGTATAAAAGCAAGCTTCAAAGCGTTTTGGACGGCGAGTGGCTAAATTACTCCAACTTTCAACCGATATACAACGCATATAAGACGAATTATAACGGCTTAACGACCCCCTCGCAAACGATTAGGGATAATTGCAGCAGAAATATCGATACCTCGCGCCTGAGCTTTTCCGAGGACGGCACGAGCAACTTCGGCAGCTCTAATTCCAACATATCTATGTCCGACTACCTGACCGCGAAGCGCCGCACGCTCGAGAATTTAATATAGTAGGATTATGTAGGGACGGCGCTTTTGCCGTCCCTTTTTTTCTGCCGGAAAAACGATTTTAATACAAAATCAATTTATAAATCAAAGCACACTCATTTTGCTTGACAAATATCTGCATTATATGTTAAAATCGTCGAGATGTCATAAGGACGGGTTCCCGAGTGGCCAAAGGGAACAGACTGTAAATCTGTCAGCATCGCTTTCGGTGGTTCGAATCCACCCCCGTCCACCACAAAGCCCCTACGCCAAAGCGTGGGGGCTTTGTCGTTAGAGTGGGCAGATGCGACCGTTGGTTGCGTGTGATATAGAAGCAAAAATGTAAAGCATTTTTAGCACATGATTCGTTAACCGCTTGCGCAGTAAATATTTATATACAAATACACTCACGATAAGCACAAATGCGGATAATAGCAATCGCAATAGTCATGCGCGGTTATTGCGCCGTTTATGCTCTCCATCAAAGTAGGGCGCGTAAACGCGTGTCCTTTATAATGAATATAAAAATTTTATTAGAAAAATGTGGAATGAGTTAACGGCTATTGACAAATCGAATTTAGTTTGCTATTTTTATCAGCGGAGGTTGCACTCATGGAACAGGAAAACGAGCAACGCAAAATTGACTACGGGGTAATACTATACGAAAACAGCACTGCAAAGTCTGTTTATGACGCACCCGACGGGAAATTATCCGGAAAGGCAATAGCACAACGTGTATATATGATAATACTTAGTGTAGCCCTATTCGGTTGGTTTTTGTTCAGCCTTATTACTGCTGTGCAGTCCGACGGCATCGGAAAAGCGATTCTCGAGCATTTGGCGCCGTTTTTTATTCTCGTGCTTGCCGAGCTGATTCTGATGTTTACCGCGTTTAACACTTGGGGAAAGTTTTCTCGTGCGGTACTGCGCCACAAAGCGCTTGTGCGCCACCACAGAATGGAGGGCGTGCTGACTCGTAAGCTTGACAGCGAGCTTAAATCCGCCGACGCAAACAAGCCTAAGGAATACGCAATTCGTATTTACAAGGAGTGCGTCCTTGTTACAAACCTCGGCGAAGATACGGTTATACCGCGCTCTGAAATTCGGCTTGTAAAGTGCGACAGAAATCCGAACGACAGGGGATACCACCTTACTTTTATCTTAAACGACGATTCGGAGGTCGTATCGGAGAGGGTTTTTCCGTTATCCGACGTTCCTATTGTACAGAAGTATTTCAAACGCTTCGAATACACGCCTGAACATTACCGAAAAGGGTATCTCAAAAAGAAGCTGCCCACGATTGCTTTTTTGTTTGTTCCGCTACTTATAGGTGTTGCGCTGTTGATTTTGCGCAGTCTGATTTTGTTCGGTATGCCGATAATTTTCGGTTTGGTGTTTATTTCGTTTTCGGTACTTTTTATTATCGCGCAGTTTAATGACGTTGCTGTAATAAACTACGGAGTTTTTCCTATCCTCGGCGGACTGTTAATAACAGGTTTGCCGATAGCGATTATGTTGACGATCGGGGACTTGACTAAAATGACGGTTGCGTATATGCTGTCAAAGTTTACTGTTTTTCATGCCGGAATGTCCATATTCGTCGGATTGGGTGCGATGCTCGTAATCCTCGGCATAGCAGGGCTTATCAATTGCATTAAAAGCGGAAACGCCGGCGCGGTAGACTACGAATAGCTTTACCTGCAACGGATTACTACGAAATCTCAAAAGGCGACACGGTTATTATAAACTATTATAACGGGGCGCTAAACTTTGCCTATTATACCTATAACGGAAGAAAGTAAAGTAGTCGGCGGCATCGCTCTGTAAATTTTAACGGAGTAGGTCGAGCAAGCGGACGAGTCATTATTGCAGGCTTATAATTAAATTAGAAAAACGCCGAAAAGGCGAGTGTGCCTTGACAAATCGAATTTAGTTTGATATTTTTAACGGCGGAGGCTGCGCTCATGGAACAGGAAAACGAAAAACAAAGAAAAGACTACGGTGTGATTCTGTACGAAAACAGCAATGCAAAGTCTTTCTATGATTTGCCCGACGGCAAACTGTCGGGCAAAGCTATTGCGCCGCGCGTATATATTATAATGTTCGGCGCGGCACTTTTCGGTTGGTTTTTGTTCAGTCTAATCACTATGGCGCGGTCGGACGGTATCGGGGTGGCTGTCATCGGGCATTTGGTGGCGTTCATTGTACTTGTGATTGTCGAGTTCATTATTGTATTTACCGCGTTTAGTCTTTGGGGAAAGTTCTTCCGTGCGATGCTTCGGAACAAGGCGCTTTTTCGCCGCCACAGAATGGAGAGCGAATTAACCAGTGAATTCGAAAATACGCTTAAAGCCGCGGACGCAAACAAAGCGAAAGAATATGCGATTCGTATTTATAAAAAGTACGTCGTTATTACAAACCTCGGCGAGGATATCGTTATACCTCGCTCTCGGATTCGGCGCGTAAAGTGCGACAAAATGCCTAACGACAAAGTCTACCACCTTACGTTTATCTTAAACGACGATACGGAAGCGGTATCCGAACATAAGTTTCCGCTTTCCGATGTTCCGATTGTAAAGGGGTATTTCGATTGCTTCGACTATACGCCTGCAAATCATCAAAAAGGGTATTTCAAAAAGAAGTTGCCAGCGATTGCTTTTATGTGTATCCAGCTTCTTATCGGCGCTACGCTACTTATTGTGCGAAGTTTTGCTTTGCACGACATGCCGATGATATTCGGTTTGGGGTTTATTGCGTTGTCGATACTGCTTATAATCGTGCAGTTTAGAGACATCGCCGTAGTATACCACGGGATTTTTCCAATCGGAGGCGGACTGTTTATAACCGCTTTACCGATAGGGATTATGCTGACGATAGGAGAATTTACAAAAATGACGGTTCCTTACATGCTGTCGATATTTACGGTGTATCACGCCATTTTGGCCCCATTCGTCGGCTTGGGCGTGCTGTTTGTAATTCTCGGTATATCGGGTCTTGTTACATGTATAAGGAACGGAAGCGTCGGCGTGGTATTCTCCGAATAGCTTTTTCGACTAAGCCTATTTAATTTTCTTACACTTACGAAAAATCGGTTGCGAGTAAATCGGCAACTGATTTTGATATTGCTATTGACATCATCCGTAATGTAATGTATAATGTAATGTAGATACAAAACAAGTAAAAGGGGGAATAAAACATGGGAATGGTAAAGTGCGGTGAGTGCGGTAAACCCGTTTCGACGAAAGCGAAGGTTTGTCCGCATTGCGGATACGATCCGAGGGGCGGCGGCAACGGCTGCGACTCTTGCATACACTGCGACTCGGAAGACGGCTGCTACTACTCCGACGACTACGAGCAAATCTGCGCCGGATATCACTATTGGGACCACGAATAATATAATAGCTTAGATTACTGTTTCAGTAAATATTTTGTTCATAAGTAAAAGCCCTTGCGTTTGCAGGGGCTTTGTTTTTGGGGTAGGAAAAGTGAAAGAGGGTGGAATTATTCTTCCGTTTTGACCTCGCGAATTATCGATACTTCGCCGGCGTCGACGGCGACTGTTGCCATTCCGATTCGTACTATCAGCGAGCCGTCTTTTTCGACGTGTTCTGCGTGGCCTTGAATTTTTACGTCGCCGCGCATAAACGATACCGTTTTGTTTACGGTGTCGCACAGCGCATTGTAACGTTTATAATCGAAGGGCATAAGGGTAGCGGCGTGTATTCGTTTAATAAGGTCGGTGCAAAACTCGGTCGCGCGGCACTCGTTGGCGTTTAATGTTGCCGCGCCTTCGACGCCGGCAAGCTCGAGGTCGCGTATATCGGTCGCGTAGTTAATTCCTATACCTATAAGATACTCGCCGCGCCGAGGACATTTAACGAGTATTCCGGCCGCCTTTTTTCCGCCGAACATAACGTCGTTGACCCATTTAAGCGTTGTGTCTATTCCCGAAACCGCTTTTATCGTGTCGTGAGCGGCAAGCCCTACGGCAGGGGTCAGCGTGTGCGCGTTAATGTTTAATCCGACCTCGCGCATGACAATATACAGTCCGCCTGGCGGAGAGAAAAACTTGTGGTCGCCCCGTCCTTCGCCGAATACCTGCGACTGCGCGATAATAACGTCGTTATCGCCAAGCTCGTTAAACGTCGACTTGCACGACCGTACCGACAGTATTTTAAGCCCGGTTGCTTTTTTTATGTAATGCTTATCGATTACCATAATACAACATTATATCACAATCGAAGATTGATTCTTTAAGATAATTCCGACGAATTTTATATTTTGCGTTTTTTAATTATACCACTTTATTTTGCAGCAATCAAGTGAACTCTTGCAAACGAATTCATATTGTGGTATACTTTTTGTGTGAAAAAAGCGGCTTTATCGATAATCACGGCGATTTGCGCCGTTACGGCGCTTCTCTGCGGCTGTTCGGCTTCGGGGTATACCGTGTTTTCCGAAGTGTATGCGTTTTCGGACGACATACTTTTTTCGGCGCGCATACTAGGCGGCAGGGCGGAGTACGCGCACGAGCGAATGGTAAAAACCATAGCCGAGATAAACGCTCAGGCCTCGATAACGCTTTCTTCGAGCGACCTATATAAATTCAACGCTTCGGCGGAAGGGGAAAGAGTGCAGGTGGGCGAGCACGTTTACAATCTGTTTACGCTCGGCGCCGAATATTACGAAAAGACAAACGGTGCGTTTAACATTGCCGCGGCGCCGTTATCCTCGCTTTGGCACATCGACGCAACCTCGCTCGGCGGCAACGTTACCGAATTGCCGTCGCCGCAAGAGGTTTCGGATATGCTCGAATATTGCAATCCTGCCCTTGTCGGTGCGGAAAAGTCGGACGGCAAGTACTATCTTACAAAGCGCGACGGCAGGGTTAAGCTCGACTTCGGCGGCATTGCAAAGGGCTACGCCGCCGATAAGTGCGTCGAAATTTTAGACGGCTATGACGACGTAACTTCCGCACTTATCGATATATCGGGCAACGCCTATTTTTACGGAAATTATATAAACGGCGGCAATCGGCTCGATTGGAACGTTGCGGTTACTTCGCCGCGACCGAGAAAAACGACAGAGCGCGGCTTTGTGTGCGCGGCGGTTGTCGGCAAGGATAATTCCGCCGTTACGAGCGGAGATTATATGCGCTATTACGAGTTCGGCGCCGGGGACGACAAAATATACGTTCCGCACATATTGGGCTTTGACGGCGTTCCTATCGGCTTAAAATGGAACGAGGTTACGGAAAGGTGGGAAAACGGCGACGAGTATATCATATCCGCGACGGTTATCGGGGAAAGCAGCGCCTTGTGCGATATACTTTCCACGGCGGTAAGCGCGCTCGGGTTTGAAACGGGCGGCGCGCTTTTAAAAAACTCGGGGTATAAAGGGTTGATTTTTACCGAAAAAAGGTATACAATTATTAACGGAGTTAAGCTCTATAAGCCCGACGAGTACAACGGCTTCGCTCGGTACACTTATTATGAACTTTGAAAATATCGAAAAGCTGAAAAAATCCAAGCCGATAACCGTGCTCGATATAATTTTGCTCGTTGTTATCGCGGCGGCGATAGGCGCGTCGTTTGGGGCGGTTTACAGACGGCCGAAAACAACGGTGCTTATCACGGCGCCGTCGTTTAGCCGCGAGCTGTCCGTGTACGACGACGCCGTAATCGAGCTTGATCACATCACCGTGCATATCGAGTCGGGAAGGGTGTGGGTAACGGATTCCGTTTGCCACGACAAGGTTTGCGAGCATACCGGCATAATCTCGCGTGCCGGCGAATCTATCGTCTGCCTGCCGTACGGGATAGTTATTACGATAAACGGTCGGTCGGATATACAGTGGGTGATAGGGCGATGAAGCGGTTACTTAATAAGAGTATGAAATTATATAACCGCGATGGCGCAGATCAAAAATTCGACGCGCGGAGAATATCGACGCTTGCGCTTCTTACCTGTATCGGGCTTATCGTGTCGATAATCGAAAACATGTTTCCGCCGCCCATTCCGCTCGCGCCGGGGGCAAAGCTCGGGCTTGGGAACGCTGCCGCGCTTATTGCGCTTATCGTTTTGGGCGTGCCTGACGCATATATCGTCGCGATACTTAAATGCGTGCTCGGCGCGCTTATTTCGGGAAACGTGTCCGCACTTATGTACTCGGTGCCGTCCGCAATGATATCGCTGTCCGTGGAGGTACTGCTTTACAAGCTGCTTTTCGGTAAAATGTCAGTGCCGATGATAAGCCTAATCGGCGCAATCGTGTTTAATGCGGTTCAGCTTGTTGTTGCAAGCCTCGTTACGGGGGTGAACCTTGTAACACTGCTTCCGTGGTTAATGCTCGCAGGCTTCCTTGCCGGCGCGTTTACGGGATTTTTGGCTTATGCGATTATTATAAGACTGCCGTACTCTGTGTACGGAAGAAGGCGATAAAGGTAACTATGTACAAGTTCAGCGACAGAATAAAAGATTTGGACGGAACGGCAACGCGCGAGATTTTTAAGCTTTTGTCTAAGCCCGACATAATCTCGTTTGCCGGCGGCATGCCTGCGACGTGCTGTTTGCCGACCGAAATTATCCGCGAGATAGCAAGCGATATTCTCGGCGGCGAGAAGGCTGTACCAACCCTTCAATACGGTCAAACGGAGGGCGTTAAAGAGTTCCTTGAAACCATGCGCGGTTATATGAACGACCTCGGGCTTAAAAACGTAGAGCTTAATAATCTTCAAGCGCTTTCGGGCGGACAACAGGGCCTCGACCTACTTTGCAAGGCGTTTATAAACAAGGGCGATACGATTCTCGTCGAAAACCCGACGTACCTTGCTTTTTTACAGATAGCCAAAACGTATGAAGCGAACGTTGTGGGTGTCGACGCGGACGAGGACGGACTGATACTTTCCGACCTCGAACAAAAGCTTAATAGGTATAAGCCAAAGCTTTTATACGTAGTGCCTACATTTTCAAATCCCACAGGCAAGACGTACACCGTACAAAACAGAAAGGCGATTTTACAGCTTTGCGAAAAGTATGGCGTTGTTATAATAGAGGACGATCCTTACGGCAGACTGCGCTTCGACGGCGACGAGGTTCCTTTGTTAAAGACCTTCGATAAGCACGATTCGGTTGTTTACGTTACGAGCTTTTCCAAGACGGTTTCGCCGTCGCTGCGCGTGGCGGTTGCGTGCGGCGCGCCCGATATTATACGCAAAATGGCGATAGGCAAGCAGAGCGTGGACGTTCAAACTCCAGCGCTAAATCAGCTTATAGTAAGCGAGTATTTCGCGCGTGGGTATTATTACAAAAAGCTTGACGAGAATAAGTCGGTTTACAAAGAGCGAAAAGACGCTATGCTGTACGCGCTCGATAAGTACATGCCGAAGGAAGTTTCTTATACGCGCCCGAACGGCGGACTGTTTATATGGGCTACGCTTCCCGAGTATATCGACACAAAGGCAATGCTTCCGGAAGCAATCGAAAACAAGGTCGCGTACATTCAGGGCTGTGAGTTCTATGCGGACGGCAGCGGACAAAATACAATGCGGCTCAATTTTTCAAACTCCGATCCCGACCGTATCGACAAGGGGATTAAGGTCATTTCGAACATTGTAATCAAAAAGATAAAGGAGTACAAAAAATGAAAGAAAACGTATTCGACACGCTTGAAAAACGCGGTTTTATAAAACAGACCGTCTACAAAGACGACCTTTATAAGCTTTTAGGCTCGCAATCGGTTATTTTCTACTGCGGATTCGACCCCACGGCGGACAGCCTTCATATCGGGCATTTTATTCCGCTCATGATGGCGTCCATTATGCAAAAGGCCGGGCATAAGCCCATACTTCTCGTCGGCGGCGGCACGGCAATGGTCGGCGACCCGTCGGGCAGAAACGACATGCGGTCGATGATGACAAAAGAGACGATCGAGGCGAACGTAGCCAAAATCAAGGTTCAACTCGGTCGGTTTGTAAGCTTCGAGGGGGAAAACGCCGCGCGTATCGTGAATAACGCAGATTGGCTTTTAAACCTTAACTATATCGACTTTTTGCGCAAGTACGGCGCGTACCTTTCGGTAAACAAAATGCTAACCGCCGACTGCTTTAAAACTCGTCTGGAAAAAGGTCTGTCGTTTTTGGAATTTAACTACATGCCCATGCAGGCGTACGACTTTTTGCGGCTGTACGAGGATTACGGCTGTGCGCTTGAGATAGGTGGCAACGACCAGTGGAGTAACATTTTGGCAGGCGCCGACTTTATTCGCAGAGTGGCGCACAAGGACGCTTACGCGCTAACTTGCACGCTTCTCGAAACCAAAGACGGAAAGAAGATGGGCAAGACCCAAAAGGGCGCGCTGTGGCTCGACGCCGAGCGCACAACCCCTTACGAGATGTATCAGTATTTCAGAAACGTGGACGACGAGGAAGTCGAAAACTGCCTGCGGCTTTTGACGTTTGTCGAGCTTGACGAAATTAAAGCGCTTTGCGCGCACCGCGACGAGCGCATGAACGTCGCCAAAAAGCGGCTTGCTTACGAGGTTGTTAAGCTTATTCACGGCGAGGATGCCGCAAATAAAGCGCAGAGCGAGACCGAGGCGGCATTTGAAGGCGGAAGCAGTGAGATGCCCGTATCCGAAATATCCGCAAACGGCGACACTCAAATAGTGGACGTAATGGTTTCCGTAGGCGTGGCAAAGTCCAAGAGCGAGGCGAGAAGGCTAATCGAGGGCGGCGGCGTCAAGGTGGACGAAACTAAGGTGGATAACGTAGCCGGCAAGATATCCGACTACACGAAAAACAACGAGTTCGTTTTGTCTAAGGGCAAAAAGACTCGACTCAAAGTAAAGTATTGATGTTCGCGACCGTAGTCGAAGGTAAATACGAGCTTACAATAAAGAAGTCGGTTTTTATCGCGCTCTCGTTTATAGTGGACGGGAAAGAGGACGTTAAGTCGATTTCCGCCGAGCTGAAAAAAAAGTATGCGGACGCGACCCATGTTTGCACGGGATTTATCTCGGACGAAAAAGGCGACGAGTTCGGCTACGACGACGACGGCGAGCCGAGCGGAACGGCTGGAAAACCCATTTATTCCGCCATCGAGTCGGCAGGACTTAGGCACTCGATGATAGCCGTTGTAAGATATTTCGGAGGGATTAAGCTTGGCGCCGGCGGTCTTACGAGAGCGTATCGTCAGGCGGCGAGCGAGCTTATTACGTCGGTCGGGACGGTTAAGTGCGAAAGGCTTTGCGAGTACAGGGTTGTTTGCGATACCGCCGCGTACAAGTCGGTATCGAACGTTCTTAAAAGCAGTGGATGTACGCTCGATAAAATCGTTTTTAACGACAATGTCAGCTTTTCCTTAATGTGTCCGCCTTCCGTCGATGTCGACAAGCTAATCGGCGGTTTGGGCGGCAAAGCGGAAAAAATCGGCGAGATTATTTCGAAAACGGACGGCTGATATCCGCAGGAAAATACGAGATAGGTTGAAAAGGCGAATTATGAAAAAAATAAGTAACGCAGTGGAAATGCTTAAAAGGGTGAGCGGAATAACCGCGGAGATATCCGCGCCCACTCCCGACACGCCTATCGGAGGCATAAATATCGGTGAGGAAAATTCCGGGTTTATCGTAAACGACGGTGAAACCACAGTTTGTATTACGCTGCCCGTTACGGATACTGCGACGGTTGCGCTCGCTCGGGAATACGTGCTTTCCGTACTTAACGCCAAAGTCGAAGTCGATCCCGTTCGCGCGTTTTTGGAGGGCGGCGCGGTGTCGCCGTCGGTACGTATAGGAAAAACCGATTACTATGTGTTTGCCGTTCACTGCACCGCGCGCATTAAACGTGTTTACGAGTATCTTGCCGCTATGGCGTCGCCCGACGATTTTGTCGCGATTATGTCGGACACGATTACCGCATTTTGCAAAAAGGCGGAAGAGGATAACGACTACCGTTCTGCCGGCGAGTTTGCGGTAGTGCTTCAAGAAAACCTGTCAGAGGAAATTGACGGCAAGATTAAAATAGGCGTGGGCGGCGTCGCGCACGGCACGGCAGAGCTTCCCACATACTATTCGTACGCAAGGTCGGCGCTTGTCAGCGGTGCGGAATTCGATCCCAACAGCGATATTTATTCGTACAAGGAATACGCGCTTATCAAAGCGCTTTCCGAGCTTCCTTTAAGCACAAGGGATAGCTATATTAAAACCGTACTCGACAGAAATTTTCGCGAGGTGCTCGGCGACGAAGAGCTTATGACGGCGGCGGACGCGTTTATAAAACACTCGCTTAACATTTCGGAAGCGAGCAGAAGCATGTACGTTCACCGCAACACTTTAATCTACCGTATCGACAAGATAGAAAAAATAACGGGACTGAATATTCGCAACTTTAACGACGCCATGACTTTTCGTACGGCGTACCTTATTTCCAAAATGCTGTAAAAACGCGATACGGCTTAACGCTGTCTATCGAAGTATTTAATAATCGCGCCGAGTGTTTCCGCCGGGATTATGCGCTTAAAGCAAGCGTAAACGTCCGGCCTCGGCGTTTTTTCTTGCTGCATTTTAGTGATGAGCGAGCCGATAGCGGCAGGGTCGCGGCTTTGGGTCGCTTTTAAAAGCGCTTTTTCTTTTTCGCCCAGTCTTCCGAGAAGAAGGGGAAGCATTTGCTTTATATCCATAATTTCTCCTTTACGAACATTTATAATGTCTTTTGCATACATTGTATTCATCGGAGGTGAACATGCGCCAATTAAAAAATTTTTCGGCAAACGACGGTAATAATGATAACGACGGCACGGACCCCGTTATTCCGTCCGCCGACAAGTACGAAGGTCTCAGCAGGGAACAGCTTTTGGAAGCTCTTAAACGCGCCGTGGTTTCCGCCAAAAACAACGATTCGTACAGCGCCGAACAAATAGAGGATTTTTGTAATTTCGTTACGCCCATGCTCGACGAAGAGGGGAAAAAGCGGCTTAGCGAAGTTTTGTCAGTGATAGACGACTGATTACTTGGCTATTTCGTAAACAGCCCTTACGAAGAATTCCGCTTCCGCCGGCGTGTTGGAGTAGGACAGCGAAGCGCGCACCGAGCCGGTGGAAAGCGTTCCGTAGTATTTATGCGCGAGCGGCGCGCAGTGCAATCCACATCTTACGGCGATATCGTACTGCTCGTTCAGTACGTCGCCTACGGACGACGCGTTAAGCCCGTCGATATTAAAGCACACTATGTTCGGCAAAAGGTTGTACTTTCCATACAGCTTTACTTTGGGAATTTTGCTTAATTCGCCGCGAATATAATTGCCGCATTCCGAAAGGTTGCGCTTATCCGCAATTCCGAGCGCTTTATAGCAGTTTATCGCGCTTATCAGCGAGTAGATCGCGTTTACGGGCATTGTGCCGCATTCTAAGCCGTCGGGAACGTCTGTCGGCTGAACGAGCGAGTGCGAGGAAGTCCCCGTTCCGCCGAACCGAACGGGGTTAATTTTAACATTTTTTCTGAGGCACAGACAGCCCACGCCCTGAACGCCGTGCAGACCCTTGTGCGGCGAAAAGCATAATATGTCGCAGCCTATTTTTTTCATGTCCGTTTCGTCGTAGCCTATCGACTGCGCGCCGTCCACAAGGTATATAAGCCCGTGCTTTTTAGCGACAAGTCCGATTGCGGCGACGGGCGCGACCACGCCCGATACGTTACTTATATGGTTTGCTATTATCATGTACGTGTCGCGCGTTATCGCTTTTTCCACGTCGATCGGATTTATAACGCCGTGAGCGTCGGGGCTTACTACGGTGTAGTTAATAATGCCGCGGCGACGAAGCTCTTCGAGCGGACGAAGCACCGAGTTGTGCTCGAAAACGGTTGTTATTACATGACCGTGCCGCGCCGTGCCGAAAATTGCGGTATTAAGCGCGTCCGTACAGTTAAACGTAAAAACCGTTTCGTCCGCGCCGACAAGCGAGCACACGGCTTCCCGTGCCTTATAGATAAGCGCCGCCGCCTTCATGGAGGCGGAATGGCTTCCTCGTCCGGCATTGGCGCACAGGTTTTTAAGCGCGTAGTCGTTGGCTTTAATCACGCCGTCCGGCTTAACCATTGTCGTTGCGGCATTGTCGAAATAAATCATGACCGATTTCTCCCTAATCACATATAACGGAATATGACCGTTAATAATAGATTAATGCGATTTTTGACGGTTTAGAACAAAAAAGAGGAAATAATAAATTATGAGCTACATTTTTTCCTTTTCTTCGAGAAACAGCGCGATGAGATTTTGCGACGCAGTGGTTTATTACGGCGGAAGAGCAAGCTATGTAAACACGCCGGCGCTCGGCGATACCGGCTGCGGACTTTCGGTTAAGTGCGACGATTACGAGCTTTGTAACGGCGTGTACAACCGCGGCAGCTATTCCGGACTTAAAGGGGTGTACGAATTCGACGGCTTTTCGTACAAGCCGATATATAATGCAGGCAATTAAGTCAATTCTATTTACTTTTTAGCGGTTATGTGGTAGAATATACAGCGTGGACAGGCTACTCTCTGAATTGAAGGAAAGATACCCCGACGCTAAGTGCGCGCTCGATTACGGAAGCGAGTTCGAGCTTTTGATTGCCGTAATTTTAAGCGCGCAGTGTACGGACAAGCGTGTAAACGTCGTTACTGCCGAACTTTTTCGCGCGGCGAACACTCCCGAGCAATTTTGTTCTATGCCGCTATCCGTGCTCGAAGGTTATATCAAGACGTGCGGTCTTTACAAAAACAAGGCGGCTAATATAAAAAAGTGCTGCGAGGTTTTGGTTGCGGAATACGGCGGAAGGGTGCCCGATACGATGGAAAAGCTTATTACTCTTCCGGGCGTGGGACGAAAAACGGCAAACGTAATGCTATCGGTCGCGTTCGATAAGCCGGCGATTGCGGTAGACACTCACGTTTTTCGCGTAGCGCACAGACTCGGACTGTCGAGCGGAAAAACGCCCGACGACGTCGAAAAGGACCTTTGTGGACTGTTTGACCCGAGCGAGTACAAAAACGTTCACCATTTGCTTATAAGGCACGGAAGGGATTGCTGCCACGCGAGAAATCCCGAATGCGGACAGTGCGTAATATCTTGCTTATGTCCGTCCGCCAAAACGGAGTAAAGATGTTTATAGACAGAGCTAAAATTTATATAAAAGCAGGTAACGGAGGAAACGGCTGTACTTCCTTTTATACCGAAAAGTACGTTCCAAACGGCGGACCTGACGGCGGCGACGGCGGCGACGGCGGTAACGTTATTATTTCGGTGGGGGAAAACATCGCGTCCCTTTCCGAGTACCGCTTCGGCAAGCACTACAAGGCCGAAAACGGCGCAAACGGCTCGGGAAAGAACAGGCACGGCGCAAACGGTGCCGACTTGGTATTAAAGGTGCCGCGCGGAACAGTTGTGCGCGACGCCGACTCTCTCGCGATTATAGCCGATCTTTTTCACGCCGACGACTCCGTTACCGTTTTGTACGGCGGAAAAGGCGGAAAGGGCAACGCCAGGTTTAAGTCGTCGCGCCGACAGGCGCCCGGCTTTTCCCAGCAGGGCGAGCCTACCAAAGAGCATTCCGTCGTGTTAGAGCTTAAAACGATAGCGGACGTGGGGCTTGTGGGATTTCCGAACGCAGGTAAATCGACCCTTCTTTCGGTACTGACGCGCGCCAATCCCAAAATCGCTTCCTATCCGTTTACGACGCTTTCGCCTAATCTCGGCGTGTGTATGGGCGACGATTTTTCGTTTACAATCGCCGATATTCCAGGGCTTATAGAGGGGGCGAGCGAGGGCGCCGGGCTTGGACACCAATTTTTACGCCACGTCGACCGCACCCGAATACTGATTCACGTAATCGACGCCGCGTCGTTCGACGGGCGCGACCCCATTCAAGACTACTACACCGTAAACGATGAGCTTGTAAAGTACAACCCCGATCTCGCGCTCGTTCCGCAGGTTATTGCGCTTAACAAAACGGAATGCGCGGATAAGAAAAAAATTGACGAGTTTATTTCGACCGTCGACGGCAATATAATACAAATCAGCTGCGTAACGCACGCAGGTATTAAAGAGCTGATTTATGCCGTAAAAGAAAAGCTTTCCACACTTCCGCCGCAGGGACCTATCGAATTCGAACCGTTTGTCTATCCCGACGCAGACCCCAACGCGTTTACCGTAAGGCGCAGCGACGACGGTGCGTTCGTGATAGAAGGGGAACTTATTGAGCGGCTCGCCCGTACCGTCGTACTCGAGGATAGGGACAGCTTTACGTACTTCCAGCGCAGACTCGACGACTCGGGCGTTACAAAAGCATTAAGGCGTGCAGGCATAAAAAACGGCGATACCGTCCGCATGCTCGACACGGAATTTACCTATGAGGAGTAGATCATGACCGTAGTAAAGAAAAAAACGCAAAAAATAGCTCTATTCGGCGGCAGCTTTGATCCGCCGCACTTTGGGCATCTCGATATCGTTAAAAACCTCGAAAGCGCGTTCGGTAGGGTGATAGTCATTCCGGCGTACATTTCGCCGTTTAAAGCGAGCGGCGCTTCGGACGAAAAGGTGCGGTATAACCTTTGCAAAAAGCTGTTCACTTCGGCAAAGACGGAGGTAAGCCGCGTCGAAATTTCCAAAAAGGACGTAAGTTACAGCGTCGATACCGCCGCGTACTTTGCCAAAAAGTTCAAGGGCGATAAGCTGTTTTGGGTTATCGGCAGCGAAGAGCTTACCCGTTTAACCGAGTGGCACGAGATAGACGCGCTCAAAAAACTTGTTACGTTTTTTGTTGTGCCCCGTCCCGGTTACAATCCGAGCGGCGAGGTGTTACAGTCGCTTAAAAAGCGAGGGATAAAGGTTAAAATCGCGGCGTTTTCGGGCGTTAACATTTCGAGCACGGAGATTAGAATCGATCTTGCTTTCGGAAAAGAAAACAGGTTTTTGCCCGATATCGTAAAAAAGGCGGCGGATAAATACGGTCTGTTTAATCCGTACCGCAAATACGTTAACGCGCTGTATAAATACAACAGTACCGATAAACGCATAACGCACAGCTACGGCGTTGCGCTTTGCGGCGCATACCTTGCCAAGCTGTACGGCGGAAACGTTAACGACGCCGTAATAGCCTGCATTCTCCACGACGTCGCTAAGTCGGTAAACGTAGCCGATTACAAAAACAAGGTGGACTTACGCGGATTTCCCGAGCCTACCGTTCATTCCCCGATAGGCGCGTATATAGCAAAGCGCGACTTTAACGTGTCGGACGAGATTGCGCACGCTATAAAGGTTCACACGACGGGCGACGCCGATATGAGCCTTCTCGACGAGATTGTGTACCTTGCCGACAAAACCGAGGTCGGAAGAAATTATAACGAGGTATTTTACTTCCGTTATCTTCTTACCGTCGACCGCGAGCTTGCCATGTACGCCGCGCTCAATGCCGTGCACGATTTCAGGGACACCGAACCGTGCGATTACGGTGATAGGGCGCTCGAATACTATGCGCGCGTTTGCGCAGGCAAAACCCTTCCGGCAATGCCGCCGCGAAAAGTCGACGCAGGCGAGGAAGAGCAAAAGGAAGAAGTTCGCGAAGAAGTCCGCGAGAGCGAGCATAAAAAACCGGCGTTTAAACGTAACGCGTCGAGCACCGAAATTGCGGAGGCTGTCGCAAAGGAACTTGATTTACACAAGGGACACGATATAGACATAATCGACCTCGAGGGTAAAACGATTGTCGCCGATTACTTTATTATCGCGTCGGCTTCGTCGTCGACTGCGGTTAAAGCGCTGTACGGCTATGTTGAGGACATGCTTACTGAAAAATTCGGTTTGGACCCGTCCAAGCGCGATATAGACAGGGAATGGGTGGCGCTCGATTACGGTAGCGTTATCGTCCACATATTCACCGACAAAACGCGCGAGTTTTACAATATCGAGCGTTTGTGGTCTGACGGAACTAACGTAAGGCGGTTCGGCGGAGTTGACTGATGGGTTTTGAGGTTGATTTAATAAAAGCGCTGCAAACGCTTCGCAGTCCGTTTATGGACATATTAAATCAGTTTCTGTCGTTTTTCGGCACCGAAACGTTTTTTCTCGTAATCGCCGTCGTGCTTTATTGGGTTGTCGATAAAGCATTTGCGCACAGGTTTTTTAACGTGTATATCCTCGGCGTTGCGGTTACAAGCGTAATGAAAATCGGCTTTAAGCGCACAAGGCCTTTTAACGCCTATCCGAACGACGTTGTAAGCATTCAGTCGCCCGAAGTCAGCTATTCTTTTCCGTCGGGACACACGCAAACGGTATCTACCGTTGGAACGGTTCTCTCCATAAGGTACGGCAAAAAGTACAAGATCGTGCTTATTGCCGCGGCGGTACTGACGGTACTCGTAATGCTTTCGAGAATGTATCTCGGTCAGCACTATTTGTCCGACGTGTTTTGCGGACTTGCCGTCGGCGTGTTTTGCTCGATAGCGTTTAATATGCTTTTGTCCTTACTCGGTAATAAGGAAGAGTGGTTTGCGCTCGGCGCGATTTTTATGTCCGTTGTTGTAATAATAGTTTTGTCTGCGCTCGGTAAGCTTGGCGAGAGCGAAGATTTATTAAAAGGAATAGGCGCGTTCGCGGCGTTTAATATCGGATATTACTTCGAAAAGAATTATATCCGTTACGACATAAAAGCGACTCGGGTTTGGTGGAAGATTCTTCTCCGTCTTGTTATCGGCGGCGGCGTTACCGTTGCCGTTCAGCAGCTTTTTAAGCTGTTTTTACCGCAAAGCGAACCGATGCTTTATTGCTATTTAAGATATTTTATTATGGCGCTTTGGGCGTCTTTAGGTGCGCCTGCCGCATTTAAAGCGGTAAAAATCTGACGCCGCGCCGATTATCTAATTAAATTAAGGACGTAAAATGTCTACCGATACGAAAAAAGTATACAAGATATCTTCCGCTCGCCAAATGGAAGAGCTTGGAAAAAAGCTTGCCGCATGTTTAATCGGCGGCGAGGTTGTTTTACTTACAGGCGAGCTTGGCGCAGGCAAGACGGTGTTTTGTAAAGGTCTTGCCAAAGGTCTCGGTGTAACGTCGCCCGTCGTTTCCCCGACGTTTACCATTATGAACGAATACTTCGGGCGGCAGGTTAAGTTTTGTCATTTCGACGCATATAGACTTACCGACTCGGACGAGGCGTACGCCGCAGGGCTTGACGACTTTATCGGCGACGACGGCACCGTTTGCGCGGTAGAATGGTGGGAAAACATTTGCGACATGTTCGACGGCTTAAAAACGATTTTAATTCACATAGATAAAACCGATTACGGCAGGGAGGTATCGGTACAAATATGAACGTTCTGATGATTGATACCGCGGAAGGGTGCAAGGTTCTTCTTTTAACGGCGGATAAAAGCTATTATAAGGAAAATCTGTCCAATGCCGGTGCGGAAACGCTTATGCCGCTTATAGACGGCGTTATTAATGAGTGCGGAATACAATTAAAGGATATCGATCTTTTCGGCGCATGCGTCGGTCCCGGCTCGTTTACGGGGCTTAGAGTGGGGCTTGCGACAATAAAAACGTTTTGCTACGCTACGGGCAAGCGTTGTTTTGCCGTAAACAATCTAAAACTCAATTCATATAACAATAGTAGCGATAAGGTGGTTTCTATCGCGCACGCCGGAAACAACGTGTGCTATATCGCTGTGTACGACGGCGATACTGTTGTGGAGGAAACGCGGTGCGTAACGGCGGACGAAGCGCACAAAATAGCCGAGTCGTACAAGGGGTACGCCGTGTCTACCGATATAAAGCTTTCGGCCGCATTTTCGGGCACGGCAGGCGTCGGGGAAAAGGAACTTACCGTCGCCGTACAAAAACACTCGAAAAACGTTATCGACCAAAAGGAACTTCTTCCTTTGTATGTAAGAAAGGCTCAACCCGAGCGCGGCGAGGGCGACCTTTGAGCGGCGCGGATATTATCGTTAGGCGTGCGAATATATCCGACGTACCTAATATTGCCGCGGCGGAAAAGGCGTACATTGACTGCCCGTGGACAGGTGAGCAAATCACGACAGAACTCGAAAAAGAAAACGCGCTGTTCTTTGTTGCCGAAAGTAGCGGCGAGTTTTCGGGCTATGTTTCGGCGGTGTGTGCAGTCGACGAATGCGAGATAGCAAATATCGCCGTTACGGAAAAGTTCAGGCGGCGCGGCGTTGCGACAAAGCTTTTGTTATCGCTTATAGACGCGGCAAGAGCGCTCGGCACGCGGAATGTATACCTTCTCGTAAGGGACGGCAACGCGGCGGCAAGAGCGCTGTACGGTAAGCTTGGGTTTATCGAAGTCGGCAGGCGGAAAGCGTACTACGGCGCAAGCGACGCGGTGTCAATGCGGCTTAACGTTTAAAACGATTACTCTGCCGCAAACATAAGTGTGGGGTGAATATGAAGGAACGGTTTGCCGGTGCGGAGTGCGAGTACGAAGTTAACTTTAATACCACGGCCGAGCGCACGGTGCTGTTTCTTCACGGCTGGGGCGGCAATATAAAATCCTTTTCGGCGGCGTACAATGCCGTAATCGAGCTTGGCTATAATGCGGTTAACTTCGCGTTCCCGACAGAGGTTCCGAGCGAGTGGGGCGTTTACGAATACGCTTCGCACCTCCACGAGTTTTTGCGGATACATAACATAGTTAACCCCATAATCGTGGGACACAGCTTTGGCGGACGCGTGGGGATAATCCTTGCGGCGCAAGGACTGTGCGACGGGCTTGTGCTTGTCGACAGCGCCGGCATGAAGCCGAGGCCGAGTATTTTTAAAAAACTGCGCGTAGCACGTTACCACTACCGCGTAAAGCGCGGAAAACCGCTTGACGGAATGGGTTCTAAAGACTATAATAGTTTAGGTGAGTCGATGCGGCCGGTGTTTGTGAGGATTGTAAATACTCATTTAGAGCGGCTTCTCGCCTCTATTCGATGTCCTACGCTTATCGTTTGGGGTAAGCGCGACAAGGATACTCCGCCGTACATGGCGAGGCGGTTATGTAAAGGAATAAAAGGAAGTAAGCTCGTCTTTTTGGACGGCGATCACTTTTGTTACTTGCAGTCGCATTATGCGTTTGTAAAACTAATAAAAACTTTTTTGTCGGAAACGGTGTGATGGATTTTTACATTTCTGTAGCTTTAATAGCGGTTTCGGTTGGACTTTCGGTCGCCGCCGCATTGCCTATAATAAAGATTTTGCAGCTTTCAGGGTACAAAGGAAAGGGTGTTTTCGCCTGGTGGAAGGCTACTAAATACGACGTGCTTATACGCTACATTGCGCTTACGGCGTTTTCGTTTATCGCAATGATTGTCTACGTCGGGTGTTTTGAGTTTTATGAATATGCGCGTTACTGCGCCGTGGCGTTTTATATCGTGCTTGCGATTGTGTTTGTCGCCTCGTGCGGAAAGAGCGGCGCCAATTCCTTAAAGTATACCGGCAGGGTAAAGCGCATAATCGTACTCCTTCTTATTCTCGACCTTGCGGTTGGCGCCGGAATTGCGTGGGCGGTATATTACTCGCCTTACTTTCAAACGCTTACGGCGGCGTACGGAATACTTACTCCGTTTATCGCGATTCTTTCAACGCTTATTCTTACGCCGCTCGAAAAGCTTATCAATCGTAAATACATAAAGCTAGCAAAAGCCAAGCTTGACGAGTATAAGCCTACGGTAATCGGCATTACGGGGAGCTACGGCAAGACGACGGCAAAAAATATTCTTCGCGCCATGCTGAGCGAGTTCGGCTCTGTGCTTGCGACACCCGGAAGCTTCAACACGCCTATGGGCGTATGCAAAACGATAAACGATAACTATAAAGGCGAAAAGTACTTTATTGCCGAGCTTGGCGCGCGCTACGTAGGGGATATAAAAGAGCTTTGCGGTTTAGTAAATCCTTCGTTCGGCATAATAACCGCCGTCGGTGATATGCATATAGAAACGTTTAAAACCCGTGAGAACGTAGCAAAAACCAAGTTTGAGCTTGCGGAAAGTTTGCCCGAGGACGGATTTATCGCGCTGAACGGTTACAACGAGGGAAGCCGCGAGCTTAAAAACAGACAGTGCCGCTGCAATACAATCCTTGTCGGCGAAAATACGGACGTTTACTACGACGGCGTTACAATCGGCTGCGACGGAACTTCCTTCGACCTATATATCGGTGGGGAAAAGCACGCCGTTACCACAAAGCTTCTCGGCGCGCATATACCCGAGCTTGTGTGCGTGTGCGCCGCGCTTGCGGATAAGCTTGGAGTGCCTCACGACAAAATAGTTTGCGGAATAAGTAAGCTCGAACCGGTCGAGCATAGGCTTTGCCTCGTGCCGTCCGCCAACAATAGCGTAACCGTTATCGACGACGCGTACAACTCAAACCCGATGGGCGCCAAAAACGCCTTGCAGGTTTTAAGCAAGTTCGGCGGAAAAAAGATTATCGTAACGCCCGGGTTTGTAGAGCTTGGTGCGCTCGAAAAGGAATGCAACACTCAGCTTGGCAAAGATATTGCGGCCGTTTGCGACTATGCGTTTTTGGTAGGCTCGCGCGCCGATGATATTAAAAAAGGCGCGACGGACGGTGGAATGAGCGGTGAAAATATCCGCGTGTTTTCTTCGCGAGTGGAAGCGGTAAAAGCGTTAACCGAGATAGCGGAAGAAAGAACGGTACTGTTTGAAAACGACCTTCCCGATAATATAAAGTAAATATATAGTTTTGCGCCGAAGCATATCGCTTTCGGCGTTATTTGCAGAGGAAACATGGACAGAAAAAGAACGGTGCTTATAACGGGCGGCTCGCGCGGAATCGGCAGGCAAATGGCGCTTGACTTCGGCAAGGCCGGTTACAACGTTATAATCAATTATAACAAGTCGGAAAAGCAGGCGATGGACATTGTTAACGAGCTTTCCGCAAACGAGATAGCGTGCCAGGCGATTAAGGCGGACGTGTCGAACGCAAAGGAAGTTGCCGCTATGGCGGAAAAGGTAGCATACGGTCCTGTCGATACGCTTATCAACAACGCAGGTATTGCGCATATAAATATGTTTCAATTCGATAAGGAAAGCGACTTCGACAAGGTTATGGGCGTAGACCTAAAAGGCGTGTGGCTTACCACGAAGGCGTTTTTGCCGGGCATGATAAATCTCGGCTTCGGTCGAATAATAAACATAAGCTCGTTCTGGGCAGAGCGCGGCTCGAGTACCGAAACAATTTACAGCGCTGCTAAGGCAGGCGTAAACGGACTGACTAAGGCGCTGTCGCGCGAGGTGGGCGAGTATGTTACCGTAAACGCAATCGTAGCCGGGCTTATCGCAACCGAAATGAACGATACCGTTCCGCCCGACGCGTTAATCAAGATAGTAGATAACACGCCCGTACGCCGCATAGGACGGCCCGAGGACGTAAGCCACGCCGCGCTGTTCCTCGCGGACGAAAAATCGTCGTTTATAAACGGCGCGCTATTGCACGTCGACGGCGGATATTGATTTACTGAAACCAAAAGAATACAGGCATACAAAAACGCCTCTCGAGCTTCTCGCTTAAGAGGCGTTTTAAGTTTTGTATACGATTAGTCGTCGAGGTCGTCGCTTTCGGGCTTAGAAGGCTCTTCCGGTTCGGGAGTGGGTTCTGTCTCGGCTTCGGGTTCCTCTGCAGGCTCGGTAGGCTTCGGCTCGTCGGGCGTTTGCGGCTCTAAGCTCGGAACGGTCATGTCGTCGTCGAGATCGCTGTCCGCGGTGTCCGGCTTTTTGGCGGACTTATTGGCGTTATCCTCGTCGGCTTTGAGTCTGTCAAGCTCTTTACTGAGCGCCGCGCGGTCGTATTCGGAAGTGTAGGCAACTTTCTTCTTCTTTTTGAAGTGGTCGCGAAGTCTTACCGCCGCGATTATAATTATCGAAATTATGAGAGCCGCGCCGAAGATAATGGTGGGGATAACCCATCCGTCGATCTTGCCGCCTTCGGGTTTTTCGACGTTGGAATCATCTTCTTTGGTTTGCTCGGAAAGGCTTACGGTTTTTACATATTCGCTCTTGTTGTTTACCGCGTTTTCGTAAACGGTGTTGTTGACCTGGAAGAGCGATACGTTGGCAACGATAAGCTGGCCTTCGATATAGCTTGATACGCTCTTTCCGCCGAGGCTTATGGTAAGACCCATCGTTCCGCCGTTGCTGCCCGTCGCGATATAGAAGGAATAGGTCTTAAACGCTTCGTAGTCGCGGCTTTCTTCCTTGCCTTTCATGAGCAGGGTGGAAGTATCCTTAATGTTGTCGAACGATACGTTCTGCGTGCCGGTAAGCTTAATGGAAGCGCCTATCTTGTCGTCGTTGGCTCGTACCTCTTCGGACAAGCGGACCTTAATCGTTACGTCGAGACGGTAGTAAAGGTTGGACACGAGCGCAAGGTTGTGCGCGTAAGTGGCCTCGGAGTAGTTGGGAAGGGTGTTGTAGATTAAAAGCATGTTGCCGCTTTGGTCCTTCTTTTCAAACCCGTCGAGGTGAATGTTTTGCATTTTTTCCGTATTGAATATGCCGTAAATGAGGTTCTCGGAAATATGCGTGTACATTGAATAGTTGTACGGCGCGGCGTAGCCCTTGCCGGTGTTGTACGAATAGAAGTCATAGTAGTAAAGCTCGGGTTGCTTAAACGAGTAAACGCCGTAATCGAGGTTTTGGTACGCAGGAGTGTTGACGTCCGCGAGATACTTGTTAAGGATTTGCGTGTACTCGGCGGTTAAGTCGGATCCTTCGCTTGCCGTCCAGGTGTTAAACGATACGCTCTTTACGTAAATAACGCCGTCGGACAGTTTTTCAGTATTGTTGTTTCTGTCGTTAAGACCGAGCCAAATTTCAAGCTTTACGACGTCTATCGCAAGCGGTGCGTCGATATAGAAGGTGAAGGTCTTAAACGTGTTGTCGGTGGACTTAATGTTTTCTATCGTGGAAAGGATTTGGTTGCCGTTTCCGCGGAGTAGGAGAGTCGCCCCGTAGCTGTCGGCGGCAACGCCCGAAACCGCCATTTCCACTTCCAGCTTGTACGCGGTATCTACGTTTACCGTAAGATCGCTCGAACGGTAGCAGTATGCGGTTTTGGTGGGCGAAGATAATACAAGCACGTTGTAAAGAGGTGCGCCTGCAAATGTCGCAGGGTCCTGCGCGCCGATTTTGCCGGCGACCTTATCGAACTCGCCGATAGGAAGAATGCCGTGTACGGCGTCGTCCATGCTTACTTCGTTATAGGAAAATCCGGGTACGTCAATGCCGTGCGCGGTGTATACCGTCCAATCGGCTGCGGGCAGGGGGAACTCTATTTCGTCGCCGTCGAGATCGCCGACCGAAGCAAAGTTTCCGTTAGTTACGCCGGTGTCCGCCTGGCCTGCGTCGAGAGTGAGGAAGTATTCGCCGGAAGCGGAAAGCTTGCTGTATTCGCTGTATTTAAGCTCGGTAAACGTTACGTTGTCGAACATGGCTATGCCGGACGACTTGCTGTCGGGCGCGCCGAGCCACATCTCGAAGTGAACGGTAAGGTCGTTAATGTTAGAGCCTTTGATATAAATGGAGTGTTCGGTCCAGCCGTACGTTGCGGCGTCGCCGCCCGAGGAAAGGCCGGTATACCACTGAGCAAGCTTATTGTCGGTGGCGGTGTTGTTCGTTTCGCCCTTGACGCTTAACGAAATACCCGTACCGCCTTCTATGCTGTCGCCCTTTACCCAAACGCCGAAGCGGTAATAACCGAAGCGCTTAATGGTAAAGTCGGGGGAGGCTACGCCGTGAGCGGAATGTTCGAATTCCTTTTTGGTGCCGTTGTAAGTGCTGATAACGAGAATGTTGCCGTTGGTGCCGGTTATAAGGTCGTTATCGTAAAGCGACTTGTCTTCGGCGGTTCCGAGCGGCGCCCAGGGATTGGAAGTAAAGCCGTTTTCCTTGTTTTCGATATCTGCCTGAACGTAGGAGTTGTAGATATAGGCATTGGACGGACCGACGTAGTTTTCTTCCTCGGCGTCGGGATCGTACACTGCGTTCATATTCCAAAGCTTGTTACCGTCGTCGTCGGAGAAGGTGCCTATTTCGTAGGTCTTGCCGTTTTCGTCCTCGGCGGTCATATAGTTAAGCTCGTAAAGATCGAGAAGCTTTGCCGTGCCGGTCGAGTTTACATAGACATTGTCGCCTTCGTAGGTAAAGCCTTCGGTGTCGAAAGCGAAGTCTTTTGCCGAGATGCGCTCTGCCTTAACGGTATCGAAAAATACATAGCCGCTCGCAAGACGGGGAAGGACGGGAAGGTTTTCGTCTTCCGCGCTTACTGCGTCGCCGAGACCGAGAACAAGCTTTACGGTGCTCGAAACGGAAGAAGAGGTCCTCACGTAAATGGTGTACTTCGCCCAGCCGTAAAGATTGGCTTTTGTAAATACGGGCGCGCCGTTTACCTTGTCGAACTTTGCGACGGTGTTGATGTTAACGAACGATACGGGTTTGTCGAGGCCGGTTAGCTTAACGGTTGCGCCGGTGTCGGACGCAAAGTCGCCGGTCTTGACCCAAGCGGAAACGCGGTAGAACGCATTAGGCTCGAAGGTCATATCGGACGAGGAATATGCATAGCCTGCCTCCGCGCCCTTGCCGGTGTTAATAAAAAGAGCCTTTTCGCTTCCGCCGTAGTCGGAATTGGATCCGAAAATGGTTTTGGGAAGCTTGTCCTCCGTTTTATATTCCTCGTATTGGTCGAGTTTAAGCTTTTCGTTGCCGCTGTCCGATCCGACGTATGCGGTGGGATTTAAGTCGACGACGCCGTGAATAATATCAGGGTTGCTACCGCCGATAGCGGAACCGGTCCAGTTGGACGGGGAAGCAGGAACGCTGCCCGACGTATCGGTAAAATCGGTGTTGGAAATTCCTGCCGACGTGGGGTTGTATTCCTTAGTATCCTCGGCGAGCGCACGGCCTTTAAAGCCGAACGACATTGCTACCGATAGCAACGCCAGGGCGAGCGCCAAAATAAGCGCCGTGAAGATTGTCGTATTGGTTACTCTTTTGATAGATCGCATGTGCCACCTGTGCCTCATTTTTTTACACATCTAACATTATAATATATATATCATAAAATAGCAAACGTTTTTGCGCCTTATTGCTTATTTTACCCCAAAATTTTACAGCTTATTTGCTCGCAGTTCGGAATATATAATTGTTTTTTGTTCCGTGCGGTCCGTTCGGTTATTTTTTGCCAATCCGAGCAAAACTATTTATGTGGAAAAAGGATTGAACAAGACATTGGTTTATATCGGAAGCGCGCTCGTAGGCGGCATATCCGGATTTTTCGGCGGTGGGGGCGGAATGCTGTGCGTGCCCCTTCTTTCGATGTCGGGACTTGACACAAAGCGCGCGCACGCCACCGCGCTTCTTGTAATACTTCCGATATGTATTTTGAGCGCGTCTATTTATATTGCCAACGGGTATTTCGACGCCAACGCGGTGCTTTGCGCGGTAATAGGGGTGTCGCTCGGCGGCGCGGCAGGGGCGCTCATTCTCGACAAGCTTAACGGAACGGTTGTGTCGTTTATTTTTGCGGTGATCATGATAGCGGTGGGAATAAAGCTGGCGGCGGTATGAGTTATCAACACGTTATTATTATAGTGTCCGCGCTCGGCGGACTTATAGGCGGAATGGGAATGGGCGGCGGAACGCTGCTTATTCCGCTTCTTACGCTTTGCGCCGGGATAGAGCAGCACCTTGCCCAGGCTATTAACCTTATCGCGTTTGTGCCGATGAGCATTATCGCGCTTTCCATTCACAGACAAAACGGATACGTTGCGGCGGCGTCCGCGATTCCGATAGCGCTTATTGCGCTGCTCGGCGCGGCGGCAGGAAGCTTTGCGACCGTCTATGCGAGCGGAAGGGTTCTTAAAATTTGCTTCGGCGTGTTTTTGACCGCGCTCGGCGTCGGTATCGCTATTAAAAACACGGTTAAAACCGTTAAAAAATTCAAGAGCAAAAAACAGTCGAAAAAACAAGCGTATAAAACGGAACGGTAGACCGACAAAAAATCAAAATCCATTTCTTTAAATATGTTTACAAACGTGCTTGATTTTGATATAATTGTTTTAACTAAACATATAAAAGAGCAGTATTGAATATCAAGTCGTTTAAAAAGGGTATTCACACCCCCCATAATAAACTGACCGAAAGCAGGTTCCTTGTCGACGTGCCTGCGCCGTCCGTCGTTTATATTCCGCTCTGCCAGCACATAGGTAAGCCTGCGGCGGCGGTTGTTACGGCAGGCGATTACGTATCCGTTGGGTCGAAAATAGGCGCAGCCGACGGGTTTGTTTCCGCCGACGTTTTTTCGTCCGTTTCGGGCACCGTAAAAGCGATAGAAAAACGAAAGACCGTAACGGGTGCGTGCGATCACGTCGTTATACAAAACGACGGAAAAGACGCCGAAAAGTTTTTGCCGCCGATTAAGGATTTAAAGGACAAGGACGCGCTTTTAAAACGCATAAAGGAGGCCGGACTTGTCGGAATGGGCGGCGCCGGCTTTCCGTCGCATGTAAAGTATGCGCCTAAAAAACAAGTCGACAGGTTTATTATCAACGGTGCGGAGTGCGAGCCGTACATAACGTGCGACTACCGACTGCTGCGAGAGCGTACCGCGGAGGTTTTACTCGGCGCGCAAATGCTTGCGACCGTGCTCGGCATCGACGAGTTCGACGTGGGGATTGAGGATAATAAGCCGCTTGCAATAGACGCCGTTTATACCGCAATCGAAGAAAAGGGGATTAGAGCGCGCGTTACCATGCTTAAAAGCAAGTATCCGCAGGGCGCGGAAAAGCAGCTTATTTACGCTGTTACCGGGCGGAAGGTGCCGTGCGGCGGACTACCGTCCGACGTCGGGGTGGTTGTGGGTAACGTTCACACCGCGTACGCGCTGTACGAGGCGGCGCTTAACGGAAGGCCGCTTTATGAACGCGCGGTTACGGTTAGCGGCGACATTAAAAATCAGGGCAATTTTTTCGTGCGAACGGGAACTCTTTACGGCGATCTCGTCGATTACTGCGGCGGACTCGAAGGCGACTGCGCAAAAATCATCTCGGGCGGACCGATGATGGGAATTGCCGTTCCCGATTTAAACTATTCGATAAGCAAAACCTCCGGCTCGCTTTTGTTTTTAAGCGAGGACGACGTTAATACGTCGCAGCCCAAGCCGTGCATAAACTGCGGAAAATGCGCACGCGCCTGCCCGATGAACTTAATGCCTATGTACATAGACGCTTATACGCTTAACGGCGACTACGCCACCGCCAAAAGGTACGGTGCGCTTAACTGTATCGAGTGCGGCTGCTGTGCGTATACTTGCCCGGCAAAGCGCACTATCGTTCAGTCTGTCAAGCTTTGCAAACGCAAAATCAAGGAGTTGGGACTATGAAAAAACTGGTGTCGGCTTCTCCTCAGATTACAAACCCGTCTTCTTCGTCGCGGCGCATTATGATAGACGTGCTTATCGCGTTGCTACCGTGCGTAATTGCCGCTACGGTATATTACGGCTACCACGTTATAATCAATCTCGTATCATGTCTTATTTTCTGCTTTGCCGCAGAACTACTTTATAACCTTATCGTAAACAAAAACTTTACTCGCGAGGGCGTTAAAAACTCGAGCGTAACCGACTGTTCGTTTGCAGTTACCGCCGTTATACTCGCGCTTAATCTTCCTGCCGTTATGACGGTAAAAATGTGGGGATTGAACGTTACCGACAAGCTGGGCGCAATTGTTTTTTCATTCGATACCGTTTTGCTGTGCGCGCTCGGCTCGGTATTTTCGATTGTGCTCGTAAAAATGCTGTTCGGCGGACTGGGAAGAAACTTTGCAAACCCGGCGTGCACCGGCAGAGTGTTTTTGTTTATAGCATTCGGTGGGGCAGGCGCGTTTAATCTTACAAGCTCGCTTCTTGGCGCCGATATTGCCTCGAGCGGCGCGACATGGCTGGGAAGCCGAGAGAGCGTAACCGGGTCTATGCTTACCGATATGTTCCTCGGCAACACTACGACGGCGGCGGTCGGCGAAACGTGCGTTATCGCAATTTTAATCGGATTTATTTACCTGTCGCTGCGGCGCGTTATCGATCCGAGACTGCCGCTTATCACGGTTGCATCGCTTGCGCTTTTTGCCTTCCTTTTCGACGTCGTTCCGTCGGGAATAACGGGCGCCGAAATGGGTAAAGAGGTTGCGGCGCACATACTTTCGGGCGGACTGCTGTTCGGCTCGGTGTTTATGCTTACAGACTACGCGACAAGCCCCAATACCTTTGTGGGAAGCGTAATTTACGGCGTCGGCGTGGGGCTTATAACCGCGCTTATACGCTCGTTCGGAAGCTCGCCCGAAGGATTTTCGTTTGCGCTTCTTATAATGAACCTTGTCGTTCCTCTTCTCGATAAATACATTATTCCAAAGCCGTTCGGCTACGTGAAGCCCGAAAAACACGGTAAAAAGAACAAAAGCGGCGAGGTGAAGTCATGAACAGGTCGGTTTTAAACGCATTAAAAGCGGTAGCCGTGCTCGTCGCAATAACCGTCGTCAGCGTGGGAATTCTTGCCGTTTGCAATATGTTCTTTCCAAAATACGTGCCAAAGCTCGACATGGATACCGCCAAAAAGATTAACTCCATCGCAAAGGCGTGCGACAGCGACGAGACGGCTTTTAAGGAAGGCTATATCGTGCTGTTAAATGAGGACGAATACGGCGTGTCTATTGTGGATTATAATAAGAACCACAAGTCGCGCAGGGCGGAAATTCTTGCGGTTTACGGCGAGCCTAAGGGCTTTAATACAGGTGCGTTTATAGTGGAAAGCGCTGCCGGAGGCAGGGACAGCACCGTTGTTATACTTTGCGCGTACAAGGACGGCGCGCTTATCGGCGCGACTGTAAAAAAACAAAACGAGAGCTATTTCGAAAAGCTTCCCGACGACCTTTTCGGATCGGTTTTAGGCTCGGTGGGGGACGTCGACCTCGAAGCGAATCTCGGCAAAACTTATGCTACGATTTCGCTCGGCGCGGTAAACCGCGCGCTAAACATGTCAAACGCTTTTGCATCCGCTCACGGCGAAAAGATTCGCGAGGCGATTTCGGTTAGGTCTAAGTCCGAATTACGTGGCGAAAACGACAAAAAGGGGGTGCGCCTTGACTAAGCAAGAGTTTAAAAAGACCGTGCTCGGCGGACTTACCAACAACCCTGTGTTTGTTCTTGTGCTCGGCATGTGCCCGACGATTGCCAAGTCGGACAACATTATAAACGCCGTGTCGCTCGGGCTTTGCACCGCGTTTGTGCTTGTATTTTCCAACCTAATTATTTCGCTGCTCAGAAAAGTAATTCCCGACAAAGTGCATCTGCCTGCGTACATAATAATTATCGCGTCGCTTGTAACGCTCGTTCAAATGATTGTTTCGTCGTTTTTGCCCACGTTAAACGACAGTATCGGCGCGTTTATTGCGCTTATTACCGTTAACTGCATTATTCTCGGCAGAGCGGAAGCGTTTGCCGGTAAAAACAAGGTGCTTCCGTCGGTTATCGACGGATTGTCTATGGGTATCGGCTTTATCGCGTCGATTACGCTTCTCGGCGCGGTGCGCCAGGGACTGTGCGCGGCGCTCGGAAGCGGATTTTTCGATAAGACGATGGGCGGATTTATAGTGCTCGGATTGATGATGGCCGTGTTTAACGCCGTATTTGCTGCGGCTAAACGCGCGCAAAACGACAAAAAAGCGCTTATTGAAAGGGAGGCGGCGTAATATGGAATACTTTGTTTCAATCGTTGCCATCGTCGTTTCGGGCGTGCTTACAAACAACATAGTGCTTAACCAAAGCTTGGGAATTTGTCCGTTCCTCGGCGTAAGTAAAAAAACGCAGTCGGCAATAGGAATGGGACTTGCCGTAACGTTTGTAATAACGGTCGCCTCGGTCGTGTGCTGGCTGTTGTACACGTTTGTGCTCGAGCCTCTTTCCATCGCATACTTGAGCACGATTGTATTCATTCTCGTAATAGCGTCGCTCGTTCAGCTTCTCGACATAGTGCTTAAAAAGCTGTCGCCCACGCTTTACAGCTCGCTCGGCGTGTACCTCGCGCTTATTACAACCAACTGTACGGTCCTCGGCACGGCAAACACCGTCGTGTCGCAAGGCCTCGACTTTTTCAGTACGCTTATAACCGGAATAGCTACCGGGCTTGGGTTTACGCTTGCGCTTATCCTTATGGCAGGTATACGCGAAAAGCAAGCGCTGTGCAAGCCGCCTAAGCCGTTTGTCGGATTTCCGCTCGCGCTAATCGCCGCCGGAATAATGGCTATGGCGTTTTACGGTTTTAACGGTCTGTCGTTCGTTTAAAGAGAGGGAAGATATGGAAATATTTTTGTATATAGTGCTTCCCATACTTATCGTGTCCGCATTAGCGGCGGTTTTCGCGTTTGCGCTTTCGTACCTCGGCGATAAAATGTCCGTCGAGCGCGACGCGAGGATAGACGACATAGAGCGCAACCTTGCAGGCGCCAACTGCGGTGGGTGCGGTTATCCCGGCTGCTCGCAGTTTGCCGAAGCGCTGTTTAAAGGCGAGGCCGATTTAAGTAAGTGTAACCCTACGTCGCCCGAAAACAAGCAAAACATCGCGGATATACTCGGAATGAGCGAAATAAAAAGCGAGGAAACGGTTGCGGTTGTTCATTGTTTCGGCGGCAACCGCGCCGAGGACAAATTCGACTATCAGGGCTACGGCGACTGCCGAACCGCCGAGATACTCGCCGGCGGAAGTAAGGCGTGCGCTTACGGCTGTATGGGACTTTGTACGTGCGTAAACTCGTGTCCCAATCAGTCGGTCGAAATAAGTAAAGACACCGGCGCGAGCGTCGTCGACAGACATAAGTGCATATCGTGCGGCGCGTGTGTGGCGGCATGTCCGAAAAAAATAATAGGAAGAATTCCAAAGTCCGCCAAAGTATATATCGCGTGTTCCAATACGACAAAGGGCAAAGCGGTTACGGAAGTGTGTAAGGTGGGGTGTATAGCGTGCGGAAAGTGCGAAAGAGGGTGTCCCGAAGGCGCGATTAAGCTTTCCAACAACCTCGCCGCTATCGACTACGACAAATGTATCGGCTGTATGAAATGCGCCGCCGAGTGTCCCAGAAAGTGTATACTTGCGATAGGCGAAGGGGTTGGAATTCTTGAAAAAATCCTTTCAGACAAATCGAATAGTAAACGGTAAGTTAATGGAGAAAATATATGAGAATTATTGACGCTTTGACACCCGCATTAACAATGTTATTGGTAGCGTTAATAGTGCCTTGGCTGGCTACTGTAAGACAAAAAGCCGAAAAAAATGCCATTGACTCTAAGAGTATATGTTATCCCCGTTCAAGTGTAATTGCGATGCGGATAATGTCAGGGGTGGTTATTTTGTTAACTTTGGCAGTGTTGATATGTACAATTCTTTATACAGTAATCCCCGAAATTATGGAACATTCTGACAAAGATATTTGGGGAATTCCACTCACTTGGGTACTATGTGTTGCAGTTGATGTATTTACCATCGTATTTGCAGTAATAATGACGCGAAAAATAACATACGACCATAACTCTTTTACGGATATTAGACTTTTCAGAAAAAAACAACAATACTTTTACAAAGATATTACTAAAATTGAAAACACCGTAAAAATAGTTTACGGAATGTATGAAAGCAGAAAAGGTAAATTGAAAATATATATCGGAGAAAAGTGTGTTAAAATTCCTGCCATGATGTTGGGTGTAAATGAGTTTGTGAAATTGCTGCATAATAAGTGTCCACAATTAGATTTTGACTAAATTACATTTTATCTTGAAAACCTAAAATCAAAATAAAAAACCGCCGCAAAAGATTGCGACGGTTTTGTTTTTGAAAATTATTATTTATTACACACCCTGGGCAATCATCGCTTCGGCGACTTTTAAGAAGCCTGCGATATTGGCGCCGGCAACATAGTCGGTGGGCTTAGAGTACTTTGCCGCGGCCTCGGACGCCTTGTCGAATATGCCTTTCATAATGCCTTTAAGCTTGGAGTCGACCTCTTCGAAGGTCCAGGCAAGGCGCTGCGAGTTTTGGCTCATTTCGAGCGCGGAAACGGCGACGCCGCCTGCGTTTGCCGCCTTTGCAGGCATAAACAGTACGCCGGCCTTTTGGAATGCGTTAATAGCCTCGGTGGTGGAGGGCATGTTTGCGCCTTCGCCGACCGCCGAAACTTTGTTCTTTATAAGAAGCTTTGCGTCGGCTTCGTCAAGCTCGTTTTGGGTGGCGCAGGGCAGAGCGACGTCGCACTTAACCTGCCAAACCTTTCCGCTGTCGTGATACTCGGCGCTCTTTACCTTATCGGCGTATTCCTTAATCCTGCCGCGTTTAACTTCCTTGATGTCGCGTACGACGTCGAGGTTAATTCCGTTCGGGTCGTAAATCCAGCCGTTGGAGTCGGACATTGTAACGACCTTTGCGCCGAGCGCCGCGGCTTTTTGCGCCGCGTAGATCGCTACGTTACCCGAGCCGGATATTGCGACGGTTTTGCCCTTAATCGATTTTCCGGCGGATTCGAGCATGTTTTCGACGATATATACAAGGCCGTAGCCGGTCGCTTCCGTACGGGCGAGCGAACCGCCGTATGTAAGACCTTTTCCGGTAAGAACGCCCTCGTACACGTTTTTAAGCCGCTTGTACTGGCCGTAAAGGAAGCCGATCTCTCTGCCGCCGACGCCGATATCGCCTGCCGGAACGTCGGTGTCCGCGCCGATATGGCGAGCAAGCTCGGTCATAAAGCTCTGGCAGAACGCGCGGATTTCGTTATCGCTTTTGCCTTTGGGGTCGAAGTCGGATCCGCCTTTGCCGCCGCCGATGGGGAGGCCGGTGAGCGAGTTTTTAAAAATCTGCTCGAATCCGAGAAATTTGATTATTGAAAGATTGACGGACGGGTGGAGTCTCAATCCGCCTTTGTACGGTCCGATAGCGTTGTTAAACTGGATACGGAAGCCGCGGTTTACGCGCAAAACGCCTTTGTCGTCAACCCACGGAACACGGAAAATAATCTGACGATCCGGTTCGGTGATGCGCTCTAAAATAGCGTTGTTCTTGTACTTAGGGTCGCTTTCCACAACGGGTTTAATGGTTGTAAGCACCTCGTCGACAGCCTGTAAAAATTCGGGCTGGTCGCCGTTGCGTGCGACAACGGTCGCTTTTACTTCATCGATATAGGACATAGTTTATCCCTCCTTTGTTAATTAAATTTTACACCGAAAAACAAAGCCTTGTCAAATAAATAACGACCGTGGAATAAAAATTTACGCGCTTGTTCTAATCGAAAGACACAGTGAATAAATTAGTGTAACCCAATCGGCGCAGACCGATAATAAATTCGACACAAGTCGTTTTGATTTCGGTTTTTATGCGCTTTTTCGAGGTATACATTTTGTTATTATGGGAGAGTCCACGATGAGATTTCTGGTTATTAAGCGTTCCACTATTATCTTAGGGGTGATTGCGGCGGTCGTTATAGCGCTTTCCGCTACCGGCATTTACTACACGGGTGCGGCGGCGATATACAACAACGTAAGTCCCCGAAAGGTGCCTATCTACTCGGTGGAAACCGACGAAAAGGCCGTCGCGCTTACGTTTGACGCGGCATGGGGCGCCGACAAAACGCTCGGGATTCTCGAAACCCTCGAGGAAAAGGACGCATGCGCCACATATTTTGTCGTCAGCTTTTGGGCGAACAAGTACGGCGCCGAGCTTAAAAAGCTTGCTTCTTCCGACAGGATAGAGATAGGCACTCATTCCGCGACGCACCCCTATATGTCAAAGCTCAGTAAGGACAAAATCGCGCTCGAGCTGTCTACTTCGAAAGAGCTTATAGAAAGCGTTTCCGGCAGGAAGGTAACCCTTTTCAGACCGCCGTACGGCGATTATTCCGACGCCGTTATCGATACGGCGAAAGAGCAGGGGCTTTACACTATTCAGTGGGACGTGGACTCGCTTGACTGGAAAGATTTAACTAAGGAACAAATAATTTCCAGAATAGTGGGCAGCGCAAGAAACGGCAGCATAATTTTAATGCACAACGACGGAAAAAACACGCTCGCGGCACTGCCCGGAATAATTGACGGACTGCGCGCCAAAGGCTTTACCTTTAAAACTGTGGGCGAGCTTATTTATAAAGATAATTACACTGTCGACCATACCGGCAGACAAATAAGGAGTACGTAATGAAAAACGAAGCAAAATCGACCAACTCGGTGTTCCTTCAAGGCACGGTAGGCTCTTCCGTGGAATATTCGCACGACCTTTACGGCGAAAGGTTTTACGAATTTTTCCTTAACGTTCCGCGCCTTTCAGAGCACCTCGACGTTATCCCCATAACCGCCGCCGAGCCGCTTATAAAGGATTTAAGCGAGGGTATGACGGTGGCCGTCGTCGGACAGTTCAGAAGCTTTAACCGTCCCGAAGGCGAGCGGTCGCGGCTTATACTTTCTGTGTTTGCGCGCGAAATAACGTCGCCGTACGAGGATATAAACCCCAACGTGGCAGAGCTTATCGGTTACATATGCAAGCCGCCCGTGTACAGAACGACGCCGTTTAACCGCGAGATTTGCGACGTGCTTCTTGCCGTTAACCGTGCGTACAGCAAGTCGGATTACATTCCGTGCATCGCTTGGGGCAAAAACGCGCGGCTTATAAAAACCGCGCCGGTCGGGCAAAAATTAGAGGTTTCGGGCAGAATTCAGTCGCGGCAGTACACGAAAAAGCAGGAGGACGGAAGCGCCGAAATACGCACGGCGTATGAGTTTTCGATTGGTTCCGCCGAGTTTTTAAAAAAGGAAACGGAAGTCGCATCTACTTCCGACGCGGACGACGAGCTGTAAAAAAGCGGCGCATTTTTTGCGCCGCTTTATATGATCTATAATACTTAATCGACATCTTCGGAAACGGTGTTAATAAGCCGTTTCTTTTTTTGGCGCATAACTCGCACGATTATCACGATTATCAGTATCGCGGTTATTATCGCAACGAGTATCGCGATTAAAAGAACGATATTCACCCCGTCATAGTCGATATGCTCGGTGCGTACGTAGCACGTCAGCGAGCCGTTAAGCTCGGAATTGAAGAACTTGATTAAAGTGTACTCGCTCGTCGAGTCGAATGCGCCTATTACCTCTACGCGCGTGCCTGCCGGAAGGGATGGGATATCTACCCACGGAACGATTTTTCCGTCGTCGTCCTTTCTGTAAATCTCGGCGTAATCGAGTCCGCCGAATTTGATTATAGTCGCGTTGTACGCAGGGTGAATAGCCGTCGGCTCGTAGCCCGAAAGACTTACGTTGTTGGCAAGTACAAAACCCTCCGTTTTGCCGTAGTATCCGAGAGCTATTCTGTACCACTTGTTGCCGTAGTCGTCCGTGTAGCCTGGTACAAAGCTTTTAAGCGTAAGCGAATCGCCTTTCTTCGGAATATATCCGCCTACCTCTATGCGCGGCGAAGAAGGACTCGGCCATTTGTAAATGGGAGTTGCGTCGTTATAAACGGAGGCGTCGGCGGAGGGCGGATCGGCGTACAAAAGCGGTTCGCTGAGCGCGTCCTTATATACGTACACGCGGATAAGCTTTCCGGTGGCGACGTCGTCGGTAAGAACCATTAAATACTCTTTGGGGGTGTTTAGCTGGTCGACGGGGACTATTACTCTTCTGCCTTTTTTAAGGGTGTAGTCGGAGGACATATCGACGGGCTTGTTAAACGCCGGAGTGTCGTCCAAAACCGTGCGGATTATGCGGTTAGCGTCGTCGATGGGGTTAGGGGAAACGTCCTCTTCCGGTTTATTGCCGGGCGGCTCGTACTTTTCGTCTATGAGTTTAAGGTCGATCGACGCCCCGTCCACGACGAATGCGCGGTGTTTAAGAGTGTCGAGAATAATCGCGTTAACGAAAATCTCTACATTTTCGCTTAATTCGGTGCGAATGAACTCGTTTTTAACCGTGTTAAGCGCGATTTGACCTGCCGAAACGGCATAAGGCTTACCGCCGACCGTAAAGGTATATGTTTTTTGCGCGCCCGTCGCACCGTCCGTTCTGGTAAGACCGAGAGGGGTGAGCGCGAAAATGTTTTTCTCTATATCCACCGCAACGGAAAACGTTCCGCTCGGCATGGCGGAAGAGCTTACCGTCTCGGCGGAAAGCGTTCCGTCCGTGTCGGTTATGTCGAGCTTGTCGAGCGTATTAAGCGCGGTCAGCACGTAAACCTCTTCCGTGCCGGAGGATAGGGTAAAAGCGGTAATCCCGTTTGTGTTTTCTATTTTTCGAGGTGCGGATATAGCGGAATAATCGGCGCAGCCGTCCACGCGGTACATTCCGTGCGCGGAAAGAATATAAAGCGATTTGTCGGTGTCGACCGCTATCTGCTTGATTGCGCCGGCGCCAACGGGAAGCTTTACGTCGACCTGCGTTCCGTCTATGTAGGAAAGCGATACGGTGTTGCGGTTGTGAGCAACGTACAGTGTGTTTTTGCTGTCGTTTGCGACCGATACGGGGTTAACGTAGCTGTGGGGCGCATAGGTAAGCTCGCTTCCGTACTGTGCGATTCTGCCGTTTACGGTGTCCGCAACGTACAGGGTGGAATGCTTTACCGTAATGCCGCTCGGCGTGTTGAAAAAGCCTGCCATATCGCTTGCGGAAGCTATCACGGCGGTAAACGCCGAAAGGTCGGCGGATATTTTGATTACGCCGGACAGCGAGTCGAGCGCATATATGTATTTTTCGATGCCGTTGTACGCGGAAAGGTTAACAAGCCTATGCTCGAAATTGTCCGCCGTAAAGCTGTCCTCCACGACTATTCCGCCGCTTGTCGACATTTTGTAAACGGAAAGATCGAAGGCGGTAAGAACGTACAAAATAGGCTCGTCGTCGTAAAGCGCGGCAAGAGACGTTACCGTATCGACCTGCGCGAGAACGGGATCAAGCTCGATCGATTGAGCTTGATCTTCGGTAAACGTAAACGCGCCGACCGCGTTTTTATACTTGGGCAGGGTGGACGACGAGTACGATACGAACAGCGTATTTCCGGCGGCGGCAACCGCAGTCGCGTTAAAGCCGAAAACACCTTCAATCGCATAAGCTTTTGTACCGTCGAAACCGCTGTCTGTAACCGCAGCTTTTATTATCGAACTTTCGGTTACGGCGTAAAGGGTGGAGCCCATCTCGTCGGTACAAACGTCGAAGTCGATTACCGCGCCGTCCGCGTCGAGTTTGTTTCCGTCGTAGGTTATTTCGCCGTTATAGAGAATCACGTCTTTCCCGACAACCGTGAAAAGCTTGTCCGACGGCTGTTTTTCGGTGGTGATAAACGTTTCGGCGGCGAATTTAACCGTGGTAACTTCGCCCGAAACGGTAATGCCCGACGCGTCGGCGTAAACCGAGCTTGCGCCGTCAATGTACGCGTATTTGGTATCCGAAAGCGGAGTGCCGGAATAAGCGCCGATAGGGGTCAGAGCCACAACGTCGTCCTCTTCCGCATACAAAACGGCAGGGGAAAAGACCGCCGCGCACAAAAGCGCGCAGAGCATTGCCGCAATAAAGATATAAACAGCGTAATACCTTTTACTCATACGTTTTTCAGTTTATCACAACACCGAAAAAAAGTAAAGGATTTTGACGAATTTTGTTACCTGTACGAGCGCTTTTGGGAGTTATTGTCGCTTGCGACAGGAATTTAGACAAATGTTACAAAAAAATATTCAAAATTTATGCAAATACACTATTTACAAGAAGGAATTATTATGATATAATCATACTGAATAACAATGGGGTTATCTTGGTGATTGACCCGAGAGGTGGACATTTGAACAATATTGCTATTATAGATCTCGGATCGAATTCTGCTCGTTTGGTGCTTGCACACGTTATTAACGACAGCTATTTTGTAGTGTACGACGAGTTGAAGGAAAGCGTGTGGCTGGCGCAGGATATGGAACGCGAGGGGTATCTTAAACAGGCGAGGATTGCACAAGCCGTTAAGACGCTTAAAATGTTCCGTAAATTATGCGACGCGAACAATGTCGACAAGGTGTACGCATTCGCGACAAACGCCGTCCGTAAAGCCAAAAACCAACGTAGCTTTTTGGAAGAAATAAACACCGTCTGCGGCTTCAAGTTTACCGTTCTTTCGGAGGAACAGGAAGCCATGCAGATTTACTACGGCGTTATAAATTCGCTGGAAATTCCCAAAGGCGTTATCATGGATATCTCCGGATCGTCCATACAGCTTATCCAGTACAACCGCCGCATAGTAGTTAACCAAACGTGCCTGCCGATAGGCACGATGAACCTTTCGACGCTGTTCAACGAGGACTATGCGCCCCTTCAGCAGTCGCAAAAAATAGAAACGTATATGCGCGACCAGTTCGACCAGATAGCCTGGCTTAAAGAACTCGAGCCGGACTATAAGTTTATCGGCGTGGGCGCGTCGTTCAGAAATTTAAGCAGTATTGTAAGAAGGCTGAATAAATATCCGCTCGAGATGGTGCACAACTTCCATTTAAGCACCGATTCGTTTAACAAAGTGTACGACACGATTAAGGTGCTCGATGCGGACAAGCGTTCCAAAATTAAGGGGCTTTCCACGCAGCGCGCCGATATTTTCTGCGCGGCGCTCGCAAGCATAAAAGGGTTTGTCGATTGCACCGATTTCGACGAGATAACCATATCGGGCGCCGGCATAAGGGAAGGCTTTATGTTTAACCACGCCGTTCCCACCACGCTCGAAAAACCTATATCGGACATTCTCGGCCATTCGATATACACAAGGCTTTACTATTACGACCTTAACGTGTCGCACGCCGAGCATGTTTGCAATCTTGCCATTCAGCTTTACAAGCAGCTACGCGTACTGCACAAGCTGCCTCGCCAGTACGTGCGAGTTTTGCGCGTGGCGGCGCTTCTTCACGAAGCGGGAATGCGTACCAATTTCTACAATAGATACAAGCATTCCGCACAGCTCATACTCAACTCCAACCTTTACGGAATATCCCACCGCGACCTTGTGCTTGCCTCCTTTGTGGTGCGCGGACACAACCTCGACGACATATCGCTTGCCGACTGGAACAAGTACGCCGGTATCGTTCAAGAAGAGGATCTTGTCGCGGTTATGCGGCTTGCGGTAATACTAAGGATTGCCGAGTCGCTCGATAGATCCATGTCCGGCTCGGTAAAAACCATTAACTGCGACGTTCTCGGCGATTCGGTTATAATGAAGACCGAGGTTGACGGCGACTGCTCGCTCGAAATAAAGGACGCGTTGCGCGCCGGCGCCGACTTTGCGCGCGCTTACAAAAAGAATCTTGAAATCCTCTGAGCTGCAACTTGTTTTCGCAACCGCGTCGCCGCGCCGTCGCGTGCTTGCTGAAAAAATAAAATATATAACGACGGGTCCCCGAGAGGAGACCCTTTTGTTAAGTCGAGGAATTAAAAAAATAGTTCCCGTCTTTATGCCGGTGGACGTCGACGAGGTTACGCTATCCTCGGCGGAGGAAACGGCGGTTGTAAACGCAAGGCTGAAAGGCGAGAAGGCGGCTGCTTTTACGGCTTCGCCGATCCTTGCATTCGACACGGTGGTGGGGACGGATTCGTCCGTGTTCGGAAAGCCGACCGCGAGAGAGCAGGCGGTTTCAATGCTAAAAGAGCTTTGCGGAAGGACGCACGTTGTGGTAACCGCGGTATATTTTCGCGTTAATGAGAAAATAATCGAAAAAACGGAAAAAACATACGTTACTTTTGGTGCATTTAATAAAGATTTGGTGTATAATTACGTTGACAGCGGCGCGCCGTACGATAAAGCCGGCGGATATAATATAGACGACCCCGAGGTGCGTTCGCTTGTTACAAAAATCGACGGCGATTACGACAGCGTCGTAGGACTTCCCGTTTTGCTTACCGAAAAACTTATCGAGGAGAATTTGATTTATGGCGAAGATGGACATTGCTATTGATCTCGGAACGGCATATACGTCTATATTCGTGTCCGGCTACGGCATAGTCTTGCACGAGCCGTCCGTTATCGCGTTTTTCGATAACGGCGGTAAACGCGTTACTCGCGCCGTAGGCGACGACGCGTATCAGATGATAGGCAAGGCGCCCGACAAAACGAAAATCGTTTATCCGATTACGGACGGAATAATAAAGGATTCCGAAGCGTGCTCGGCAATGCTTTCGGAGTTTATTAAACGTATTCTTCCCGAGTCGTATATCGTTAAGCCCAAGTTAAACGCCGTTGTCGGCGTTCCTACCGGCATTACCGTCGACGAGCGTAAAATGTACGAGGAAGTGTTGATGTCCGCCGGAGTTGACTCGGTATCGATGGTAAACTCGATTATGCTTGCCGCAATAGGCGCAGAACTGCCCGTGGAATCCGATTACGGCGGCTTTATCGTATCTATCGGCGCAGGCGTAACCGAAATAGGCGTTATGTCGTTTTGCGGAATAGTAAACGGCTGTTCTATTAACATCGGCGGCGACATGATAGACCGCACGCTTGTAGACAGTATTCGCGGTTTATACAACATGAAAACCGATCGTAAAACCGCCAAAAAGGTTAAGGAAAAGATATCCTCTCTTATACGTAACGACAGAGCTTCCATGAACGTGAGCGGACTGGACGCCGAAACCAAGAATATAGTTTCACGTTCAGTTAGCGCCGACGCGCTTTACGACGCGGTTGCCGTCTATTATTACAGCATTGTGGACGCGATCGAAAACTTTATAAATTCGTGTTCGCCTAGCGTAGCCGCTGATATTCAAAAGAACGGCGTTACACTCGTCGGCGGCGGTGCCAATATCCCCGGACTGAAAGAGCTTATGGAAGACAGACTCGAGCTTCCCGTAAAAATTCCGCAGGGCGCGCACTATGCTACCATAACCGGCGGCGGTATGCTTCTTAACGATCCGTACTTCCTCGACGATATACTTCTTCACTCCTAAACGCATAAAATATATAAAATAATAACTTAAATGTATTTTTTCATTCGACAAAAGCGTGCATAAATCCCCTTGCACGCTTTTTTTGCGTGGGCTATAATGGTTGTACATGAAAAGCATAGTCATCACCTCGGGCAAGGGCGGCGTGGGAAAAACAACGGTCGCCGCGTGCCTCGGAATAGCTCTGTCCGCGCTCGGATTCAGAGTAGTACTTATCGACGCCGATTTCGGGCTTAACAACCTTGACGTTCTGTTAAACATGGAAAATAAGGTCGTGTACGACGTTAAGGACGTAATCGACAATAGGTGCAGGGTGCGGCAGGCGCTTGTGGAATGTACCCACAATCTGTTTTTACTGCCGTCGGCGCACGGATATCTCGGCGAAAACGTTACCGCGCAAAACATAAAGCTTATTTTAAAAAGCCTGTCGGTAACGTTCGACTATGTGCTCGTCGACTGTCCGGCCGGGATAGAGGCAGGATTTAAGCGCGCGGTTATTCCGTGCGACAAGGCTTTGGTCGTTACGACGCCTCATTTAAGCGCGCTGAGAGACGCAAGCAAGGTTATAAACCTTCTCGGTTCGTACAGATTTACGCCCACGCTTGTGGTAAACAGAGTGCGCGGCGACCTTCTTGCGGTAGGCAAAATACCGAGCGCCGACGAAATATCCGCCATACTCGGCGCGGAGATTGACGGCATAATTCCCGAAAGCGACCGCGCCGCCGACCCGTTCGAGATGACCGACAAGCCGTTTGTGCTTTTGGCGCGGAAAATAGCGTTCGGCGAGATGGAAACGGTCGATCCGGCGCAGAGATACCGCGGATTATTGGGTGCGATAAGACGTAAATTGAGGAAGGATAAATAATGAAAAACGACGTTTCGGACAGGCTTAAAAGAATAGTCGAGCTTGATACAAGCGGCGAAGTAAAAAGCACGCTTTCCGTTGTACGCGCCGACCTATTGGCGCTGTTGTCTGAATTTATGAACGTTAAGGATTTATATATCCGCCTCGAAGGCGAGGAAGGGGCTTACAGACTGACGGTAAACGCCGAGGTGTCGAGTATTTATTCGATAGGGATAGTCGGGACGGACAAGTAGGGCATTATCGGCGCCGCTTATACATATATATAACGGTATGGACAAGTACGACGGTTGCAATAAAGTGGAATCCGTGGTGTCCGTTTCGAAAAAAAGCGGCGTTAGGCACGGACGAAAAAGCTATTTTCTTATAAAAACGGCAATTTGCGCGGCGTTAGTCGGGCTTATTTGCCTTTTTTCGTTTGCGCCCGTACCGGCGTTTGCGCCCGTTAAGGACTTTTTGCGCACGGTGCTTTGCTACGATTTTTTCGGCAGAACCGACTTCGGCAGTATGCCTATTATCAGCAGGCTGGGCGGATAGTGCCGTGAAGGAAAAAGTTCGCAAAAAGTCGGGCGTTAAGGCTCTTTTGGAATCGGTAAAAAGGGCGGATAGGACGCGTTCGGGTGATTTAAGCGTTTCGGTGTCGCCGATTACGTTTTTAATGGCGGTTTTTTTTGTCGCATTCGGTATGGCGTACGAGTTTGCCTGCTCGCTGACTGCGGTTATCGTCCACGAGTTTGCTCACGCAAAGGCGGCAAAAAAGCTCGGGTATGCGCTTAATACGATAAAAATAATGCCGTACGGCGCGGCGCTTAACGGAAGCGCCGAGCTTTCCCCCAAGCACGAAATACTTATCGCCGCGGCAGGACCTGCCGTTAACCTCGTATTCGGTTTGATTTTTGCGGCGATGTGGTGGCTTATCCCGGTAAGCTACGCGTTTACCCACGTTTTTTGCCTTTGCAATATCTACATAGGCGTGTTTAATCTTATTCCCGTTTTTCCGCTCGACGGGGGAAGAATGCTTCTCGCTCTCTTGTCGTTTAAAGTAAAGCGAAGAAAAGCGTATTTTATTATGCGTATTATTTCGGTCGTTTTCGGCGTCGTCATGATAGCGCTTTTTGTTTTGTCGGCGGTGTATGCGCTTAATCCGTGCTTTCTCGCGGTCGGGCTGTTTATGGTGTGCTCTGCGCTCATTCCCGACAGGCGGTCGCAGTACTACGCGCTTTTTGCGCTCGGCGGAAGGAAAAAGCGCATGAGCAAACCGTTAGAAGCAAAGAGCTTCGCCGTGTCGAGCAGTGCGCCCGTAGGCCAGCTTATTCGCTCGCTCGACCCCGACAAATATTGCTCGTTCGATATTTACGACGAGGATTTAACGTTTATAGCGCGGATAAGCGAGGGCGAGCTTACCGATATAGCCGGTATGTACGGCTACGGATATTCGATAGGGGACGCGCTGACTAAACGAAAACAAAAGTATTGATTTATTGAGCGTGTTGTGTTACACTGTACGCATGGAAGAGGAAATCGAAGGTGTAATATGTCTGCCGCGCGCCGAGCTTGAGGCGTATTCGAGATCGCTTTTGGGCGACCGACGCGCGTTTAACCGCGTTATAGTCGCGCTCGCTCGGTCGGGCGAAAAATCGGCATACGAGAGGATAGCCGATATTTTGTCGTTCGCACCGATCGAGACGGGCGACGGCGGCGGTTTTACCTCGGCGGATAAGCGCGAGCCTAAGGGCAAAAGGTTTATCGACCTTTTTATTTCGTGCTGTAAGGCAGAGCTTTATCCCGAAAGCGAATACGTTTCCGTTATTATCGCGGTAAAGTACGCAAAGCCCGGCGGCGAGCTTCATTCCTGGCGCGAGGGTGCGGAAGCATACCTTACCGCGATGGCAAAAGCCGACTTCGAGTTTGTAGCGAGCCTCATGGATAAGTACGACAAAAAGTTCGCTTGGTACGACATTCTTTTACGCGTGGACAGGGCGCGCGCGATAGACAGGCTTACGGACAGGCTTTTAAACGAAAAATACTTCGATAAGCCGTCCGCCCGAACCGCGCTTAACGGCTGTACCGAGCTTGTCGGTACTTTAATAGAGCTGTTCGGCGTTTCGGACGCCGCGACGCGCGTAAAAATAGCAAGAATACTGCTGATTTTTAAAAACGACCATACCGCCGGCGAGTTTATCAAGGAAAAACGCGAGACCGACCCGAGCAAAACGGTGCGCGCCGTGCTTTCCTGCGCCTCGCTCAGGCGAATAACCGACGCCGTTAAATTCCTCGAAAATCTTATGATGACGGGCGAGGGCATTACTTACGCCGAGTTTAAAGAGATTGAGCGCGGCGAGGTGGGCGACGCGTTTTGCGCCGCCGCCGACAGACTGTTTTTCGGCGGAGAAACAAACGGGGCAATTATAACGCTGTTATACAGCAACGGGCGGTTTTACGACACGTCCGACAAGCACGTAAAGATTAAGGACGAAAATATGATTTTCGTGCTTCACCCAATCGACATGGAACGGCTTTGTCCCGAACTTATCGGGCTTGAAATAGAACAGCCGTTTTTGCAGGTGCGCCGTCCCGTGTTCTATCCGAGCGCGGACGGCAGCAGTTCGTCGCGGTTGGAGGGCACGATGATAACCCGTAAAAGCTTTGATATTAACTTTAAAAACAGCGGATTTGCTTTTGCCGCGGACGGACCGAGCGGCGGCAAAACGGCGGTAATTTCGATAGGCGAATACGCGCTTTCTATTGAGTGCGGAATTCCGCCTTCGTGCGATACGGTGGACGCCGGCGTTATCACGTTTTACAGATCGGGCGATCTCGTAAAAAACAACAGATCGATTTTTATAAAGAGCGCGCACCCGATTTTTGCTTCAAACATTCCGTCCGTTATTTTCAGCGAGCTTATGTATGCGGTGAATAAGCTTTTTAACTGCGTGTAAAATTCGGCGGTTATATTAAATTATACAAAACGGTGGACAAATTCGTATTTTTGTCGTATAATATATCTAATTTTAATTGAAGGTTCTGTTTTGAAAAGTAAAATACTCGTAGATTTCGAATCATATATGTGCAGTGTTGCGCTCATCGAGGACGGCGACCTTAAAGAGTTTTACGTCGAGGACCGCAACATGAATCGCATTACGGGCAATATTTATAAAGGAAAAGTCGTTAACGTCCTGCCCGGACTTCAATTTGCGTTTGTCGATATCGGGCAAAAACGTAACGGTTTTCTTGCCGCAGGCGATATGCTCGAGGACAGAACCGCGCTTTTCCATTCCGGCGCCGTGCCCACTCGGCTGGACGTGTCGGCAGGGGATTACGTGCTCGTTCAGGCGGTAAAAGAGCCGACCGATACAAAAGGTCCCAGGCTTTCCGCAAACCTTTCCATTCCGGGCAGATACATCGTTTTTATGCCGACTATCAACTTTATCGGCGTTTCTAATAAGATAACGGACGAGCCGTCGCGCTCGAGGCTTTACGAAGTTCTCGAAAAGAACAGACCCAGTCCCACATGCGGACTTATAGCGCGTACCGCTGCTCGGGACGCAAAAAAGAGCGACATCATCGAAGAGATTAAGTATTTTTCCAATATGTACGGTCAGCTTCTCGACAAGTACAGAACCGCGCACGGCGTTACGCTTCTATCGTCGGACGGAAACCTTATTTTCAGAACGGTAAGGGATATACTGAACTCGTCGGTCGACGAGATTGTCTGCAACAGCGTGGAGATAGGCAATCTTCTTACAAAATACCTGCACGAAAACCTCGCTCAGCCGGTGCGAGTTTCGATTATGGAAGATACCGATATTCTTAAACGCTTCGGCGTTCTCGACGAGGTGGAAAAGCTTCTTAAACATAAGGTAGAGCTTAACTGCGGCGGCACAATCGTTATTGACTACACCGAGGCGCTTACCGTTATCGACGTTAACTCGGCGCGGTATTTAGGCGACGGCGATAGGGAAAAAACGGTGTTCGAGATTAACTGCGAGGCGGCGCGCGAGATAGCGCGGCAACTCAGACTTCGCAATATCGGCGGACTTATCGTTATCGACTTTATCGACATGCAGGATCCGTTGCATATCGAGGAAATCGTCAGGATATTAAACAGCGAGGCGGCAAAGGACAGAACTCGTACGCGAATACTTCCCATGACCGAGCTTGGGCTTGTGCAAATGACGCGCAAAAAGATAGGCTCGGAAATTCAGTCGCTGCTGCTTCAACCGTGCGAGCACTGCCACGGCACGGCGCACACACTTTCTCCAAACTTTTTGGCGCGGAAAATAAAGGTAGAGCTTACCGAAATATTCAACGACCCGACGAACACTGCGGCAATAGTTACCGTTAATCCCGACGCTTTTACGCGCTTCGTTCAGGGTAATTGGTTTAGGTCGTTTACGACCGGCAAGTATGCCGGTAAGCTTTTGTACATTTTGTCGTCGCCGGAAATCGGAAATAACTCATTTAAGATAAGCGCGCAGGCGGGCGCAATACATTCCGTTCCAGACAGCGCGTATCTAATAACTTAGCGGCATATTATGAAGTATATAAATAAGGAATACGGATTTGCGTTCCGTCCTCCGTTTTTCGATAAGTTTTTCGAGCAGAGCGACAACGGTCCGGAAATAAGCGAGGACAATTATCCTCAAAAATATATAATGGGCGCCGGTTACGACTACGGCGCGCTAAACGGCGCAATGCTCGTCGGCAAACACGGATCGATGTGGGGTGTGCGCGTGCTTTACTATGTCGGAAACAGATGGAAGGACAGCGCCGACCTCGTCGGTAAAATGGGCGCTTCGAGCGCAAATACCGCCGACGAGAGCTATGCGCATTTCGCGTCCGGTCCGCTTGGAATAAGCTTTGTCAAGCTTAACGAAAGCACCATGCTTTTTAAGGTTACCACGCGCAAAAAGATGCGCGTCCGTATCATGTTTTATCCGTGCTACGACTGCCCGGGCGAGCTGTCCATCGAGGGTGCGGAGGTCAGCGGCAGAAGTCCGTATATAGCGATAGTGCCCGGTACGCTCGAGCTTACCGATAACAACGCCGTTTACCGCGGTAGGTATCTCGTTATCGACGACGCAAATAGGGAATATTTCCGCGCGGTGTCGTACATGCCTCCGTCCAATTCCGCAAACGGTGCCAATAACGAAGTGTTTATGGATTTTGTAATAAACCGCCGCCAGCCGAGCGTGTATTTGTGCGCGTCGGTGGGCGGCTCTGAAATATTCAACGACGAGCTTCCCAACCTCGAAACGGTGGAAGGACTAATCGACGCCAACGAGCTTTTGTACGGCAGAAACAAGACGACGGGGACGGGCGATCTCGGCGGTCCCGTCGAGCGAATGATTAACGCAATGCTCTGGTCGCGCGTTTATTATCCGTACTTTATGACCGATATGTATTCGCCCAGGCGGTCCGCGCTCGACAACAACTTCGACATAGACGGCACGGAAGAAAACTGTTCGGCAATACTCGGCTGCTTTGCCGGTGTGGAAAAGGCTGTTAAGCAGCTTAATTACACGCTCGAGGACAAGATTTTGTCGGTGTTTGCGGTGTGGCATAACTTTATGCACATGACCGACCGCAGCGAGATGCTTTTTTATTACAAAAAACTGAGCGCAATGTATCCGCCGATTGCCGTTCCCGTTATCGCCGAAAAAAACAAAAACGAAGTCGCCTATAAATGGAACGACTCACCGTTAAAGGAAAAGCACAATCCTTCGTCAATGTACAGCCTCGACCTTTCGTCGCTCAAGCTTTTGGCGTTTGATATTTTAGAGCGTATCGCGTCGCTTTTCGGATTGTCCGAGCGTAAAAAGTACGCTAAGGCCAAAACCGAAATGATAAAGGCGATAAACACCACGTTCTGGTGCGAGGACGAGGGAATGTACGTTAACCGATATACTATGGGGCAGTGGGCAACCACAATCGGCGCAACCTCGTTCTATCCGCTTATCGCCGGCGCCGTCGACACTAAGGAAAAGCTGTCGCGTATAGTTAACAAGCTTACCGATCCCAAGTATTTTTGGGGCGACTGCGTAATACCCACAATAAGCATAGACAACAAGGAATTCGGTAAGCGCTCAAAGCCGGACAATAACGGAAAGCATACTCCGCCTTACCTCGAATACCGCGGAAGCATAGTGCCTTACGTCAATTTTATAGTTTATCACGGTCTTAAAAGATACGGACTGGACGAGCTTGCCGCCGCGGTCGCGCAAAAATCCGCCGCGCTGTGGGCGGCAAACGAATCGGATAACTTCGAAAACTACTCGATGTACCTTCCTAAACTCCGCCGCGCGCATAGCGACAAATACCTTTCGGCAAACGGAAACATGCTCGCGCTTATAGGAATTCAAGAGCTTATCGACCTCGAGTATTTCCGTCCCGACCTTAAAAGCGCAATCACGTTCGGCACCTTTGCGAGCGGAAACAACTCGCTTACCAACTTACAGCTTCTCGGCCACACCTATTGCATAGAGGTTAACGACGAGAGCACCGTCCTCGACATGGATAACGTCAATATATTCATCGGCGACGGAGGTAAGTTTGTTGTGCGTAACTTTATACTCGACGGCAGGGGCGGCGGCGAGTTTATGATAGACGCAAAGGCGAATATTACTATAAACATGGCTTTGCCTTGCGCCGACCGTACGACGATTAAGTACTTTTTTATCGCGCCTGCCGGAAAGTCGATAGTAAAAGCCGCCGACGGCATGGTAAACATCAAAAAAATCTGAATCTTTACCAACCGACCGTCTGACCGACCGTCTGTTTTCTGTTTTCTGTTTTCTTTGCGTAGCAATAATAAATCCAAAAATCAGAATTTTTACCGACTGTACTGCGTATATTTTCCGTTTTAATAAACATAATAAGAGTACAAAGCAAATTTAACTTTTCGGTTAATGCTTTGTAAATAAAAAAGCCTGTTCCTATGAACAGGCTTTTTTTTGCGGTCTTACGATAATTTATATCAATACATACCGCCCATGTCGCCGCCCTGAGGCATTGCGGGTGCGGGGGGCTGGGGAATGTCCGCAACCGCCGACTCGGTGGTGAGAAGGGTGGAAGCGATAGACGCGGCGTTTTGAAGCGCCGAACGCGTAACCTTTGTAGGGTCGATAATGCCTTTTTTAACGACGTCGCAGTACTCGTCCTTGCTCGCGTCGTAGCCGTAGTTGGCCTTTTTGGTCGACTTGACGTTGTTTACGACAACCGCGCCGTCGACGCCTGCGTTGAGAGCTATCTGTTTAAGCGGCTCTTCGAGCGCTTTCTTGACGATTTCCGCGCCCGTCTTTTCGTCGCCCGAAAGGGTAGCGACAAGCTCTTCCACCGCCGGAATAGCGGAAAGAAGCGCGACGCCGCCGCCGGGAACGATACCTTCCTCGACAGCCGCGCGGGTAGCGGCAAGCGCGTCCTCGATACGAAGCTTTCTTTCTTTCATTTCGACTTCGGTCGCGGCGCCTACATTGATAACCGCAACGCCGCCGGCAAGCTTTGCAAGGCGCTCTTGAAGCTTTTCCTTGTCGTAGTCGGAGGTCGTCGTTTCGAGCTGAGCACGAATGGACTTAATGCGGTCGGCAAGCTCTTTGGGATCGCCTTTGCCCTCGACGATTGTCGTGTTTTCCTTGTCGACCTTAACGGTTTTCGCTCTGCCGAGCATAGAAAGGTCGGCGTCTTTAAGCTCGATGCCGGTCTCGTTGCTTATAACGGTGCCGCCGGTGAGCGCGGCAATGTCTCGAAGCATTTCCTTGCGGCGATCGCCGAAGCCGGGCGCCTTGACCGCGACGCAGTTAAACGTGCCGCGGAGTTTGTTGACGACGAGGGTGGCAAGCGGCTCGGACTCGATATCGTCCGCTATAATGAGAAGTTTAAGTCCGCCCTGAACGATCTTTTCGAGAAGGGGAAGGATCTCTTGAATATTGCTTATCTTGTTATCGGTTATGAGAATAACGGGATTGTCGAGCACGGCTTCCATTTTTTCGGTGTCTGTGCACATGTAAGGGGAAGCGTAGCCGCGGTCAAACTGCATACCTTCGGTAAGGGTGAGGTTAGTGGTCATCGTCTTGGATTCCTCGACGGTTATTACGCCGTCCTTACCGACCTTTTCCATAGCCTCGCCGATAAGAGCGCCTATCTTTTCGTCGGAAGCGGAAATTGCCGCAACCTGGGTGATGGCGGTGGTGCTGTCCACCTTTTTGCTTATCGATTTAAGGTGCGCGACGGCCGCCTCGGTCGCTTTTTCGATGCCTTTGCGAACTACCATCGGATTGGCGCCTGCGGTTACGTTGCGAAGTCCCTCGCGGATAATCGCTTGGGCGAGCAGGCATGCGGTGGTTGTTCCGTCGCCGGCAACGTCGTTGGTCTTGGTGGAAACTTCCTTAACGATTTGAGCGCCCATATTCTCGAACGGGTCTTCAAGCTCGATTTCTTTGGCGATGGTAACGCCGTCGTTTGTTATTAGGGGAGTGCCGTACTTTTTGTCGAGAACGACGTTGCGGCCTTTGGGACCGAGCGTAATTTTTACGGTGTCGGCAAGGGTGTTTACGCCTTTTTCGAGAGCCTTGCGAGCTTCGTCGCCCGTTTTAATCTGTTTTGCCATAACTGTTATTTACCTCCGAATCAGTCTTCTACAACGGCAAGCACGTCGCTTTGGCGCATTACCGTATATGTTTTGTCGTCGAGCTTGTACTCACTACCGGCATACTTGGAGTAGAGTACTTTGTCGCCGACCTTAACTACCATTTTAACTTCCTTGCCGTCGACCATTCCGCCGGGACCGACTGCGACAACGCTCGCAATCTGCGGCTTTTCCTGATCCTTTGCGAGCAGGACTATACCGCTTTTGGTTTTTTCTTCGGCGTCTAAAGGTTCAATGACTATTCTGTCGAATAAAGGTTTAATTTTCATACTTTTTACCTCCGTGTTATTGCTAACCTATATAATAGTAAGTTGTCGGTAAAAAGTCAAGTATTTTACAATCGAATTCTTTCGATAATGGGCGAATGGAGACGAAACCGCACCGTAGCCCGAAAAGAAAAAGAGTATAAACATTTATATAAATGCGCGTAAAACTATTGACAAATTGTGAACAATGTGTTAACATTTAACTGTATAACCATATAAATGTGAACAAATTGTGAACAAGTGGTTGACATTCGCATAAAGATACTGAGAGG
>JAFLVD010000001.1 GCA_022508485.1 Clostridiales bacterium | reverse complement strand
ACGCCGGCTAACTACCGGTGAAGGCGACTTCAAGGAAAGTGCAACAGAAAATAACAGCCGTTTAGGCTACGGTGAAAAGGCGAGGTAAAAGCTCACCGCCGGGTCGGTAACGACTCGGGCTGTGTAAACCCCGTTCGGTGCAAGATGTAAGGGTTAAGGCGGTCCGCCGTCCTTTAAAATCGCTTGACCGCCGCGGCAACGCGGCGGCTAGATAGATAACCGTCATAACAGAATTCGGCTTACTGGTCATTCTCGCGCCCATAAACATTAGTTTATGGGCATTTTTAGTGTGATTTTTAATGGGCTTTGTTACGGTTCTATCAGAGTTTTAAGCTATAAGTGGATTTTATAACTTAAATCAATGCCTTTGAGATTTTACCGATGGCGCGTTTTTCAATACGCGAAACGTACGAGCGAGATATGCCCAGTCTGTCCGCAACCTCCGACTGGGTTTTTGCGTCCTCGCCGTCAAGACCGTACCTTAAAGTTACTACGGTGTACTCGTCGTCGCTTAACGTTGATTTCATTACTTTTTTAACTTTTTCGAGGACGATATTGTTTTCTATCGATTCAAAGTCGTTGTCGTCGCGCGTAATTACGTCCATAAGCACGATGTCGTTGCCGTCCTTATCCTCGCTGACCGGCTCGTACAGACTTACCGTTTGGCGGTGCTTTTTGTTTGCGCGTATGTACATCAATATTTCGTTTTCTATACACTTGGCCGCATAAGTCGTAAGCTGGCAGCCCTTGCCGAACTCGAATGTTTCGATACCTTTAATAAGCCCGATACTGCCCACGCTTATAAGATCGTCCGCTTCGCCGGCGTTGCTGTATTTTTTAACTATGTGCGCGACGAGCCGAAGATTGTGTCTTACCAGTACGTCGTATGCGGCTTTGTCGCCGTTACGGTATTTTTGAAGATATTCTCTTTCTTCGTCGGGGGAAAGGGGCTTGGGAAATGAGCCGTTGTTGTTTACGAACGACGTGAAAAAGAATATTCTCGACAAGAAAGTCATAAATGATTCTATTATCATAATTAACACCCGAACATAAAATAAGTGGTTATCATTTATATGACGAACCGTGTCGAATTTTGCCTGTCCGCGCGCTATTTTTCTCTATATAATAAGGAATACAAAAATTGTAAAAATTCTTGCAATATGGGTAATAATCTGCTACAATAGAAAAAGAGGTGATTTTATTTTGGAATTTTTGTCTTTAAGCGCGGCGACGTCCTCGGATATAATAGTTATCGTATTTTTGGTTTTGCTTACCGTGGCGTGCATTGCGGCGCTACTGTGTTTTTTATGCAAGTACGCAGAGTCGGACAAGCCCGTCGTTCACAAAAAGACGGCGCTTCTTGTTATTCTTGCAATCGGTTTTGTAATAAGACTTGCTTTTGCGCTTTCGGTGCGCGGCTACCGTGAGGACTATAACGTTATCCTCTCGATGTTCGACGATCTCGATAAGTACGGAGTGGGTAAGTACTATACCGGAAACTTCGTTCACTGTCTGTATCCGATTACCTATGTTGTGTATCTTTTGTTCGGCGGACTTTCCAATGTAACCGGACTTACCGATTTTTCGTCGCTGAGCGCGCAGTTTATGGTAAAGCTTCCGCTTATTATTTCGGACGTTCTTGCGGCGTTTGCGGTCTACAAAATCGCGCGTAAACACTTTAACGAGCGCGTAGCGTACGTGCTTTGTGCGTTTGTCGCCGTGTGTCCGATATTCTTTATCGGCTCGGTGGTCTGGACGACGCCTATTACTTTTACCTCGATGTTTGCTTGCTTTGCGCTTTACTTCCTCGTAAAAAAGAATTATGCCGCCATGCTCGCGTTTGCGACGGCGTCGGCGTTTTCGTCCAAAGAGGGGATATTCCTTTTCCCCGTGTTTGCCGTTTTTTCGATATTCCATCTTGTGCGCGCTATCCGTTTTATTGCCGCCGCACAAAAGTCGGCAAACGCCTCGCCCGACTATAAGGCGCTGATAAAGGGCGAGTGCAACGCAATCATTACCGTTCCGATCGGCTTTATAGGTTCGCTCGTCGTAGCGTACTTGCTCGGTCTTACTATGTTTGCAGGGTACAGCTACAATCCGTTCACGTTTATTTACGAGTTTTTACTTGCGCCGCTTTTAACTTTTGATTTCTTTACCTATAACGGGCTTAGCATTTACACGGTGTTTAATCTTAACGGCTCGGTGCCAAATACGAGATTCCCGGCGATTCTTTTTGCGGTGCTGTTTACGCTTATCATAGCCGCAATTGTAAGCGTCGTGTACTTTACAAAACGCAACCGCGGAACTATGGTGATGCTCGCCGCGTACTCTATGTTTACGCTTTGCGTGTACTATCCGGGCGCGTCGCCGGTAACGCTTACCGCGTCGCTCATTCTGATTGCCGTAGCGTATGCGCTCGTTAAGGATAAGCGGCTTCTTTCTATTCTGTTTGTTTCGGGGCTTGCGTACGTTATTAACGCGTCGAGCGTGCTTGCGTGCGCCGGCTTCCTTAATAACGCGGAAAACTTCTCTATTTCGACCACGACCTTCTTTATGGACGGGAATTTGGCGGCGGTGCCTATTGCGTGCTCGGTCGTAACGGTGCTTGCGCATTTATACTTTACTCTTACCACGGTCAGCATAGGGACGACGGGCAATAAAAAGATGTTACGCGCTCGCGACGGCTTCGGCGCGAGTATAAAAGAGTTTTTTGCGAGAAAGGTGGATTAGTTTGTTATCGAGGATTAAAAGCTACGCTCTCGACGGATTGAGGGGTTACGGTGTTTCGGTTGAAGTGGACATAAGTCCCGGGCTGCCTGCGGTGGATATCGTCGGACTTCCCGACACTGCGGTTAAGGAATCGAGCGAACGCGTTCACTCCGCAATCAAAAACAGCGGTTTTTATTTTTCACCGCGCAGAATAACGGTAAATCTTGCGCCGGCGCACACGAAAAAGGGTGGGTCGGCTTTCGACCTTGCAATCGCGCTCGGAATGTTGGTATCCACCGAGCAGGCCGGCGTCGACGACAAGCAAAAGCCGCTAAACTCGGTAAACGACTGCGTTTTTCTCGGCGAGCTGTCGCTGTCCGGCGAGGTAAGAAAGATTAACGGCGTAATGCCCATACTTATTTCCGCCAAAGAGCGCGGAATTAAAAAAATCGTTATTCCTTACGGCAATGCCAACGAGGCGCGTTACATACAAGGCATTGACGTTTATGCCGTAAAAAATCTCCGCGAGGCTGTCGATATAATTAACGGCGCGGCGGCGATTCCCGTCGAAAAGAGCGATATCGTTATCGGCGGTGCGGCGGTAGCCGGCGAGGACTTAAAGTTTGTAAAAGGTCAGTACTCTGCAAAGCGCGCGCTTGAAATCGCCGCAGCCGGCGGACATAATATGATTATGATAGGCGCGCCCGGCGGCGGAAAAACCATGCTCGCAAAGTGCATTCCCGGTATTCTTCCCGACATGACGGAAGCGGAAGCGCTCGAGACGACTAAGATTCATTCTGTTGCCGGCATTCTCGACGACTCCGTGGGTATCGTAACGGAAAGACCGTTCCGCTGTCCTCACCACACGGCAAGCAAAATCGCTCTCACCGGCGGCGGCTCGACCTCTCACCCCGGCGAGATAAGTTTTGCGCATAACGGCGTGTTGTTTTTGGACGAGCTTCCCGAATATCCGCGCGCCGTGCTCGAGATACTTCGCCAGCCGCTCGAGGACGGCGTAATAACCGTGTCGCGCGCGGCGCGGTCGGTGGAATATCCTGCCAACTTTATGCTTGTCGCGAGCATGAACCCTTGTCCCTGCGGTTATTACGGCTCGGGAACGCACGACTGCTCGTGCACGCCCGCACAGATACAAAAGTATATGGGCAGGATTTCGGGTCCGCTTCTCGACAGAATAGATATTCACGTCGAGGTTGACGAGGTGCGTTACGACGAGCTTACTTCGAGCGAGACGGCGGAAAGTTCAAGCTCGGTCAAGGCGCGAGTTAACGCGGCGCGAAAAATCCAAACGGAAAGATTTAAAGGCTCTTTTGTTCATTCCAATTCCAAAATGACGTCAGAGATGATAAAATCTCACTGCGCGCTCGACTCGGCAGGCGAGAGGATATTGTCGAATGCGTTCGACAAGCTCGGTTTTTCGGCGCGAGCGTATACGCGCATACTCAAGGTTGCGCGCACAATCGCCGACCTCGACGGCAATCCCAAGATAGAGAGCAAGCATGTTGCGGAAGCGATTATGTACAGGTCGCTCGATAAGGCGGTACGATAATGCTTTTATCCGACGTGTATCTTTGGCTGGCTTACTCGGGAATATCCACTCGTAAGCTTAACAGACTTTTGGAAGAGGTTCCTTTAACTAAACTCTGGGACAGCTTTGGGGAAGATACCACCAGACTGAACCTCGACGATAAAACGTTTTCCACGCTTAAACGTTCGCATAACGAGGACTACATTAAAAAGATAAAGTACTACTTAGAGATTAACCATATCGAATACGTTACGCGCGCGGATCCGCTTTTTCCGGAAAGTCTGTCGCAGCGCGAGGTAGATCCGCCGCTTGCGCTTTTTTATAAAGGCGACATATACTTAGCGCGAGGCGATAAAAATCTTGCGGTCGTCGGAACGCGCCGCGCGTCGCCGTACGGTAAGTACGCAACCGAAAAGATAGTAAAAGAGCTGGCTTATTCCGGCTTTACGATTGTAAGCGGCCTCGCGACCGGGATAGACGGATTCGCTCACGCCGCGACGCTCGACGTCGGCGGAAAAACTGTTGCGGTACTCGGAAGCGGAATTAACAACGTTACGCCGGTAAGCAATCTCGCGCTTTTCGATAAGATTTGTAAGGTGGGGCTTGTGCTAAGCGAATATCCGCCCGACGTTCACGGTTCTGTGTATACTTTTCCGCAGCGTAACCGTATAATAAGCGGACTCAGTAAGGGCGTACTCGTTGTGGAAGCGGCGGAAAAGAGCGGCGCTCTTATTACGGCGGACTGTGCGCTCGAACAGGGTAGAGACGTTTTTGCGGTGCCCGGCGACATAGATAAACCGCGCTCGATTGGCACCAACAAGCTCATTAAGCAGGGCGGCATTGCCGTAACGTCTGCGGCCGATATACTCGATTATTACGGTCAAAGCACAATTACGAAACCGCAGACGATAGCGCTCGACTTTACCGAACAGCGCGTAATGGATATACTTTCAAGCGGCGAGACTACGTTCGACGCGCTCGTCGAAAAAAGCGGACTTACGGTGTCCGAACTTAACACGGCGCTGTCGTCGCTCATTATATACGGACTTGTACACGAGAAATCGAAAAATTTATATACGGCAACTTAAAGGAGACAGTATGAATCTTGTTATTATCGAGGGTATAGGAAAGCTCGAAACCGTCCAAAAGTACTTGGGCGCAGGCTACAAGGTGTTCGCCACCGGCGGACACGTCAGGGATTTGCCGTCCAAACGACTCGCGGTCGACGTAAATAACGCGTTCGAACCGACGTACGTAATTATGGACGACAAAAAGGAAACGGTAGAGCGGCTTAAAAACGCCGCGGCTTCGGCAAGCAAGGTTCTTCTTGCAACCGACCCGGACCGCGAGGGCGAGGCTATATCGTGGCACGTTGCGACTCTTCTCAACATTCCCGAAAACGCCCCGATAAGAATAGAGTTTAACGAGATAAGCAAGACCGCCGTTCAGAACGCGCTTAAACATCCGCGCGCAATCGACAAGAAACTTGTCGACGCGCAGCAGGCGCGGCGAGTGCTCGACAGGCTTGTAGGCTACAAGGTTTCGCCCATAATCTGCAAAAAGATTCAGAGCAATTTGAGCGCCGGCAGGGTGCAATCGGTAACGCTTAGGCTTATAGTAGACAGAGAGCGCGAAATCCGCGCGTTCGTGCCCGAGGAATATTGGAGTTTCTTTGCGCATTTAAAAGCGAAAAACGATAATATCAAAGCGGCGCTTGTCGCTCATAACGGGGAAAAGATAAAGCTGTCGTGCGAGTCCGACGTGGAAAAGGTCAAAAAAGACCTTGTCGGCGCCGAATACGTCGTTTCGGACGTTAAAAAGAGCGTTACGAAATCGCATCCGTTTGCACCGTTTATAACGTCCACCATGCAGCAGGACGCGCTCAATAAGCTTGGAATGAGCTTAAAGCAAACATCGCTTGCGGCTCAGCAGCTTTACGAAGGCGTCGACCTTCCCGGCGAGGGCAAGGTTGCGCTTATAACTTATATACGTACCGACTCGACGCGCGTTTCCGCGGAAGCGATTGCGGCGGCGCGCGAGTATATAGGAAAGAACTTCGGGGACGGTTACCTTCCCGAAAAGCCCAACAATTACGCTTCCAAAAAGAGCGCGCAGGACGCCCACGAGGCAATCCGCCCGATCACTCTCGACAGAACGCCGCAAAGCGTTCGCGCTCATCTCAATAAATATCAATACGCGCTTTACGACCTTATCTATAAGCGTTTCCTCGCAAGCCAGATGTCCGATGCCACCTACAATTCCATGACGGTCGATATTGCGGCAAAGGACTACGGCTTCCGCGTAAATGCGCGTACGCCGCTGTTTGACGGCTTTACAAAGGTTTATGCCGTGGAGAGCAAGGCGGACAAAGACGAGTATGCGGTCAAAGTTCCCGACCTCAACGTAGGCGACAAGCTCGAATTTATCAAGTTCGAAAACGAGCAGAAGTTTACAAAGCCGCCGGCAAGATTTACCGAGGCGAGCCTTGTAAAAGCGATGGAAGATCGCGGCATAGGTCGCCCCGCAACATACACGCCCACAGTATCGCTGTTGTTTGCGCGTAAATACGTTTCGCGCGAGCAAAAGACAATTGTGCCCACACAGCTCGGCGAGGACGTTACCGACATGCTCGTAAAATACTTCCCCGAAATTATGAACGTCGATTTTACCGCCAAAATGGAAAGCGAACTCGACGAAATAGAGGAAAACGGCGTAAAGTGGCAAAACGTGGTTTCAGAATTTTACGACGGCTTCGAGGATAGGGTGAAGGCGGCAAAAAACGATGACTACACGCTTAAAGCGCCCGACGAGATTACCGACCACGTTTGTGAAAAGTGCGGCGCAAAAATGGTTATTAAAACGGGAAAAAACGGCAGGTTCCTCGCGTGCCCCAATTACCCTAAGTGCAAAAACACAAAGGATATCGACGAGAAAGGAAATATCGTAGAGCATATCGGCGACAACGAGTCGAACGTGGTTTGCGAAAAGTGCGGCGCTACGATGATTTTAAAAACGGGCAAGTTCGGCAAATTCCTCGCGTGTCCCAATTACCCCAAGTGCAAAAACACCAAAACGCTGGACGAAAACGGCAACGTCGTTCCGCCCAAGCCCGTAGAGCAGTCAGACGTTGTTTGCGAAAAGTGCGGCGCAACCATGATTGTTAAGACTGGCAGGTTCGGCAAGTTCCTCGCGTGCCCCAATTACCCCAAATGCAAAAATATCGTCAACCTCGACAAAAAAGAGGACGACGGCGCGCCGCTTCCGCCTTGTCCCAAGTGCGGTAAACCGCTCAAAATGATTGTTAAGGCGCGCTCGGCGTTTTACGGCTGCACAGGCTATCCTGATTGCGACTTCGCGGTTTCGTCGCGGCCGACAGGCGAAAAGTGCCCCGATTGCGGTTCGCTTCTCGTCGAAAAGTCGGGCAAAAACGGCGACTATATAAAATGCTCTAACAAAGATTGTAAGTATAAAGCAGATTCCGAAAAAAATGACAAATAAGCTTATTAACATTATAGGCGGCGGTCTTGCCGGAAGCGAGGCCGCTCTTTATCTTTCGGACAGAGGAATAAACGTCAACCTGTTCGAGGCCAAACCGAATTGGCGTTCTGCGGCGCACAAAAGCGACAACCTCGGCGAGCTTGTGTGCTCTAACTCGCTTAAAAGCGTTCTGCCGACTACGGCGAGCGGCGCGCTTAAAAACGAAATTTCGATTTTGGGCGGTAAGCTTCTCGAATTTGCGAAAGAGGTTTCCGTCCCTGCCGGCGGCGCGCTTGCTGTGGACCGCGAAAAATTTTCCGCGCGCGTTACGGCGGAGGTGCGGCGGCGCGGTAATATAAAAATCATTAACGAAACGGTAGGCGAGTTCGACGCCGACGCGCTTACGCTGGTGTGCGCGGGGCCGGTATGCCACGACAGCCTTGCAAGCTATATCGGTAAGCTGACGGGCGAAGAGTCGTTGTCCTTTTTCGACGCCGCGGCGCCCATTATAACCGCCGAAAGCATCGACATGAGCCATGCGTTTTTCGGCGCGAGGTACGGAAAGGGCGGCGACGACTACCTTAACTGCCCGATGACTAAGGACGAGTATCTTGCGTTTTACGACGCGCTCGTAAGCGCCGAGCGCGCGGTAGACGAGATAACGGACGTGTTTGAAGGGTGTATGCCCGTCGAGGTTATGGCGTCTCGCGGCGTGGACGCGCTAAGGTACGGTCCGCTTCGACCCGTAGGCTTCGACAAAAAGTACTATGCGGTTTTGCAGCTCAGAAAGGAAAACGCGTTAAGCACGCTGTATAACCTTGTCGGCTTCCAAACAAACTTAAAGTTCGGCGAGCAAAAGCGCGTGTTTTCCATGATTCCGGCGCTTAAAAATATGGAAATCGTGCGCTACGGCGTTATGCACAGAAACACGTTTATTAACGCGCCGAAGTCGTTAAATCCCGACCTAAGGCTTAAAAACTATAATAGCGTATTTATCGCCGGTCAGCTTTGCGGCGTCGAAGGGTACGTTGAGAGCATTGCGACGGGGCTTGTCGCCGCAATAAACGCCGAACGGATATTAAACGGTCGCGGCACCGTTATTCCGCCCGAGGAAACGGTAATCGGCGCACTGTTGAGATACATCTCTACGCCAAATGTAAACTTTCAGCCGATGAACGCCAATTTCGGAATCTTGCCACCCATCGGCGGTAAAAAGGCGGACAGAAAGCTTGCTTATTATAACAGAAGCGACGAGGCGATTCGCGATTTTGTAAAAAGTACGCTGTCGGCGCAATAATATTACGATTAAATTCGTTTGTCAAGAGCGAAACGTTGTGATATAATTAGTAAATGCAATACCGATAGAACAGCAGACACCAAAAACAGCTAAGGAAATAAAATAATCAATCTGTGATTGCGATACAATCGGAAAATGCAATACCGATAGAACAACAGACGCTAAAAACAGCTAACGACATAAAATAATCAATCTGTGATTGCGAAAGGAGTGAGATATGAAACTCGAAGGAACAACCATAATAGGCGTTCGCAAGGACGGTCAGACTGTCATTGCCGGCGACGGACAGGTTACGCAGAACCAGCAGGTAATAATGAAGGGCAATGCGAAAAAGGTTCGCCGCGTTTATAACGACAGCGTTATTCTCGGCTTTGCCGGCTCGGTTGCCGACGCGTTTACGTTAAGCGAGAGGTTTGAGGAAATGCTTAACAAGTATTCCGGCAACCTTATGCGCTCGGCCGTAGAGCTTGCAATGCTTTGGCGCGGCGACAGAAATATGCGCCAGCTCGAAGCGCTTTTAATCGTCGCCGACAAAAACGATATGTTTATCGTGTCGGGCACGGGTGAGGTTATAGAACCCGAGCACGGCATTTGTGCAATCGGTTCGGGCGGAAACTATGCGCTTGCCGCAGGCAGGGCGCTTATCGACAACACAAACATGACGGCGGAGGAAATCGCGCGCGAGTCGATGCGCATTGCTTCCGAGATATGTATTTACACCAATTCCAACATCATTGTGGAGGTGGCGAAATGAACCTTACCCCCAAGCAGATCGTAGCTGAGCTTGACAGATACATTATCGGTCAGAGCAAGGCCAAGCGTGCCGTTGCGATTGCGCTTAGAAACCGCTACCGCAGAAGCAAGCTCACCGAGGCCGAGCGCGAGGAAATAACGCCCAAAAACATCGTTATGAAAGGCCCTACCGGCGTCGGTAAAACCGAGATTGCAAGGCGGCTTGCAAAGATAGTAAAAGCGCCGTTTATCAAGGTGGAAGCCACCAAGTACACCGAGGTCGGCTACGTCGGCCGCGACGTGGAATCGATGATACGCGACCTTGCGGAAACGGCGGTTCATCTCGTTAAGGAAGAACAAATGGCGGTCGTTGCCAACAAGGCGCGCGAGTTTGCCGAACAAAAGATTATTAACGCGATTGTAAAAGCGCGTAAAAAGGACAAGGCGGACGTTCCCGAATCGGTTATCAAGTCGCAGGTAGAAGAGGAATTAAAATCGGGCAAGCTCAATAAGCTTACGGTCGAAATAGAGGTTGCGGAAAGCGCGCCCAAGCTCGAGGCGATGCCCGGAATGAATATAGACATAAATATCGGCGAAATGCTCGGCGGCATTCTTCCTCAGCGCAAAAAACGCCGCAAGGTCAGCGTGGAAGAGGCGATTGAGATTTATATGGAAGAGGAAAGCGAACGCCTCCTCGATATGGACGCCATAAAATCGGAAGGCGTGCGCCGCGCGCAAGAGGACGGCATAATATTTATCGACGAGATAGATAAAATCGCCAACCGCAAAGGCGCCGGCGGAGGTATGGACGTCTCGCGCGAGGGCGTTCAGCGCGATATACTTCCTATTGTCGAGGGCTGCACCGTAATGACCAAGTACGGCGCGATAAAGACCGATTACATTCTGTTTATCGCGGCAGGTGCGTTCCAGATTTCAAGCGTTACCGATCTTATCCCCGAGCTTCAGGGCAGATTCCCCATACGCGTAGACTTAGAATCGCTCTCGTACGAGGATTTCGTTAAAATCTTTACAGAGCCGGAAAACGCGGTTACCCGTCAGTACGCGGCGTTGTTGAGAGTGGAAAATATCAATCTTTCATTTACTCGGGAGGCCATAGAAGAAATGAGTAGACTCGCCGTTCTCGAAAACGAAACGGGCGAGGATATAGGCGCAAGAAGGCTTCACACAGTTATGGAAAGCTTGCTCGAAGATATAAGCTACAATGCGGACGGCAACAATCCGATGATGCTCGACGTAACGATAGATAAAGCGTACGTTATCGAGCATCTCGCAAAGGAAATTTCCGCTCACGACCTAAAAAAATATATAATTTAGCTTATGATAAACATTCCCAAAGGCACAAAGGATATGCTGCCTGCCGACAGCCATAAGTGGCAGGCGGTGGAGAACGCGGCGCGAAAAATAGCCGCCGTATACAACGTGCAGCAAATTAGGACGCCGGTATTCGAGAGCGCCGAGCTTTTTTTGCGCTCGGTCGGCGAAGGAACGGATATAGTCAATAAGGAAATGTACATTTTCGAGGATAAGGGCGGAAGAAAAATGGCACTTCGTCCCGAAGGTACGGCAGGCGTTATGCGCTCGTTTATAGAAAATAATCTCGGCGAGAGCCTTCCGCTTAAAACGTACTATATCGAGTCTATTTACCGTTACGAGCAGCCGCAGTCGGGAAGATACAGAGAGCACCACCAGTTCGGCACCGAGTTTTTCGGCAGCGACAAGCCCGAATTCGACGCGGAGGTCATATCGCTCGCTCACGACTTTTTGCACGAAGTGGGCTTTACCGACGACACGTTAAGGCTTCAAATCAACTCTATCGGCTGTCCGCAGTGCCGCGGCGAGTACAATAAAGCGCTTAAAGCGTTTTTGTCGAGCCATATTAACGAGCTTTGCGGCGACTGCAAGCGCAGAGCGGAAATAAATCCGCTTCGCGCGCTCGACTGCAAGGTCGAATCTTGCAAAAAGATATACGTAAACGCACCGCGCATAACCGATTATCTTTGCGACGACTGTAAAGCGCACATGGATAAGGTAAAAAGCCTTCTCGATCTAAACGGCATTTCGTACACTGTAAACGAAAAGCTTGTAAGAGGGCTTGACTATTACACTCGCACCGTTTTCGAGTTTGTTGGGCCTAAATATACGGTTCTCGGCGGCGGCAGGTACGACGGACTATGCGAACAGCTCGGAGGTAAGCACATGCCGTGCGTAGGCTTCGGCTGCGGAATAGAAAGACTTATAGAAGCGGCGGAGGGAATCGGCGTTACGTTTAATAAAAACACGCCCGACGTTTTTGTCGCGGCGCAGTGCGACGAGGCGAGAGGCGAATGCTCTAAAATCGTCCGCGCTCTTCGCGGCGCCGGAATTTCCGCGGAAACCGACCTTATGGGCAAAAGCTTAAAGGCGCAGTTTAAATACGCCGACCGCCGCGGCTTTAAATACGTTATTACAATAGGCGAAAGCGAGCTCGCTTCCAAAACTGTAAATATTAAGCAAATGATTGACGGCGCCGTTGTTTCCGTTGATAAAGCGGATTTGGCGGCGCAGGTCGGGAGGCTGTTATGGCAAAAATAGGAAACAGAACGTCTTACTGCACCGATCTTACCGAAAAGGATATCGGTAAAGAGGTTATCGTTAAGGGCTGGACGGCTAAGCGCCGCGACCTCGGCGGAGTAATATTCGTCGATCTTCGCGACCGTACGGGCATACTTCAAGTCGTTTTCGAGGCGGCGGAGGTAGCCAACTTCCCGTTAGCGGAAAAAATACGCAGCGAGTACGTTCTTGCCGTGCGCGGAAAGCTTCGCGCGCGCGACGAGGATATGATAAACCCCAAAATCAAGACGGGCGCAATAGAGGTGCTTGCCTACGAGCTGGAAATTCTCTCCGACGCCGACACTCCGCCGTTTGCGATTGAGGACGCCGAATCGGTAAACGAAATGACGCGGCTTAAATACCGCTATCTCGATCTCCGCACGGACAGAATGACCGAGATTATGCGGCTAAGAAGCGAAATGCTGTACGTTACGCGCGACTATCTCCATAAAAACGGATTTTGGGAAATAGAAACGCCGTATCTCGGAAAGTCCACGCCAGAGGGCGCAAGAGACTATCTTGTTCCGTCGCGCGTTCATAACGGCTCGTTTTACGCGCTTCCGCAGTCTCCGCAGCTTTACAAACAGCTTCTTATGGTAGGCGGCGCGGATAAGTATTACCAGGTTGCGCGCTGTTTCAGAGACGAGGACCTTCGCGCCAACCGTCAGCCCGAGTTTACGCAGATAGACCTCGAAATGTCGTTCGTAACACAAAAGCAGGTCATGGACCTTTCGTACGGACTGGTGCGCGAAATATTTAAAAAGTGCGCCGGCGTAAAGCTGCCCAAAAAGATACGCGAAATGCCTTACGACGAGGCCATGAGCAGGTTCGGCTCGGACAAGCCGGACACAAGGTTCGGACTCGAGCTTATCGACGTTTCCGATATTGCCGCGCACTGCGGATTTCAGGTTTTCGAACGCGCGGTCGCAACAAAGGGCGGCAGCGTTCGCATGATAAACGCAAAGGGCTTTGTAATAGAAAACAATCTTATTTTGTCCAGGCGCGATATCGACGCGCTCGGCGAGTTTGTAAAAACGTACAAGGCGAAAGGTCTTGCTTGGATTCAGGTTAGACACGGCATGGAACTCAACTCGTCCATAACCAAGTTTATGTCTAAGGAAACGGTGGACGCGCTTTTAAAACGTGCAAACGCCGAGCCGGGCGACTTGCTGCTGTTTGTGGCGGACAAAGACGAGGTCGTGTTTAAGACGCTCGGCGCGCTAAGACTTCACCTTGCCGAAATCGCCGGACTTATCGATAAATCGAAGTTCGACGTTTTGTGGGTAGTCGACTTCCCGATGTTCGAATGGTCGGAGGAAGAAAAGCGCCACGTCGCCGTTCACCACCCGTTTACCATGCCGCACGAAAAGGACCTCGACATACTGGAAAGCGATCCCGGCGCGGTGCGCGCGGCGGCGTACGACCTTGTTATTAACGGCGAGGAGTCGGGCGGCGGCAGCCTTCGTATTCACGACAGAGCTCTTCAAAAACGCATATTCAATATTCTCGGCTTCACCGACGAGCAGATAGAGGAACGCTTCGGATTTTTCGTTAACGCGTTTAAGTACGGCGCGCCTCCGCACGGCGGACTTGCGTTCGGCTTCGACAGGCTCGTAATGATGCTCGCTCACACCGAAAACATTAAGGACGTCATCGCGTTCCCCAAAATTCAAAACGCGTCCGACGTTATGACACAAGCACCTACGCCCGTCGACAAAAAGCAGACCGAGGAATTGGGGCTTAAAGTTGTCGAAAAGATTTAGTCGTTTTTTCGATGTTAGAGCAGTGCATTGTAAAAAAAGTAAAGCGGTCTGTCGCGTATATCGAGCTTACACGGTCGGATAAGTGCGACGGCTGCAATATTTGTTCATTTAACAAAAAAAAGAGCATTACCGTGCCTGCGTTGTGCGAAACGAGTATCGAAGTCGGCGACACGGTAACCGTGGAAATGCCCACAAAGTCGGTGGGCGCGGCGTCGCTGCTTATCTATCTTTTCCCGATTGTGTTTATGGCGGTCGGGGCGGTGATAGGACTTGTCGGCTCGGTTTGGCTTCAAGTTGCTCTTGCCGGCGTGGGACTTGTCCTCGGACTTGCCGCCGCGTTTGTTATCGATAAGCTGTATCGGCGTAAAACCGGCGTACTGCCAAAAATAATATCGGTTATTCCTAAATCTAATTATTCACATCTTACAAAAGGAGAAAATATTATGGATTTCGACGTAATTGCGAAAAACGATCCCGAAGTTGCGGAAAGCATGAAAAAAGAGCTTAACCGCCAGCGCTCTAAAATCGAGCTTATCGCAAGCGAAAACTTTGTTTCGCCTGCGGTGCTTGCCGCGGCAGGCTCGCATCTTACCAATAAGTATGCGGAAGGCTATCCCTCTAAACGGTATTACGGCGGTTGCGAGTACGTCGACGAGATTGAGTCGCTTGCCATAGAGCGCGCAAAGGCGCTTTTCGGCGCCGAACACGCAAACGTTCAACCGCACTGCGGCGCCAACGCCAATCACGCCGCATTTTACGCGACGCTCGAACCTGGCGACACGTTTATGGGCATGAACCTTGCGCACGGCGGACACCTTACGCACGGCTCTAAGGTTAACTACTCGGGAAGATTTTATAACGTCGTTCCTTACGGCGTAAACGAAAAGACGGAGACGATCGACTACGACGAGGTAGAGCGTATCGCGAAGGAATGTAAGCCCAAGCTTATTCTTGCCGGCGCGTCCGCGTATCCGCGCGCAATCGACTTTAAAAAGTTCAGAGAGATTGCGGACAAGGTAGGCGCGGTGCTTATGGTCGACATGGCGCACATCGCAGGACTTGTCGCCGCAGGGCTCCATGAAAACCCGGTAAAGTACGCCGACATAGTAACTACTACCACGCACAAAACCCTTCGCGGTCCGCGCGGCGGTATGATTCTTTGCCGCGAGAGCCTTGCAAAGGCGATAGACAAGGCGATATTCCCCGGCACGCAGGGCGGTCCGCTCGAGCACATCATCGCCGCAAAGGCAATCGCGCTTAAAGAGGCCGGCTCGCCCGAGTTTAAAGCGTACCAAAAGCAAATCGTGCTTAACGCAAAGGCTTTAAGCAAGGCGCTTACCGAGCGCGGAATAAAGCTCGTTTCGGGTGGAACGGATAACCACCTTATGCTTTTAAAGCTCGAGGGTATTACGGGCAAAGAGCTTGAAATCCTTCTCGACGAATGCAATATCACAGTCAATAAAAACGCAATTCCATTCGATCCGCTGCCGCCGTCCAAAACGTCGGGTATCCGTATCGGAACGCCTGCCGTTACCACTCGCGGCATGAAGGAAGAGGATATGACCGTTATTGCTGACTGCATCGTCGATTGCATTAAAAAGGGCGAGGGCGCAAAAGCGGAAGTGTTAAAAAAGGTAAAAGCGCTTACCGACAAATATCAGCTCTATCCTAATGAGTAATTAAATTGAATAATCGAACAAAACGGCAAAACCGATTTTTGCGATAAGTCGGGTTTTGCCGTTTTTTTATGCGAGTAAAGCCGCCTGCCTTGACAAGTGCGAAATAAAAGGGTATAATCGTTAACAGAAAACTCGGAGGGATTTACTTGAAGCTTTCCACTCGCGCAACCTACGGAATACGTCTTTGCTTTATGCTTGCCGTGGCCAAGTCGCCGCTTTCTGCCGCACAGCTCGAAAAGCAGACCGACGTTACGAGAAAATATCTCGAACAGCTTCTCGCCATGCTTAAAAGCGGCGGTATCGTCGTGTCGTTCCGCGGCAAGTCGGGCGGATACGAGCTTGCGCGAAATCCTGCCGACATAACGGTTATGGATATGCTCAACGCGCTCGACGACGGATTTGTCGCGCCCGATTGCGTGGACGGAAAGTGCGACGATATGTACTGTCCCAACCGCAGAATGTTCGGCGAGATTAACCGCGGAATAAGCGGCGTTCTGTCCTCCGTAACGCTTATGGATATGGTTAACGATTACAGGTCGGATTGTGGGAGAGAGCAATGAAGCCGATATATCTCGATTATGCGGCGACAACGCCGGTAGATAAGTCCGCGCTCTCTGCCGCGAGGCCGTATATGAACTCGGTATTTTTCAATCCGTCGAGTATGCACTCGCTCGGAAGAAAGGCGTATGCCGCAGTAGAAAAGGCAAGGCAAAAGGTTGCGCGCGCGATAAACGCCGCACCAGAAAATATAATTTTTACGTCGTGCGGCACCGAGGCGATTCAGCAGGCGATGCTCTGTTTTCCTTACGGCGAAAAGAAAAAAGTAATAGTGTCCGCCATAGAGCACGACAGCGTTACTTCGTGCGCGAACGCCATAATTAAGCGCGGAATGACCGTGGAAAAGGTTATGCCTACTCCCGGCGGAATAATTACCGCGGAAGCGTTAAAGCGCGTTATAGACCAAAATACGGCGCTTGTATGCGTCATGACGGTAAACAACCAAACGGGCGCCGTGCAGCCTATAAAAGAGCTTGCGGAAATTTCGCACAGCTACGGCGCGGCGTTTTTTACAGACGCGGTGCAGGCGGTTTGCACGCAGAATCTTGACGTTACCCAAACTAACGTCGACATGCTCGCCGCGTCCGCCCATAAGTTTTACTCGTTAAAGGGCTGCGGCTTTTTGTACCGAAAAAACGCCGTAAAGCTCGATCCTCTCATGCTTGGCGGAAGACAGGAGTACGGGCTTCGCGCCGGCACTGAAAACGTCCCGTCCATAGTGGCTATGGGCGAGGCGATTGAGCGCGCCGTACAGTTTAGGCGCGAGTATATCGAACACGTTTCCGCCGTTGAAAAAGCGTTTTTCGGCGCTCTTACAGTCGGCGAGAAAGTTTTTGTCGAAAACGGGACAGATGGGATAAGCTCGGTGGTGTTCGACGGAGTAAACGGCGGCAGACTCGCTATTGCGCTGTCTATGTCGGGGGTGTGCTGTTCCGTGGGGTCGGCTTGTTCGTCCGGGTCCGCAACGCCGCCGCCCACGCTTGTCGCAATGGGAGTAAAAAGCCCTGAGTGCGCCGTAAGGTTTTCCTTCGGAAAAAGCACCACGACGGACGAGGCGGTGCGCGCCGCGCACATAGTTAATTTAACAGTCGATAAGCTGAAGAAGAACGGCTAAATTATAATTACCGGCAGCGTTTCCGCGCGGCACATTCATTCGCACTCTTTGAGCTTTTTTTCGGCGCACTTTATCGCTTTTTCGCAAAGCTTGCTTTCCTCTATCTTCTTGTAAGCCGCAATCCCTACGATTGCGCCGAGGCCTAAGCCGATAAGAATTTTTTTCATGGTTACCTCCGCGGTTATTATGCGTAGCGGCGGCGCGCTTTATTCCCGATTGGGCGACCGCGGCCCTGATTAGACAATCGAGCCGACTTTACGTAAAATAGAAAAAAAATTTGGAAATCTGGTAAAAACACTGTTAAAATCTTTTCGGATATGTTATAATGCTTTTGTGGAAGAGTTATGTAAAGGCGTAAGACTTTTGGGCGTTGACTTCGGGCTTAAAAGGATTGGGGTCAGCGTGTGCGACGGCGAATGGATTTTAGCTACGCCGCTGCCCGTAATTTACACCAAGTCGATGCGCGTTTCCATAGACGCCGTTGCCGCACTTTCCAAAGCTCAAAATGTGGGCGGAATAGTTATAGGGCTTCCGCTTAACCTTGACGGAAGCGAGTCAATTCAGTCGGGACGGGTCAGGGCGTTTTCCAAAAACCTGCAAAGGGTAACGGGACTTTCTACCGTGCTTTACGACGAAAGACTTACGACCGTCGAGGCAAACGAGCTTCTCATTGAAGCAGGCGTCGTTAAGGCCGCCGACCGCGCCAAACTTATAGACAGTATGTCCGCAAAAGTTATTTTGCAGAGCTATATAGACAATAAAAAATCGGAGAACAATCATGGCTGAAAACAAGGATCAGGAAGTCGAGCTTATCGACGAGGACGAGGTTATTACTCTTTACGACGACGAAAATAATCCCGTTGACTTTTACGAGGTTGCCTGCGTCGAGTATCAGGGCGAGTTTTACGCGCTCATGCAGCCCGTAGAGCCTATGGAAGGCTTGGACGAGGACGAGGCGCTCATCTTTAAGGTGAGGGAACAGGACGAGGATACCGACGCTTTCGAACCTGTTACCGACGAGAGCATTCTCGAAGCGGTGTTTAACGAATATCTTAACGCCGTTGCGGACGCCGAATGCGACTGCGGCTGTGAGCACGATCACTGCTGCTGCGACGACGATCATTGCGATTGTGAGCACGACCATTGCGATTGCGAGCACGATCACAAGGACTGATAAACGCTCTAATCGGTAGGGCGGACACCGAATTTCGGATAAAAAAGCGAAAATAGGCGTAAAAAAGATTGCGTTAAGATTTTCGCTGTGTTATAATAAATCGAATACTCACTCGATCGTTTTTCTGTGCGCGGTTAAATTTTTTCATGGCCGCGTATGATCGGGGCGGTAAAACGGAGAAATCATGGCAAATATTATCACGATGAAACAGCTTCTCGAAGCGGGCGTTCATTTCGGGCACCCCACGCGCAAGTGGAATCCCAAAATGAAAAAGTACATCTACGTCGCACGTAACGACATCTACATCATCAACCTCGAAAAGACGGTCGAGATGATAGACAAGGCGTACACCTTTGTCAAAAACGTTGCGTCGGAGGGTAAATCCATTCTCTTTGTCGGCACCAAAAAGCAGGCGCAGGAAGCGATTATGCAGGAAGCGCAAAAGTGCGGAATGTTCTACGTAAAATCGCGCTGGCTGGGCGGCACGCTTACCAACTTCTCGACAATCAAGACCCGTATCGAGCGGCTTAACAAGCTTAACCTTATGGAAAAAATGAACGAGTTTGCGCTTCTTCCCAAAAAGGAAGTTCTTAAACTTAAAGCGGAACGCGACAAGCTCGAAGAAAACCTCGGCGGCATTAAGGATATGCGCACTCTTCCCGGCGCGCTCTTTGTCGTCGATCCCAAAAAGGAACATAACGCCGTTCTCGAGGCGAGAAAACTTCATATCCCTATCGTAGCTATCGTCGACACCAACTGCGATCCCGACGAAATAGACTACGTTATCCCCGGCAACGACGACGCTATCCGCGCCATTAAGCTTATCGCCGGCGCTATGGCGGACGCCGTTATCGAAGCGCGCGAGGGCGAGGAAGGCCTTGCCGCGCGCCGCGCCGTAGAAGCGCAGATGCAGTCCGAGGCCGAGCAGGCTAAGGCCGCCGTCGAGGTCGTCGAAGAGCCTGCCTCCGCCGAGCAGCTCGAAAAGCTCGTCGAGTCCACCGAGTCCGTCGATCCCGAATCCGCCGAATAATCTTGACGGATTGCGTTACGGCTTGGTTGTACTAAGCTATAAGGTGTGCCTAAAAGACAGCTATAATGCGCTATAATCAGCTACACATATAGCAATAAGACGCAAGCCGACAGAGCTTACTTTACAAACAAATCGAAACAAAATAATAGCATATAGAGGTAATAATTATGGAAATTACAGCACAAGACGTTGCTAAGTTAAGAGAAATCACGGGCGTCGGCCTTATGGCGTGCAAAAAAGCGCTCATTGCCACAAACGGCGATATCGATAAAGCGTGCGAATATCTGCGCGAGCAGGGTATGTCCGTCGCCGCCAAAAAGGCGTCGAGGATTGCCGCCGAGGGCGCGGTTTGGTCCGCCACTTCGGAAGATAAGCATGTAGGCGCGCTCGTCGAAGTAAACTGCGAATCGGACTTCGTTGCAAAAAGCGACGTGTTCGTAAAGCTGTGCGGCAACATTGCCGCCGCAGTTGTTAAGAGCGGAAAAGAGAACCCGGAAGAGCTTTACAAGGTTAAAACCGCGGAAGGTACCATTGAAGAGCTTATTACGACCGCCACTTCCAAGACCGGCGAAAAAATCTCTCTTCGCCGCGCGACCATTCTTTCCAATCCGAAGGGTATCGAAGAAGCTTATATACACATGGGCGGCAAGATGGGTACGCTCGTCGAAATTGCCTGCGAGGGCTTAGCCGCCGATAAGGTTGCGCAAGTCGTTACAATGGCGCACGACGTCGCCATGCACGTTGCGGCGTTCCAGCCCACGTACGTCCGCAAAGAGGACGTTCCCGCATCGGCTGTCGAGCGCGAGCGCGAGATTATTCACCAGCAGCTTCTTAACGACGAAAAGAACAAGAACAAGCCCGAGGCGGTGCTTGTCAAGATTGCCGAAAACAAGCTCGGCAAGTTCTATGAGGAAAACTGCCTGTTGTATCAGGCGTTTGCAAAAGATCCTTCGATAAAGGTTGAGCAGCTTGTCGCTCAGACGGCTAAGGCCGTGGGCGCAAAGCTCGAGGTCGTTCGCTTTGTCAAGCTCGTTATGGGCGAGGGCATTGAGAAACGCACCGACAACCTCGCCGAAGAGGTTGCAAAACTCGCTCAAAAATAATTACAATATTGTCGGCTTACCGAGCTTTCGATAAGCCGATTTTTGCAAATAGCCGATTAGGGGTTTTTATGTATAAAAGAGTTTTGTTAAAGCTTAGCGGCGAAGCGCTCGGCGGAAAAACCGGCACCGGTATCGATCCCGAAACGGTCGACGGCGTTGTAACGCAGCTTGTAGAGCTTGCGCATAAGGGCGTCGAGATTGCGATAGTCGTCGGCGGCGGCAATTTTTGGCGCGGCAGACAGGGCGTTGCTATGAACAGAGTTACCGCCGACCACATGGGTATGCTCGCAACCGTCATGAACGCGCTTGCGCTTCAGGACGCCATAGAGGATAAGGGCGTGTCCACTCGCGTTCAGACCGCGCTTTCCATAAACTCCGTCGCAGAGCCGTTTATATTGAGAAAGGCGATACACCACTTTGAGGAAGGCAGAATAGTCATTCTCGCGTGCGGCACAGGCAATCCGTATTTTACCACCGATTCCGGCGCGGCGCTTAGAGCCGCCGAGATTAAAGCGGACGTGCTCTTAATGGCCAAAAACGTTGACGGCGTGTACGACTGCGATCCCAAAACCAATAAAAACGCCAAGAAGTACAGTGAGCTTACCTACATGGACGTAATCAACAAGAACATTGCCGTTATGGATTTTACGTCCATTACCATGTGTATGGAAAACAAGATTCCTATTATCGCGTTCGGACTGGCGGAAAAGGACAGCATTATTCGCGCCGCCACGGGCGAAAAAATAGGCACAATAATTCATTGAGAGGTATATCATGCAGAACGAAAAGCTGTTAGAGCTTTCAGGCGGTTTCGACGCAAAGCTCGAAAAGGTTATCGAGCATCTTAAAAGCGAGTTGGCTTCCATGCGCGCCGGCAGGGCAAACCCGGTTATATTAAGCCGCGTTTTTGTCGATTATTACGGTATGATGACGCCGCTTAATCAAATGGCAAATATTTCCGTTACGGACGCGCGCACGCTTACAATTTCGCTCTACGATCCGTCCATGCTTAAAGAGGCGTTAAAGGCTATCAACGCCGCCGATCTCGGCATTAACCCCGTCGACGACGGCAAGGTTATTCGCCTTACTTTCCCTCAGCTTACCGAAGAGCGCCGCAAGGACCTTATTAAGCAGGTTAAAAAGACGGGCGAGGACAGCAAGGTCGCACTCCGCAACGAGCGCCGCGACGCGTTGGATTCGGGCAAAAAGATTAAAAAGGACGTTTCCGAGGACGAGTTCGCCGAGTTTGAAAAGGTTATTCAAAAGAAGCTCGACGTTATGACCGAAAAGGTCGATAAGCTCGTTAAAGAAAAGGAATCGGACCTTCTTGAAATCTGATAATTCGGAAAAGAAAATCCCGCGCCATATCGGGATAATAATGGACGGCAACCGTAGATGGGCGACAAAACATTTATTGCCTCGCGTCGCCGGACACGCCGTCGGCGTAAAAAACATTAAGCCGATTGTTAAGGCGGCCATAGATTACGGCGTGCAATCGGTTACGCTGTATGCTTTTTCTTCCGAAAATAAGGGAAGAGCAAAGGACGAGGTAGAGTCCTTAATCGACCTTATAAGAAAACATCTTTTACCTCTTTCCAAAGAGGTTTTGGCGTTATCCGCGAGAGTAAACTTTTTCGGCGATATTTCGTATTTTCCGGACGACGTGCAACAAATTATCGACGGAATTTACAAAGAGGGCGAAGGGCTTACCAAATCGGTAAACATCGCGCTTAATTACAGCGGCAGAGCGGAAATTATTCGCGCCGCGCGCCTTGCCGCGGAGGACGGCGAGCTTTCCGAAAGCTCGTTCGAGCGGCATTTGTATACGGCAGGCACGCCCGAGCTTGACATGATAATCAGAACGGGCGGAGAAAAACGGTTAAGCAATTTCCTTTTGTATCAGGCCGCTTACAGCGAGCTGTTCTTTACCGATACGCTTTGGCCGGACTTCGATAAGGCAGAGCTTATCGGGCTTTTTGACGAGTATTCCCACAGGACGAGACGCTTCGGCACATCATGAAAAACAGAACAATCACAGGTATAATAATCGCAATAGTTTATGTTGCCGTGCTTGCGCTCTCAATGTACGTGCATCAGATTTTTTTTGACGTATTTCTTGTGTTTATCGCGGCGGTGGGAACATACGAGATTTGCCGCGCGCTTCCCACGTTTGTTGGTAAGCCCATTTATCCTATAAATATCGCGGCCTTGGTTTTGGGTTTCGGCTCGTTCTGGACGGTGCAATATTTGTACCCCGAATCGTATGCGTCGGGGCTCGGCGGATACTTTGTATCTCTTGCGGTAATGGTGCTGTTTACGGTAATATTTACGGCGTGCTCAAAAAAGCATGTTTCAAGCAATGCTTTTGCGACTATTTTCGCAATGCTGTACCCGACTATGGTAACTATGTTCTCGCTTGCGATTAACTATTTCTTAAACGCAAGAGAGGGAATATCGAGCAGTCTCCCTTACCGTACCGCCGGCGTCGTACTTATGTTTGTCGTTCCCACGATTACCGACGTGTTCGCTTTCTTTGTGGGAAGCAGACTGCGCGGCAAAAAGCTTTGTCCGACAATCAGTCCTAACAAAACCGTTTCGGGCGCGATAGGCGGACTTTTCGGCGGACTTGTGGGCAGCGGTATCGTTGCGGCGGCTGCCGCGCTTAACTATTACCTCGGCTGGAACGTAATGGGGATAAAAATCTTCCCGGGCGGCTGGCTGGAAACCGGCGTATCGCTTGCCGTTCTCGGTTTGCTCGGTTCTGTCGTGGGGCAGGTGGGCGACTTGTTTGCCTCGTACATTAAGCGCCGCGCCGGAATTAAAGACTATTCCAACATTCTGCCCGGACACGGCGGCGTTCTCGACCGCGTAGACAGTTTTATTTTCAGCGGCGTTATCTTTTATCTGTATTTCGCCGTAGCGATTATTTTTATGTAGCGTTATGAAAAAATTGGCAATTATCGGTTGCACCGGCTCAATAGGCAGTCAAACACTCGACATTGTGCGCGCAAATAAAAGCGAGTACAATGTCGTTGCATTATCTTGCGGAACAAACGACGCCGCTCTCGTTTCGCTTGCAAAAGAGTTTAACGTAAATCTGCTCGGTATTCACGATAAGAGTAAGTGTGGCGCGGTAAAGCGAGCGCTTCCCGGTGCGAGCGTGGTGTGCGGCGACGCCGCTCTGACCGAAATAGCGGCGTGCGATGCGGATATTATCGTTGTAGCCGTCGTCGGCATGATAGGGCTTAAAGCGGTTGTTTCCGCGCTTAAAAACAAAAAAATAATCGCTCTTGCCAACAAGGAATCGCTTGTAGCCGGCGGCGCGATCGTAAATAAGCTGTTAAGTAAGGGCGGCGAAATTCGCCCCGTCGATTCCGAGCATTCCGCTGTATGGCAGGCGCTTATGGGCGAAAAGGCGTTTAAGCGCATAATTCTTACCGCAAGCGGCGGTCCGTTTTGGGGCAAGGATATTGCGCTTGACGCGGTTACGCCCGAACAAGCGGTAGCTCACCCCAACTGGAAAATGGGCAAAAAGATTTCGGTCGACAGCGCCACAATGATGAATAAGGGACTTGAGATTATCGAGGCGCGGTGGCTGTTTAACACTACCGCAATCGACTATGTTATCCACCCCGAAAGCGTCGTCCACTCTATGGTCGAGTTTGACGACGGTTCGATAAAGGCGCAGGCAAGCTACGCGGATATGCGTCTTCCCATACAGTACGCGCTGTCTTATCCTCTTCACGCGAAGAGATCGTATAAGCCCCTGCGACTTCCGCTTTCGCTTAATTTTTTTAATCCCGACACTGCGCGTTTTCCTGCGCCCGAGCTTGCGAAAAAGGCGATGCAAGAAGGCGGCGACGCGGCGGTCGTGTTAAACGCCGCAAACGAAGCGGCAGTAAGACTGTTTTTGGAAAACAAAATAAAGTTTACCGATATTATTTCACGGGTCAAAACCGCGCTGGACGAGCATACGCTCGGTAAGGCGGACGACATAGATACGGTGTTCGATACGCATAATAGGGTGTACGAAAAAATATACTCTATGTAGTTTATCGACTAAATCGGAGACAATGGAAACTTTCGGCTACATTCTTTTATCCATACTGATTTTGCTCTTAATGGTGCTAATCCACGAGCTGGGGCATTACACGACCGCCAAAATTCTCGGCTTTACAATCGACGAGTTTGCGGTCGGCTTCGGTCCCAAAATTTTATCCCGTCGCAGAAAAAACGGCGAGCTTTTTTCGCTTAGGCTTTTGCCGCTCGGCGGCTTTTGCGCTTTCTACGGCGAAACGGACGACGAGAAGGAAGAAAAGCCGAAGGACACCGTAAGTGAAACCGCAAGCGAAGTAAATGCGGCGCCGACCGCGACGGACAGCGCTGCCGATTCGACTAAAAATCCCGTCGGCGAAGAAAACGCAGAGGTTTTGAATAATAAGTCCGCAGAAAACAAGGACGAGGATTTACTTTCGTACGTTATGCGTACAAAGCCTGCGGATGAGGTGAAGGACCGTGCCGAACAAAAACCGCCCGTAAGGCTCGATAAATTTGGCAATCCGGCAAAAACCTTCAATCAGCAAAAGCCGTGGAAGCGTATTATAGTGTTATTCGGCGGCGTGCTGTTCAACTTTTTGTCGGCGATAATATTTTCGCTTATCTATCTGTGGGCGGTTGGTTACTCGGTGCCTAAGGTTACCTACGTTTATCCCGTATACGGCGGCGACGGCGCGACTTACTGCGATTTACACGAGGGCGATTTAATTACGGCTATTAACGGCGAGTACGTCTCGGTTATGAAGTCCTACGACGACATAATGAAAAAATATTCGAGTTTGAAAGAGGGCGATTCGCTTGTCTACACGGTTATAAGAAACGACCGGGAAGTCGACGTTAAGGTTGTAAAGCAAACCATAAAGTATACGGAGAAAAATAAGGACGGCACGGAAGAGGAAAAATCGTACGTCGGGTTCGGCTTCGGTTCACAAAAAAATACCGCGTTTATAGGCAATAACGCCAAAAACGCGTTTACCTATTGCGTGCCGTACACGTTTAAGCTGTCCTGGGCGATACTCGGATCGTTCGGCGAGCTTATAACGGGCAAGGTACCGATAACTTCCGTATCCGGTCCTGTCGGCTCGATTACGACGATGGCAAAGCTGTCCGCGCTCGACTGGCGTAACATTTTGATTTTATTGCCGCTTCTTGCGAGCAATCTTGCGATATTCAATATATTGCCGTTCCCGGCGCTCGACGGGTCGCGCGTCGTGTTTACCGTTATAGAATGGATACGCAAAAAACCGATTAACCGCAAGGTAGAGGGAATGATTCACGCAATAGGAATGGTGGTGCTGTTACTGTTTGTCTTTGCGGTTGACATTTTGTTTTTTGCGTTGTAAAATATACGCATGAGCACTGCGGTAAAGATAAAAAATATCGAGATTGGCGGCGGAAACAAAATAGCCGTCCAGTCCATGACAAATACAGATACGCTCGATACCGAAAAAACCGCCGAGCAGCTTAAAAGGCTTCAAATAGCAGGTTGCGATATCGCGCGCATTGCCGTTTCGAGCATGCCTGAGGTCGAGGCATGTAAACCGCTTATAGGTAAATTTTCGATGCCGCTTGTAGCCGATATTCAGTTTGATTATCGGCTCGCTATCGAATGCGTGGAAATAGGATTCGATAAGATAAGGTTTAATCCCGGAAACATCGGCGACGAAGGAAAGGTAAAAAACCTCGTTTCCGCATGTAAAAACCGCGGCGTGCCTATAAGAATAGGCGTTAATACCGGCTCGCTCGAAAAAGAGTTTAAGTCTATCGAGGACAAAAGCGACGCACTTACAAAAAGCGCGTTAAAGCACGTTAGACTTCTCGAAAAGTGCGGTTTTAACGATATAGTGATTTCGGTTAAGTCGTCCGACGTAAAAACGACAGTAGACGCGTATAAAAAGCTTGCCGCAGTCGTCGACTATCCGCTCCACGTAGGAGTTACCGAAGCCGGTACGGACGAGCGCGGCGTTATACGCTCGGCAATAGGTATCGGTTCGCTTCTCGTAAACGGTATAGGCGACACTATTCGTGTTTCTCTGTCCGGCGATCCCGTAAAGGAAGTGGAGGCGGCGCGGCTTATTTTGCAGGAAGCCGGTATCGAAAAAAACTATTGTCAGGTTGTGTCGTGTCCCACTTGCTCGCGGTGTAAGTACGACTTAAAATCGACCGTCGACGTTTTAAAGGAAGCCACTAAGGACATCACCGTGCCCGTAAAGGTTGCGGTTATGGGTTGCGTCGTAAACGGACCGGGCGAGGCGCAGGACGCCGATTTCGGCGTTTGCGGAGGTGGGGAAGATAAGGCGGCGCTGTTTATCGGCGGAAAAATTGTAAAAAGTATCGCTATGAACGATATTCTTCCCGAGCTTATGAAGCTTATAAACGAAAAGGTAAAATCATATAAATCATGAACGAGATATACAAAAAAGTAAACGAGCTTTCCGGCAACAAGTTTGCCGATTGCAGATTCGCCGACGTAAGGTTTGGGGACGGTATTGCGGTTGTAACTGTGTATTACGACGGCGAGCGGTTCGACCCGACCGGGCGCACTGGCGAGTTATCCTCACTCCTCGAAAAAATTTGTAAGCTTAACGGCGGTATAAAGCTCGTTCTCGAAAAGTGCGAGCAGACCGAATTTACGGTTACAGAGGCCGTAAAAAAGTTTGTCGAAAGGTTTCCGTTTATCGCAGGCGCGGCTAACGGAATAAAGGCGACGTCGCCTACGCGCGTTGTTATCCCCATGCACGAGGGAATGAAATTGCTCGCCGCAGACGATCTTATTCCGCGGCTTACCCAATATCTCGAAAACAGATTTATCTATCCGATCGAGATTAAAATTCAGATTGTAGAGCTTAGCGAATTGGAGAATAAGCCGGAAGTCAAGCACGAGAAAAAGACGTATCTAATCGGACAAGCCGAACCGATTGTGGGCGACATAACCGGCGGCGAGGCGTTATCCGCGGCGTGCGTCGATACCAACTACGAGTGCATAACCGTGTGCGGCGTGCTTACTATGGCGACGGATATGTTAAGTAAGGGCGCCGGCGCAAGCAGGCAAAAGCGGTACGAGAGGTTTCTTTTGTACGACGGAGAGCGTACGCAGCAGTGCAGGTATTTCCCCAACGATAAAATAGCGCTGGCGGAAAGCGGTCTTTTAAACGTGCCCGTAGTCGTTTTCGGCAATTCTCTTGTCGAACGCGGCAGGGTAGACGAAACGATGCTTACCGTTAAATGCGTTTCTAAGGTTGTTTCGGGCGGCGTAACCGCGCTCAAAATTGTCGAGCCGCCTAGCGAATACAAGGTTATAACGCCGAGACCGTACGAGGAATACGTGCAGACCAGTCTTTTTTCGCTCGACGAAAAAACGCCCGAAACGTTAAAGGGCACTTTTGTCGCGTTCGACTTCGAAACGACGGGGCTGTCCATTCACAACGATTCGCCGACCGAGCTCGGCGCGGTAAAAATAGTCGACGGCGAGATTACCGAGGTTTTCCATACGCTGATCGACCCCAAGCGCCCCATACCCGACGTCGTTGTCGAAAAGACGGGCATTACCGACGAAATGGTTAAGGGTCAGCCGACCTTCGAGGAAATACTGCCGGACTTTTACAAGTTTACTTACGGTGCGGCGCTCGTCGGTCATAACATAGCGTTCGACTTTCCGTTTTTGATTAAGTTCGGCAACCGTATCGGATATTGCTTCGGCGACAGACGCACCTTCGATACGCTCGGTATGGCGCCGCGCGCTCTGCCCGGTATAGAGATATTAACGCTCGACAGCGTGCTCGGACGGCTTAACTTGGTAAACGACAACGCGCACCGCGCGCTATCCGACGCTACGGCGACCGCAAAGGCGTTTATCGCCATGTGTAAGCTTTTGGATAAATAGGGTACAATTTAATTAGGCGTAGCTTTAAAAATGCAAGGACCGATTTATTACATAAATATCATTTCCGATTTTTACGGTATCGGATTTTGTATTATAGGTCTTATTATCGTTTTCGTATGGGGATCGATAATAGGAAATATCCGCGCGAGTACGGCGATTGCTTTCGGTATGAACATAACGGCAATCGGCGCCAATCTCGTGTACGTGTTTTTGCAGGGCAATACTTCGCCTTACGCGCTGCCCATACTTTTTGTTGCGAGGTACGTCGAATTTTCAGCCTGGTACTTTATGGCATTTGCCTTCGCTCAGTACATTATCGACAGGCTAAACTCGGTGGGAAGCGGAACTCGGCTTAAATGGGCGGTTTGGGGCTATATCATTTTAGTAACGCTTCTTCTCGACGTCGCGCAGTTTAACGGAATGTATTATTATTTCGACGCTGACAATATTATGCACCGCGGCGTACTGTATCCGATGTCGCAGGTTCTGTCGCTTACGGTGCTTGTAATAAGTGCGGCGCTTATTTTATCGCACAGGAAAAAGTTTCCGCGTGCCGAGGTTTTTGTGTATCTGCTCGTTTTTGCGCTGTCGTTTACCGCAATAACGCTCCAAATATTCATAGATAATATTCCGTTTATCTCTATGGCGCTTACGTTTGCCATGATTGTTCTTTTCGTAATGATTTTGTTTATGCAGGTTCGATCCAAAACTAAGAGCGAAAAGAGCCTTGCCGCAATTCAGCTTCTTCTTGCGGAATCGCAAATCCAACCGCATTTTTTGTACAACTCGCTTGTGGCGATTAAGCAGCTTTGCAAGGAAAATCCGCAGTCGGCCGCCGACGCCATCGACGATTTTTCGTCGTACCTGCGCGGCAATATGGACGCGCTGTCCTGCGACCACTGTATTCCGATAGAAACGGAAATCTCGCACGTTGAACACTATTTCGCGCTCGAAAAAAGGCGGTTCGGCGCTAAGGTCAACCTTGTTTTCGAGCTTGATTCCGTAAGCTTCGACGTTCCGCCGCTTACCGTTCAGCCGCTTGTGGAAAATGCGGTTAAGTACGGCGTTCTGCAAAAAACGGACGGCGTGCGCGTTACTGTGAAGACGTACAGCGACCAAACGGGCAGTTATGTAATAATTTCCGACAACGGTAACGGTTTCGATACCGAGGCATACAAAACGGACGGAAAAAAGCATTTGGGGCTTTCGATGGTGGGCGAACGGCTTAAAACAATGGCGCGCGGTACGCTGGACGTAAAAAGCACCATAGGCGAAGGCTCGGTCATTACGGTGTTCGTGCCCAAAAAGCAGGGGACGGCGGTCATGCCGTAAAGGTTGGTGAGTAGCGAAATGAAGATTTTGATTGTAGACGACGAAATGCTTGCGCTTAACGCTCTGTACGATACCGTAAAAGAGGTTTGTCCCGATTCGGACGTGCATTGTTTCGATAACTGCGACGCCGCCGTAAAAAGCGCAGATAGTATCGCTTATGACGTGTGTTTTCTCGATATTGCAATGCCGGGACGGAACGGACTTGTTCTGTCGCGCGATCTCAAAAACAAGCTTCCGGGCACAAACATCGTGTTTGTAACAGGATATTCGGAATACGCCGTGGACGCATTTTCGCTTAACGCGAGCGGTTATATTTTAAAGCCTGCGCGCGCTCTCGACGTAAAAAACGCGCTCGACAATCTGCGTAACCCGGTTAAGTACGATTCGGCGAAGCTGAGAGTGCAGTGCTTCGGAAACTTCGAGGTGTTTTGCGGCGACGAGGCCGTACGCTTCGGGCGCAGTAAAGCAAAAGAGCTGTTCGCTTATCTTATCGATCTTCGCGGCGCGTCCGCAAATACAAACGAGATTTGCGCGGTTCTGTTTGAAACGGACAGCACGGCAAACAAGCACTATTTGCGTAACGTTATTGCCGAGCTTAAAAATACCCTAATAAAATGCAATGCTGGGGACGTTCTTATTTGTTCGCGCAATAGCTATGCGGTCGACGTAAAAAAGGTGGAGTGCGATTACTACAAGTACCTCGAGTACGACGTTGCGGCAATTAACAGCTATCACGGGGAATACATGCGGCAGTACGACTGGGCGGAGATGACTAACGGCTTTTTGACTTTTGACAGCCGTTCGGGACGTGCCGGAAAAAAAGATTAAAAAATTTTTTTATCGTATATATTTTTTGGTGCTGTATTGGTGCTGTCCGTGTTTTATAATACGGAAAACAACGGTAAATGCGTTTTCTCTCTACGGATTATGCGTTTACAAAAGGAGAGTGGCACCGTGTCAATTAAGGAAGATACCCCGGCAAGGCTTGCTCGCAGAAGGTACGAGCTTAAAAACAAAGAGATCAGAAAGGCGTCCAGCGCCAATTTTCAGGTGCTGATGCCGCGCTCGCTTTATACCGAGATTAACGAGTTTTTAAGCGACAACGGAATAACGAAGGTGGATTTTGTAAAATACGCCTACGAGATGCTCAAAGCCGATTTGTCGCAACCGGACGCGGTTAACGGTTAAGCCGATATTTCTCGCGGTTTTCCGCAAAAGTTTTGTACAAAAAATCAAATTTATTTTTATAAAATGCTTGCTATTCTTATCGATTAGCGTTATAATAATCGTAATAGCATTATTGTGTAGTGTGAGAGTGGGTTCTGCCCGCTCTCAATTGCTGTTAGGGCATATATTGTGCACATGGTGCGGAGGTAACCATAAATAGCGTAATAGAAAAGGCTAAGCCCGTTATAGAAGGAATACTCCAAGAGCTCGGTTACGAGCTTGTGGATATAGAGTATAAAACGCTGTACGGCGATAAGCACCTTATAGTGTATATCGCAAACGAAACTGGCGTTACGCTCGACGACTGCGAAAAGGTGAGTAACGCGCTCGACGCGCCGCTCGACGAACTCGACCCGACTTTAAACGCGCCGTACTGCCTCGACGTGTCTTCGCCCGGGCTTGACAGACCGTTTAAAACGCAGCGCGACTTTGAACGCAATTACGGTAAAAAGGTGGAGGTTAAGCTGTTTGCGCCTCTTCCCGGCACTAAGGAAAAGCTTATAGTGGGCGAGCTTATGTCGCGCACCGACGGCATTACGCAGGTATCATGCGGCGATAAACCGATTGATATAGACAACAAACTTATAGCTCTTGTACGACCGCACGTGGAGTTTTAGCGGCGTAACAACAATATTTTCCGGAGAGAAAAATCATGGCAAAGAAAAATTCAACGAACCAATCACAAGCCGACTTCTTCGAGGCTCTCTCGTCTCTCGAGACCGAAAAGGACATCAGCAAAGAGTCCTACATCGAGGCGCTCGAGGAAGCTCTTACCAGCGCGTACAAAAAACAGTACGGCGTCGCCAAGTCGATTAAAATACTGTTAACGCCCGAAACCCAAAAGTTTACGGTGTATTCGTGCCAAAAGGTTGTCGAGACGGTGGAAAACAGGGAGACCGAAATAAGTCTCGAGGACGCGCGCCTTATCGACAAAAAGTACAAGGTGGGCGACGAAATTCTCGAACCCGTCGATACGAGCGCTTTCGGCAGAGTTGTCGCGCAGATGGCTAAACAGATTGTTACGCAAAAGGTTCGCACGCTCGAGAGCGAAATGGCTTACAGCGAGCTTGCCGAAAAAGAGGAAGAGCTTGTTACCTGCGTCGTTCACCGCGTCGACGGCAAAAACGTATGCGTCGAGATACAAAAGCTCGAGGCCGTGCTTTATCCCAAAGATCAGCTTCCCAACGACAAGTTTAAGGTCGGCGACAAGATTAAGGTTTTCGTGCGCGGCATTAAGTCGGGAATGCACGGACCGCAGGTGCTTGTTTCGCGTACGGCGCCCGGCTTTATTAAGAGGCTGTTCGAGCTTGAAGTACCCGAAATTTCCACCGGCGTCGTCGTTATTAAAGGCATTGTCCGCGAAGCCGGACTGCGCACCAAAATGGCTGTATACGCAACCGACTCGGGCGTAGATCCCGTAGGCGCTTGCGTGGGCAACCGCGGTGCGCGCGTAAACAGCATTATTTCCGAGGTCGGCGGCGAAAAAATCGACATTATCCCGTGGCACGAGGATCCGCTCGAGTTTATCGCGCGCGCGCTTCTTCCGGCTAAGGTCGTTATGGTCGAGGCTAAGGAGGACGAGCATGCGGCGACCGTCGTCGTTATGGACGATCAGCTTTCGCTCGCTATCGGCAGAGAGGGCGTAAACGCTCGTCTTGCCGCCAAGCTTACCGGCTGGAAGATAGACATTAAACCGTACTCGACGATGAAGAACAAGGTTAAGGAAGCAACCGAACGCGCCGAGCAGATGGGCAGCGACAACTTCGACGTATTCGACGAGGATCTCGGAGAGCTTGACTAAATGAAGCATATTCCCATTCGCACCTGCATTGTTTGCAGGCAGCAAAAGGAAAAGGGCGCCCTCGTCCGCATAGTTTTGTGCGATGAAACCGTTTCGGTGGACAGAACGGGCAAAATGCCCGGTCGAGGCGCGTATATCTGCGCGGAAGGCGACTGCGCCTCTTCCGCCAAAAAAAAGCGCTCGCTCGATAGGGCGTTTAAAACGAAAATCCCCGATTGCGAATATGATAAGATAGCCGAGGAACTGAACGACAGTAATGGCAACCGATAAATTTATGTCGATGCTCGGGTTTGCAAAACGCGCACGAAAGATTGTTTACGGGCTTGATTCGCTCGAGACGGCAAAGCACATTAAACTTCTTGCATTAAGCGACACCGCGTCCGAAAACCTGACAAAAGCGATTGTCCGCCTTTCACAAAGAAAAAACCTGCCGCTTATCACGGTAGAAAAACTCGAGGATAAAGCAGGCGGCAACTGCAAGGCGCTCGGAATCACCGACGAAAATATGGCGCTCGAAATGATAAAATACGTAAAAGGCGGAGCGCAAGGATATAAGATATAACGCGCTTTTACGGAGGAACGGATTTTGGAAAAAAACGAAACTGTAAAAAACGAAGAAACTGGAACGACCAACTTTAAAAAACTCCACGGGCTTATCGAAGCAGACAAGCTCGCAGAGCTTATTAAGCGCGTCGCCGAATCGCGTAAGCGCGTCGAAAAGCTTTATAATTCCGAAAAGGGTAAGCTTCTCGATATTCGCGACGCACGCCGCGCCGCGGAAGAAGCCAAGCGCGCCGCGGAAGAGGCAAAACGGGCCGCCGAAGAGGTGCGCGCCGCTCAAACCGAGCAGGCTGTAAAACCTCAAGAGGACGTCGAGCCTGCGCCTGTCGTGCCCGAAAAAGTTGAGAAGCCTGCGGAAAAACCGGTCGAACCCGAGCCGCAGCAGCCCGTAACTCGCACCGCAATACCGAGCTATATTCGCGGCGTGGTTAAGCATACGCCTCGTCCCGTCGAATCGACTTCGCCACGCGGAGAGGGTAAGCGCGAGCGGCCTTCTTCGCCGCGCGCTTCCGCTACGCCTCGTCCGGCACCCTCCGTCCGTCCGGCGCCGCTTCCCAAATTCGACGCGCCGACGGCGCCCCGTAAACGCGGCGAGCCGTCCAAAAAATCGGCGTTTTCCAAAACGGAAGACAAAAAGCAGATGTCTAAGCGCATGCTCATTCGTAAGGGCTATATTCAGGAAAATGTCAGCGAAGAGCGCATGGGTACGCGTAAGCTTAAAAACAAAAAGGTAAGCAAGGTTGTACCTTTTGTTCCCACAAAGATAGAAAATGCGGTCATCACAACCCCCAATCTCACGGTTAAAATCCTTTCCGAAAAGATAGGTAAAACCGCGCAAGAGATTATTAAGCAGCTCATGGAACTCGGAATTATGACGACGATAAACACCGTCGTCGACTTTCCAACAATGCAGCTTGTTGCGGACGCGCTCGGCGTAAATATCGAGCTTAAACTCGAAAAGACCAAAGAGGAAGAGCTTCAAGAGCTTCACGCCGAACCCGATCCCGAGGAAAGCCTTGTAAAGCGTCCGCCTATTATTACCGTTATGGGCCACGTCGACCACGGCAAAACTTCGCTTCTCGACACGATAAGAAAAACCTCGGTCGCAAGCGGCGAGGCCGGTGGAATTACTCAGCATATCGGCGCATACTCCGTCGACCTGAACGGCGAAAAGATTACATTCCTCGATACGCCCGGCCACGAGGCGTTTACCGAAATGCGGCGCCGCGGCGCTAACGTAACCGATATAGCGGTTTTAATCGTAGCCGCCGACGACGGCGTTATGCCGCAGACCGAAGAGGCAATTAACCACGCCAAAGCGGCAGGGGTGCCTATTGTCGTCGCCATAAACAAAATAGATAAAGCAGGCGCAAACCCCGAAAGAATAAAACAGCAGCTTGCCGAGCGCGACGTGCTTTGCGAGGAATGGGGCGGCGACGTGCCTATGATTCCCATTTCCGCAAAGATGAACCAGGGCATAGACACCCTCCTCGAAAATATAATTTTCCGCGCCGAAGTGTTAGAGCTTAAAGCCAATCCCAACCGCGACGCTCGCGGTTACGTTGTGGAAGCACGGCTCGACAAGGGCAAGGGTCCTATCGCAACGGTTATCGTTCAAAACGGTACGCTTAAAGTGGGCGATTACGTCGTTTCGGGTACTACGTACGGCAGAGTCCGCTCGCTTACCGACGACAAGGGCAAAAACATTAAATCCGCGCCGCCGTCCACGCCCGTTGCGGTTTACGGCCTTGCAAAGGCTCCCTCCGCAGGCGATCTTCTTGTCGCCGTGGAAAGCGAAAAGATGGCGCGTCAGGTTATCGAAGAGCGCGCCGCCAAAGCTAAGGTCGACATGCTTTCGGATATCCCTGCGGCGAGCATGGAAGAGGCGTTTAAGCATATCGGCGACGCCAAAGCGAAAGAGCTTAAAATTCTCGTCAAGGCGGACGTTCAAGGTTCTGCCGAGGCTCTCACGGAAGCTATCAACAAGCTGTCCACCGACGAGGTTAAGGTTTCGGTCGTTCATAGCGGTATAGGCGCTATCAACCAGTCGGACGTACTTATGGCGGAGGTTGCAAACGCCAATATCGTCGGCTTTAACGTAAAACCCGATAACGACGCAAGGGTTGCCGCAGAGCGCGTCGGTATAACAATTAAGCAGTACAGCATTATTTACGAGGTGCTCGACGACATTCAAGAGCAGATGCAAGAGCTGTTCGCGCCCAAGTTTGTCGAGCGCGTTACTGGTAAAGCGATTGTTCGTATGCCGTTTAAGGTTTCGGGCATCGGCTTTGTCGCAGGCAGCTACGTTCAGTCCGGCAAGATTGTAAGAAACGGCACCGCAAGACTGTACCGCGGCGGAAAGCTTATACACGAAGGTCCCATTATCGGCCTTAAACACTTTAAAAACGACGTCAAGGAAGTTACTATCGGCTTTGAGTGCGGTATCGCAATCGAAGGGTATTCCGAATTCCTCGAGGACGACGAAATCGAGTGCTTTGTCATGGAACGTGAAACCAGGGAGAACAAGTGAGGTCGCACGACAGCCACAGAGTAGAGCGCGTCGCGAGCGTTATTAAGCGTTCTGTCGCGCTCATTATAGAAACCGAGCTTGCCGATCCGCGTATTTTCGGTGTTAGCGTCGTCGACGTTACCGTGTCGCGCGACCTTAAATTCGCAACAGTGTACGTGTATATCGAGGGCGACGATCAGTCGGTGCTTAACGCGCTCAGAAATAGCGCCGGTTACGTTCGCAAAATCTTTGCCGAAACCAACCGAGAGATGCGCGTTGTACCGCATTTTCGGTTTGAGCTTGACAAATCGCAATCGTATTACGAGCATATAGATTCGCTTATAAAGGGCTTGCATAATGAAGGCGATAACAACTGAAATAATATCCGCCGTTGCGGCGAGCAATAATATTCTTGTCTGCGGTCATATCCGTCCGGACGGCGACTGCATAAGCTCGGCGCTTGCCGTTCGCAGGCTGTGCCAAAATATGGGAAAAACCGCCGTCGCAGTGTGCGATTGCGATAAACCGTCGTCATTCCGCTTTTTGCCCGATTACGACGGATTTTGCGTGCTTAAAGATATAGACTACGACCTTTTTATCGCTGTGGACTGTGCGACGGAAAGCAGGCTCGGTAAATATACGGAATATCTTAATAAAGCGAAAAACAGCATTTGTATCGACCATCACCCCACAAACCCCGGCTACGGAAAGATCAATCATATCGTTCCTACCGCGGCAAGTACTTGCTCGATAATATTCGATATTTTCCGCGACAGCGAGTATATAGACAAAGACGTTGCGACAATGCTGTACGCCGGCATTTCGACCGATACCGGTCATTTTATGCACGCAAACACCACCGAAAAAGTTTTTAACGACGCGGCAGAGCTGATTAGGCACGGTATAGACGCCGTATCCGTAAATAACGAACTGTATAACAACAATCCGTTCAGAAAGATAAAGCTTACCTCGCGCGCACTCGACAGTATTCGCATTTACGGCGAAGGCAAAATCGCGCTCATGAAGATTTTACTCGACGATTTAAATTCTTGCATGTGTACTTCCGAGGATACCGAAGGGCTTATCGATTACGCCAAGAGCATAGAGGGCGTCGAGATTGCCATATCCGTTTGCGAGCAGCCCGGCGAGCTGTTTCGCGTATCGCTTCGCTCGATTAAGGCAAACGTCGCTGCCGTAGCCGAAAAGTTCGGCGGCGGCGGACATAAGCTTGCCGCAGGCTGTATAATTAAAGGCAACGCGTTTGACGTCGCGGATAGGATTGTTTCCGCCGCGGCAAGAGAGCTTGGGGTTAAGCCGTGAACGGACTTATAAATCTCTATAAGCCGTCCGGCATCTCTTCCGCAGCAGCGGTCGGAAAGGTCAGGCGCATTCTCGGCGAAAAAAAGGTGGGGCACATGGGTACGCTCGACCCCATGGCGGAGGGCGTGCTTGTGCTGGGCGTAGGCAAGTCCACACGCCTTTTCGACTACCTCGCAGGAAAGAGAAAATCGTATATCGCTAAATTCAAGTTCGGCTACGAAACGGACACGCTCGACAAGCTCGGCACGACGGTTAGTAAAACCGACGATATCCCGAGCGTGGACGCCGTTCTTAACGCCGCGCTCTCTCTCGTCGGAAAACAAAGCCAAATTCCGCCTGTGTTCAGCGCGAAGCATGTGGACGGTCAGCGCGCTTATAAGCTTGCAAGAAGTGGGGCGGATGTAAACGTTAAACCCGTCGACATCGAAATATTCGGCGTAGAATTGCTTTTTCAGCCGCGTATGGACGAGTTCGTGTTTTCTATCGACTGCTCGGCAGGCACGTATATACGGTCCGTTTGCCGCGACGTAGCGCACCTTACCGGCTCGCTTGCAACGCTCGAATATTTGCAGCGCACGTCATCCGGCAATTTTAAGGTTTCGGACAGCGTATCGCTCGAAAATCTCGACCTGCTAAAAGGCGGCGCGGTAATAGCGCCTCAAAACATAATAGACATTCCGCGCTACGACGTACCCGATAGATTTAAGTCCGACCTCGATAACGGCAAAAAAATCGAGTGCGACGTAAAAGAAAAATCGCTCATTTTTTGCGGCGGAATCTTTTACGGTATCGGCAATTCGGTAGGCGGCGCGCTTAAGATAACAACGTACTTAAAGGACGATTGAAATGCGAGAACTATCACCGGATAACAAGGTATGCCTTGCGTTAGGCTACTTCGACAGCGTTCACGTCGGACACAGAAGCATTATTGCGGCGGCGGACTCTTACGCAAAATCGCACGGGCTTTTTAGCGCGGTCGCGACATTTTCCAATAATGCTTACAAGCTGTTTAACAGGGACGAAAAATGCGTTTATACATATACCGAGCGTCTCTCTCTTTTAGACGGGCTTTGCGACTTCGTTTTACCTATGCGCTTCGACGCCCGAATGAAAAACAGCTCTGCGGAGGATTTTTTAAATTGGCTGTTCTCGCGCTATGACATAAAGGCGGTCGTCGTCGGCTACGATTACCTTTTCGGCGCCGGGGCTAAAGGCGACGCCGAGCTGTTAAAAAAGTACTGCGGCGAGCGCGGCGTCGAATGTATCGTTCATGATAAAATCGAGATTGACGGGACGAGAGTGTCGACTACGGTTATAAAGACGCTTCTTGCCTCGGGCGACGTCGAAAGCGCGGAAAAGTATCTCGGCGCACCGTTTATGCTGACCGGAAAGATAGTTCACGGCCGCGGCGCCGGGCGCATGTTCGATATTCCCACCGCCAATATAAAAATACCGCTCGACAAGCTTTTGCCTAAATCGGGCGTATACGGCGCCGAGTGCGTAATTGACGACGAAAGGTATTTCGGCGCGGTCAACGTCGGCGGAAGACCGACCTTCGACCTAAGCAAAACCGTCGTCGAGATGATGATTAAGGATTTTGACGATAACGTTTACGACAAGAATATCTGCGTATATTTTCGCAAATTTCTTCGTCCCGTAAAAAAATTCGACACGCCCGCGCAGCTTAGTAAACAAGTGCGCGAGGATATTTGTTGGAGTGAAAAATGATAAGGATAGGACCGAGCGGAAACAGCGAGGCGTTTTACGCGACAGGACATAAGCATACGTACGAAGAGGGTAAATTTTTAAGCGAGCTGGGGCTTAACGCGTTCGAGTACTCGTTTGGGCGCGGTGTGTCCATGTCCGACGAAACGGCCGCAAAAATAAACTCCGAGTTTAGAAAGTACGGAATTGCAATCAGTGCGCACGCGCCGTACTACACCAATTTCGCCAATCCCGACCCGGAAATGATTGCTAAGTCTATTATGTACGTTATGCAGTCGTTGGAAGCTGTTCGTAAGCTCGGCGGAGAACGCGTTGTCGTTCACCCGGCGGCCGTCGGAAAAGCGACGCGCGCCGAGGCGGTTGCGCGAGCGAAAAGTAATTTGCACCTTCTCGCCGAAAAAAGCGAAACGCTCGACTATCCGCACAAGATTTGTCTCGAAACGATGGGGAAAATCAACCAGATAGGCACTGTCGAGGAAATAGTCGATTTTTGTACGGTTTGCGACAGCTTTTATCCGTGCTTCGACTTTGGGCATATCAATTCGTACATGCGCGGCGGAATTAAGACTAAGGACGATTATAAACGCATACTCGATTATACAATCGACAAGCTCGGGTTTGATAAAGCGTCGCAAATGCACGTGCATTTTTCCAAAATTCAGTACAGCGACAAGGGCGAAATCCGCCACCTTACATTTGCCGACAGCGTATACGGGCCGGAGTACGCGCCGCTTGCCGAATTGTTTGACGAATACGGCATGTCGCCGTATATAGTTTGCGAGTCGGACGGCACAATGTCCGACGACGCGCTCGCAATGAAAAAAATGCATAAAAACGCTTAACAAATTCCATATAGTGTGTTATACTGTATAAACAGATACAAAGTAGAGTAGGACAAGGTGATTGATGGTTACGATCGATCTTTTCGAAAATAACGGTAAGTTTGACGCGTTCGTGTTTATGAGCGAATCAAATCGTTTTTATTTTACAAATTTGGAAACGTCGTTCGGCGCCGTTATCGTTACCGAAAATCATAACGTATTTATTACCGATTTCAGGTACGAGACCGAAGCGAGAAAGGTCGTTAGGGACTGCGATATCGTAATAAGCACTTTTTCCGAGTTCTATGGCAAGATAGCCGAAACGCTCACCAAGCTTAACGCCACCACAGTCGGCTACGAGGATACTATGTCCGTCGCCGAGTTTAACGAGTTTAAAGCGGCGCTTAAAGGCTTTAAGCTGAAGCCGGCAACCGATATTATCGAGGCGAAGCGCGCCGTAAAAACGGAAAATGAAATCGGCTTTATAAAGACCGCGCAGAGTATAGCGGAAGGCGCGTTAAAGCGCGCGATTTCGGGCGTAAAAATAGGCATGACCGAGCGCGAGCTTATGGCGGAAATCAATTACGAAATGGTTATCGGCGGCGCGGACAAGTACTCGTTTGAGACGATCGTGGCATTCGGCGCGCATACCGCCGAGCCTCACCACCATCCCTCGGATTTTAAGCTCGAAAAGGACGCGCTCATCCTCGTCGACATGGGTGCAAAATACAAAGGCTACTGCTCGGACATGACGCGCACGTTTTGCCTCGGCAATCCCGGCGAGCAGATGCTTAAAGTTTACGACATAGTTAAACGCGCGCTGGAGTATGCGATACACAACATTAAGCCCGGACATACTTGCCACGACGCGGACGCCTTTGCACGCGAATATATCAGAGCAAACGGCTACGGCGATATGTTCGGCCACTCGTTCGGCCACGGCGTCGGAATAGATATTCACGAGTATCCGCGCGTGGGATCGGGCGCTCATATAGAGCTTAAACCCAACATGGTAATAACCGCAGAGCCGGGCATATACGTTCCCGGGCTTGGCGGAGTCCGTATAGAAGACATGCTTGTAGTAAGAGAAAACGGGTGTGAGGATATTACGGGTTACGATAAAAACTTAATCTTAAATAACGGAGGTAAATAATGGTTTCAGCAGGAGATTTCCGCAAGGGAACTACATTCGAGATGGACGGTAAGGTCTACACGGTCGTGGAGTTTCAGCACGTAAAGCCGGGTAAAGGCTCTGCGTTTGTTCGCACTAAAATCAAAAACGTCATAACCGGTCAGGTTTTGGAAACAACTTTCAACCCGTCCGACAAATACGAGGAAGCGCATATCGAAAGGCGCGAATATCAGTATTCGTACAGCGACGGCGATCTGTACTACTTTATGGATACCGAAACGTTCGACATGCTTCCTTTAAACTACGAGGTTTGCGCCGACGCACTCCGCTTTATTAAAGAGGAGATGACCTGCACGATTTCGTCGTACAAGGGTTCGCCGTTTGCCGTCGAGCCGCCCAACTTTGTCGAGCTTGTCGTAACAGATACCGAGGCAGGTATTCAGGGCGACACTTCTAAACCGGGCAACAAGCCGGCGACGCTCGAAACCGGCTACCAGATCGGCGTTCCGCTGTTTGTTAACATCGGCGATAAAATCCGCGTCGATACCCGTACCGGAACGTATATGGAACGCGTAAAGTAATTTTTTAATAATTCAAATCGTTTAAGGCAATCGGTTTATATATCGGTTGCCTTTTTAATGGGGTACATATGGAAATTAAAAAGCGAATCCACGCTTCCGAAGTGGATTACGAGATAAAAATGACGCTGTTTGCGGTAGCGAATACGGTGCAGAACATGGTTACCGAAACGCTCGATTTAATGGGGTGCGACAACGTTACTCTTAGGACGAAATATCACAGCATGTGGGTGTTTTCCAAGAGCAAGTTTGTATGTATTCGCCTGCCCGTTTGGGGCGAGTGGGTAACGCTTAGGTGTAAAAGCGTTATGGCAAAACATCTTACAAACGTTATGTCCGTCGAGTTTATCGACGGCGAGGGTAATGTAATAATCGAATGCTTTGTCGAGATGTGCGTAATAGATATCGAATCGTTTAGATTTAAAAAACTGTCGGACATTCCGTTTGAATATCCGCCCGAAAATATCGACGTCAAGTTCCCAATCGAGGAATTGGATTACTCCGAGACTTTCCCGGCAACCGTAAACGCCGCAAATATCGATTATTCCATTCATCTTAACAATACTCAATCTATTTTAATGTATTTAAGCACACTTTCTACCGAAGATGTACATACTATATTCGGCGAGCCGTTCGTTTTTACCATTAAGTATAACGCGCAAGCGCGACTGGGCGACGAGATCGTTCTTCTTCGCGGCAAGCGCGACGGTTTATACGGCTACGCGCTGGATAAATCCGACGGAAAGAATATAGTTACCGCTCGGATAGAAAGGGGATAGTTTTATTTCGGTGCAAAATCAAAAAAAGCCTATGTTTGGACGAAAAACCGCAACTTCCGTTTCTGTGTTTTTGCAGATATGTATTATCGTTGCGGTTTTTTTCGTGCTTTGTTTTTACTTCGAGTTTTTTCGTTATATCTATGCCGCTTTGGTTTTTACGGCAGTTCTTTCCGTGCTGTGCAGGGATATGCCTAAGGAAAGTAAAATATCCTGGCTTATCGTGCTTATCATTTTGCCGTTTTTCGGTTTTACGGTGTATGTGCTTTTTTCGTACAATCCAATCGGAAAAAAGACCGAAAATCTACTCGATAATTTAAAACGACAAGCAAACGCGTATATTCCGCAGCGCACGACTTACGAACGGGTTTTATCGCCCGAACAGCTTTTGCAGGCCGATTATATCGAATCGGTTTCGGGCATGTCAGGTTATACGAATACCGACGTAAGGCATTATCCGTACGGCGAGAGATTTTTTGCCGATTATCTTCGCGACCTCGAAAGCGCGAGGGATTTTATATTTTTGGAATATTTTCTTTTCGGTGAAGGGGAAATGCTTAACCGAGTGCTTTCCGTTTTAAAGGGCAAAGCTGCGGAAGGCGTGGAAGTTCGTATTATTTACGACGATTTCGGTTCGGTCGACCGAATGTCCCCTCGATATGCGGATGAGCTGAATAAAATCGGAATAAAAACGATAAGGTTTAATAAACTGGTTCCGATTCCGGCGCCCTTCCACAACAACCGCAATCACCGCAAGATAACCGTTATCGACGGAAAAATAGGGTATACCGGCGGAATAAACATCGCCGACGAATATATAAACCTCGTAAGCCCGTACGGGGTGTGGAAGGATACTGCGATAAGGCTTTACGGCCCTGCGGTCGATTCACTGTCATACTTCTTTTTATCCGATTTCCTTTTGGCGACAAAAACCGCCGAGCCTATCGACAGGTTTTTGGGAAAGAGCGAATCGGTTGCTTGCCGCGGCGTCGTTATGCCGTTTTGCGACGGACCGAAGCCGCTTTACGACAGATTAGTAACGGAAAACGCGTATATAAACCTTATCGACTCCGCGAACAAGTACGTTTGGATTTCCTCGCCGTATCTCGTATGCGACAGTCGAGTAAAAAAGAGCCTGATAAACGCGGCGGCGCGTGGGGTGGACGTAAGAATAGTCGTGCCGCATATTCCAGACAAAAAGCTCGTTTTTGAAATAGGACGAAACAACTATAAGTCTCTTACCGATCGCGGCGTAAAGATATACGAATACATGCCCGGTTTTATTCACGCCAAGCAGCTTATTTGCGACGGAGTAACGGCAATCGTGGGTTCTGCCAACCTCGATTACAGAAGCTTGCTTTATAACTACGAAAACTGCGTTTTGATGTTTAATACCGATTGTATTTCGGATATCGAAAAGGATTTTATCGGCGTTTTTAACCGTTCCGCTGACATGGACGGATTTAACCAAAACGCTTTTAAAAAAGCGTTTTGTAAAGTAGCCGGTATGATAAGTCCGTTATTATAATATAATAACATAATCTTTACCTGCGCGTATTTTGCCGTCGTAAACATAAATAGCGGCTTTTTGCCATAAATATAGCGGTATGGACGAGCTGTTTAAACTCATACCCGACCGCTTTGCGGATATTATCGTCGCGCGGCTCAACGTCTCGAAGCTGAGCGAGGTAAGAATAAGAAACCGCCTGCCGGTGCGTATTTGCTACGGTGGCGTTTATTACTATTTGTCGGTCGGCGGAATAAGTAAGGACAGGCAGTCCGCGCTCGTCGCCGGCGAAAAGGAAGCGGAGGGCGTTATTCTTCGCGCGTGCGAGCACTCGCTTTATACGATAGCCGATACTGTAAAGCGCGGATATATTCCGGTCGGCGGCGGAATAAGAGTCGGCGTTTGCGGTAGCAGCGTGGTAAGTGGGGAAAAGACGGTATCCGTTAAGGATTTTTCGGCGGTCAATATCAGAATTCCGCACGAAGTAAAGGGGTGCGCCGCGCCGCTGTACTACTCGCTGATATCTAACGGAGGAATAAATAACGCGCTTATAATTTCGCCGCCCGGCTGCGGAAAGACGACCGTTCTGAGAGATTTGTGTCGGCTCGTTTCCGATTCCGGGAAAAACGTGCTTTTGTGCGACGAAAAGTACGAGCTTGCTTCCTGCGTAGACGGAGTGCCGACCCTTGACGTAGGGTGTAATACGGACGTGGTGAGCGGTGCGGACAAGCCTCACGCGTTTACGCTCGGAATAGCGTACATGCGCCCCGACGTTATAATGACGGACGAGCTTTTCCCGAGCGACACGGGCGCGGTGCTTACGGCGATACACAGCGGAATTTCCGTCGTATCGACGGTGCACGCGCGCGATTTTCGAGATTTTTCTATCAAGCCGGAATTCGAGCGGCTCGTAAAAACAAACGCGTTTTCTGTTTTTGCCGTGCTCGATAAATCGATGGGGCTTAAAGTTTATACCGGCTCGGAGGCGGCATGAGCGTAAAGATTTTTATTGTGTTTTTATGTGCCGCAGTCGGTACTGGGCTTGGTTTTTGGCTAAGCAGGATGTATCAAAGGACGAGCAAGTATTACTTGTCTGTTTGCGAGCTTATATCCGAGCTGAAACGAAATATCGCTTGCCGCCGCGACAGCGTAGCTTCCGTAATGAAGGGGTTTAAATCGAACAGCGAAAGGCTTGCCGCGCAGATTTCGGAATACATAGCTTTCGTTTCCACTAAGGACGGGGATTTAAAGCTGAGCCGCGGTTTTTTGTCGGCTTCCGCATTTTCGGACGTAAACGGATTCTTTTGCTCGCTCGGCGCTATGGACCAAGACAGCCAGACAAACGATCTCGACATGTACTATAAAAAGTTCGAGGCGGATTATAACGCCGCGACGGAAAAAAGTAAAAAGTACGGACCCCTTGCGATTAAGCTCGGATTTTTGTTCGGGTTGTGTCTCGGTATTCTCTTTTTGTAGGCGGAAAATGGATATAAGCATTATATTTAAAATCGCCGCCGTGGGGCTTATAACGGCGCTTGTAAACACGCTGCTTAAAAAAGCGGACAAAGATGAGATAGCAACCCTTACGACGCTTGCCGGGCTTGTTATCGTCCTTATAATCGTTATAAATATGATAGGGCAGCTTTTCGACTCGCTGAAAACCGTGTTCGGACTCTTTTGACATGGAGATATTCAAGATCGTGGCGGTGGCGCTTATTACTGCGTTTTGCGTTATGATTCTTCGCGACGTTAAAAGCGAGCTTGCGCTTATCGTGGGTCTTGCCGGCGGCGTTATCGTTGTTCTGTCCGTCGTTAACTATTTTTCGGATATCTTCGGGGTTATATCTAATATCGCTCGCCGCGCTGGATTAGCTACGTCGGTCGTATCGCTTCTTTTTAAGATTATTGCGGTGGGCTACATAACGGAGTTTTCCGCCTCGCTCATAGAGGACGCCGGGCTTTCCTCTCTTGCGGATAGAGTTACGTTTGCAGGTAAGCTTATCATCGTAGCGGCGTCTATTCCCGTTATAGTCGAGCTTTTCGAATTCATTGCCGGAATGTTGTCATGAAATACACGGTTAAGAAATTCCGAATAATTGTAATCGCGACGGTATTTTGCGCGTGTTTACTTTGCCTTATTTGTAAGGGGGACGTAGCTTACGCGGAAGAGTACACCGTGCCGAGCGAGGAGGAAGAACAGACCGTTCCCGATAGCGTCGACGAGCTACTGGACAATCTCGATTTAAGCGGACTGCAAAGTTTACTCGATATGCTTGACGACAAGGGGATTGCGGTGTTCGGATATTCCGATATAGTCGAGCGGATTAGGGCGGCGGCAAACGGGAACGACCCCGATAACGTCGGTGGAATAATAATGCACGTTTTCAGATTGTTCGGCGCGGAAGTCCTCGAGTTTGTGCCGATGATGCTTTCCGTGCTTGCGATAGTGCTTGCGTACAATCTTATAAGCTCGCTTAGGGGTAAGTTCGCTTCCGAGTCGATAGAAAAGGTTGTGTATTTCGCTACCGGAATGCTTGCCGTTTGTCTTGTCGTCGGGTATTTCGCGTCCGTGCTCGCGACCGCCGTGAAGTTTGTCGTGTCAGTAAAAACGCAGATTAACGCCGTCGCGCCCGTTATGATTACGCTTATGACGGCGGCAGGGGCCTCATCCTCCGCCGGCGTGTATACTCCGTCGGTCGCACTGCTCGGCGTCGGAATGACAAACGCGATAACATATATCGTTTTTCCGTTTGTGCTTATAGGGCTTGTTTTCGACGTTATAGGGTCGGTGTCATCGTCGATTAAGCTCGACAAAACTTCCGATTTTTTCAGGTCGTGCTGTAAGTGGTTTATGGGCACTTCGTTTTTTCTGTTCGTTACGATGCTCGGCGTATCGGGTATAACCGCAACAGTAAAGGACGGAATATCGATAAAAGCGGCGCGGTTTGCCGTATCCAAGTACGTGCCTATTATCGGCGGTTATCTGTCGCAAGGCTTCGATTATATAATGGCAGGAAACGTTTTGATTAAAAACGCGGTAGGTACGAGCGCGGTCGTGCTTATAATTCTTACCGCCGCACCCGTTATTTGTCGGCTTGTCGTGTTTTCGCTCACGTTAAAGCTCACGGCGGCGCTTAGCGAGCCGCTCGGCGGAGAAAAATTTTCGGGCGTACTTTCCGCAATAGGGAAGTCGGCGTCCCTTATTACGACGGCTGTAATCGCAATGACCTTTTTGTACGTACTGTTTTTGGTAATGACTATTTGCACGGGGAATATCGCATTATGAATTCGTTAGCGGCTTGGGGGCTTACCGTACTCGCTTTGGCGATTATAACGACAATCGGGGAAATGCTTCTTCCTAAGGGCAAGACCAAAACCGTTATACGCTCGGTCGTGGCGACGGTAACAGTGCTTGCTATAATAACGCCCATTCCTTCGCTTATAAAAGGCGAGATGTTTGCGTTCGACTTCGAGAGCGGATCGGCAAACCTCGACGACAATTATCTGTCGTACGTCGACGGTATTAAAAAATCGACGATTGAAAAATCGGTTTCCGATTATCTCGAAAAAAAGGGGTACGGCGGAATTACGATAAATGTCGAGCTTGAAGGAGAGTGGTCGGTAAAATCGGCTTCTATCGATTTTTCTCAAAGCGGTATTACGGACAAAGATTCGCATATACATAAGAATGAAGTAATCAAGTTGGTTGCGGACTATCTGCAGCTCAGTGAGGAGGCAATCATGACTTATGGGTAAAATTGCCGAGCTATTCGGAAGATTACGTAATGTAAAGCACATTAAAATTATAGCGTTTGTTGCCGTTTCGGCACTTATACTCGGAGTGTATTTTATGTGCGCTTCGTGCGCCGACGAGAGTGCGCCCCAAGTTAAAGAGCCGACATTGTCCGATTACTGCTCGGTTATGCAGGCTCAGATAGAAAAAATAGTGTCTGAGATAGCCGGCGTGGGTTCGGCATCTGTAGTTATTAACTGGGATAAGACCGTAACCTCGTCCGCGTTTGGCGGCGTTACGGAAAATCCCCAAGCGACCGGCGCGATAATAGTATGCGACGGCGGAAATAACACAAAAGTAAAGCTCGACGTTATGTATGCGGTGTCTACGCTTTTAAACTTGTCGATTGAAAAAATCATGGTATATCCAAAATAAAATTTCGGAGGTTATAAATGAGCAAAAAGAAAAAGATTCTTATACTGTGCGGAATGGTGGCGCTGCTTGTTCTTACGGGCTGCCTTAACTACTTCCTTAACCGTCCGTCGACGGAGGACGCAGGCGCGGAGGGCGCGGTGGTTTACACCGACTACTTTACCGCGTCGCATAACGACCGCGCCGCAAGCCGATCGGAAACGGTTATGTACTACGAAGCGATTATAGACAGCGAAACCGCTTCCGCCGAGGCAAAAGCAAATGCGGAGTCGTCGCTCGCCGCGCTCGTTGCCAATATGGAAACAGAGCAGAGACTGGAATCGCTTATCAAAGCGCTCGGCTACGAAGACTGCCTTGTTACATGCGGTACGGAAAACATCAATATTATCGTTAAATCGAGCGCGCTGACGGACGGTCAGGTAGCGCAGATGCTTGATATCGTCCTATCCGAAACGGATAAGGTTGCAGGCAACGTCAGGATAAAATCCATAGAGGCATAGTTAAGCCGTCAAGTATAATTCGGGCGTCCGTTAAGGGCGTCCGTTTTATTTTGCTTAAGTTATTCGGCGGTTAAATTCGCGTATACGAATGATAAAATCACCGAAAAAAGAATTGTTTTTTGATTAAAGGTGTGTTATAATAAACGCAGTTACGATTGATATGCAGTTGTGGCGCTTTTTGCGCCTCGCGCCGAGGCGCGACTGCTATATCGAATAACGGCGCAACAATGCCACTATGAGCAAGCTTTTTTACTTGTGATATATATATCGACGGTTACGGAATGAACATTTGATATTAAAAAAATCAAACGAAATCAAATAATCAATCTGTAATTGTATACTATCATTATCCTTCGGGAGTGGTTATGAAAACGAAACGCAATGCCGATTCATCGTATAACGGAGACGTAACTTACGGGCACAACGTGCTCTTATCTATCGTGCGTCTTGCGGCGCAGGAAATAAGCGGCGTCGAGTCGGTAAACGGCAGGGGCGTTCGCCTTTATGTACGCAACGACGTTGTGGACGCCGACGTTTATATCGAGGTTAACAGCGAGGTGAGCTGTTCGGATATAGCGTATAAGGTTCAGGACAATATTAAAAAAACCGTCGAGACGATGACCGATTATAAGATGGAAGTTATCAACGTCAACATTATTTCGGTCAAGTTTTCCAAGCATTAGGAGATATTATGAAACGACGCGCGGCGCGCGATATTGCTTTTCGTCTTACGTACGAAATGGTCATGACCGGAACCTTTAATCACGACACCGAGGAATACTTGTTTTCCGAACACGGTGATGTCGACGCCGATTCTCGCAATTACGTCGATTCGATTGTTGCCGGCATAACCGAGCACAAAAAGAATATCGAGGAAATAATAGTAAAATATGCCATAGGGTACGAGCTTAGTAGGATATATAAACCCGATCTTGCCGTGCTCTATCTTGCTATTTACGAGCTTATATATACCGACACGCCCAAAGCGGTTGTCGCAAACGAGGCGGTCGAGATTGTAAAGCTTTATTCGGACACGCAAAGCTATTCGTTCGTAAACGGAATCCTTGCGTCGGTCATAAAAGGAGAATGCGGTGGCTGAGATTATAGACGGAAAGGCGGTTGCCGCCCGAGTTAAGGAAAACGTAAAAAAGCGTGCCGAGGAGTTCGAAGGTAAATACTCGCGCAAGGTCGGCTTGGCGGTAATCAAGGCAGGGAACAACCCGGCGTCGGAAATTTACGTTCGCAACAAAATAAAAGCGTGCGAGGCGTGCAACATAAAATCGTTCTCGTACGACTTTGACGACGCCGTTACCGAGGCCGAGCTTATAAAGCTTATACGCAAGCTTAACAAAGATAAAAACGTGGACGGTATTCTCGTCCAGCTTCCTCTTCCCAAGGGAATAGACGAGCGCGCGGTTCTTTCCGAAATCAGTCCCACAAAGGACGCGGACGGATTTCACGCCGTAAACGCAGGCAAGCTGTTTTTGGGCGAAAAGACGCGCTTTGTGGCTTGCACTCCGCGCGGAATAATGGAACTTATAAATTCCACCGGCGTAAAGATTGCAGGTCTACGCGCCGTCGTTGTCGGTAGGTCCAATATCGTGGGTAAGCCTATTGCGACCCTTCTTCTTAACGCCGACGCTACCGTTACGGTATGCCACAGCAAGACGGTAAACCTCGCCGATATTACGCGCGAGGCGGATATACTCGTCGCCGCAGTCGGCAAAAAGAAGTTTATTACCGCCGACATGGTAAAACGCGGCGCGGTCGTAATAGACGTCGGAATGAACCGCGACGAGGAAGGGCTTTTCGGCGACGTGGACTTCGAAAACGTTAAAGAAGTCGCCGGCTACATTACGCCGGTGCCCGGGGGCGTGGGGCCTATGACGATAGCCATGCTGCTTATGAACACGGTAGACGGGGCGTTTGATGAATAGACAGATGACGGTTTTACAACTGTCGTCGTATCTGAAAGGGGTGTTCGACGACGAGGAACTTTTGCACGACGTATCGCTTACGGGCGAGGTGGCGGAGGTTTCCTATTCGGACAGACACACCTTTTTGACTTTATCGGAAAACGATTGCTCTGTGCGCTGTATGCATTTCAATTCGCGCGACAAGATAGAAAAGGGCGAAAAGATAATGCTTAAAGGCAGCGTGCGGTTTTACGAAAAGCGCAATTCGGTGTCGTTTGTTTATAACGAGTTTTCGCCGTGCGGAGACGGGGAAAAGGCGGCTAAATTCGCCGAGCTTAAAAAAAGACTTTCCGAACTCGGCTACTTTGAAAACAGACTTCCTCTTCCCAAGTATATCGTAAACGTGATTGTTATTACAAGCGCGGACGGCGCGGCAATCCGCGATTTTATCCGCGTCGTATCCGATAAAAGCCCGTTCGTGTCGGTGCGAGTGTGTCCTGCTAAGGTCCAGGGCGTGGGCGCAGGCGAGATGATGGCAAGAGCGGTTAAATATTTGCAGAACGAAAAAACGGACGCCATAATACTCTGCCGCGGCGGCGGAAGCGACGAGGACCTCGACGCGTTTAACGACGAGGCATTAGCGACGGCGGTCGCCACTTCCAAAATTCCGATTATATCCGCAGTCGGCCACGAGGTGGACTATACGCTCTGTGATTTTTGCGCCGGAACGAGAGCAGGCACTCCCTCCATTGCCGGAGAAATAGTAAACGCTCACGCGGCGGCGCTAATCAATGACATTCTGCTGCTTATCGAACGCGCGCGCTCTGCGCTCGAAAATAAGCAAAAATACAGGGAAACGAAAGTATACGACGCCGTGTCGAGTTTGTCGGCGGCGGTATCGCTCGGCATAGAAAAGAAAAAACGGTTTATTTCCTTATTAAGCGAGCGCGGCTACTACTCGTTAAAGCAAAAGCTCGCGGTAAAAGGACAAGGCGTATTATCGCTCGCGCATAATCTTAATAACGCTCAAACCAAGCTTTTTAGGTACAAGCGCGACGAAGTGGAAAAAAATCACCGACTGCTTAAAGCGCTCGATCCGCACAGAATACTCGAATCGGGGTATGCGGCGGTTACGCTTAACGGAAGGCTTGTTAAAAACGTGTCTAAACTAAAACGCGGCGACAAAGTTAAGCTCGTTTTTGCCGACGGCTCTGCCTCGGCGTCTGTCGACGACGTTTCCAAAAAATAGGAGAAAGCACTATGGAAGAATTGGACGAAATGCTCGAAGAATTTATCATACCCAAAAAGAAAGAGGCGACCTCCGCCGACTTCGAGCAAAAAATAGAAAAGCTGCAAGAGATTGTCGCTAAGCTCGAATCGGACGTTTCGCTCGAGGACGGAATGGCGCTGTTCGAAAGCGGCATTAAGCTTACCAAAGAGTGTATCGACGAGCTTGACCGCACGCGCGAGCATATTGAAGCGCTTAAAGGCGAGCTTGATAAAATTCTCGTTCGTACGGCGGAAGCATGAGCGAAAAGTTCGATTTGAGACTTGCCGAGTGGAAGGAACAGATAGACGATTGCCTCAACAAGTGCGTCGACGACACTTCCTATCCGGACGAGTTTAAAGAGATTTTAAAATACGCATTGTTCCCGGGCGGAAAGAGGCTTAGGCCCGTTTTGTTTTTGGAATGGCACAGTATGTACACACAGCCCGACAAAAACGCGCTTTGGTATGCCTGCGGAATAGAGATGATGCATTCGTATTCGCTCATTCACGACGATATGCCGTGCATGGATAACGACGACTTTCGCCGCGGCAAGCCTTCCGTGCATAAAAAATACGGCGAGGCAAAGGCTCTTCTTGCAGGCGACGCTCTTCTCGACATGGCGTACAACGCTATGATAGACTCGTCGCTCGCGGTGGGCGACGTAAAGTCGATGAAGCATTTTTCGTTAAGCGGCGACCGCGGAATTATCCACGGTCAGTATCTCGATTTATACCGTAAAAACAAGAGCATTGACGACCTTATCGATATCTACGAAAAGAAAACCGCCTCGCTTATTAAAGGCTCGTGCTTATCAGGCTATGCGTTTTCCCAAAAACAAGGAAACGGACTGCTGTCAATGCTGTTCGACGACGAAATGAGCGTCGTCGATTTAAGCGGCGTAAGCCCCGAAGAAATAGAGCTTTTTTACGCGGTGGAAAGGTTCGGAAAAAACTTCGGAATAGCTTTCCAGCTTTACGACGACATATCCGAATATATCGCAGGCGAAAAAACGGACGGAACAAGCGTCCTCGACTTTTTGGACCTCGCCGCCGCAAAGGAACTGTTAAACAATTACCTTAACACCGCAACGACCGCGCTTTCGGCCGATTTCGGCGGCGACACTTCCTTTTTAAAAGAACTGGTGGAAAAGTTTATAATAGTATAATTTAACCTACCGAATGGAGATTGAAAACATAAAATCGCCGCAGGACATTAAGCGGCTTGATATAAAAGACCTTGAGGGCGTTTGCGCTTCTATTCGCGCAAAGATAATATCGACGGTTGAGGAGAGCGGCGGTCATTTGTCGTCCAATCTCGGCGCCGTAGAAATAATAACCGCTCTTCATTATGTTTTTAACTGTCCGGCAGATAAGCTTATTTTCGACGTCGGTCATCAGGCTTACACGCACAAAATTCTTACGGGCAGGCTCGACGGGTTCGATAAGCTGAGAAAAAACGGCGGAATATCGGGGTTTCCCAAGCCCGAGGAAAGCGAGTACGACTGTTTTGCCACCGGGCATTCGTCGACCTCGCTGTCCGTTGCGCTCGGGCTTTCGACCGCCGCCAAGCTTAAAGGTGAGCATTATTCGACGGTTGCGCTGCTCGGCGACGGCGCGCTGACGGGCGGCATGGCGTACGAGGCGCTTAACGAGATAGGCAGCGAGCAGCTTCCCGTAATAATAGTGCTTAACGACAACGAGATGTCGATAAGCAAAAACGTAGGCGCCATGAGTAAGCATTTAACCAGGCTTCGCGTAAGCAAGCGCTATGCGAAAATGAAAAGCGAGATTAAGCGCGCCGTTTCCACAATACCGCTACTCGGCGACGGGATAATTTACTTACTCGAAAAAAGTAAAAAGCTACTTAAACGCATCGTTCTTTCCAACAAGATGTTCGAGGCGATGGGTATTTCGTATTACGGTCCGTTCGACGGGCATAATATCCGCGAGCTTGTCGAGGTTTTTTCGCAGGTTAAAAATACCAAAACGCCGGTAATAGTACACGTGCTTACCGACAAGGGACACGGGCTTAACAGCGCCATACTCGACCCGGCGCATTCGCACGGAGTATCGGGCGCCGTAAAATCAAACGGAAAGAGTTTTTCGGATATTCTTGGTAAGTTCCTCGTCGGCGCGGCGGAAAAAGACGATAAAATCGTGGCGATTACCGCGGCGATGGCGATAGGCACGGGGCTTGAAGAATTTGCGGAAAAGTACCCGTCGAGGTTTAGGGACGTGGGCATAGCGGAAGAGCATGCCGTAACACTTAGCGCGGCGCTCGCTTCCGCAGGGATAAAACCGTACTTTGCGGTGTATTCCACGTTTTTACAGCGCGGTTTCGACCAGATACTTCACGACGTGTGTATAGGCGGTTACCCGGTCAAGCTTTGCATTGACAGAGCAGGCGCGGTCGGTGCGGACGGCGTTACGCACCAGGGCGTTTTCGATATAAGCTATCTGTCGCTTATTCCGGGCATGACGGTAATGACTCCGAGCGACGGCGATGAGTTCAGACAAATGCTCGAATACTCGCTCGAATTCGATAAGCCGCTCTCAATTCGCTATCCAAAGTCGTATTCTATCGACAGATCTCATGCGCCCATAGAATACGGGAAGTGGGAAGTACTGCGCAAAGAAAAAAGTAACGTGTACGTTCTTGCGGCGGGAAGCCGCGCGGTGGATATTGCGGAAGAGGCTTCCTCTTTTGTCAAGATAAATACTGTAAATTGCAGATTCGTTAAACCGCTCGACGAGCCTTTCCTTAATTCTATCAACAAAAAAGGCAATGTTATTATTACGGTAGAGGACAACGTGCGGCGCGGAGGCTTCGGCGAGAGCGTTTTGTCGTATCTCAATTCGGTATCGAAAAACGAGTCGGCTAAGGTGATCATCCTCGCGCACCCCGATAAATTTATTGACGATAGAGAGATCGATTCGACCCTTTCGAGTTCGGGGATAAGCGCGGCAAATTTGACGGATATCGTTAAAAACCTTGAATAACGCAATTAAACGGTGTATAATAAACGCATGAAGATAGGAATTTATTCTAATCCCAATAAAGACGAAAAGGGTAAGCTGTTTGCGGAAATTTCCGAAATTGCCGAAAAGAATGGCGTTTCCGCCGAAAAATACTCTATCGGCGGCAAATATGATTTTGTTGTGTCTATCGGCGGCGACGGTACCATTCTTCGCGTCGCACGGGAATGTGCGTACTCCGGTACGCCCATTCTCGGCATAAATAAAGGCACGCTCGGGTTTTTGACGGAAATCGAGCCGAGTGGGTTTAGCGCCGCGCTCGATAAAATAAAAAGCCGGGACTATGTGCTCGAGCGCCGCGCGCTTATCGACGCGACGGTAAAGGACAAGCATTACTATGCGCTAAACGATGTAGTGGTCTCGCGCAGCGGCGGCGGAAGAATGATAACGATGGAAGTATCGGTTAACGGCGAAATAATCGATAAGTTTTCTTGCGACGGATATATTGCATGCACTCCTACCGGGTCTACCGCATACTCCCTGTCGGCAGGCGGTTCGGTAATAGGTCCCAACACGCCGGTAATTGCGCTTACGCCCATAAATCCGCACACGCTTAGGACGAGGCCGGTTGTCGTCGGCTCGTTCGAACAAATAACTCTTACATACACCGGCGCGGTCGGCGCCGCGGTGTATATCGACGGCGAGCATACGCTCGACCTATCAAGCGGCGAGCCGGTCTATGTTACCGGCTGGGACAGAAGCGCAATGTTTATTCGTTTCGGCAAAAAGAGCTTTTATTCAAGGCTTTTAGGTAAACTGAATTCTTGGTCGGCCGGTGAGTGATGTTAGAACGTATCGTTATTAACAATTTGGCGCTTATCAGCTCGCTGGAAATAGATTTTTGCGGTAACCTTAACGTGTTTACCGGCGAAACAGGCGCGGGCAAATCGATTATAGTCGATTCGCTCATGCTTTTAATCGGCGCGCGCTACGATAAGTCGATGCTTAAATACGGCGAGGATAAGGGGTACGTCGAGGGCGTATTTTACACAAGCGACACAAAGCCGCTCGAGGAATTGGGTATCGACGCTGAGGACGGAACCTTTATCGTAACGCGAAAGTTCGATAAAAACGGCAAAAACGACATTCGCATTAACGGTAAAACTTTTACCACCGCCATGCTTCGGGAACTCATGGCGCACTATGTGGATATTTACGGTCAAAACGAATATCAATCGCTTTTAAAGCTTACCGAACAGCGTAAAATCCTCGACTATTACGTTTTTAAAAACGACGGCGACGCATTAAACAATCAACGCGAGCTTTATAACGAGTACACCGCTACGGTAAAGCAAATGAGTCGGCTCGGCGACGAGCGTGCGCGCGCGCAGCGGATAGATATACTTCGTTACCAGATAGACGAGATAAATTCGGCGAAGGTAGAGGAAGGCGAGGAAGAAAAGCTCGTAGAGCGCAGGCATGTCTTAATGGCGTCCGAGCGTATAAAAAATGCGCTTGCCGACTGTATTAACAGCCTCGACTCTGACGAAGGCGCCGGAAGCTCGGTTGGCGAGGCGGTTCGCGCGCTGTCCTCCGTTTCCGACTTTTCGGACGTGTACTCTCAGCTTTACGAAAGACTGCGCTCGGCGCTTATCGAGCTTGACGACATAACGGAGTGCGTCAAGGACGAGATTGACAAAATGGACAGCAGCGAGCGCGAGCTTGACGAGGTGGTTACTCGGCTCGATAAAATCCGCGCGCTTAAAAACAAGTACGGCGCGTATCCGCAAATGATTAAATTTTTGCACGACGCCGAGGACGAGCTGAAAAAGCTTAATAACGGCGCGGAAGAGTACGATAATCTTTGCGGTAAAGCGCTCGAGCTTGAAAACAAGCTGTACAAAAACTGCGTTCTGCTTTCCGATAAGCGCAGAGCCGGCGCAAAAAAAATGGGTGAGCGTATTGTAAGCGAGCTTAACGACCTCGGTATGGCCGGATCAAAGTTCGAGGTTGTATTTAACGATAAACCTTCGCGCGACGACTTTACCCAAAAGCTTACGGCAGGCGGCTTCGACGAGATAGAGTTTTATTTAAGTCCCAACGCCGGTCAGCCGTTACTTCCTCTTGCCAAAATCATATCGGGCGGCGAGATGTCGCGTTTTATGCTTTCGATTAAGCTGATAACGGGCGATCTCGGTAATATCGACACCATGATTTTCGACGAGATAGATACCGGCATAAGCGGCGCGGTCGGGCTTGAAGTTGCCAAAAAGCTGTGTAAGCTTTCGCGCGGCCGTCAGGTACTTTGCGTAACGCACCTTCCGCAGATTGCCGCTATGGCGGACGCACAATATTATATAGAAAAGCGCGAAGTCGGCGGAAACACCTCGACAACCGTAACTACTCTCGATAGGACCGGACAGATTGGCGAGCTATCGAGGCTTTCGGGTACAAAGGGCGTATCCACCTCGTCCGATAAAAACGCCGCCGAAATGAAGGATTGGGCTGACGCGTACAAAAAAGGAATTTCCTGACGTACCTTTTATCGATACAAAAATACTGTTTGTAACCATGTAACGCCCTGTTTTTACGTATAAAATTCGACACCGCGCAGACACTACGGATATTATGAAAAAATTCCGTTTGGCCGTCTGCGTTTTTTTATGTTTTGTTTTGAGTATCGTCTTTTTTGCACCGCCCGTACCTATTCCGAGTGCGGAGAACGGGGAAAAGGTAACAGTCGGCGGCTTCCCGATAGGTATTGCGATCGACGTTAACGGACTGCTTGTCGAATCGGTTACGGGTGTTACGACAGAATACGGCACAGCCTACGTCGAGGGCATACGGCGCGGCGATATTATAAAAAGTATAAACGGAACAAAAGTAACGACAATCGACGACATTTTTAATAATATAACGGACGGCAGTGTTATTCTTACAATCGTTCGCGGCGGAGAACAAAAGGAAATAACGGTTCACCCGATAAACGAAGCATTCAGCGGTAAGCCGCGACTCGGTATTAAGATAAAAGAAAAAATCTACGGCGTGGGAACGTGCACTTTTGTAAGAAGCGACGGATCGTACGCGGCACTCGGCCATGAGATATACGACGCCGATACGGGCGTAAGATTTTCCGATTGCAGCGGAAAAATTCACGGTTGTAAAATCCTCGGTATAAAAAAGGGCTCTCGCGGCGAGGCCGGCGGAATACTCGCTTCCATTACGGAAAACGTCGTTTACGGCACGGTTTCGGTAAACAACAACTTCGGTATATCGGGTCTGTTCGACTCCGAAGTGCCGTACGCGGAAAGTATGGCGGTTGCGTCTCGGGACGAGGTTACGGTGGGTCCTGCAAAGATCAGGACGTGTATTGAGAGCGAACCCGAATACTTCGATATCGAGATTATAAAAGCGACAAGACAGCCGTATCGGCGCGAAAAGGGAATGGTGTTTCGCGTAACGGACAAAAGGCTTTTAAGTAAAACCGGCGGCGTGGTGCGAGGAATGAGCGGATCGCCGATTATCCAAAACGGAAAGGTCGTCGGCGCGGTAACTCACGTTTTTTTGAATGACTTTACAAAAGGTTACGGTGTTTACGCCGATTTTCTTAACCGATAAAAGGGATTATATATCGCGTTTTCAGAATATTCGACAAAATCGGCTCATAAAAATATTTTATGAGACGATTTTATTTTTTGTCGGATTCAATGTACCGACTGACGCACGCCTTTAAGAGAAATAAGGTTACCGTCGGTATTTATGCGCTGCTTGCGGTTGTTTTTATTATTATCGGAATAGTAATAGGGGTAAACATGGAAGATAAAACCGCGTATGCGCTTAATAACGGCGCGGTTATATTCAAGTTTTTGCGCGGCGACAGTGGGGCGTTTGCCTTCTTTTTTACCGACTTTTTACTTAATACCGTATATGCGGTGTTTGCCGCGATAGTTATTTACCCGAGGTTTTTATGGGTTATCTCCGTTGCACCCACGCTGTATAAGTCGTATTCGCTCGGCGCGTCCGTTTGCGTTATTGTGTTTGTTTATTCAGCGTCGGCGCTTCCCATGCTGTTTGTGCTGTTCGTGCCGATATGCTTAATCGAGATAGCGGTGTTTTCCGTTTTGTCGTTCAGAAGCAAGTGTTTTTCGCTGGAATTCGGTCGAGGCGCGCCGAGTAAGCCCGACGTAAAATATTACGCGAAAAAGACTCTTCCGTACATAGCCGTGCTTGCGGTTTGTTCGCTTATTAAATCCATAACCACGGTACTTTTCGGCTCGGCGCTCATCGGAATCGTTTAATGAATAAAATATCCTCTTAAAGGTACAATAACCATATACGGAGGAATTATGAACAAGAAACTTATGATAGGACTTGCGTTCCTGCTTATGGCGATAATACTGTTTTCGCCCGTGTCGGGAATGATTGCGAGTGCGGAAAACGTTCCGACCGCTTTTGCCAAAACGTCAAAGGCGGCGATACTTCTCGATAAAGACACCGGCACGGTCGTTTTCGAGAAAAACACCTCAGAGCATTTACCCATTGCGAGCATGGTAAAAATCATGACTCTGTCTCTTGCGTTCGACGAGATAGAAAAGCGTGAAATTCCGCTCGATACGATTGTAACCGCATCCGAAAACGCCGCGTCTATGGGCGGATCCCAGGCTTTTCTCGACGCGAATGCCGATTACAGACTTGACGAGCTGTTAAAAAGCATTGTGGTTGCGTCCGCCAACGATTCGTGCGTTGCCGTAGCGGAATACCTTTACGGCAGTGTGGACGCATTCGTAGCCGAAATGAACAGTCGTGCCGCCGAGTGTGGAATGACCGATACCGTTTTCGTTAACTGCACGGGACTTCCCAAAGACGGGCAGTACAGCTGTGCGAAAGACGTCGCGGTTATGTTTAATAAGCTTATAGGGCACGAAAAGTTTTTCGAGTATGCCAAAGTGTGGATGTACGACTTCGAGCATCCGAACGGCAGGATAACCGAGCTTACCAATACCAACAAGCTTATCAGGTTTTACGACGGCTGCGACGGCGGCAAGACCGGGTATACCGACGCGGCACGCTCTTGCATAGCTGTAACGGCTAAGCGCGGCGACACAAGGCTGATTTGCGTTACAATCGGCGCGGAAAATTCCAAGACTCGCAACAGTGAGGTTTCCGAAATGCTAAACTACGGCTTTTCCAACTACAAGACCGTTTACGCCGTCCGTAAGGGCGACGAGATAGGCGAGTTTAAAGTAAATAACGGCAAAACCGATACGGTTAAGGCTGTTGCCGCCGCGGACGTTACTGCGTTTATAAAGAGCGGAGAAAAGTGCGAAATCGAGCTTTGCCCCCAAATAAATAATCTTCGCGCGCCTATAAAGGTGGGCGATACCGTCGGCTCGGTGATGGTTAAGATTAACGGCGCTGAGTACGCCTCGGTTGACGCTTTGTCCGATAGCGCTTGCCTTAAACGCGGATACCTTGACGTAGTGGACGAGTTTATAAGTAATTGGTAATATTTTGTTGACCGATTGGCGCAAAAATGCTACAATGCTTATATGAGTAAGACATTGATTGCGCCGTCTATACTAAGCGGCAACTTTGCCGACATGGGCAGTGAGGTTAAAAGCGTAGAAAGCGCCGGCGGAGACATTATTCACGTGGACGTTATGGACGGAGTGTTTGTTCCCAACCTGACGTTCGGGTTTAAGATGATTTCCGATCTTCGCCCCCTTACTAAACGGTTTTTCGACGTTCACCTTATGATAGTCGATCCCGTAAGATACGTCGAACGGTTTGTAAAGTCGGGCGCCGACCTTGTGTCCTTTCACGTCGAAGCGGAAAAGGAAGTGGATAGGGCGCTCGATATAATTAAAGCGGCAGGCGCCAAGTGCGGACTTGCCATAAACCCGGACACGCCCGTCGAAAGCTTTAAGCCTTATATTAAAAAGCTCGATCTTTTATTGGTAATGTCCGTTTTCCCCGGCTTCGGCGGACAAAAATTTATCGACGGCTCGCTCGAGAGGATTGCGGAGGCCAAAAAGCTTCGCGACGAGTACGCGCCGAACGCGCTTATTGAAGTGGACGGCGGAGTAACGGTCGAAAACTGCAAAGAGATTGCCGCGGCAGGCGCGGATATACTGGTTGCCGGAAGCTCTGTGTTCGGCGCAAATGACAGGGCGGAGGCGATAAAACAGCTTCGCGGATAATTTCGTAACAAAGCCACCTTCGCGGTCATATACTATTACGAGGAGGGCGGCTATGACTAAGATATTTTGTATAAAACTTCCCGGGTTTTTGGGGAAAATAATAAGGCTATTTAAGCGGTCGTAATCAATAATCGGCACGAAAAAATCCGAGGAAAATTCCTCGGATTTTTGTTTTGAAGGATATTAGTCGTTTTCGTGTTTTTTAGCGGTGCGGAGGCAACGCGTGCAAACATACTCGTGCGAAACCTTTCCGTCGACCTCGGTAACAACCTTGTGGACGTTAGCCTCGAAAGTACGTTTTGTCTTTTTATGGGAATGACTTACGTTGTTTCCGGCAACCTTTCCTTTACCGCATATAGAGCAAACTCTGCTCATGGTAGACCTCCTAAAGCATCGATAAGATGAATTTTCTGTAACATTATACACCAATTATTGCCATTTAGCAACTAAAATAGGGCTTTTTTTATAAAAATTAACGGAAATTCGGAAAAATCTCTTGCAAAAAAATCGGCAATGGGTTAAAATATAAGTGTGTGGTACATATACTTAATTGTTTAAGGAGAGATAATTGAGCGTCCATACGAGAAACGCCTACGGCAGAATAACGGTAACCGAAGATTCGGTGGCTCAGGTCGCTGCCGACGTCGCACTTGATTGCTACGGCGTTGTCGATTTAGTCTCCAAAACTTTCTCCGACAACCTGGCGGATTTGTTCAAACGGAAACGGCTCTCTCGCGGTGTCAATGTTTACACCAACGGAGACAGAATATTTATAGACCTTTATGTTATCATCAAATACGGCCTGTCTATCGACGCAGTTGCGCAGTCTCTCAAAAAGGCTGTCAAGTACCGTGTCGAACATTTTTCGGGTATGGTCGTAGATACGATTAACATACACGTGGTCGGAATAAAAGTATAAGAGCATTTTAGGAGGAATTAAAATGCAAAAGTCGATTAACGGAGCTACCTTCCGTAAAATGATTATAAACGGTGCGCGACTTCTCGATACAAACAAAGCGCACGTTAACGAACTTAACGTCTTCCCGGTTCCCGACGGCGATACCGGCACCAATATGTCAATGACGATGCTTTCCGCCTCCCGTGAGGTAAACGCTTGCACGACCAACAATATGAGTGAGCTTTGCGACGCGGTGGCAAAGGGCGCTCTCCGCGGCGCAAGAGGTAACAGCGGCGTTATATTAAGTCAGATTCTTAAAGGCATGACTTCCGTTCTCGGTCAGTGCACGGAAATCACCGCCAAAAACTTTGCCAAAGCGTTTGCCGTCGGCACCGACATTGCCTATAAGGCTGTTACAAAACCCAAAGAGGGCACAATCCTCACCGTTATCCGCGGAATTTCCGAAGCCGCCGAAAAGGCCGCCAAAAAGAACGTTGAGCTGAAAGACTTTTTCCAGGCGATTATAGAAGCAGGCGAAGCGACGCTCAAACAAACCCCCGAAATGCTACCCGTGCTTAAAAAGGCAGGAGTAGTCGACGCCGGCGGCCGCGGACTTCTTATACTGCTTCAAGGGTTTTTAAACGTTCTTCTCGGCATAAAGGACGAAAACATCGAGTTCGACGACTCGTACGATGCTTCGAATGCGGCGCAGGACAGCAAATATTCGGAAGAAGCGCACTTTAACTACAACGATCTTGCCGATATCGAGTACGCTTACTGCACCGAGTTCTTTATCGTAAATATCTTCAAAAAGACGACCGAAGCGGATATCGACCTGTTCCGCGAGAAGCTTATGAACATAGGCGACTGCGTGCTCGTTATAGGCGACCTTAATATGGTTAAGGTACACGTCCATTCCAACACGCCCGGTCAGGTGCTTTCGTACGCGCTCGAGATAGGCGAAATAGACAAAATAAAAATCGAAAACATGCTTCAACAAAACCGCGAGCTTAAAGCCTCTCAGCACGAGGATCTTAAACCGTTCGGTCTTGTTTCGGTATGCGCCGGCGAGGGTCTTACCGCAATATTCAAAGACCTTCTCGTCGATAACGTTATCGAGGGCGGACAGACGATGAATCCCTCCGCCGAGGATATCGCAAAGGCGTGCGACGCAGTAATGGCAAAGGATATATTCGTATTCCCCAACAATAAAAACATCGTCCTTGCCGCCAACCAGGCCAAAGCGCTCAGTAAGCGCAAGATTCACGTTATTCCCACTGCCAATATCCCTCAGGGCTTTTCGGCGGTGCTTGCCTTTAATCCGCAGGACACGGTGGAGGGCAACCTTAAAAACATGAAAGACGCGCTCGAGGGTGTTCGTTCCGGCTCTGTTACTTATGCCGTTCGTTCCACTCAAATCGGTTCTTTCGACCTTAAAGAAGGCGATATTATCGGCATGGACGCCAAAGATATCGTTGCAAAGGGCGACAGCGTAAGCACGGTTACCGAACAGCTTATCGACAAGATGATGGACGACGATATCAGCTGCATCTCGCTGTACTTCGGCAACGACGTAACCGAGAGCGACGCCCAATCGATTGCCGATCAGCTCAGCAAAAAATACACTTCGTGCGACGTAGACGTTCACTTCGGCGGTCAGCCGTTATACTACTTTATCGTATCTCTCGAATAAATATGATTTATAATATAAGTACTAATTGATAATTGGAACTTTGCGAGATTAAAGGAATCGGCGCAAAACGCGCCCAGGCTTTAAACGACTCGGGTATTTATACTCCGACTGATTTATTGTTGCGTTTTCCCGATAAATACATATTTTCCGACTACAAGCTGACCAAAAACATATCTGCCGGCGAGGAAATTTCCTTTATAGGCGAGGTTTCCGCCGAGGCTACAAGGCGATTTATAAGGCGCGGTCTCACTGCCACGGGCTGCGCCTTTACCAATAACGGAATTACGGTACGCTGTTCGTGGTTTAACCAGCCTTTTGCCGCGCGCAATCTCAAGCTCGGCGATAGGGTGTACGTAATAGGCAAGGTTAAAAAGTTTAAAAACGTAATTCAGCTCACAAACCCTACGATAGTTCAGCCGCAGGAAAGCGACGGCGCAATCGTCCCTGTGTACAAAACCGCAATCCCTACGCGGACATTTGCCGCCGCGGTGCAAACGGCGCTTAATAACGTTACGGTAAACAGCTTTATTCCTAAGGCAATAGGCGAAAAATTCGGGTTAATGCCGCTTCAAAAAGCGCTTAAAGCCGTTCACTCGCCGTCCGATAGGCAAGAGCTTTCCGCCGCACGCCGCTCGGTCGCGCTTGAAAACATGTGCTACGTTATAACCTCGTACCGCCTGCTTAAAAACGACGCGCGCGATTTTTCGTACGATAATCCGGATAAGCATGCCGCCGATTTCTTGGGAACGCTGCCGTTTCCGCTTACCGACGGTCAGCACAACGCAGTAAATTCGATTATATCCGCTATGAAGTCGGACAAGCTTATGAACATGCTCGTTCAGGGCGAGGTGGGTTGCGGAAAAACGGTCGTCGCGCTTGCGGCTATGTACGCTTGCGCAAAAAGCGGATTCCAAGCCGCGCTTATGGCGCCTACCGAGGTGCTTGCAAGACAGCATTACGACACTATGGTTAAGCTGTTAGAGCCGCTCGGCGTGCGCGTTCAGCTACTGTGCGCGTCTATGAACAAGGTCCAGCGCGAAACCGCCATGTTCAATATAAGATACGGCACGGCAAGCATAATCGTCGGCACGCAGTCGCTTATAAGCGAGGGCGTCGACTATAACAATCTCCGCCTTGTAATTGTGGACGAACAGCAGCGCTTTGGCGTTAACCAGCGCGCCAAGCTCGAGGAAAAGGGGGTTGCTGATATGATTGTAATGACGGCAACGCCAATTCCGAGGACGCTTGCTCTGTCGCTGTACGGTGAATTACAGCAGATTGAAATACGCGAGCTTCCCAAAAACCGCCCGATTATCCACACTTCGGTCGTTCCTGCCGCAAAGATACAAGGTATGTATAAATATATAACCGATAAAGCGGCAATCGACGAGCGGACTTACATTATATGTCCGAGGATAACCGACGACGACGATGATATTAACAGCGTCGAAAAGGTGTACGATTTTGTTAAAAAAACGCCGCTCGGCGCACTTAGTGCGTGCGTGCACGGCAAAATGAAGGATATAGAAAAAAACGGGGTAATGTCGGCGTTTAAAAGCGGTAAAGTAAAGGTGCTTATCTCGACCACGGTCGTTGAAGTAGGTATCGACGTTCCCGAGGCGACAAACGTAATTATTTACGACGCGGAAAGGTTCGGGCTTGCTCAGCTTCATCAAATCCGCGGCAGGGTCGGTCGCGGAACAAAGGAATCGTACTGCTTTTTGCTTACCGAAAGCGACGATATCGACGCGGCAAATAGGCTTAAAAGCTTTTGTTCGGTGCGCGACGGATTTTCGGTTTCCGAGCTTGATTTTAAGCTTCGCGGCGCCGGCGACTTTGTGGGACTAAGGCAGCACGGCTCGGGCAGTCTCGAAATCGACGGCGAAATAATCGAGCGAGCGAGGACTCTGTCGGACGCGCTTATCTTAGACGGCACAACGTCCGATTCGATAGTAAATTCGCTGAATAATCCCGATTTTATTCGTTCCGTAACGCTTAATTGATAAAAAAACGCCTTTTTTCATAAGAAAATACAAATCATGCCTACACGATCTCCGATAAATTTCAGAGCTTTTTTGGTTGTCGCCGTTTCGATTATCGGCGCGTCGCTTTGTATTTATTCGTTCATGTATAACTCGGCTTTGGGTATTGCGCTCGGGGCCGTTTATCTTGCCGGTCTTTTTGCTTTGGCGGCCGTTTTCACGGTAAAATACATAAGAAAGACAACTCGACTGCATAAAGCACTCGCGTTTATACTTGCCGCGGCAATGAGTCTTGCCGCGTTTACGGTAGGCGTAGTAACTTACGCCGGTTGGACGGACGGATATAAGTATCAGGGATATCGGGAAGTTACGGGTAGGGTGTGCTATATCGATTATAGATCGGGCGACTATAAAATAGGACTCGAAAAGCTGTCCGTAGACGGAGAGGGCGCAAAAGGCGTGCTTCAGCTGTCCGTTAAGCCCGACGGCGACGTAAATATTGCGGAATTTGTACGGTGCGGCGATACTTTGAGGTTTAGTGCGTATATTACCGCTCGCAAGCTCTTCGATAACGGGCGAGTGGACGGCACCTCGTTCAGAACAAATATTCGCTATTCGGCAAGCACGACCGGGCGCGACGTGGATATTAAGTTCGGCGAGCCTAACGGACTTGAAAGTATGTTGTCCGGTATGCGCGAAAAGCTTGTCGAAGGTATGGGCGGCGAGTACGGTAATATCGCGTACGCCATGATAACCGGCGATAAGCACGGACTGTATTCGGGCGTTACAGACCGATTTTCGGCGGCAGGGCTTGGGCATATTATGGCGGTTTCCGGTCTTCACGTCGGGTTTATCGCTGCGATCTTTAACTTATTGCTTAAAAGGGCGAACAGAAAGATTAGGTTTTTTGTGGTGAGCGCGGTTTTGATACTTTATACGGTTATCGCAGATTTTTCACCGTCCGTTATTCGCGCCGTGATAATGACCGAAGTGTATATGCTGGCGCAGTTTGTAAGCGGCAGGCGCGATATTCTGTCGTCGCTGTGTTTGTCGTTTTCGCTTATTCTCGCCGTAAGACCGCTGTACTTTTTCGAGCTTGGGTTTCAAATGAGCTTTGCCGCCATTTTCGGTATAGCGATGTTCTGTAATTCCATATCGAGAACGCTTTGTAAAATAAAAATTCCCAAAACAAAGCGCACTCTTCCCAAAATAATAGGCGACGGAATCGCTTCGTCCGTGTCGGTGCAAGCAGGGATAATACCTATCGAGATATATCACTTTAAAAACTTTCAGGTTTTTTCGCTGCTTGTAAATATCATATTTATTCCGTACGTTTCGGTTGTGTTTACGGCAACCGTGCTGCTTCTTCCCATTTCGTTTATACCGGGCTGCGCGCAAGTGCTTATGGCGTCCAATTATCTTATGGTGCCTATCGACTTTGTTTCGAGCGGAATTGCCTCGCTGTCGTTTTCGACCGTTTCGGTTTACGCGAGCGGCGCGGTGTTTTTATGCTATCCCGTAATGTTCGTTATGAGCGAATTCTTTATGATGGATAAGTTTAAACAATCCGTTATAATAATGTCGGTTATTGTTTACGCCGTGTTTTGTACGCTTAACTATTCGCCGAGCAAGCAGACGCCCACTCAAAAACCGCCTGCCGATATAAAAAATTCTTTCGGTATTGAATATCGAATAGACGACGTGCGGATCAATCGTTCGCTTAAAACGGCACAAATTACAAACGAAGCAAACTTTTCGGTTGGGGAAGAGTCCTTTTTTATATGTAAATAACGGAATTATCCGTTATATATGTTTGCGTTATCCTGCGAGAGAACTATTACGCAGCTTCCGTCGTACATCATAAGCTTTCCGCCGTCTATAATGTCGGCGCTTATGCTGTCGGGGTAGTAAACCTCGGGAACATAGACCGGCTTTTCCTCGTCGAAAAAGAAGGTTACGCTGCCGCGCCGAGAGTACCATTTTCCGCGGTGCTCGACAGTCGAGCCGTTTTTTGTAAAGCTCATTTCGTAATTATTGCCGTCGGCGATGGTAAGCTTGCAGTCTAAATCCGACTTCATGTCGCCGCAATGAATATACTCGACCGAGTACTCGCCTTCGAGCGACTTTTTAAAGTGCCGTCTTACGCCAGATAGGTCGATTTTTATGCGCGGCTTGGGATCGGGGAAAGGCAGAGGCATGGGAAGAGGCGACTCGTCCTGACGAGCGCTAACCGTATTTTGCCGAGTATTATCGGCCTTATAGCTTTTGGGCGCGGTTGAATTGTGTCCGCAGGAAGCTAAGAGCGACGCTGCCATAACGGGCAATAACATAAGAGCGAATTTTTTCATGATATACTCCTTTTAAAAATATTTAACGTTTGTTTTTATTAGCTTGGCTTATTATAGGTAAAATTATTTGAAAAACTGTTTAAAATCGTTTGTTAATCGACGAACGTTTTTTTGCCGTTCATATCTTGACAAAATGAATGCTTTTTGCTATATTTTAAAAAATTCTCTTTACCTTTATTCACTGACTACTTAACTAAATGGGGTTTAATATGAAAAAAAGTAAAGTTCATCTATTGTTTTGGCCATTAGGATATATAGTGAGCATGATAGGTGCGCTATCTTTGTTTGGTATATATCTATTTACAATTATTTTTGAACCCACTCGTGTAGGTTTGTTACATCGTATTGACATTCTTGTTATGTGGACTATTTCAGCGGTAGGTGCCACTATTTTATATGTCTGCTTAGGTGCCAGACAGTATTTATCCTTAATCACTATTGATGAGACGGGTATATCGAGATCTTTTCTCGGAATATTTCATAAACTACATATTCCTTGGGATGACATGAGGGAAGCGTGTTATAAGTTTAATATGTTAGGTTGGTTGTTTTTTTCCAAGACTAAAAAAATGTCGGAAATTCCGTTTCATGAAACGTGGAAGACAAAAGATTACATTCATATATCACTAAGCAAGAAACGATACAATCTGATTATGCAATATTTGCAACAACCTATAATCGATATGCCGGAAAGCTTGGTTAAGAAGTATACCAAACTGAAATCGGAGAAATAAAATATAAATCAATCGGTAGTTCGCTTTTTTGTGAACCGGGCAACTTTTATTCGTTATAAATAAAATATTATTGATAATTTAGTTAAAATCGTTTGACAGTGCGTGCGGTATGGGGTATAATATCAATGTAAAAGCAGAATCATCTCACCGTTCGGGCATGCTCGGAACGGTTCTACAAATCAATACTTAACCGTATTATTGTGTTGTGAGACGATTTCTGCCGGCTCGCAATTTTTTATTTGGAGGAATACAACCATTTTTAAAGAGCTTGTGATAAACGACGGGATTAACGACAATCTCGAAGTCAGGGTCAAGGACGAGAACGGCGCTATGCTCGGCATTATGCGCGCTTCTGCGGCAAAGGACATTGCCGACGAAAAACGACTCGACCTCGTAATGATCACCCCCAACGCAGAGCCGCCCGTGTGTCAAATCATGGACTACGGGAAGTATCGTTTCGACGCCAACAAAAAGGCGAAGGACGCGCAAAAAAATCAAAAGAAGGCCGACATAAAGGAAATTCGTCTGTCTATAACCATCGATTCCGGCGATATCAACACTAAGGCGAAGCAGGCGACCAAGTTCCTTAAAGACGGTGACAAAGTAAAGGTTACCATTCGTATGCGCGGCAGGCAGATGGCGCGCCCTCAAATGGGTATCGACATAATGAACTCGTTTTACGAGACCGTTAAGGAATATGCGGTTATCGACCGCAAGCCCCTGGTCGACGGCAGAAGCATCGTTATGATGCTCGCCCCTATAAATAACAAATAATTTTATTTTCGGAGGAAATAATCATGCCTAAAATGAAAAGCCACAGCGGCGCGAAAAAGCGTTTTCGCGTAACCGCAAGCGGAAAAGTCAAAAGAGCCCAGCAGGGTAAGAACCACATTCTTAACAAAAAGCCGAGAAAGCGCATTATGAGATTGCGTCAGGGCGCTTATCTTAAATCGGCCAAGCAGGAAAAGACCATTCGCAACATGGCGCAGAAGTAATAGGAGGAGACAATCATGAGAATTAAAAGAGCAGTTAACGCAGTTAAAAAGCGCAGGAAAATTCTTAAACTCAGCAAGGGCTATTTCGGCTCGAAGTCGCGTTCCTACCGTGTAGCGCGCCAGGCGGTTATGAAGTCGCAGATGTATGCGTACATCGGCCGCAGACTGAAAAAGCGCGATTTCCGCTCGCTTTGGATTGCGCGTATCAACGCCGCGGCGAGACTCAGCGGACTTTCGTACTCAAAGTTTATGCACGGACTTAAAGTGTCGGGAATCAACCTCAACCGTAAAGTTCTTGCCGACATGGCAGTAAACGACGCAGCGGCGTTCGCGGCGCTTGCCGAAAAGGCAAAGTCCGCAGTTGCAGGCAAATAGCAGTTTTAAGAGCGCTTTACGGCGCTCTTTTTTTAATCGTTATGGAAATTATAACTTCAAGCGACAATAAGCTTATTAAAAGACTTGTCAAGCTCAAACAAAAAAAATACCGTGAGATTGAGCGTGAATTTTATATCGAGGGGTACAAAAACGTTCTTGACACGTACAACGCGGCAAAGTCATCCGTAAAGGAAGTTGTTTTGAGCGAATCTGCGTACAAAAAATACGGAAGCGCTTTCGAGCGGTTTTCCGTCGTTTCGGACGCGCTGTTCGGTAAAATTTCGGACACGGACTGCGCGCAGGGCGTAATTTCGATAAACCGTTCGCCAGAGTTCTCTTTTCCGAATGCGGACAGAATAATCTATCTCGACAGAGTGCGCGACCCCGGAAACGTGGGCACAATCCTTCGCACGGCGTGCGCTGCCGGGTACGGTGCGGTGCTTAATAACTGCGCGGATATTCTTTCGCCTAAGGTTACGAGAAGCAGTATGTCCGCGATATTAAAATGCAAAATCGGGCTGGATATAGCCGTATCCGAGCTGAAAGAGCGCGGCTACGAGGTGATTTCGTCCGATATGGGCGGCGATAGCGTGTTTTCATGCCAAAAACCGAGCGGCAAGTACTGTATCGTTATAGGAAACGAGGCGGAAGGGATTGACCCCGATATTATTAAATCGAGCGACAGAGTATTGTCTATTCCCCAAGACGGAATAGAATCGCTTAACGCCGCCGTCGCCGCCGGAATTATGATGTACGCTCTTCGTTACTAAAATAATTGACAAAACGGCTTTGCCGTTGTATAATAAAAAAGTTACGAAACGGATTGCGTTATCGAGCGTACGGCCAAATAACCTTACTATCCGTTAAAATAAAATAGTCGGAGAAAATCATGTCAGGACATAGCAAATGGGCAACAATAAAACGCCAAAAAGGCAAGACGGACGCCGCGCGCGCCAACGTGTTTACCAAAATCGGCCGCGAGCTTGCGGTTGCGGTTAAGGCGGGCGGACCGGACCCCAACAACAATCCGAGGCTTCGCGACGTTATAGCCAAAGCCCGTGCGGCAAACATGCCCAACGACAATATTCAGCGTTCCATTAAAAAGGCGAGCGGCGAGGAAAGCAGCGTCGTTTACGACGCCATTACTTACGAGGGCTACGGCCCGGGCGGAGTTGCCGTTATCGTCGAGGCGCTTACCGACAACAAAAACCGTACCGCGGCGGCAGTAAGACATATTTTCGATAAATGCGGCGGCTCGCTCGGCACCACAAACTGCGTTTCGTACATGTTCGACCAAAAGGGCATGATTACGGTAGAAAGAAAGGCAGGCGACGACGAAGAGGAAGTCATGATGGTCGCGCTCGACCTCGGTGCGGACGACTTCGATTCGTCCGACGACGAGTTTTACATCTTTACCGCGCCGACCGCGCTCGACACGGTTAGAGCCGGACTCGAAAAAGCCGGTATGAATATCGTTATCGCCGAAACCAAGCGTATTCCTTCCTCCACGGTCGACGTCGACGAAGCAACCGAAGTTAAAATCAGGCGGCTTCTCGACATGTTCGACGAGGACGACGACGTTCAAGACGTTTACCATAATGCGCTTCTTCCCGAGGACGACGACGAAGAGTAATTTTTTAATCGCAATCGGCACATAAGAGAAAAGGCACAAATAATATCGAGCACGACGTCGCGCTCGATATTTCTACATCTGACGGCGGAAAGTTTTTGTCTGTATAAACGGCTTTACGATTTGTAAATAATTGATTACGGGTGTTTATTTATTACATTTATGATTATATCGGCGACAATTAAATACTCGGCTTTCTCTTTTTGTGGGGTGAGCGCATGATTTTCGGCTTACTTTTGGGCGACAGCTCGGGCGCTAACGCCTTAATGTATTTTGTTATGATACTCATGTCGCTTGTCGCCGCGTACCTTGCTATTGTTCCGCACGAGATAGCGCACGGGCTTGTGGCGCTGTGGAACGGCGACCCCACTGCCAAGTATAACGGTCGGCTTACAATGAACCCCGTTAAACATTTCGACCTTATCGGTTTTATCATGATGTTTTTAATGGGCTTCGGCTACGCAAAGCCGGTGCCGGTAAACCCCGGTAACTTTAAGCACTATAAGCGTGGACTTTTTGCCGTCGCCATAGCCGGCATTGCGACTAATATTATAATTGCGTTTTTGTCCACGCTTTTTTACAGTCTGTGTTCTTACGGCATGTTTAACGTCAAGACCGATCAGGCGTATAACGTGCTGGTTTACCTTAAAGCGTTTTTTCAGCTTCTCGCAAGTCTTAATCTGTCGCTCGCGTTTTTTAATCTTTTACCTATATTTCCGCTTGACGGCTACCGTATGATAGAATCGTTTACTTCGCCGTATAACAGGTTTTGCAGGTTTATGCGCGTCAACGGCAGATACATTCTGTACGGACTTATAGGACTCAGTCTTATTATAAGCATGGCGAGCAGATATCCGATACCGTCGTGGTTTAGATACTTCGATATCCTCGGCACTTACAGAAGCTTTTTTGCCGGCAATCTCTACAATCTGTTTATAAATTTCTGGCGGCTGATGATTCCGGGGGTAATTTGATATGGCAAAACAGCTTAAATCCGTAGAAGAAGCGCTGGAACAGACCGCAAGCTACCACGTTGTGCTTAAAAATTACGACGGTCCGCTCGATTTGCTACTCGACCTAGTTAAACGCGCAAAAATAAAAATCGAGGATATTTTTATTTCGGATATAACCGAGCAGTACCTTGCCGCCATGGAACAGGTGGAAGAGCTGGATATGGACGAGGCCGCCGACTTTATAGTCGTTGCGGCGACGCTTCTCGAAATTAAATCGCGCGCGCTTCTTCCTCGTCCCGAGGTAATCGTTGCGCCCGAGGACGATCCCAAAACAGAGCTTATCCAGAAGTTGGAGGAATACCGGCTCTACAAGGAAGCGGCGGAAAAAATACGCGAACACGAGGTGCTAAACATGCACTTCCGCGCACCCGACGATTCCGTCGGTCAGCCGCGGCTTGTGTTGAAAGACATGACGACCGACGGGCTTGTTAAGGCGTTAAGGCGCATGTTCGACAAGCTCGGCACCAGGCAAAAGCTATTCAAAACGCGTAAAATCGACCTCGATCCGTTTACCGTCGAGCAAAAAATGGACTACATAAAAATGCGTGTAGACAGTGCGGAATCCGTAACGTTTGACGAGCTTTTCGACGAGGACTTTACTCTCAACGAGATAGTTACCACGTTTATGGCGCTACTTGAGCTGCTTAAAAATCAATACGTGCGTGCCGAACAGCACGATATTTTCGACACCATTACCATTACCAAAAGGAGAGAGGAAGCCGATTCGGAATCCGAAGATGAATAAAAATGGACGTTAAAATAGAAAAAATCGACGAGGTTTTGGAAGCTTTGTTGTTCGTTTCGGGCGACAGCCTTAAAATAAGCGATATTTGCGAACAGCTCGAACTGCAAAAGAGCGAGGTTACCGCGGCGGTAAAACGCCTTCAAAAAAAATTCGGCGGAAAAAGCGGAATACACTTACTGTCCTTTAATGGTCAACTTCAGCTTGCGAGCAATCCCGATTACGCCGATATAATCGCGTGCGTACTTAACCCCATTAAGGAAAAGGCGTTGTCCACTCCGGCTATGGAGACGCTTTCAATAATAGCGTACCGTCAGCCCGTTACAAGACTGGAGGTAGAGCATATTCGCGGCGTAAACTGCGATTATGCGCTTCAAGCGCTATTAAAAAACAATCTTATCGAGATTGTGGGCAGAAAAGATACGCTCGGAAAGCCGCTGCTTTTCGGCACTACCGACGTGTTTTTAAAGCGGTTTTGCATAGAGGATATTACCCAGCTTCCCGGCCGCGAAGAGCTTTTGGAAAGAATACGCGAGATAGAAGAAAGCGTGCCGAGCGAGGAAGAAGAGCACCTTTACAACTTTGCCGATAACGCCGAAAATCCCGATTTCCTCGAAGGCGAAGAGGTTGTCATGATAGAGGGCGACGAGCCGGACGGCGCGCAATCGGAAGCGGCGGCAACAAACGACGCCGAGTAAGTATCTTAAAACGCAACGCATTTAAACTAATATTCATAATTAACAATAAACGGCTAAAACTAAGTGTATGGTTTACATTGTTTTAGCCGTTTTGTTTTTGCATATTTCGGTTATGCGTATCGTTATTAGATTGGAAGCGGTTTTCGACAGCGACGAAAAATATACTTTTATAACCGTTAAGCTGTTTTTTATAACGGTATTCAAATATATCCCGACCTACAATAGAGTAGTTGACACGGCAACCGACGTAAAGAAAAGCGCGGAAAAAATAAAAGGGCGGTTACTTAACTATATCGCTCGCGCAGTGATGGCGCTTTTAAAGCGTATAGAAGTCAGGTCTTTGGGTCTTAGATGCAGGGTTGGGACGGGGGACGCCGCGTCGACTGCGCTTGTCTACGGGTCGATACATTCGGCGTTCGACGCTACGTGTTCGTTTTTCGACTGTCAAAAGTATTCGGAAGTTGTGCCGGAGTACGACCGCGCTACGCTCTACCTCGATTTCGGTGGGATAATTTCGCTTTGTCTTGCGGATATTATATATGCGGCATTATCCGCGCTTCGAGTCCGAAAAAAGACAAGCGCGGCGCCGCTTACAGTAAGCAAAACTTAGGGAGAATTATATGAATACTTTGTTACCCGAAAAAACAAGCGAACATCCGATAGAAAGCATTATGGACAGCACTTTCGGAAAGATGCGTTCCTTAACCGACACCGATACCATTGTCGGTCAGCCTATCGTAATGCCGGACGGCACCACCGTTATCCCGGTCAGTAAAATAAGCGTGGGCATAGTAACAGGCGGTGGCGAGTACGGACAAAAATCAAACAACTATCCGTTTGCCGGGGCGTCGGGCGCCGGAATGTCGGTTGCGCCGATATGCTTTTTAATCTGCGACGGACGGACGGTGCGCATGCTAAACGTAGGAGACAATAAAAACACATTCGATAAAATTGTCGAGACGGTGCCCGGTATACTCGGTTCGATTTTCGGAAGGCGGAAATGAGACCTATAAAACTGTTACTTGTTTCTCTGCTTGTAATTGTGTGTGGGTTTACCGTATTTTTGCCGTCGTCGTCCGTGTCCGTTGCGGAAAAGCCCGAAACGGAAAGCTCTGCGACATGTATGGCGCTTATCGACGGAAACAGCGGCGAGCTTATATTCCAAAAGAACGGAGACAAAAGGATGTACCCGGCGAGCACGACAAAGATTTGCACCGCCATAACTGTGCTTGAGCATTGGACCAATCTCGATTTGCCGATAGCGGTGCCGAGCGAGGCGGTAGGGGTAGAAGGCTCGTCCTTGTATCTTCAACGCGGAGAAATGCTGTCCGTAAGGGATTTACTGTACGGGCTTATGCTTCAATCGGGAAACGACTGCGCGACCGCACTTGCTATAATAGTAGGCGACAGTGTGGAAGGCTTTGTTAAGCTTATGAACGAAACGGCGCAAAAAGCCGGTGCAATTAACACTCATTTTGCCAATCCGCACGGATTGCACAATCCCGACCACTACACGACGGCAAAGGATTTATGCGCAATTTCTTACTATGCGATGAAAAATCGAACCTTCCGCGATATCGTTAGCGCAAAAAGGCACAGAACGCCTTATCACAATCACGACTACGACAGAAATTTTCCCAACAAGAATAAAATTCTCTTTAACTACGAAGGCGGAGACGGAATAAAAACCGGGTATACAAAAGCTGCCGGGCGGTGTCTCGTATCGTCGGCGACGCGAGACGGAAAGAGTTATATTTGCACGGTGCTTAATTGCGGCGATATGTTCGAGGAATGTATGCGGCTGATGGACTTAGCTTTCGCTCAATCTTATTAAAAAGCTTTATTATACTTGCAATTTTTTTAAAAATCGGCTATGATTATATCAGGGTCGATTTTTTATGAGAATAAATAAATATTTAAGCGGCTGCGGACTTGACAGCCGAAGAAAGTGCGAGCAGCTCGTCCTTGACGGCAGGGTTAAGGTTAACGGTAAAAAAGTTACCGATCTTGCCACAGACGTTAACGACTACGATATTGTCGAAGTGGACGGACATTACGTAACACTTAAAGAAAAAAAGACGTATATAATGCTTAATAAGCCAAAGGGCTGCGTTACAACCGTGAGCGACGACAAGGGCAGAAAAACTGTCCTCGATTTTGTCAAGGTTAAAACGCGCGTTTACCCGGTCGGTCGGCTCGATTACGACACCGAAGGGCTTCTTCTTTTAACGGACGACGGCGACCTCGCAAACGTCATAATGCACCCCCGTAACGCCGTAAAAAAGACGTATTCGGTTAGAATCGAGGGAGAAATATCGGACGCAGAGCTTAAAAAGCTTAGGAGTGGCGTCGAGTTCGGCGGCGTTAAGTATTCGCCTGCCGAGGTAAAGGTCGTCGACTTCGAAAAGGGCGAAACAAAGCTTACCGTTACCGTTGTCGAGGGTAAAAACCACGAGATTAAAAACATGCTCGAAGCGGTCGGAAAATCTGTCAGCTTTTTAAAGCGCGTGTCTATCGGCGATCTTAAAGTTGGCGGACTTAAAAGGGGTGAATGGCGGTATCTTAAACCCGAGGAAATAGCGTACTTAAAGTCGCTTTGATACATAATCCGTTAAACTTAAAAAAAGGATAATTTTACCGATAAATAAGTTGAAAAATTTATCAGTCGGTGTTATAATGTAATAGGTATTAAATCTTTTACCGCGAAATTATTTTCGGGTACGGGATACGGAGGATTCAATGGATACTTTGCGTAACCAAAAGACCAAGCTTGCCGCGGCAAACAAGGACATCTTAGGCTTTATCGGCTCGTTTATCGACGATAAGTCCTTTGTCGAAACGGACGCGTTTATGTGTTCTGAAAACGACGTCGCGGATGCACCCGGCGAGGGCGTCGTAAGCGGCTTCGCTACCGTTAAAGACACGCCCGTTTGCCTTTTCGCGACCAATCCGGCGGTGCTTAAAGGCTCGGTCGGCGCACTTAACGCAAAAAAGATAACTCGCACGATAAATAACGCCGTGCGTATGGATAAGCCGCTTATAGCCGTTTGGGACAGCGCCGGCGCGCGCTTTGCGGAAGGTATCGAATGTCTCGAAGCGTACGCATCGATACTTCGCGCTTACACCGTCGCTTACGGCGAGGTTCCCGTCATTACCCTAATTAAAGGCAACAACTTCGGGCTGAGCTCTTACGTTGCCGGTCTCAGCGATTTTGTTATCGTGTGCAAGGACGGAAAATCGGCAACCGCGTCGCCGCTCGTTATTTCCGCAAAGACGGGTAACACTGCCGTTGGCACCGCCGACGACTTAATGAGTAGAGGTATCGCCACCAATAAGTGCGACTCTCTCCGCGATACTATTGTAAAAATGCTCGGCGTGTTTTACGGCGTCGCTACGGGCGACGACCCCAACCGCGTATGCAAGGGGCTTAAAGCAGGCGTTTCGGCTTCGGCGGTTATTAAGGAAGTTTTCGATAAAAACAGCTTTTTCGCTTTGCGCGACGGCTATACCAAAGAAGTAATTACCGGCTTTGCTTCGCTTGCCGACGTTTCGGTGGGCGTTGTCGCAATCGATTCGAGCTCGGACGGCGGAAGATTAACCGCCGACGGCTGTATTAAAATAAGCGAGTTTTTAAACACATGCGAAAACGCGGAAGTTCCCGTAGTGTTCCTTGTGGACAGCGTCGGCACCGAGATAAACGCAGACGACGCCGCTGTTATGCGCGAAATGAGCAATCTTATTTACAGAGTTAATACTCTCGACAGCGATATTTTCTCGGTCGTAACAGGCAAAGCGATCGGTTCGGCGTACACCTCGCTCGTAGCGCCTGCCGAGTATAAAATCGCCTGGGATACCGCCGAGGTGGGAACGCTCGAATCGGAAGCGGCTGCAAGGCTTTTATACGCCGACGAGATTAAATCGGCTAAGAACAAGGATAAAGCCGCGCAAAAGCTTGCCGCGGCGTATTCCGAAGAGAACTGCTCGGCGCTTACCATTGCGCGAAGCGGTTATTTCGACAACGTGATCGAGCCTAATCATACTCGCTCGTATCTTGTGGCGGCGCTACTTGCGCATGTGGAGTAAAAAATGAACTTGTCGTTTTTAAGCGCTTCCGACGTTCCAATCGGGACGGCCGCACTGTACGCGGTTATCGGATTTGTAATAGTACTCGGCGTACTTGCGCTTCTTGTCGGTATATTTTTGATTTCGGGTTTAATATTCCGCACTAAGGCGTTAAGCAAAGATAAGCTGTTCGAGAAAAAGGAAAAGCCAAATCCCGAGCCGGAGTTTGTTCCGTCGGCGGTACCCGAAAGAAACAACGACGACGAAATTGTCGCGGCAATCACCGCGGCGATAACCGTAATTCTTTCGGAAGAGTGCGGCGAGAGCGAAAAACCCGAGTTTGTAATTCGCAAAATAGTGCGTAAATAATAAAGTAAAACATACATTCAGTAGTCGGAGGATATCATGCGTAAATTCAATGTAGTCGTTAACGGCAAATCGTATTCGGTAGACGTCGAGGAAGTGGGCGGCGACACGTCGTCCGCGCCCATAGTCGAAAAAGCGTCCGCACCTGCGGCGCCTGCGCCGACCGTGCAAAAGACGGGGACAGGTACGCCCATAAAGTCGCCTATGCCCGGACTTATTTTAAGCCTTGCGCATAAGGACGGCGATACCGTTAACAAGAACGAAAAAATCCTTGTTCTCGAAGCCATGAAAATGGAAAACGACATCAACGCTGTCGAATCCGGCGTAATTACTTATGCCGTCAAAAAGGGCGACAACGTAGAAACCGGCACCGTACTTGCGTACATCGGATAAGGAGAGGATATGCATTTCGTAGAGATGCTTAAATCGCTGTGGGGAAGCACGGGCTTTGTTCAGTCCTCATGGCAAAACTACGTGATGATTGTTATCGCGCTCGTTTTGCTGTTTGTGGGCATCGGACTTAAAAAAGAGCCGCTCTTGCTTGTTCCCATAGGGTTCGGTATGCTTTTCGTAAACATACCGGGCGCGGCGGCGATACTTATGAAAGAACCGTCCGTCAATATCGCGTTTGGCGACGACGTTATTAAAAACGCGCTCGAAGGCACCGCGTATTCTATCAATCTTCAGTCGGTAGACTTTATAACACTCGGCGATTCTTCCGTTCAAATAGTAAACGCCGACCTTATAAAAACGCTTCTCGAGCAGAACGGTATGCAGCAGCTTATTTCAGGCGGCTACGCCGTGTATAACGAGTCGGCGCAAACTATCACGCTTACCGGCGTATCCACCGTGGCGCAGAGTGCCGGCGGCTTTATGTACTATATGGAAAAGGGCGTCGAGTGGGTTATTTTCCCTCCGATTATATTCCTCGGCATAGGCGCAATGACAGACTTCGGTCCGCTTATTGCCAATCCCAAAAGCTTCCTTTTGGGCGCGGCGGCTCAGCTCGGAATTTTCCTTACGCTCTTTCTTGCAATATGCTTCGGCTTTCAGGGCGCGGAAGCCGCGGCAATCGCTATTATAGGCGGCGCGGACGGTCCTACGTCGATATACGTTACGACGATGCTTAAACAGTTCGACTTATTGCCTGCGATAACGGTTGCGGCGTATTCGTACATGGCGCTAATCCCTATAATACAGCCGCCGCTCATGAAGCTTGTAACAACCAAAAAAGAGCGTTCCATAAAAATGGAACAGCTTCGTCCCGTTTCCAAGCGCGAAAAAATAGTTTTCCCGATTATAGTAACGCTTGTTTGCGGACTTATAATACCCGACTCTTTGCCGCTACTCGGTATGCTTATGCTTGGCAACCTTCTTAAAGAATGTCTCGTTACCGACAGACTTAGTCAGACGGCAAGCAACGGACTTATGAACACCATTACGATATTCCTCGGTATCTGCGTCGGGGCAAAGGCGCTCGGCACCACATTCCTTACGCTCGATACGCTTAAAATAGTAGTGCTCGGACTTGCGGCGTTTATGGTGGGTACGCTCGGCGGACTGCTTATGGGCAAGCTTATGTGCGTACTCTCTAAGGGCAAGATAAATCCTTTAATAGGCAGCGCCGGCGTTTCCGCCGTGCCTATGGCGGCGCGAGTGTCGCAGACGGTCGCTCAAAAGGAAGATCCCAATAACTATATTCTTATGCACGCCATGGGTCCCAACGTTGCAGGTGTTATAGGCTCTGCCGTTGCGGCCGGCATACTGCTTTCGATGTTCCCCATCTAAAATGCGTTAAATAATTTGAGGTTATATTATGGCTAAAGTAAAAATAATGGAAACGATACTGCGCGACGCGCACCAGTCCCAGGCGGCAACGCGCATGTGTACCGACGAAATGCTTCCTGCGGCAAAACTCCTCGACGACGTAGGGTTTTACGCGCTCGAAGCGTGGGGCGGCGCAACGTTTGATTCCTGCTTGAGATTTCTTAACGAGGATCCGTGGGAAAGGCTTCGCGCGCTTCGTAAGGCTATACCCAATACCAAGCTTCAAATGCTGTTCCGTGGCCAGAACATCCTCGGCTACAAGCATTATGCCGACGACGTTGTGGACGAGTTCTGCCGTCTTTCCGTTAAGAACGGTATCGACGTTATTCGTATCTTCGACGCGCTTAACGACGTCCGCAATATGAAGCAGGCGATTGACAGCACCAAAAAATACGGCGGAACGGTCGAGGCGGCGCTTTGCTACACGACGAGCAAGGTACACACGATAGACTATTTCGTAAAGCTCGCTGTGGAATTACAGGGAATGGGCGCGGATATTATCTGCATAAAAGATATGGCAAACCTTCTTTTGCCGTACACCGCGTACGAGCTTGTGTCCAAGATTAAAGACAAGGTAAAAATTCCCGTTCATCTTCACACGCACAACACCGCCGGAACCGGCGATATGGTCAATCTTAAAGCGATTGAGGCAGGGTGCGATATCGTCGATACCGCGCTGTCGCCGCTCGGAAACGGCACCAGTCAGCCTGCGACCGAGTCGCTCGTAGCCTCCCTCCAAGGCACCGAGTACGATACCGGCCTCGACCTCGAAAAGCTTAATAAATGCACGGTGTACTTCCGTAAGGTCGCAGAACGGCTTACAAATGACGGAATACTAAATCCTAAGGTGCTTAAAGTAGACGTTAACGCGCTTATCTACCAGGTTCCCGGCGGAATGTTAAGCAACCTTATAAGCCAGCTTAAACAGCAAAATGCGTCGGACAGACTGACGGAAGTATTAGAGGAAGTGCCGAGAGTTCGTGCGGACATGGGCTTCCCTCCGCTTGTTACTCCGTCGTCGCAGATTGTAGGCACGCAGGCCGTCCTTAACGTGCTTTCGGGCGAGCGGTACAAAACCGTTACTAAGGAGACGAAGGGCGTTGTAGCCGGCGAGTACGGACGACTTCCCGTCGAGCCGGACGCAAAGATAATCAAAAAGATAATAGGCGATACGCCGAGGATTACCTGCCGTCCTGCCGATAATATTCCGCCCGAGCTTGATAAGTACAAAAAAGAGATTGAGGAATACGCCATTCAGGAAGAGGATGTCCTCACTTACGCTTTGTTCCCTCAGCTTGCGATACCGTTCTTTAAAATGCGCGAGGCAAAGATGCACGGCATAGATAAGACGATATACGACGGCGCGAACAAGGTTCAGCCCGTATGAAAATACTGCTTGTAAACGACGACGGCTTTGATTCGATAGGGATTAAAGCCGTCGCCGATTTGTTTAAAAAGGAACACGAGGTTACAATCGTTGCGCCGGACTCGCAGAGGTCGGCTTCTTCTCATTCCGTAACACTTGCCCCCAAAACCATTTTGTGGCGCAAGGTGGAGTCCGATATCGATACTTATGCCGTTAAAGGCACGCCGGTCGATTGCCTTAAACTCGGACTTTTAAATTTTGCGCCCAATCCTGATATTGTCATTTCGGGGATAAATTCGGGAAGAAACCTCGGTATCGATATACTATTCTCGGGCACTATTGCAGTGGCAAGCGACGCCGCAAGCCTCGGGTATAGAGCAATCGCTCTTTCGGCTTTCGATAAAGACACGTCCGCCGATATATACGCGCGCTGTGCCGAGTTCGTAAAAAACAATCTCGATTTGTTCATGGCGTATAATCTTTCGAACGGCGTCTTTCTCAACATCAATTTCCCAAAGTGCAAGCCGCGCGGAGTGCGAATTGCAAAGATGTGCGTTCTGCCGACGTTTATAGACGTATACGGCGATAAAAACGGTCAAATGAGCGTTGACGGATATCGAGGTAACGGTGGGTTTGAAGAAGAAACGGACGAAGCGCTTTGCAACGACGGATACATTACCGTAACACCTTTAACGGTGGATATGACAGATTATACCGCTCTTGAATTACTTAAAAAGGAAAAGTTCGTTTTATGAGAATAGCCGTTGTGGGCGGCGGTGCCGCAGGACTTGTCGCGTCGGGAAGCGCGGTCGGCGCCGAGGTCGTACTTTTCGAGCATAAGGATAAGGTCGGCCGGAAAATTTACATCACCGGAAAGGGCAGGTGTAATTTTACAAACGTGTGCGACGTTCCCACTTTTTTACAAAACGTAGTAACTAACGCCAAATTTTTGCGCGGTGCGCTGTACCGCTTTACCCCCGACGACGCCGTAAATTTGCTCGAAAACAACGCTTGTAAGACTAAAACGGAACGCGGCAGGCGCGCCTTTCCGCTGTCCGACAAAGCGAGCGACGTTACCAAAGCGCTAACAAAATACGCAACCGATAACGGCACGGTCATTCGCACCGACGCGAAAATATCGAGCATAAAAAAAGATGGCGATACGTTTACCGTAAAATCAAATTACGGTGCAGAGCGCTTTGATAAAGTAATACTTTGCACGGGCGGAGTAAGCTATCCGATGACCGGCTCGGACGGCAGCGCGCACAAAATAATAGAGTCTTTCGGGCATAAAATCGTAAAGCCGTACCCCTCGCTCGTAGCGCTATGCTGCGCCGAAGATTTATCTAAGGCGAAAGGCCTTACCCTTAAACACGTATCGGTCTCGTGCGTTGGCGTTAAGCCGATATTCGGCGACATGCTGATTACCGACAACGGCGTTTCGGGACCCATTATTTTAACGCTTTCGGCGTACACGGCGAAAATGGCGTTTCCGTATAAAATTACCGTCGATTTAAAGCCGTCTATTCCTTTCGACGAGCTTGACGATAGGATAATCAAGGATTTCGAGGCGCAAAAGAACAAACAGTTTAAAAATTCGCTCGATTTGCTATTGCCAAAATCGATAATTCCGTTTATAATAGAAAGGTCGGGAATCGACCCCGAAAAGCGCGTCAATTCGATAACCAAGTCGGAACGCCGCAAGCTGTGTACGGCGGTTAAAGAATTTACGCTTACCGTTAACGGCAACGAGGGTTTCGACCATGCCGTTATAACGCAGGGCGGCGTGGACGTTAAGGACGTCGATCCCAAAACAATGGAATCCAAGCTTGTTAAGGGTTTGTATTTCGGCGGCGAGGTGCTCGACGTCGACGCTCTTACGGGCGGATATAATTTTCATATAGCGCTTGCCACCGGCTTTATCGCAGGGACGGGCGCGGTAGGTAACAATGGATAAAAAAATAGTTTCTGTAAGAGGCGCAATCACCGCGCAAAACACGGTTAAAAGCATAACCGAGTGTTCGGTCAGACTTATCGACGCGATCTATCTTCGCAACGGTATTTCGGACGACGACGTCGTTAACGTAACGTTTTCGCTCACCGACGACGTAACGGCGTTTTATCCTGCGCGCGCGGTAAGAGAGGCAGGACACAACGTGCCGCTGTTTTCTACGCTCGAACCCAAAATCGACGGCGCGCTCACCTCGTGCATAAGGGTTTTGGTTACGTGTTACAGCGATAAGCCGGTTAGAAACGTGTATCTAAACGGCGCGCGCGTACTTCGACCCGATTTATGCGCGGTGTATTCGGTTGCGCTCGACGGACCGAGCGGCGCAGGGAAAAGTACGGTCGCAAAGGCGGTCGCAAAAAAGCTGGGCATTACCTATCTCGACACCGGCGCGCTGTACCGTGCGCTCGGGCTAAAGCTTATAAATTTTTCGGTACCGAGCGACGATCCCAAGGCGGTCGAAAAATGTTTAAAAAACGTGCAGGTGGGGATAAAATACACCGACGGCGTACAGAGCGTGCTTCTCGACGGCGAGGACGTTTCGGGCAAGATTAGAACGCCCGAAGTGTCTATGGCGGCGTCTAATTGCTCGGCTATACCGTATGTGCGCGAAAAGCTTTTGTCCTTGCAGCGCGATATAGCCAAGTCGCAGTCCGTAATACTCGACGGGCGCGATATCGGAACGGTTGTGCTTCCCGAATCCGAGTTTAAGTTCTATCTTACGGCGTCGCCCGAAGAGCGTGCGAGAAGGCGGTACGAAGAGCTTAAAGCAAAAGGCGAAAAGGTTACATTCGAAGGCGTGTTAGAGGACGTAAATAAGCGCGACAAAAACGACATGACGAGAAAAATCGCACCGCTGAAAAAATCTTACGACGCCATAGAAGTCAATTCTGACAATATGACCGCAGACGAGGTTATCGACTACGTAGTCGGAATTATCGCGGAGGCGCTTTAATGAAAAAGTCGCTTTTGTTTGTAAGAGGGCTGTTGTATCCGATTGCGCCGTTCTTGTTCCCTTGCAAGGTGATGGATAAGGACAAGTATCAAAAGTTTGACAACGGCCAGCTTATAATAACAAACCACCTTTCCTGGATGGACGTCGCTTACGAGGTCTTTTGGATTCCCGGGTACAAGCGCTTCCTTTCCAAAAAGGAGAACGAAGGCAAGGGCATAAAGCGCTGGTTCCTTAAAAAAGTCGTCGGTGTTATTTTCGTAAACCGAGACAAGCCCGAGCTTTCGTCTATGCGTGAGGTTATTTCCTCTTTGCAAGGCGGCGAAGCGCTTACAGTTTTCCCGGAGGGAACGCGTAACAAAGTCGACCGTTCGCTTCAACCGCTTCACTCCGGCTCGGCACTTTTTGCTCTTCGATCCGGAGTCAGCATTGTGCCCATTGTCGTTCACCACAAGGGCAAGTTTTTTAAACGTAACTATTTGGGCGTTGGCGATAGGGTGTATCTCGACGATCTTGTGGGAAAGCGCGTCGACGAGGCGACGCTCGAAAAAGCAACCGAAAGGTTTAGAGAAGCCATGCAAAAAACGCTCGACAAGCTCGACGATTGGGTAGAGCGCAAAGGCTGGAAAGAGGACAAAAAGCGCAAAAAGGAAGAAAAGCGCCAATTAAAAAAGATGTACAAGTTGGCCAAGAGGGATTATGCCGCTTCTAAAAATAGCAAGTAACGCAGGATTTTGCTTCGGTGTAAAAAAAGCCGTCGACTTGGCGTACGCTCACGCCGGCGAAGATAACACATACCTTCTCGGCGAGATTACTCACAACAAAACCGTTATCAGCGGACTGAGTAAAAGCGGACTTAAAACCGTTTATTCGGTGGACGAGCTTCCCACTCTTTCCGAGGGGCAAAGCGGAAAGGTTATAATCAGATCTCACGGCGCGGCAAAGTCCACCTACGAGCAAATCAAAAACAAGGGCTACGACATTGTGGACGCCACTTGTCCGTTCGTTTCAAAAATTCACGATATCGTTTATAAGCACTATAAGGCCGGCTATCATATAGTAATAATAGGCTCGGCGGACCACCCGGAGGTTACGGCGACGTCCGGCTGGTGCGACAACACGGCCACGATCATATCAAACGAAGAGGATTTAGACAAGCTAACCGAGCTTGACAATGTGTGTTTTGTGTGCCAAACCACATTCGACGGAAAAAAATTCAAAGAACTTTCGGAAAAAATACATAAAATTCATTTTAAAACACTTGAAATATTCGACACAATTTGCTATACTACTTATGAGCGCCAAAGAGAAGCGGTTATTTTGGCCGCAGAATGCGATTGCGTCTTGGTCGTAGGCGACAAGTCGAGCAGTAACACCAACAAGCTGTTCGACCTGTGCAAGGCCCAAAACCCCAATACGTTTTTCATTCAGTCTCTCGGCGATCTCGAAAATTCGGTAATTCCCCAATGCGAAAAAATAGCAATAGTCGCAGGGGCATCGACTCCGACCGAGTCGATTATGGAGGTAAAGACTTACATGGGTCAGGAATTTGGCGAAGCAAGCAACGAAGAGTTTATCAACGCCATCAACAGCGAAACAGGCACTCGCTACCGCGAGGGTAAGCCGGTTAAAGGCACCGTTATCTACGCGAATGCGGAAGGCATCCGAGTCAATATCGGTGGCAAAAACGACGGCTTCATCGAGAAAAGCGAAGTGTGCGACGAAGGCGAGTACAAGCCCGAGGATTATCCCGCCGGGACTGTTATCGACGCCATTATAGTTAAAACACGCGACGACGTCAGCGGTTGTGTTCTGCTGTCTAAGCGTCGTGCGGATTTAATGCTTAAAACGGACGAGGCGGTCGACCAAATCCGCGACGGCAGCATTTTCGAAATGATTGTCAAAAAGGAAACGAAGGGCGGTCTTGTCGGTTCGCTCGGCGCGTATCGCGTATTCGTTCCGGCGTCGCAAATCCGTCTCAAGTTTGTTCCCGATCTTAAAAAGTTCGTCGGAAAAACGCTCAGACTCCGCGCTCTCGAAATAGACGATATCGGACATAAGATTGTCGCTTCGCAGCGCGTAATCCTCGAAGAGGAAAAGAAAGAGCGCGACAAAAAGGCTGAGATCTTCTGGGAAAACGTCAAGCCGGACGTCGTTGTTGCCGGCGAGGTTAAACGCATCAGCCCTTACGGCGCGTTCGTAAGCGTCGACGGTATCGACTGCCTTGCGCATATCGATCACTTGTCGTACACGCATATCGATTCGCCCGACGAAGTGCTCGAGGTCGGCAAGACCTACGACTTTTTGGTGCTTAAAACCGATAGGGAAAAACAGCGCGTTTCGCTCGGCTACCGCGAGCTTCAGCCGCACCCCTTTGATAAGTGCATGGAAAAGCACCCCGTCGGTTCGGTCGTTACCGGCAAGGTCGTAAGCGTTCTGCCTTACGGCGCGTTTGTCGAGATAGAGCCGGGCATCGAGGGCCTTGTCCACGTGTCCGAGGCCGCCGCGACATACGTTAAAGATATTAACGAAGTGCTTCATTCCGGCCAGGAAGTCAAGGTTAAAATCCTTGCTTACGACGAGGCGCACCGCAAGACCACTTTAAGTATCCGCGCTTGCATCGAGGAAGAAAAGCCCGTCGTCGAAAAGAAGCCTGCCAAAAAGGTTGTCGAGGAAAGCGACGTGTACAGCGAAAAAGCGGATAACACCGTGTTTGCGGACCTCTTAAAGGACGTCGGCGACGACAAAGATAAAAAAGACTAATCGATTTTAAACGCGCGTCGTACATCGGCGCGTGTTTCTTTTGGATTTAAATAGCGTAAATTATCCAAAACAGTAACACAGTAAAGCGTTATTGCATAAATTCGATTATGTTTTTCGATTTGCATAACGATTTTCCGACTGTTATCGAGTTCAGCCGTTTCAGCGGCTACATAGAGCGTGCTCACGGCACGGTTACCAGCGTGATTTGGACGTCTGAATTCGGAGACTACGAAGCGACGGATAGAGTAAATAACCTCACGGATTTGCTGTCGGGCTTCGGCGTTCCTGTCGCAATTGAGGACCTCGGGTTTCTCGAAATAAAAAATGCGGAAGAAAAATTTGATTTTTCAAGGTATTTTTATTGCTCTCTTACCTGGAATTATGATAATATTTATGCAGGCGGCGCGTTGTCGCTCGGCAAGCTTACCGCGCGCGGCCGTGCGCTTATAAACAAGATTAACGGCTTGTGCGCGCTCGATACAGCACATTTAAACAAGCAAAGCTTTTACCCGGTGGTAGACGCCGCAAAGCGCCCGATGTGTTCCCATACCGGCTTTACGTGCTGCGAAAGGTGCTTGGACGACGAGCAGATTAAAGCTCTTATATCTCGGCAGGGGATAATCGGACTTTCAGCCGTCAAAAAGTTTACCGGCGCGACAAACGCCAAAGAGCTTGCCCAATCGATCGATAGTTTTTCGCAAAGATACGGCACGGACGTACTGTGTCTCGGCACCGACTTTTTCGGAAGCGACGATCTCCCGAGTGATTTTAACGACTATAACGGTATCGACGCGCTTATAACCGAGCTTAATAAGCTCGGATATACAGAAGAAGATACTAACAAATTTCTTTACAAAAACGCTCAACGGTTTTATGAGGAGATAAAAAATGAAAGATATCTATGAAAATCCGCTTATAACTCGCTATGCCGACAGAAAAATGGCAGAGGTGTTTTCTGACGACGCCAAGTTCAGGCTTTGGCGTAAGCTTTGGATTGCTCTTGCCGAGTCCGAAAAAGAGCTGGGGCTTAACATTACGGACAAGCAGATTGCCGAAATGAAAAAATACGCCGACGATATAAATTACGAGTATGCCGAAGCCGAGGAAAAAAAGGTGCGGCACGACGTTATGGCGCACGTTCATGCGTACGGCGCACAAGCCAAATCGGCAGAGCCTATAATTCATCTCGGCGCGACAAGCTGTTTTGTTACCGACAACGCCGAGCTTATCCAGATACACAACGCGCTTAATATCGTTGAAAAAAAGATGCGCGTCGTTATGAAGAAGCTGTCCGATTTTGCACGTAAGTACGCAAATCTTCCCGTGCTCGGATATACCCACCTTCAACCGGCGCAGCTTACTACGCTCGGAAAGCGTGCAACGCTTTGGCTTTACGACCTCTACCTCGATTATATCGATTTAGAGCATCTTCTTAAAAACTACAAGCTGCGCGGCGTTAAGGGAACGACAGGCACGCAGGCGAGCTTTTTGGCGCTTTTCGACGGCGACCACGACAAGGTGCGTAAGCTCGAAAAGAAGGTCGTAGAAAAAATGGGCTTTTCCGCGGTTTTTGCGGTCAGCGGACAAACCTATACGCGCAAGTTCGACTACCAGGTCGTATCGCTTTTGTCGCAGATTGCACAGAGCGCGTACAAGTTTGCAAACGATATGCGCATTATGCAGTCGTTTAAAGAAGTGGAAGAGCCGTTCGAAAAATCTCAAATCGGCTCGTCGGCAATGGCGTATAAGCGCAACCCAATGCGCTGTGAGAGAATTTGCGCGCTCGCGCGCTTTGTGGAATCGCTCACGTTTAACGAGGCCGTTACTTCGTCCACGCAGTGGTTTGAGCGCACGTTAGACGACAGCGCAAATAAGCGTTTATCCATTCCGCAGGCGTTTTTGGCGCTCGACGGCGTGCTTAATCTCTATATTAACGTTACCGACAACATGGCGGTTTACGAAAAGGTTATCGCAAAAAGGATAGGCGAGGAATTGCCGTTTATGGCCACCGAGGAAATTATCATGGAGTGCGTTAAGGCTGGCGGAAGCCGTCAGCAGCTTCACGAAGCGATAAGGGTACATTCTATGGAAAGCGCGAAAGCCGTTAAGCAGCGCGGCGAGCCGAACGATCTTATTTCTCGCATAAAGGGCGACAAAACGTTCGCCGCAATCGCGGACAAGATAGACGGCATTCTTGCGCCCGAAAACTTTATAGGAAGGGCCGCCGTCCAGGTTGAGGACTTTTTGTCCGAGTACATCGATCCGCTGCTTTCGGGCGACGATTCGTCCGAGCCTATGCCGGAAATCAATGTGTAAATAACTGTTTGGAGGAATAAATATTATGAGTAAGACATTAGTTGCATACTTTTCGTGCAGCGGTGTAACCGAGGACGCCGCAAAGCGACTTGCCGCCGCCGCGAATGCGGACTTGTATAAGATTGAGCCTAAAACTCCGTATACGGACGCCGACCTCGATTGGAACGACAGAAACAGCCGCTCGAGCGTCGAGATGCGCGATTTTGCGTTCCGTCCCGAAATTGCAGGCGGCGTTCACAACATGGCGAGCTACGACACCGTTTTTATAGGCTTTCCTATCTGGTGGTATGTTGCGCCCAACATCATTAAGACCTTCCTCGAAAGCTACGACTTTACGGGAAAGACGCTTGTCTGCTTTGCTACAAGCGGCAGCACCGGTATAGAAAAGGCGGACGCCGTGCTTCATGCCTTTATTAAAGGATTAAAGTGGAAAACAGGTAAGCTTCTTAACGCAATGTCCGACGCCGATATTAAAGACTGGGTAAAGGAACTCGGACTGTAATTATCTTGTAGTAATAAAAATGTAAATGCTTGTCGAATTTGTATTCGGCAGGCATTTTGATTGAAATTTTTTTCAATCCGCATTGACTGAACGAAATATTTGTGGTAAAATGACACAAAAAAACGGAGATGCTCATGAGCTCATTCAAGGACTTACGAATCGTAGATAACTTTTATCAGACGTCGGCGTTTTTCCCGATGCCTACCATTCTTATCGGGACGGTTTCCGAAAACGGACAGACCAATCTCGGCGCGTACTCGCTGTGCTTTCCGTACTATATAGCAGGCAAGGAACAGTACGCTATGATTTTGGAATGCCGCAACAGCTCGAATACCTGCCAAAATATTTTGCGCGGAAGTAAGGTTTCGCTCAACTTTATTCCCGACGACAAAAAGTATTTTCGCGAGGCCGTTCGGCTCGGGTTTCCCGGCGACACAACCGACGAGAAGATGAAGAACTGTATCTTTACGCTCGAAAAAGGTCAGGCGGAAGGCGACCGTCCGCTCGTCGTAAAGGAAGCGTTCCAGGTTTTCGAGTGCACATGGGCGTCCGATCTCGAGGACGCGTTTAACGATAAGCCGGGCTCTCTGGAAGGATACGAGCCGCCGTACCGCAATTTTAACGGAATTACAAGCAAATTCGGCGCGCATTTCATATTGTATATCGATAAGATTTTAATGAAGCAAAAATACTACGATTCCATCGTGAACGGCGTAACCGCCAAAAACTTTCCGCCCGTGCCCGTCGACTACGGCTACCGCGACAGCACTAACTTCTGGTGCTCGGCGTTTAAAAAGCCGTTCCCCGAAAAAATTCCGGCAAAGGACGGCGACGTTAATTCGGTCATTTATGCCGCTAAGCGTATCGACCCTGAGGTTACGTTTACCGATGAAGCGTGCGCCAAGCTCGTAAAGATTCCGCGCATATTCCTAAAAGCGGCGCTTACGCAAATGGTTAAAATCGCTAAGGAAGAGGGGATAACCGTAATCGATCCGGCCGCGCTCGATATAATAAACGATAAACGCCGCGCCGAAAAGAAGTAACGATAAGTTTTATTCAATTAAAAAGCACCGATTCATATTCGGTGCTTTTTTGTCATAACAGCTTTTTTAACGCTTCTTCGAATTTAGGCGTCCACCAATCGCGATAGCCGGCGCGAGTAGGGTGAATATCGTCGTGCATATACAGCTCGCGCTGTTTATTCGATATGTCGTTAAACTCTCTGTCGTTATATAGGTCGATAATCGTAAAACCCCATTTTTCGGACAAAACCGTAAGCGCGTCAACCATTTTAGCGTACTGCGGTTTATCGAAATAGGAGTTTGTGTAAAAGAGAATATCGCAGTCCCATGTTTCTTTTACCGTGGCGACGATATATTCGATCGCGCCGAGCGTGGTGCTTTTATCGAAAGCGGTTTTGTCCTTTTGTTCGCGCGACGTGATGCTTCCGAACAATTCGGGAATGTTTGAATCGTTGGTTGAAAGCTGGCATATAAACGCGTCGAGGCGCGGTGCGCGGTCTTTTGATTTAATGTACTTATCCAAACGGCGGACGTAGCTTCTGTAATTTGTATCCGCAAGCGTGGTGCCGCTCACGGCAACTTTAATTATGTTGCAGCCGTTTCTTTTTGCGATATAGTCCGCCATTGAGTCGTGGGTGGGACCGCTGCCGACCGTAACCGACGAGCCGAGAAAAAGATACGTTTTATCTTTCAGCGGGCTTTTTTTGTCGCAGCCAGCGGCGGAAACGCAGTATTTTTTTACATTGCCGAGCCACCGCACCTTTATTTTGATTTCCGCTTTTGCGCCGCCGTACTCGATTACCGCCGCTGCGTCGTTAGGGTGAAGGGGAGAATTTGTTATAACGGTAAAACCGACGTTTTCGGCGACGGTTCCGTCGTCGTGCTCGGCGTTAACAATAATCCCCTGCGGATTAAACATTTCGCCCTGCAAATATGACGTCTTTTTAGGCGGCGCGGCGATTAAAAGTTTTTTAACGGTTTTTTCCATTTAATGCAATATTTAATATGAGCGCCTTATAATAGTTGTTTTCGGCGGAAAATCACTTTTTAACAGGTCTGTATAATAGTCGATTTCCTCGTTGCAAACAATGACGATTGATAGGTTATCGCAATCGTCAAAAGCGCGATATCCGCTTTGATAATTGTATAGCCTGCAAAAGTAAGAGAGCGATTTTAAGCTTGAACAGTGAGCAAAAGTCCACGAACCGAGCCGACCGAAGCTTTTTGGGAAGGTAAAAGAGGTAAGGGAAGTACAAGTGTTAAAAGCAGCATCACCCAAATACGTCAAGGCGGAGTTGCACGATGATATATTGACGTCACTTAGTTTAGGGCAGTTGCAAAAAGCGTTTTGTTCGATTTGCTTAACCGAATCGGGAATATCTATTTTGGATATCGGACATCCGGTAAAAGCATATTCTTCTATAATTTCAAGTCCTTTATTGAGTGTAACGCTTATAAGATTGCTGCAGTGGTAAAAAGCGAATTCCCCTATTTTTTTAAGCGTGCTCGGAAAAGTAACGCTTTTTATGTTCGTTTCTATAAACGCATTTTTTTCGATAACGGTTACGCCTTCGGGAATAACGATATCCGTTGCGTTTTTATCCACAAGACTGCGAACGGAAAGCGTACCGTCCGACAGCCGTTCAAATCCCAAAGTAATCGAAGGCGACGAAGAATAAGAGGGCGGATGCGGCGCAAAATATCCTTGCCTCGCACCGCAGTAAGGACAAAACGGTGTGTCGAACACGTATCTTCCGCAATACCTACAAAACGATCCCATAGTGTTTCCTCATTACAAGTTTTATAAATTGTATCACGCCCTCCGCCGTTTTGTCAATAGCAAGAGATTTAACGGTAATATAATAAACAAAACTTTGCACCACGCTGTTTTATTAACACTCACGCCCATTCGGGTTCAAGTCCGATTGCTTACCAACAAAAAAAACGCCGCAAGGGCGTTTTTCTGTTGCTGGTGCCGCTGATTGGACTGGCACGGATTGCATAAATGCAATCCGTTCGCTTCGCGGCGTAGCCGCTCGCGCGTTCGCTAAAAACATGCCACCAGCATGTTTTTTTAACGCTCACGCCCATTCGGGTTCAAGTCCGATTTGCTTATCAACAAAAAAACGCCGCAAGGGCGTTTTTCTGTTGCTGGTGCCGCTGATCGGACTTGAACCGATACGGAGTTTCCCCCGAGGGATTTTAAGTCCCTTGCGTCTGCCTATTCCGCCACAGCGGCAAATACGTGCGGAAATAAATTATCTTTTGTATAGATAAAGCGCTTTGGAGTCCTCCGCAGCGCTTTTTTGGAGGCACCACCCGGACTTGAACCGGGGGTTAAGGCTTTGCAGGCCTCTGCCTTACCGCTTGGCTATGGTGCCGAATGTGGTGGGAACAACAGGGCTCGAACCTGTGACCCCCTGCTTGTAAGGCAGATGCTCTCCCAGCTGAGCTATGCTCCCACAACGGTGCCTTTTTATAATAGCAAACGAAAAGAAAAAAATCAACCTTTTTACACCAATTATTTCAATAAATTTTTTATGCGGTTTAAATAGTTTTTGGGCGAAACTTGTAAACGGAGTATTCCTCTTGTTAATATATGCGGATTCCTTGATATTGTTTACCGCGCAAAATTTAATAAATTTCCATACCGTGCGTAAAATCGGCATTCACTTCATAAAATACTCTTGGGAGAAAAGTATGTATCAATTGACTGTGAGTGTCAACGAGAGATATGCGGATTGGTTGTACTCCATAGAAGATATAATGAAAAACAAACTCGAGAGCTGTTCCGCAGTCGCCGCAGTAGACAGACTGGGGAAGCGCTACTATTGCTGTTTCGGCTGCGAGGATAACAGTCGCGACCTTATGATAGACGCTGTTAAGGAATGTCTGGTGGAAATGTACGCCGTCGTTATAAAGTTCGACTTTATTAAACGCAATCTAAATATCAATCTTTCCGAGCTTCGGTACGAAATGCTGCTGCACACACTCGTTGCATTCGACAGGGAAAACGAGCATAAGCTGCTTCGCAAAAAGCTGACCGTTACGGACGGAATGGCGCTCGACGGCGTGTTCGACTTTATGCTCGGCGAGCTAAAAGAGCGTTGGCTTGAAATTTGCAACCTTACCAAAGTTAACGGAATGTACCTTCACGACGACGAAACGTATAACGAGCTTCTTCGTTTTTTGATAAGCGCGGTCAACCCCAAAATTAACAAGCTGACGGTATACGAGGACGGAGGCAAATACAGACTGCGTGGTACGCTTAAAAACGACAAGCTCGATATCGGCTCTCTCGACTTTGCCGAGCTTATGTACTGCCTAATCGACCTCGCACCGCTCGAGCTTATAATTGCCGGCGGAATATCAAATAAAGAGGTTTCGGGCAGGCTTATAGGTATATTCGACGCAAAAACGTCGGATAAAGTCGAAAATAAGTCAAAAAAATAACAATTTTTTATCCTTCGTTTGATTTTTCTGTTGCAATTTTTTTATTAACGTGCTATAATAAATAAGCGCAGTATGGCGATTGTCGGTATGTGCTTTAAGCCTTCCGCGTTGCGAGATTGCAATAGAAAATCAGTAAGGAGTAAATAATGCTTCCAATTTCGTTACTCGCCGCCGAAGAGGGCGGAAATCAACCTTCCGGTACCATTTGGATATTTGTTGCGCTTTTGGTTGTGCTCGTAGTCGTGCTTTTGGTTGTGCCTATGTTCACAAACAAAAAACGCGCCAAAGAGGCAAACGAGCTTCACAATTCGCTTAAACCCGGCGATTTAATAAAAACCGTCGGCGGCGTAATAGGCACCATCGTAGAGATTCGTCAGGTATCGCCTGCGGACAAGGAAATGGTTATCGAAACCGGCGTCGGCGACAATAAAACCACTATGGTATTCGATATCCAGGCGCTTTATCAGGTTCTTTCTCACGTCGAATCGCCCGAAGCGGCAGAGCCTGCGGAAGAAAACGCGGAAGAGGTAAGCGACACGCTTGCCGCGCCCGAAAACGAGCCCGAGCCTATCGCCGATACCGTCGAGACTCCCGTAGAAGCCGCGGCACCCGCAGTCGAAGAAACCGCCGCAGTAGCCGAGGACGCGCCTGCGAGCGAGCCCGTCGAGACCGAACCCGAGGCCGCCGCGCCTAAGGCAAAGTCTACCAAAAAGGTTCCTATCAAAAAATCGACAAAAAAGTAATATATTAAATTATTCTACAATCGCAACCCTTCGCATACCTTAATGGTGTATGCGGAGGGTTTTTATATGGCTAAAGGTGAAGTAAAGGACAGAGGATATTTATTCGAAATTATAAAGGCAAACATAATCGCGCTAATAATCGCGCTTGTTTTGGTGCTGATTTCGGCGCTGTTTGTAAAACTCTTCAACGCGCCGGACGGTGCGATACCAATAATCAACCAGGTTATAAAAAGTGTGTCCATTTTCGTAGCGTGCCTTATCTCGCTTAAAAAGCCGAAAAACGGTTGGTTGCGCGGAATGATTTGCGGATTTATTTTTGTGTGGATATCGTTTACCGTGTTTTCGCTGCTCGACGGAAAGTTCGTTTTCGGTCTGTCGCTTCTTAACGACTGCGTGCTCGGCACCGTTTCCGGCATGATCAGCGGCATAATTGCGGTTAACGTCAGAAAGCACTGATTGCATTTAAGCTCGGTTGACTTTCAGCTTGTATTAGATAACGACAAATTTTGTATAATCGCTTGATTTTTGCGCGGCGATGGGGTATAATGGAAAAAAAGCTTGGAGGACTATTATGACCCATATTCGCGTAATTAAAGAAGGTACCATCGATAACGGCTGCGGCACTGCGTGCGGCGAATGCCAGACCAGCTGCCAGTCCGCGTGCAAAACAAGCTGCACCGTCGGAAATCAGTCGTGCGAACGCAAAACCGTAAAGGTGCTTAACGAGCAGAAGAACAATCAAGATAAATAATGGTCCATACATTCGGATTAAACGGTCGGCTTTTCGCACTCGATACGGAAAGCGGATCGTTTTTTGAAATCGATAGAGTTGTAAAAACTATTTTGGACGGCGGCGATATGTCGCCGTTTTCGTCGTGTGAAATTCAATCGGCGAAGGATGAAATAAACGAGCTTATTTCGCGCGGAGTGCTTTACGCGCCCGAAACAAACGCGACGCTTCCCGAATACACACCCGTCATAAAGGCGATGTGTCTTAATGTGTCGCATAACTGCAATCTTGCCTGCGAGTACTGCTTCGCGGAGGGCGGTACCTATAACGACGAGCGGCGCAATATGTCGTTCGAGACCGCAAAGGCGGCAATCGACATGCTTGTGGAAGCGAGCGGTTCGCGGCACAACCTCGAAGTCGATTTTTTCGGCGGCGAGCCTATGCTCGATATCGACGTCGTTAAGCGCACCGTTTATTACGCGCGGTCGATAGAAAAGGAGAAAAGCAAAAAATTCCGCTTTACAATTACGACAAACGCGTTTAAACTCGACGACGACGATATAGACTTTTTTAACGAGCAGATGTACAACGTCGTTATCAGTATCGACGGGCGAAAATGCGTTCACGACAGAGTGCGTAAAACGGTAGGCGGTCAGCCCACTCACGATAAGGTTATAGAAAACGCGCTTAGGTTTAAAGAGAAGCGCGTTGGGCAATATTATGTAAGAGGAACCTTTACAAGATACAATCTCGATTTTTGCTCGGACGTGCTTTATCTTAACGACCTCGGTTTCGACCAAATATCGATAGAGCCGGTCGTTTTAAAAGCAGACAGTCCGATGTCTATCCGCGACGAGGACATTCCCAAAATTCTTGCCGAATACGACAAGCTGACCGAGGAATATATCGCGCGGCGCAAAACAGACAAGTGGTTTAACTTTTTCCACTTTATGCTCGACCTCGATACCGCGCCGTGCGCCGTAAAGCGGCTTAAAGGCTGTGGCGCCGGTGGGGAATACGTTGCGGTCTCGCCCGACGGATCCGTCTATCCCTGCCACCAGTTCGACGGCATAAAGGACATGAAACTCGGTACGGTATTCGAACCGAAAAAGCTTAACGAAGAGATACGGAAAAGGTTTTACTATTGTTCGGTTCCGAGTAAGCCGGAGTGTGCAAAATGCTGGGCTAAATATTACTGCTCGGGTGGGTGCATGGCAAACTCGCACAAGTTTTGCGGCGATATAAATGTTCCGTACAAGCCGGCGTGCGAGCTTATGAAAAAGCGTGTGGAATGCGCGTTTGCCGTAAAAGCCATCGAGTCCGCGTCGGACGACGCGTGATTAGAGCATTTATAAGGCGCCGCGCGAGGCGGTTTAAATCTATTAACACGGTGAGAGTAAACACGCCTAACGGATAGAACCGTCGAAGAAATAAAAATTTTCGCAATATGCACCAAAATATTTTGCTAATTGCGTTTTAAATATTTGACTTAATTAATCTTATTTTATATAATAGTAGGGTATGCTGTTCGTAATATGGGTTTTTATAACTGCGGACGGCACGATACTGTGGAGAATAGCTCATGGAAGAAAACACTTCTTTGACGGAAGTGAAAGCCGGCGAGGTCGAAGCGACCAAAAAAGCCGGCGGACCGGCGGAGTACAAAAAGCCGCATAAAGCCGTCAAGAAAAAATCGACAATAGCAAAGCTCGTGCTCATCGGGATAGTTCTCGTACTGGGCGTGATTTTTGCGTTTGTGCCGATGCAGTTCGGGTTTACCAACTACAACCCGTTTGCTCAATCTATAAGTCTCGGCCTCGACCTTAAGGGTGGTATTTACGCCGTCTACCAGGCGACCAATACGGATACCGAAAATTTCGATTCCAAAATGGAAGGCACGAGATCCTCGCTCGAAAGCCTGCTTGTAAGCAAGGGCTACACCGAGGCGACTGTTGTTCGCGAGGGTGAAAGCAGAATTCGCGTCGAGGTGCCGGACGTAGAGGATACCTCCGAGATTTTAAGCATTATAGGCGAGCCTGCCGAGGTTTCGTTTGTGCTCGACGAAACGAGCGAAACCGTTATTACCGGCGACGACGTTGTTAGGGCTTCCTCGTTCTTCGATTCGAGCAGCGGCGGCTACGCCGTTTCGCTCGAGCTTACTCCCGACGGTCAGGATAAGTTCTTTAAAGCTACGAGCGAGCACGTTAACGAGACGATGAGCATTATCGTTACAATCGGCGGCGAGTCCACTACGATAAGCTCGCCTACGATTAACAGTGCGATTAGCGGAAACGCAATAATCTCCGGCAACTTTACCGAAGAATCGGCAACCAAGCTTGCCGACCAAATCATGAGCGGCACGTTTGACGTAGCGCTTGAATTAAAAGAGTCCGAGACCATTTCGGCAACGCTCGGCGAGGACGCGCTTTATTACGGCGTTCTTGCGGGTATTATCGGTTTTATACTTGTTATTCTGTTTATGTGCCTTGTGTACAGAATGCTCGGCGTCGGCGCGTCGCTGTCCCTCTTCCTGTACGTTGTTATTTATCTGTTCTTCCTTGCGGTGTTGCCGTGGGTGCAGCTCACGCTTCCCGGTATCGCAGGTATCCTCTTGAGTATAGGTATGGCGGTCGACGCAAACGTAATTATATTCGAGAGAATAAAAGACGAGTACCGAAACGGCAAGTCCATTTTGGCCTCGTATCACGCAGGCTTTAAAAAGGCGCTGTTCGCAATTCTCGACAGTAACGTTACGACGATTATCGCGTGCGTCTTGTTGCTCTTACTCGGCACGGGTTCGGTAAAAGGCTTTGCTCTTACGCTTCTTGTAGGTGTGTTAATTTCGCTGTTCTCGTCGCTTGTAATCTCCCGTGGCGTTATAAAATACTTTATCAACCTTAACTCTTACGACGCAAAGCTCTATAACCTTAAACGCGGTAAGCAGTTTGCCGGTCTTTCCGCAGACGCTACCGACGCCGCAGTTCAAGAGGTTATGGACAAAGAGGCGGAAGAAAAGCGTTTAGCCAAAGAAGAAAAGAAAAAAATGAAAGAACTCGAAAAAAGCGCAGGCAAAGCACGCCGCGCACAAGAAAGCGAAGGAGGTGAGGCGTAATGAAAAACCCGATTGAATCCCTCCTCGAAAAAGATTTTCATATAGTCGAAAAGCGCAAGATTTTGTTTGCCATTCCGCTTGCGATTGTGCTTATTGCGGCTATACTCATGATAATCTTTAACTTTACCTTAGGCTCGCCGCTTAACCTCGGCACCGACTTTACCGGCGGCTACACCGTCGACGTTCAACTCCCCAATAAGCTTACGGACGAAAACTTCGGTGAATACAGAAACCGTATCTACGACCTGTTCGAAGAGATTACGACCGAGGACGGAAACACCTACTCGGTGCGTATCGACGGAATACAGCGTCAAGGCTCGGGCGCGTCGAGCGCAATCCACGTAAAGTATTTTGCGGTTCGCGGCGTAAGCGAGTCGGAAATGCTCGATCAGGTTAACCCGGCTATACAAAAGAAGATTGAAGAAAGCGTTTTGCTTTTAATACCCAAGGTAGACATTTCGGGAAAGACAATTACCTTAACGTACGGCGAGGTTCTCTCTCCGGCGTCGCTCGAAATCAGAAAGACTGCGTTCAGCAACCTTTTAAAAGACGAGCTTAGAGATATCGTTACCGTTTCGGGCGAAGCGGCGGACGCCGTAAAGCTCAATCCCGATAACAACAAACAGATTGTTATAGAGTGCGAGACGGTCGCTTCGACGGACGAAGTTAAGTCTGCGCTTGCCGCCGGTATGAAGATTTCCGATTCTTGGTCCGGGCAGGTTGTATTGAGCGGTGCGGTCGGCGCTACCGTATCAACAGAGCTTATATTTAACGCTGTGCTTGCGGTTGCGCTTGCTCTTGTGTTTATGCTCTGTTATATCGGTTTAAGATTCCAGCTTTCGAGCGGTCTTGCTTGTATCATCGCGCTGTTCCACGATATAATCATAATGTTTTCGTTTATGGCTATCTGCCGTATCGAGATTAACAATACGTTTATTGCGGCACTTATAACTATACTCGGTTACTCGATTAACAACTCGATTATCGTATTCGACCGAGTGCGCGAAAACAAAAAATCCATATTCAATCAAAATATGTCCGCTGCGGATATCGCAAACAAGTCCGTCAAAGAAACGTTAATGCGTTCGATTAACACGACCATAACGACGCTTATTATGATTGTCATGGTTGCGATACTCGGCGTATCGGATATACAGATATTTGCGCTTCCTATCATTATGGGTCTTATTTCCGGTACGTTCTCGTCCATTTGCATAGCGCCGTCGCTGTGGGCATTGTTTCAGAACGTCGGTAAAAAGAAGAAAAACGGTCTAACCAAAAAGGAAAAGGGACTGCCTGCCGCTCAGACCGAAGCCAACGCTTGATTATTGATTAGATAAAAAAGCCTTCCGTAATATTGCGAAGGCTTTTTGGCTTAAAAATTATTTTATTTATTATTTGTTTTGAGATATAGAGGGTTTAAGATATGCATTTACGTTCTAAAAAAATAAGCGCCGTAACGCCGGACAAAGCCACGGTAGACGATCTTTGCGTTAAATTAGGGCTTAACAGAAAGCTTGTCGAACTACTTATAATGCGCGGCTACGATAACCTCGACACTATAAATGTTTTTTTAAACCCCGACGAAAACAATTTTTATCCCCCCGAACAAATGCTCGGCATGAAAGAGTGCTGCGAGCGTATTTCCGCCGCAATCGAAAATGACGAGCGCGTCGTTATATACGGCGACTATGACGCCGACGGTATTTGCGCGTCGTCCATTTTGTCGCTTTATCTTTCGTCCCGAGGCCTTAACGTTCACACTCACATTCCCGACAGAGTGGGCGAAGGGTACGGGCTTAGCGTCGACAGCATCGAGCGTATTATCGACGACATCATGCCAGATTTAATTGTTACGTGCGACTGCGGAATTTCGGCTATAAACGAGGTTGAACACTGTAAGGACCTCGGCGTCGACATAATCGTAACCGACCACCACGAGGTCGGCTCGGTTAGGCCCGATTGCGTTATAGTAAATCCCCACCAGCCCGATTGCGGTTATCCGTTTAAAGATCTTTGCGGCGCCGGCGTCGCGCTGAAAATCGTTCAGGCTCTCGGAGGAATCGAAGCGGCGCGAGCGTTTTACGATTTGGCGGCCATTGCGACGGTCGCCGACCTGGTAAGCTTGACCGACGAAAACAGACTTATTGTTCAGCTCGGGCTTAAAAGCATATCGAACAGTAAAAACTTCGGCGTTATTGCGCTTACCGACGCGCTTAAACTTAAAACCGTTACTTCTGGCGATATCGCGTTTAAAATCGGACCGAGGATTAACGCCGCCGGCAGAATGGGAAGCGCTTACCGCGCATTCGAGCTGTTTACGTCGTCCGATCCGATCGTCGTAAACGATAGGCTTAAACAGATTCTCGACGACAACGAGGAAAGAAAGCTTCTTTGCGACGAGCTTTACGACGAGGCTTTAAAAATTCTTCACGGCGAAGATTTGATAAACAATCGTGCGATAATAATTACGAGCGACAAATGGGAAAAGGGTATAACCGGTATTCTTGCCGCGCGGCTTGTGGGCGACTTTAAACGTCCCGTATTTATTCTCGTCAAAAATAACGAGGAATACAAGGGCACGTGCAGAAGCATTGAAGGTATCAATCTTTACGACCTTTTAAGCAAAAACAGCGATCTTTTAAAAGAGTTCGGCGGACACAACCAGGCCGCGGGCTTTACCATTCCGGCTGAAAATATCGAAAAGTTTAAGTCGCGCATTTACGCTTTGCTCGATAAAGAAGATTTAAGCATGTTTATTCCGGCGCTTAACTACGATATGGAGCTTAAAGAAGAGGAAATAACCAATGAGTTTGCGTTATCTCTCGATATGCTCGAGCCTACGGGCAACAACGGCAACCCCAAGCCTGTTTTTATGACCGTTACGCACTCATTGACTGCGACGCCGTTAAAGAGCAATATGGCTCACACGATTTTAAAAACACCGCACGGAACAAACCTTTTTGCGTACAACTCGTATACGCTTAATTCGTACTATAACGGTGCGACCGAGCGCGAGCTATTGTACGAGCTTTCCGAAGGCGATTATTCGCCGCGCATTTACTTACGCGGCTGCGCGGTAGTCCGCCTTGCCGTTAACGATTCGCTTGCTAAGGCCGGCTATTTAAAACTTCTTAACTATCAAAATTCCGACGAGCCTGTTTACAAAACCTACGACGACGGCGAATTATGCGACATTGTCGATAATCCGTTCGGAATACTTCTTATCGCCGGCTGCAAAGACACTTATACTAAGTATGCGGATATGGATTTACCCAACGTCGTTTTACACGAGTTTTTTGCCGAAACGACCCCTAACGTGTACACAAGGCTTATGGTTTCGCCCGAATTCGGCAAAACGTTTATGCTCGAAAATTACAACAAGGTCGTTTTCCTCGATTCGCCGCCGTCCGACGCCGTTATTTGCTACTTAAACCGCAGATCTAATGCGACGGTGTATATTCCCAAAGTCGATAACAGGCCGACCGTGTTTTCGTCGGTTTCTTCCGACAGGCAGGTGTTCGGCAAGTATTTTAACGCAGTTAAGGCTCATGCCAATATAAAAGCGCCTAACGTTTTTTCGTATTTTAAGTCGCTTGTTCAAAAAGACAAGTCGCTTAATCTGCCGCAGTTTATTGCGTGCCTATCCGTATTTACCGAGCTTAAATTACTCACCTTTGTTCCAAACGTGGGAATTAAGACCGGATCCGTCAAGACCGAGCTTGACAAGTCCACGGTCTACAAGGTGATAGAAGGGTGGCAAAAATGAGCGAAGATCGACAAAAAACGGTAGAGCTTGAATGCGAGCATCTGCGCTCGAGATTTGTTCTTATGTACGGCGAACAGCAGTGCGAGGTTTTGGACCGCGCGCTTGAGTATGCCATTAAAATGCATGATGGGCAAAAACGCGCGTCGGGTGAACCGTATATCTTTCATCCTATGGCGGTTGCTGGACTGCTTCTCGATATAGGCATGGATCACTCGACAATAGCCGCGGCACTTATGCACGACTGTATCGAGGATACCGCTTCCACCTCCGAAGAAATAACCTCGCTTTTCGGCGAAGAAATTTGCAATCTCGTCGAGAGCGTTACTAAGCTTGACAAGTTCGTTTTTAAGTCAAAGGAAGAAGCGCAGGCGGAAAATTTCCGCAAGCTTCTTTTTGCAATGGCAAAGGACATTCGCGTCATTTTGATTAAGCTTGCCGACAGGGTGCATAATATGCGCACAATCGACGCGCTTCCGCACGAAAAGCAAATAGCAATCGCAACGGAAACGCTCGATATTTACGCGCCACTTGCGTCCCGTCTCGGTTTGTCGTTTTATAAATGCGAGCTTGACGACCTATGTTTAAAAACCCTTCATCCCGAGGCGTATGCTGACCTCGTTAAAGATATCTCGCTTAAACGTGCGGAAAGGCAAGACCTTGTCGATCGCATTTGCGAGACCATACGCACAACTCTTAAAGAGATGAACATTAACGGTCAGGTAAGCGGCAGACCTAAGCATTTTTACAGCATTTATAAAAAAATGGTCAATCAGCATAAGACCTTCGACCAGATTTACGATTTGACCGCCGTCAGAGTGCTTGTGGAAAGCGTTCGCGACTGCTATGAGGTTTTGGGCGTTATTCACACCATGTGGAAACCTATCCCCGGTCGGTTTAAGGATTATATCGCCGTTCCCAAGCCCAATAACTACCAATCCCTACACACAACCGTTATGACAACATACGGTATGCCGTTCGAAATACAAATCCGCACATTCGAAATGCACAAGATTGCCGAGTACGGCATTGCCGCGCATTGGAAGTACAAGGAAAACCGCGGCGTCGACACCGATCTCGACGAAAAAATGGAATGGCTGCGTTCGGTAATGGAACAAGAGCAAGAAAACTCCGCCGACCCGAGAGAGTTTTTCGAGTCGTTAAAGCTCGATCTTTACAGCGGTCAGGTTTTCGTATTTACGCCGCGCGGCGACGTTATTCCGCTTCCCGAAGGTGCGACGCCCGTCGACTTTGCGTACGCCGTTCACTCGGAGGTAGGCAATAAATGCGTGGGCGTTAAGGTAAACAACAAGATTGTTCCGCTTGAATCCAAGCTTCAAACGGGCGACTACGTCGACGTAATTACTTCCGCGTCCTCTAAGGGTCCCAGCCGCGACTGGCTGCGCTTTGTAAAGACTTCGAGCGCCAAAAGCAAAATCCGCGCCTTCTTTAAGCACGAAATGAAGGAGGAAAATATCCACCGCGGCAAAGAGCTTCTCGAGCACGAAGCGAAGGTGCGCAACTATTCGCTTTCCACGCTCATGGTGCCTAAGTGGCTTGACGTCATTATGGCGCGTTATTCTTTTTCCTCGATTAACGATATGTACGCCTCTGTCGGCTACGGTGCGTACACGCCCAGCCAGATTATTTTAAAGCTTATCGACTTTTACAAGCGCGAAAATCCGCCCGATCCGCCTACAAGCATATCGGGCACCAAAAAGCGCAGCGAGGGGCAGGGAATTGTCGTAAACGGACACGACGACTTGCTTGTACGTATTGCCAAGTGCTGTTCGCCGGTTCCGGGCGACTCTATAATCGGCTTTATTTCTCGCGGCAGGGGTGTAATGATACACCGCGACAACTGTCCCAACGTTAAGTACGTCGAGCCGTTCAGACTGATTGAAGCGCACTGGGACGGCAAACGCTCTAACTCGTCGTTTACAGTTTCTCTTACCGTAGAGTGCAAGGACACAGGCGGCGTCCTCGCTCGCATAACAAAAACGGTGTCCGACATGAAGGTTTCTATCGAGTCGATGACGGCGCGCGTCGTGGACAAGGACAATAAAGGCATTATTTCGCTCGGACTTAGAATTACTTCACCCGAACAGCTCGAGCTTGTTAAAAGTAAGATTTCGGCTATTCGCGACGTCGATAAAGTTTATCGCTCGATGAATTAGCGTGGATATGCGTATGGACGTAGTTGTTTCGGGCGAGTTGATGACAAACTGTTACATAATCGGTGAAGGGACCGAAGCGATAATTGTCGATCCCGGCACCGATTTTTCGCCTATAAAAAAATACCTTGAGCGCAATTCGCTTAAACCGAAGTATGTACTCGTAACGCACGCGCACTTCGACCATATCGGTTCGGTTGCGCAGATTAAAAAGCTGGGCGCTACGGTTTATATGTCGGAGATAGATTATACCTTTTTACGCGGCGCGGATTTTTTCGACACCACGGACGAGCAGGTCGAGCCGTTTAATGCCGACGTACTTTTAAACGACGGCGACGAATTTACTCTTTTAAACCATGATTTTCGCGTAATACACACGCCCGGACATACCCCAGGCGGAGTGTGCTACGTCATGGATAATAAGCGTATTTTTTCGGGCGACACTCTGTTTAAGCTGACTGTCGGCAGGTGGGACTTCAAGTACGGTAACGGCGCAGACCTTGTCAAATCGCTTAAAAAGCTTTTTGCACTTCCCGGCGACTACGAGGTTTATCCCGGACACGGCGAGGAAACGACGCTCGACTTTGAACGGAAGTACAATCCTTATGCGGCAATTTGACGTAAAATCGGACACCGAGCTTTTTGACGAGGCTCGACTGTTTTTCGGTGATAACATTCCGGAAATTCTGATGACGGAGGAAAACGGAATTTACCGTATTTCCTGCGATAATAAGTCTATCGATATAGACTGTTCTACTGTCGACTGTTCCGCCGTACCGATAGAGAGAAGATACGACAGGGTTACCAAAATTGCGCTCTACGACGCCCTCAGTGCGTTTACGGGGCGCAAAATGCCGTGGGGCGCTCTTACAGGCGTTCGACCGACTAAGCTTGTTTACGAATGTATTAAGGGCGAGAAATCGCTCGAAGAAGCCGCAAAAATTATGACGGAAGTTTACCGCGTCGAACCGTTTAGAGCCGGACTGTTAATCGATATAATCAAGGCTCAGGATAAAAAGGTTTTCTTCCCGGAGGAGTATATCAATCTTTATATACATATTCCGTTCTGTTCGTCGCGCTGTAATTACTGTTCGTTTATGTCTGTGCCTATCGATAAATACGGCGCCGCCGCTGAAGTTTACGTTAAGCTTTTAACCGACGAGATAAACCGTACCGTGGATTTTTTATACTCGCGCGGAAAAAAGATTTTGTCCGTTTATATCGGCGGAGGAACGCCTACCGCGCTATCGGAAGCTTTGCTTAAAGAGTTATTGACCGGCATTAAAGGCTTCGACTGCGAGTACACGTGCGAGGCAGGCCGTCCCGATACCATAACCGAGGAAAAGATTGCCACGCTTAAAAGCGTTGGGGTTAATAGGGTTTGCGTCAATCCTCAAACACTGTCGGACGATACGCTTAAAAGAATAGGGCGAAATCATACGGTAAAAGAGTTCTACGATGCTTATTCGATTGTAAAAAAATACGGGTTTACAATCAACTGCGATCTTATCGCAGGGTTGGAAAATGAAACGACGGAAACTTTTATCGACAGCTTCGAGGGTATAAAAGCGCTTAAACCCGATAATTTTACCGTTCACTCGCTAAGTAGAAAAAACGGCAGCGGTATTCGCTACAACGACGTGGAAAACGCCGCAGCCGCGGACATGCTCGACTATTGCCTTCATAACGCAGGCGATTACAGACCGTACTACTTGTATCGGCAAAAGCGACAGGCAGGCAACCTCGAAAACGTGGGTTTTTCGCTTGTAGGTTGCGAGTGCGTAAACAATATTACGACTATGGAAGAAACGGTCGGTGTTATGTCGTGCGGCGCAGGCGCCATAAGTAAATTCATTCACGGCGGAATTATTTCGCGCTTTGCCGCAATGCGAGATATTAAGCTTTATATCGACCGATACGAACAAAAGATGTCTGAAAAGCTCGCCGCATTCGACTCGGCATATAATCTGTAGATAAATCACTGTACAAAAATAACAAAATAGTGTATAATTAACAAGATGAACGGTAAGTATCATATTCATACATACGGCTGTCAAATGAACGTGCACGAGTCTGAAAAAATAGCGGGACTGCTTTCTTCTCGCGGTTTTTCGTCGTGCGACGAGGTTAGCGAGGCGGACGTTATCGTTATGAATACGTGCTGTGTTCGCGAAACCGCCGAGACTAAGGTTTTGGGCCACCTCGGAAGAATAAAAAGCCAAAAGAAAAAGGGCGCGGTTTTAATCGTTTGCGGCTGCATGACCCAGCAAAAAGCTGTTGCGGAAATGCTTTTCAAGCGCTGCCCGTTTGTCGATATTATTTTAGGTACGTTCAATCAGCGCAGCGTTATCGAGTATATAGATACTTTTTTGGCTACCGGAAAGCGCATAGTCGATATTTGGGACGGCGATCGCGATACAAACGAGGTGTCCTGCGCCGTACGCGACGACAACATTAACGCCTGGGTAAACATAATGTACGGCTGCAATAACTTTTGCACGTATTGCATCGTTCCGTACGTCAGAGGCCGCGAGCGCTCGCGACCTATCGACGAGATTGTCGCAGAGGTAAACGGACTTCTCGACAAAGGGTATAAGCAAATAACTCTTCTGGGGCAAAACGTTAATTCTTACGATTGCGGCGGAAAGAATTTTATCGACTTACTTAAAATTCTCGATTGCGGCAGAGAATATCGTCTTAAATTTATGACCTCGCACCCTAAGGATTTTTCGGTCGAGCTTGCCGAGGAAATAGCAAACTCTAAGGTTTTGTCGCATAATCTTCATTTACCCGTTCAGGCAGGAAGTAACAGCGTGCTTAAAGCGATGAACAGGCATTATACGCGCGAACAATACTTGGATAAGATTAAGGCGGTTAGGGATGCCGTGCCGGATATAGGACTAAGCTCGGACGTTATGGTAGGGTTTCCGACCGAAACGGAAGAAGATTTTATCGAAACGCTCGACCTTGTGGAAAAGGTTAAGTATAACAATCTGTTTATGTTCATTTATTCGAGACGAAGCGGCACGCCTGCCGACAAAATGCCGCAGATCGATTATAAAACAAAGCAGGAGCGAATTTCGCGGCTTATTAAAACGCAGTTCGAAATTTCAAAAAATATCGCGCTTTCGTTTGTTGGCTGCGAGCTTACCGTCCTTACTTCCGAACAAAAAAACGGCGTGTTTTACGGAAAGGCGCAAAACGAGCTTGCCGTATCTTTTACCGGCGAAGCGGCGGTAGGGCAATTTACAAAGGTTAAAATAACTTCGGCTAAAAACGCGAATCTCACAGGCGAGGTGGTGCGATGAGTCTTTCACCTATGATGGGACAGTACAAAGCGATAAAAAACAAGTATCCCGATAAAATACTCATGTTTAGACTGGGTGATTTTTACGAAATGTTTTTCGAGGACGCGATTACAGTATCGCGCGAGCTTGATTTAACGCTTACGGGAAGAGCGTGCGGTGAAGGTCAGCGCGCGCCCATGTGCGGCGTGCCGTACCACGCAGTTCAGACGTATATAACGCGCCTGCTTAAAAAGGGTTACAAGGTGGCAATTTGCGACCAAATGGAAGATCCTCTCACAAAGGCGAGTAAGATTGTCGAGCGCGACGTAACGCGCATTATTACAGGCGGTACGATAACCGACCCCGAAAGCCTTTCGGACGACAAAAACAACTATCTTATGTCGCTTTATCTTTGCGACGGCGGAGTGGGCGCCGTGTGGACCGATATCACGACTTCCGAAACGTATAACTTTTTTATTCCGCACCCGTACAAGGTTAAGCTTAACGACTTGCTTATGCGGATATATCCTGCGGAAATTATCTGTAACGGAAGAATGCTCGCCGAAAGCGCCGAGCTGTCCGCGGTTAAGTTCGGCTCGGTATGCCCGATGAGCGCTTACGACGACGATATGTTCGACTACGATATAGCAAAATCGACCCTTTCGAACGTGCTTCCGGCTAAGGAACTTAAAGAGCTGGAAAAAACGCCGGCATGTCTTTCCGCAGAAGGCGCGCTCGTGTCCTACGTTCGCAGCCTTCAATTTAGAGACAACGTAAATATCGGCAGGCCCGAGCAGTATGAATCGGATATCTACATGGATATCGACGCCAACACGGCCAAAACTCTCGAGCTTGTCGAGTCGCAAAGCAAAAAACGCGGCACGACGCTTCGAGACGTTATAAATAAAACTTGTACGCCGATGGGTGATAGGCTGCTTCAAAAATGGATTCTTAGGCCTCTTTGCGTTAAGAAAAAAATCGACGAGCGGCTTAATGCGGTTAATTGTCTGTACGGCGACACGATTTCGCGCGAAAAGCTTCGTTTAGAGCTTCAAAAAATTCGCGACATTGTAAGGATTTCGTCAAATCTCTCGCTCGGCGAAATAAAGACAAAGGACGTTTACTCGCTGCATGCGGCGTTTTGCGCAATTCCCGAACTTAAAGCCGCAATAAAAGCAATGAACGTTGATTCGCCCCTTCTTTCTGATATTGAAAAGCGGCTTGTTTCGCTTGACGAATTGAAAGAGCTGATAGACCGCGCGGTTGCCGTTCCCGAGCAGACAGGGACGAAAAAGGAAGAGATTAAAACAATAAAAGACGGTTACGACTCCGAGCTTGACGAATACCGTTCTCTCGTATCCGATTCGCGCAATATAATTGCCGGAATGGAAAGCCGGGAACGCGAAAAAACGGGTATTAAAAATTTAAGAATTTCATATAACCGACTTTTCGGTTATTTTATCGAAGTGCCGAGACAGTTCGATTCGATGGTGCCGGAAACGTATGTTCGCCGTCAAACGGTGGCTAACGCCGAGCGTTATATCACCGACGAGCTTAAAGAACTCGAATACAAGGTAATAAACGCGGCCGACCTTGCCGAAAAGCGCGAAAAACAGCTTTATGCCGACGTTCTCGCAAGGATAAGGGAAAAGTGCGGTGTTATAAACGATAACGGCAAGGCTATTTCCGAGCTTGACTGTATCGTAGCTCTTGCGCAATCGGCTAAAAGCTACGGCTACGCAATGCCGACGATAACCGAAAACGGCGTAATAAATATTTCAGAAGGCCGCCACCCGGTTGCCGAGCTTTTGGCTCTCGACGAAACGTTTGTTCCAAACTCCGCTTCTCTAAATAGCGGCGACTCGCGCATAATGCTAATAACCGGTCCCAACATGGCAGGAAAAAGCCTTTTTATGCGTCAGGTCGCGCTTATAACCGTGCTTGCGCATATCGGCTCGTTTGTTCCAGCAAAATCGGCGGAAATAGGGCTTGTGGATAAAATTTTCACGCGAGTGGGCGCGAGCGACGATATTTCCACCGGTCGAAGCACCTTTATGGTCGAGATGAGCGAAGTTTCGTCGATTTTGAGTAACGTAACGAATAACAGTCTTGTCCTTCTCGACGAGATAGGGCGAGGAACTTCCACGTACGACGGACTTAGTATCGCTTGGGCGGTTGTGGAATACTTAGCTATGTCCTGCAAGGCAAAAGTGCTGTTTTCCACGCACTTCCACGAGTTAACTGAGCTGGAAGGCGAGATCGACGGGCTTAAAAATTACAAATTTACCGCAAAAGAGGTGGATAGCGGCATTAAGTTTATGCATAAAATTATGCGCGGAAGCGCCAATAAAAGCTTTGGCATAGAGGTTTCCGCGCTTGCCGGGCTTCCGCAATCGGTACTCGACCGTGCAAAGCAAATATTATCACAGCTTATGAACGCCGACATTGCGCATAAAGCAAACGACACGCGTCAGCTTTCCATGTTCGATAACGTATCCAAGCACGGCGAAATAATAAAGATTTTGCAAGAGCTGGACATCGACGATATCACGCCGCGCGCCGCTCTCGATATACTCTGCGACTTAAAGGAAAAATCCGAAAAATGAAAATCAACAAGCTTCCGAGCGAGATATTTAACAGAATAGCGGCAGGCGAGGTCGTAGAATCCCCGTCGTCCATAGTTAAAGAGCTTGCCGAAAACGCAATCGACGCCGGTGCGACCGAAATTTTTGTTACCGTTCGCGGCGGAGGAATAGACTATATCCGCATTACCGACAACGGTTGCGGTATTGAATTCGACGATCTTCCAACGGCATTTTTGCCTCACGCCACAAGCAAGATTAAAAAAATCGAGGATCTCGACACGATAGGCACGCTCGGGTTTAGAGGCGAGGCGCTTCCCAGCATCGCGGCCGTTGCCGACGTTACTATGGTTTCGAGAACCGCGGAGGCAGAAATGGGCGGAAAGGTATCATACGTGGGCGGAAAGCTTTCCTCTCACGAGGAATGCGGCGCAAAGCTCGGTACCACCGTTACCGTCGAAAAGCTGTTCGAAAGAATTCCGGCGCGCAAAAAGTTTTTGGCAAAGCCGTCGCGTGAAGAAACTAAGATTTTTACTCTTATAGAGCATCTCGTCCTCGCAAATCCCAATATCGTTTTCAAGTTCGAGAGCGAAACAAAACACTTTTCGTCGTCGGGCGAGGGACTCCAAAGCGCAGTTTTTGCCGTTTACGGTGATACCGTACTTAAAAATACGCTTAAAGTCGAGCTTGACGAACCGCCCGTTAAAATAGTAGGGTATACGTGCGTTCCCACGTTTACCAAGCCGTCGCGCAATTATCAAAACATAATTATTAACGGTAGGTATGTGGAAAGCTCGGACATTTGCTATGCGGCGCTGTCCGTATACATGCCGTATCTTATGAAACGGCAATATCCGCTTTTCGTACTTCATATCGAAATGCCGTTCGATATGGTGGACGTAAACGTTCATCCGAGTAAAATGCAGGTTAAGTTTGCTGACACGGTAAAGATTAAGTCCATTGTCGCGCGCGCCATTAAAAACGCGGTTATGCCGCGCCTTACCGAAGCGAAGCGTCTTACCGACGAGGATTTTCATATAGACGCGCCTTCACCCGAACCCGAATTTACGAGAAGTCATACGCTCGGCTCGTTCTTCGATATTATACCGAGACAGCCTTCTTCAAGTTCGGACGATACTATCGCGCGGCGAGAAGAGCCGCAATCAACCTATAATCCCAATCCCGATCCGCCGCCGACTGCCGATAAATATGCAGACGTATACGAAACTGTCGTCGACTACTCGCAAAAAGAGCATTTTGCGGCCGCCGAATGTAAATATGTAGGAAAATTATTCAATACGTATTTGATACTCGAATCGGGCGACAAGTGCTATTTTGTCGATCAGCACGCCGCACACGAAAAGCTTTTGTACGACAGATTGCTGGCGGAGTACGAAAGCAAGCGGCTTAAAACGCAGCCGTTAATAGTTCCCTTCGTATTTGACGTGTCGCCGAGCGACGCGGAAACTATAACGGACAACTTGGAATTGATAGAGGACTGCGGATTTTCGCTTTCGCCTTTCGGCGATAATACTTTTGCGTTATCGTCCGTTCCTCTCGAGTGTGTGGGGATTGACTTACAGTCGTTCGTGTCCGACCTGCTTACAATATCGTCGCGCGAAAAAAGCCCTATGGTGCTTCGCGAACGGCTTATGCAGGCGGCGTGTAAGGCCGCCGTCAAGGGCGAAATCGACGACCTGAATAAATCCGAGATCGACGCGCTACTTGCCGAGATGACCGCGAGAAATATTGCCATGTTTTGTCCGCACGGCAGACCGATTGCCGTATGCTTTTCTCAAAAGGAGATTGAAAAGTGGTTCAAGCGAATCGTATAAAAACGGTCGCTATAGTAGGTTGTACCGCCGTCGGAAAGTCTGAAATCGCGCTTAATCTTGCCGAAAAGTTTAACGGCGAGCTTATCGGCGCCGATTCCATGCAGATTTACCGCGGCTTCGATATAGGCACAGGTAAGCTTACAAAAGAAGAGTGCCGCGGAATTACTCACAAGCTTATCGACGTTGCGGACGGAGATAAGGACTTTTCAGTGGGCGAGTACGTCGAGCTTGCTAAGGTCGCCGTAACAGAAACGGCGCGCTCGGGAAAGCTTCCCATACTCGTCGGCGGAACGGGTATGTACGTTTATTCGTTGCTTTCGGGCTGCGATTTTGCAGGGACGCCAAAAAACGACTCGGTTAGAGCGGCGCTTAAAACCGCCGGGCATTTTTTAGGCGGCAAAACATTACATAATATGCTACGTATTGTCGATAAAGCCGCCGCCGAAAAAATATCGTGTAACGACGTTAAGCGCACCGTTCGCGCCCTCGAGATTTTTTATTTAACGGGCGCGCCAAAATCCGTTATTTCTTCAAAGTCGTCTCCGCCGTTCGACGCACTCACCGTTGTCGTAACGCTGCCGCGAGAACTTTTATACGAAAGGATAAACGCGCGTGTAAAAAAAATGTTCGAAAAAGGGCTTATAGACGAAGTTAAAGGGCTGACGCGCTACGTCGACTGTGGTTCGATGCAGGCGCTCGGTTATAAGCAGATTGTAGAAAATCCCGATATGCCGTACGACGATCTATTGTCTTTGGTTTCACAAAAAACGCGTAATTACGCCAAGAGGCAGATAACTTATTTTAACAATATGAAACTCGACAAAGTGTTTATCGACGCTCGGGACACGGAAAAAATCGAACAGACCGTGAGTGTTTTTTTGAGGAAATAACATGCACAGACTTATAGAAAACGCGATAAAATCGCTGCAAAAACAATTCAAAAAGGTAGACGAAATCGCGCTGAATAACGAGCGCAGGGTTTTGGACGCGTTTAATAAACACCGTATCGCGCTTCGGCACTTTGCGCCTACCACGGGCTACGGTTACGACGACGTGGCAAGAGATACCCTTAATAAGCTGTACGCAACCGTTTTCGGCTGCGAGGACGGTATTGTGTCGCCCTTAATCGCCTCTGGAACGCATGCGCTCACGATTGCGCTTTTCGGGCTGCTTCGCCCCGGACAGACTCTGTTATGCGCCACCGGCACGCCGTACGATACCTTAAACGACGTAATTTTCGGTGAAAATATCGGCTCGCTTAAAGATTTTAACGTAAATACTGTTATTGTTCCGCTTAAAAACGGAAAGCCGGACATGGATTCGATAAAATCGGAAATAAAAAAGCATAAGCCGGCCGTTGTCGCAGTTCAGCGCTCGCGCGGTTACGATATGCGTCCAGCACTTTCCGTCGAGACGATAAACGGGATATACGAATTGGCAAAGGCTTCGGGCGCTTATGTTCTTGTAGATAACTGCTACGGCGAGTTTACCGAGAGCGCGGAACCTAAGGCGGACGCGCTTGTCGGCTCTTTAATAAAAAACCCGGGAGGCGGCATTGCCCCGACCGGCGGCTATATCGTCGGAAGCAAGCAAGCGATTTTGCAAATAGAAGGAAGGCTTACTTCGCCGTCAATAGGAAGGGAAGTAGGCTCGTATTCGGGCGATTACAGACTGTTTTACGAGGGATTGTTCCTATCGCCGCACACGACCGCGCAAGCGATAAAAACGGCAATGCTGTTTTCCGAGGTATTCGGTTCGCTCGGCTATGAGACAATGCCGAAAACGGGCGAGTGCTACGACGATATAATTTGCTCTATTAAGTTTGGGGATAAGGAAGCGCTTATAAAGTTTTGCAAGGCCGTTCAGAGCGCGTCGCCGGTCGACAGCTTCGTAACGCCCGAGCCGTGGGATATGCCCGGCTACGACGACCAAGTTATTATGGCGGCAGGCGCGTTCGTACAAGGCTCGTCCATAGAATTGTCGTGCGACGGACCCATTCGTCCGCCTTACGTTGCGTATATCCAAGGCGGACTTACAATAGAGCACGGTATAATAGCGCTTGAAAAATGTCTCGACTTTCTCGGTATTTCGTAAACGGCTAAATACCGATTGACATTTTCATCCGATTATGTTATTTTGTAGTTAATTGCACAATGCGAAAAAAATAATTGTCAAGGAGAATTATCATGAAATTATACGTCAATAAAAAGTCGGGCGATCTTCGCCTCGACCTTTGCGGCTGCGAGGCGGAAGGATTTGTCCTTCTTAAAGAAAACGATACCGACGCCGCGCTCGAAAAGCACGTTCCCGTAGTTAAAGTAAACGGCAACACCGTTTGCGTGGACGTTGGTTCGGTCGCTCACCCCATGACGGAAGAGCATTTTATTTCTTATATCGTGCTTAAAACCAATTACGGTGCGCACGTCCGTAAGCTCGCTTGCACCGATAAGCCGGCGGCTTGCTTTGCTTTATGCGACGGCGAAAAGGCTGAAGCGGCGTACGAGTACTGCACTCTCCACGGTTTGTGGGTAACGAAGCTTTAATGTAACAAAGCCGAAGAGTTATCGCGATTTTCATTATCTTGTATAAACGCTTGATTTTTGAATTTCGATGCGGTATACTTTATTCGGTTAAACCAAAATAAAAACCAAAAGGAGTAATTATGTCGGAATTAAAGATTAAAAAAGTTATCGGCAGAGAGATTATCGACTCGCGCGGTAACCCCACCGTCGAAGCTGAGGTTGTTCTCGAAAACGGAGTTATGGGCCGCGGCGCGGCGCCGTCCGGTGCATCCACCGGCGAGTTCGAGGCAATAGAGCTTCGCGACGGCGACAAAACCAAGTTCGGCGGAAAGGGCGTACAAAAGGCCGTTTCTAACGTTAACACCGTTATTAACGAGGTGCTTGTCGGCGCCAACGCGTTTGATACTTACGCCGTCGATAAGCTCATGCTCGATGCCGACGGCACCGACAACAAGAGCAAGCTCGGCGCCAACGCCATTCTCGCAGTGTCGATTGCCGCCGCAAAGGCCGCGGCGACGTCGCTTAATATTCCGCTTTACCGCTTTATCGGCGGCTCGGCGGCCACAAGGCTTCCCGTTCCCATGATGAACATTCTTAACGGCGGCGCTCACGCAACCAACAACGTCGACGTCCAAGAGTTTATGATTATGCCGGTAGGCGCGGCTTCCTTTGCGGAAGGATTAAGATGGTGCACCGAAGTGTTCCATGCGCTTCAGTCCCTTCTTAAAGGCAAGGGTCTTGCCACCTCCGTCGGCGACGAGGGCGGCTTTGCACCTAACCTCGCAAGCGACGAGGACGCTATCAAAAATATTCTCGAAGCCGTTAAAAAGGCCGGATTCAAAGAGGGCAAGGACTTTGTTCTCGCAATGGACGCCGCGGCAAGCGAGTGGAAGGGCGGTAAAAAGGGTCAGTACAAAATGCCCAAAGCCGGCACCACGTTTACAAGCGAGCAGCTTATCGAGCACTGGAAAGCGCTTACCGAAAAGTATCCTATCTACTCGATCGAGGACGGTCTCGACGAAGAAGACTGGGAAGGCTGGCAGAAGCTTACCGCCGCGCTCGGCGACAAGGTTCAGCTCGTCGGCGACGACCTGTTCGTTACCAACGTAAAGCGCTTACAAAAGGGTATCGACCTTAACTGCGGCAATTCCATTCTCATTAAGCTCAACCAGATCGGTTCCGTTTCCGAGACTATGGAAGCTATTAAGCTTGCTCACCGCAATGGCTACACCGCGGTCGTATCGCACCGCAGCGGCGAGACCGAGGACACGACTATTGCCGACCTTGCCGTCGCGCTCAATGCCGGACAGATTAAGACCGGCGCGCCCAGCCGTTCCGAACGCGTCGCCAAGTACAACCAGCTTCTCCGCATAGAAGAAGCGCTCGGTTGCGGCGCCGATTATCCCGGCATCAAGGCTTTTAACATTAAGCGTTAATTCTTTTAAACGACTAAAACACAAAATGGCGGTTCTATGTAATTAGAGCCGTCTTTTTTTGTTTATAAAATATCAAGTAAAATATTGCAAAATTGTTAACAAAGTAGTATAATTGTTGCGAGGTGTTTATTATGGACAATTGTATCTTTTGTAAAATTATAAAAGGCGAGATTCCTTCCAAAAAATTTTACGAGGACGACCTTATGATTATTATAGCCGACGTCAATCCTCGCGCGAAAAAACATTATCTTGCAATTCCCAAAAAGCACTATAAGTATTTTTCGGAAATGACGGTTGGCGACGCGGCAAATCTCGCCAAATGTATTTCCAAAATCGCAGAGCTTGCCCCGTCGCTCGGACTCGAAAACGGGTATAGGGTAATAGTCAATCAGGGCGACGACGCAGTCCAGACCGTTCCGCATCTCCATATCCACCTTTTGGGCGGTCAAAAGCTCGGTATAGGCGGTTTTACGGTAGATGAGTGATTCTCGTTATTCCGAATCCGTACTGTTGCGCTCTCCGCTCGGTAAATACATAGACAATTCTTACGGCGAGTACTGGTACGATGATTTAATCGACGCGTTTGAATGCGAAGCGGTAAGCTCGTTATCCTTATCGCCGACCGACTCCGTTATTCCGTACAAACGCAGAGAGGCTCTCCGTCCGTTTATAATAAAACTTCTGCTTTTCGTAGGCGTTGACTCGGAATATATCGCGCTTGTCGCAAAACTTATCGAAACGCTCGCGGTTAGGCCGCGCGACGAGCTGGCTAAGGTTTTGACCTTTGCCGCAAGCAAAATGAGTGTTAGCGAAAAAGCGATTTCGCACCGACTTGACAGATGCTTTAATGTTTTCAATCTCGATATGTACGAGCGGATAAAGTATCTTACTCGCACCGAGCCGCAAACGGCGAAGGACGCGCTCGTGGATTTATCCGCCTATGTACGAGTAATTTTTTACAGTGAAGGGCAAAGCTTTTGAACGACTTATCGAACAATCCGTACTTAATAGGCAACGATATCGACTGGTCGCATTTCGACCTTAACGGCTACATCTTTAATCATTCCGTGCCGGAAGCCGACGTTTCGATAGACAGGTTTTATTTTCTCGTAAGGGAAATGCTCGCTTATCTTAAATTCGACATTACGCTTCTCGGTTACAGATATCTTGCAAAGCTTATGCAATACTATTTAGTTTGCGACAACGGCTTAAATCTTGATAACGGGCTTACCTTTGTGTCTGAGCGGTACGGAATAGAAAACGCGTTTGTTAAATCGAATATTAAAAAGGTAATCGAACTTAACGGATCTTTCCGCGCTCTTGCGTCAAAAATGCTTTTCGTTACTCTGTCTGACGAAGAATGTGGGGAAGTGGAATCTACTGTACTTATACTCGGCGCTATCTTCAAACGTTATTATAACTGCAATGTGGTAGGCGACACGGAAACGGAAGAAGACAAAATATTACTTATACACAAAAATAGGATTTTGATAAATGGATAAGGCACAAAACAAAACAAAAGTTATTATTATCGATGATGACGAAAATATCTGCCAGCTTATTGCATTGTATCTCGATAAAGACGGATTTGCCGTCGATTATTACCATGACGGAGAAACCGGACTTTCCGTTCTGCGCGAAAATAAACACGACGTGCTTCTTCTCGACATAATGATGCCGGGTATAGACGGCTTCGAAACTCTTAAAGAGCTTCGGACCTTTTCCAACATTCCGGTAATTATGCTGTCCGCGCGCGGCGAACCTATGGATAAAATCTCGGGACTCGATTGCGGCGCCGACGATTACATAACAAAACCGTTTGATCCGCAAGAGCTTATTGCGCGTATTCGCGCAGTTCTGCGGCGCATTAAGCCCAAATCGGATAAAAAAATCGATTTGTTTAACCTTTCGGTCAATATCGATAATTTTACGGTTACGCTTGACGGCAATATCGTCGACATGCCGCCTAAGGAAATCGAGCTATTATATACGCTTGTAAAAACGCCTATGCACGTTTTTACTCGCGACGATCTGTTAAAGCAGGTTTGGGGACAAAACTACAACGGCGACTCGCGTACCGTCGACGTGCATATCAAACGAATCAGGGAAAAGCTCGGCGACAATCCGCATTGGCGGCTGACCACGGTCTGGGGCGTCGGTTATAAAATAGAAGTGTTTTAGAGTGCGGTTTTTTTCGGCGTTAAAAAGATTTGTCAAATCTCATATTTTCAGAGTAATTATCGGCGCGGTTATCATATTTTCCACCGTTTTTTTTCCGATGTATTATCTTTATCCGACAATCGACCATGTCGAAACGCAGCGCGTTCTTATTGTAGTTATTATATTTGCGGCGGCGTTCGAGACCGTTGTTTTTCTTGTAATTTCACATTTTTTGGTGTACGGCAGGCTGTCGAGCGCGAATAAAAAGCTGAAAAAGCTGTCGAATAACGATTCTTACGACGTTAAGGAAAATAGCGCTTCCGTAGACAATACCGTAACCGAGCTTGTCGACTCGATAAATTCCGCGGCGGAAGAGTACAAAAGATTAGAGCAGGGTCGTAAACAATTCGTTGCCAACGCTTCGCACGAGCTTCGTTCGCCGCTTACCTCCGTTCAAGGCTTTTTACAAGCGGTCCTCGACGGAACGGCAACCGAAGAGGATAAGGAAAAATACCTTAAAATCGCGCTTAGCGAGACAAAGCGACTAAACTCGCTCATCAATTCCATGCTCGATTTATCGCGGCTCGAATCGGGCAAGAATCCGCTTGTGTACACTAAATTTAACATAAACGATATTATAAGCGAGGTGGCAGTGCGGTTCGAGCCTGCGCTTATTAAAAAGGTTCTTCAAATCAACGTCGATTTCGCGCGTGAAATATGCTACGTCTATGCCGATAAGGACAAGATTATTCAGGTTATAAATAACCTTGTGGATAATGCCATAAAATACTCGCCGTCGTATTCGAGAATACTTCTTACGACAAGTATTCACGCAAACAAGGTGTACGTTAAAGTTAAGGACTTCGGCTACGGAATAAGCAAAAAGGACCAAATGCTTGTTTGGGATACCTTTTACATGACCGACAAATCACGCTCGCCGGTCAAAGCAAAAGGATCGGGCCTGGGGCTTTCCATCGTCAAAAAGATTATCGACGAGCACGGAGAGGTTATTTGGATAGAATCAAGCCGCGGCGCCGGCGCGACCTTTATTTTTACGCTTACGCTGTTCGACGAAAATAGGCATAAGTCCAATAAAGGCACAATCATTAAGTCGGAGAGCGCCGCCGACGGTCCGATAAACAAAGCAGGGGAAGGCTGATGGAACAGTATTACGAGCAAAACGTTACAAACAGAGACATAGACAAGCGCTCTAAACGCACCAAAACACTTAATATCGCGCGTTCGGTGTGTTTTGTTCTCGGCGTTGCGCCGCTTATTTTAACAGCCATGTTTATTTTGAGCGAGGCGTTTTTCATGGTCTTTGTGCTTATCGGCGTCGCCGTTCCTTTTTTTGTCGCCGCTATCGTTATCGGATACTTTAACAAGCGCAACAATACCGAATACGATTACACTATCGACAATGAAAAAATAACGATAACCGAAATTTATTACAGAGAGTCGCGAAAAGTAAAATATTCCATTCAGCTAAGAGCAATCGAGTCGGTAGGAACTTTCGATTCAGAAAAGTATAATAAGGTTCAAGGAAACGCCGTAAAAAAGAACCTCGCAATAGTCAACTACGACGACGAAAAAACAATCGTTTATATTTACTACTACACAGAAAAAGGCAGAAAAATTCTTTTTATCGAACCCGACCGCGGATTTATTATCGCGCTTAAACGCAGCGTCGCCGCTTTAACCGTTTTCGACGAAAGCATGAATGGGCTGATTAAACTGCTTGAGGAAAGGGAGGCGGAAGACAATGATTTATCTTGATAACGCCGCCACAACGATAGTGTCGGACGCCGCCGTTTCCGCGGCGTTGGAAATGATGAAGGAAAACTTTTTCAACCCCAATGCGACTTATAAGCCGGGTGTTAACGTCAAGGCGTATATAGAGTCGTGCCGAAAGGATATCGCTAAATATATCGGCGCGGAAGATAAAGAGCTTTTCTTTACTTCGTGCGCGACCGAATCCAATAACTGGGTGTTTTCATACGGCAGAAAGCGCCCTAACGGAAACGTTGTTATCTCCGCCGGCGAGCATTCTTCTGTGTACGAGCCTGCAATGCGGCTTAAAAACCACGGAACGGATATTCGCGTGGCAAAACTCGATAAGGACGGCCGCGTCGATATAGACCACCTTTTAAGCCTCGTAGACGACAATACTTCGCTCGTTTCCGTAATACACGTAAGCAACGAAACGGGCGCGGTAAATCCAATAAAAGATATTTGTTCGGCGGTAAAGCGCAAGGCGAAAAATGCGCTTTTTCATTCGGACGGCGTTCAGGCGGCTTTAAAAACCGAACCGATAAACGCGCTCGGCGTCGACTATTACAGTTTGAGCGCGCACAAAATAGGCGCGCCAAAGGGTATAGGTCTTTTGTACGTCAACAAAAAACTCAATATCGCGCCTATGCTCGTAGGGGGCGGTCAAGAGCGCGGATTTCGTTCTGGAACGCAAAACACGCCGTACATTGCCGCCTTTGCAGCGGCGGTCAAGGATTTTGTTAAGACGCGAGATATAGAGCGCACAAATGCGATACGAAGTAAGTTAATCGAAGTTTTTTCGAGCGCAGGCTGTAAAATTGTCGGCAAGAATAATAACAGCGGCTATATTCTTTGCGTGTGCTTAGACGGCGCCAAAGCGGAAATCGTTCAGAATGCGGCGTGCGATAAGGGGGTTATTATCGGAAAAGGCGCGGCGTGCTCGGGTTCCAAACGCGGAAACAGAGTGCTTTCCGCTATCGGATTATCCGATACGGAAGTCGAGCGTTGTATACGAATCAGCTTTTGTAACGATACGACTATGGACGACGCGGTCGCCGCCTCAAAAATCATACTCGAATGTGCGGACTCGATAAGGAGAGGAAATGTTTAATAACGTTATAATATTACGGTACGGCGAGCTGTACCTTAAAGGCAAAAATCAAAGCTATTTCGAAAATGCGTTAAAGGACAATATCCGCGCTAAGCTTGAAGGGATAGATTGCAAAATTTATTTCGGGCGCGGCCGCTATGCGATTAAAGAGTACGGCGAGTTCGACGAAAAAGAAATTCTCGACAGAATGAAGCAGGTTTTCGGACTTCATTCCATGTCCGTTGCAAGGCGTTGCGGCTACGAGCTTGACGAAATAGTCGCTCTTGCGCTGGAAATGACGCCGTCTAGTGGCTCTTTTCGCGTGTCCTCGCACAGATCCAACAAAAAATATCCGCTCGACTCGATGCAGTTAAATCGCTACGTCGGCGAAAAAATTCTCGAAAGCAAGCCGAATCTTACCGTCGACTTGCACTCGCCTGACTACGTTATAAATATCGACATCAGGGAAGGGGGCGACGTATATCTTTATGACAGCGTTATCCCGTGCGCAGGCGGTATGCCGTACGGAACGGCAGGGAACGGATTACTGCTTTTATCGGGCGGTATCGACAGTCCCGTAGCCGGCTACATGATGGGAAAGCGCGGCATGAGTATTACGGCGCTACATTTCCATTCCTATCCGTACACCTCGGAAGCCGCTAAGGATAAGGCGGTTGAGCTTGCACGCATTTTAAAAAGATACTGCCCGACGATAAAATTAAAGGCAATATCGCTCACCAAGATTCAAGAAAGAATACATGAAAAGTGCAAACCGAACTATATGATAACGCTCGTTAGGCGGTTTATGATGAAAATTGCTCAGCGCATTGCCGTTTCCGAGTCGTGCGGCTGTATAATTAACGGCGAAAGTCTCGGCCAGGTAGCAAGCCAGACGATAGAGAGCATTACGGTTACAAACGCCGTCGTCGATATGCCTGTACTTAGGCCGCTTATCGGTTTTGACAAGGACGAGATTATAGCGATTGCGCAAAAAATCGGCACGTTCGAAAAGTCAATCGAGCCGTTTGAAGACTGCTGCACTGTGTTTTTGCCGGATTATCCTCTTATTAAACCGACGCTCGATAAGGTTGTCGAACAGGAAAGCTTTATAGACGACGCCGAGCAACTGGTAGAACAAGCGATAGAAAACATAGAAACTATCGAGCTGTAACGGCAAAAATACCTCTAATTAAAAGAAAAGTAATCATAATCGTGTAAATACAGTCCGTCGAAAAAATCCAAATAGTCGACGGATTTTCTTATCGGCAAATGCTTTTTGCTTAATAACACTCTTTTTCTGTATTTTGGGGGAAGCAACGGATCGGCAAGGTAAACCTCGTGCGAGGTTATCAGTTCCTGCGCGTCTATATCGTAATACGCGACAGAATCGGGACGGGTAAATTCCTTACTCGTATCTATTTTTGCATCCGATATAAGCTGCGCAATCATTTTGGCGCACGTCGCGCCGGTAACGGTATTATCGATTTTTTTATCGGCCGCGCCGAGCCAAACGGCGATTGTAATATCCGGCGTGTACGCTATGCAGTAACAATCGGTATTGCCGTCTCCATCGCCGTTTGTGCCGGTTTTTGCGGCGATATTCGGAATACCGGAAAGCTTTTTTGCGGTGCCTGATTTAGCGCACGCCATGAGCATATCCGTAAGAAGATATGCCGTGTCGTCGCCGACGGCACGGCTTTTTTCAAATAAACCGTACTGTTTTTCGTCTTTTTCATCGTCTAAAACGTACCGAGTTTTGGAATAAACACCGCCGTTTGCCAGCGTTCTGTAAGCGTTAGCAAGGTCGATAAGAGTTATTCCGTTATACATTCCGCCGAGCGCTACGGGAAGCCCGGTATCTTTTTCGGAAAAAGTAATTCCGAATTTACGTGCAACGGACATACAATTATTTATGCCTATCTCATCTACAAGCTTTACCGCGGCAACATTCGACGAGTATATAAGACAGTCTGTCGCAGACATCATTCCGCGATAGACGTTTTTGTAGTTTTTGGGCGAGTAATTATTAAAATCGGTGGGGGAGTCGTCGATTTGCGATAGAGGGTTGTATCCTCTCTCGAGCGCCGGCGCGTACGCGATAAACGGCTTAATCGCAGACGCCGGACTGCGCTTAATAAATAAATTATCGCTGCCGTTCGACTCGTCGCAAACTACGCCGCCCGTTTTGTTATCGAGCGCCAAAATGCGGATTTTGGCATCGATATTCGAGCTTTTAATTATTTTTTGCGCGGCGTTTGCAAGCGCCGCGTCGTACGCTGTTTTAAATGTCGGATTGCCGCTGAACAGCTCTTTTTCCGATATATTTCTTTCTCGGCATACAGAACGAATAACGGCTTCCGTAAAGCCGTTTTGTTTGTAATAGCTAAACTCGAGCTTTTCGTTTTTTGCGTACTCGAACGTATCTTTATTTATATAGCCCTGGTCGAGCATGCACGAAAGAACGGTGTTTTTTCTGGAATTAAGCGCGTCGATATTTTTATAAGGATTGTATTTAGCCGGGTTATTGATAATGGCCGCAAGCGCCGCAGACTGCGCCACAGACAACTCGGAAGGCGAGATTCCGTACATTACATGACACGCCGTACCAAGCCCGTAAATCCCCGAGCCGAAGTACAGAATATTGAAATACCCTTCGAGAATTTGTTCTTTTGTGTATTTTTGTTCGAGCTGGCGCGCAAGCCGCATTTCCACAAGCTTTCGTTTAATGGTTTTCTCGTTCGATAAATGGGTGTTTTTTATAAGCTGTTGTGATATCGTGGAAGCGCCTTCGCGAAACGAGCGCGACTTGATATTCGATAACAGCGCGGAACACGCTCTGCGGTAATCTATGCCGCCGTGAGAATAAAATCTTTTATCCTCGATAGCTATAAACGCGTTTACGGTGTCGTCGTTAAGCTCTGATAGCGTAACGTAAAATCTGTTTTTACTTATAAGCGAGTCGCCGATAATATCGCCGTTTTTGTCGAGAATATTTACGGTGCGCGAGCTTGACGCAAGCTTGCTTTCGTCAAGGTTCGGCGCATTCATAATATTTATATTAGGACTTATTAAAAGAAAAAATACGCAAACCGCAAGCGCCGCTAAAAACAATAACACTCCGACAATTATTAACGATACACGTACAGACTTTTTCACAATATATATTTTTCTAATAGATATAACTTTTTATGTAAAGACAAATTAATAATATAATAATAAATTAAAAATAGAGATAAAAGAAAATAATAAATAAGAATATCAAACGAAGCATTACATAAAAAGCTTAAATCGAGAAATATTCGAATAAAGCCGAATACCCCTACTTTTGGGTAAAAAAAAGCATATATTACTTCGCAAAAGCTGTCTTTTGCGAAGTAATATGATATTATCCGTATTTTCCCCTATCAAACGGCAACGGGCGTCGGAATCGTGGTTTATACGGGAATAATCTATAAAAAAAAAATTAAAAACGTCGGGAAAAATTTTGCGGAAAATATAATTTTCTGTGTGAGCGCGTTATAAAGTATATTTTTAGAGCGAAAGGGCGTTTTCGTTTAGTAAAAATCTGTATAAAACCGTCAAGCTCGGGGTCGGTATCATGCCCTCTCTCCCAGAGCGCCGTCCTCGTACGCCAAGAGCAGCTTAACATCTGAAATTTTTCCGCACGGTGCGTCGGAATATACCCTTATATAATTAGGCGTGTAGCCGACGTTATAGCCGTTTTCGCTGTCCTCTACGTAAACCGGCATAACACTCTTTAAATTTTGAGCTATAAAACGCTCATGTGTGCGCTTTTTTATATCGAGCATTTCCTTTACTCTACTCGTTACGACGGTTTTTGGCAAAACCGAGTACTTTTTAGACGCCAAAGTGCCCGTTCGACTGCTGTACGGGAAAACATGTATATCCGAAAACGCGCATTTATCGATAAATTTAAGACTGTCGGCAAATAATTCGTCCGTTTCCGTAGGAAAACCTACGATAATATCTGTGGTTATTCCGGCATTCGGGAAGTATTTTCTTATCAGCTCAACCTTAGAATAAAAATATTCCGTATCGTACCGCCTATTCATTGTTTTTAACACCGTATCGTTGCCCGATTGAAGCGATAAGTGAAAATGAGGGCAAAAATCGGCCTCTAAAGCCGCGTTTAACAGTCTGTCGTCTACAACCTCGCACTCGAGCGAACCGAGTCTTTTACGCGCCTTTACAGGCTTTAAAGAAGTCATAAGCTGCGGCAGATCGCACCCTATATCTACCCCGTATACGGATATATCGATACCCGTTAAAACAATCTCGTTGGAATCCGATGAAGAGCATTCGTTAACAATATCTTCTATCGCCCTCGACCTGCTTCTTCCTCTAAGATACGGAATAATACAGTAAGAGCAAAACCTATTACAGCCGTCTTGTATTTTTACGAATGTGCGAGTCTTATCCGATTTTGGCGTAGATTCCCTACCATATATCGGATTATTACATGATATTTCGTCATTTTTTGTGCTAAGTATTCTATCTGATAGAGTATTATAACGATAATTATCGATATTTTCTATGATTGAGACGACAAATTCTTCTTTATTTTGAGTACCGCCTACTGCAATAACGTTGTTTTTATAAAATCTTTCGGGATTGTTTTGTGCGCTGCATCCTATTATTATAATTTTACATTCTGGGTTAAGCGATATACATTTACTGATATATTGCCGCGATTTTCTATCCGCTTCCGCGGTTACGGAACAAGTATTGATAATATAAACGTCGGCAGGAATAAGTCCTTCCGACGCTTGATGCTTCATTTCGATTAGACGCGAAATTATCGAACCGCTTTCGCAATAGTTTACCTTGCATCCGAGTGTTATTACGGATATTATCAAAGCGCCCACTCTCCCATCTCGTAGTAAATAACCGACAACGCCGTTATTGCGGCAGTTTCGGCGCGTAAAATCCGGGGGCCGAGCGTTACTGATTTTGCACCGACTTCGGTGAGAATTTGTTTTTCGTTTTCGGTAATTCCGCCTTCCGGCCCGATAAACACGGAATAGCTTTTTTGCGACTTGTCTATTGCCGATTTAATATCGCCTTTCAGCTCGCGTTCCCACGGGAAAATCAAGTACGAGTCTTTGGCGCGCTTAACAAGCTCGTCGAACTCTATGCTTTTATGTATTTCGGGGACGCGGCTTCTTCCGCACTGTTCGCACGCAGACACCGCAATCTTAAACAATCTGTCGTAGTTTAGCGAGCCGCCGCGCTGAGTGTAAGCCGAGTATACGGGGATTATTCTGTTAACGCCAAGCTCGGTAGCCTTTTGTACCGCAAGCTCGTACCTATCTTGTTTTATAACCGACAAGTACAACGATACGTCTATTTTGCTCTCGCCCACGTTCTTTTTGGTGTCGATTACATCCAATTCCGTTCTGTCGCGCTTAACCTCGAGCACAACGCAATTATACTCGTTGCCCTCGCCGTCGAACACGATTACATAGTCGCCGGAATGTATCCTAAGCGCGTACGCGGCGTGAGTGTGCGTGTCGCCGATAAGGCAATGAGTTTTTTCGAATTCCGGTAAGTAGAATCTCATAATTTAAAAAGATATGCACTCCATTCGTTTTTGTGTTCGCTGTCAATTAACGTAAAATCGCGTTCGTACATCGCCTTGACAGCTTCGGCCTTTTGAGAAATAATTCCGCTTATTATAGCGTAACCGCCCGTTTTAAGCGCCGACTTTATAAGCGGCTCGACGTCGGTTAGGACGTCTGCCGTAATGTTGGCTATGACGACGTCGGCCGGATCGCGAATTTGTCTGACGTCGCAATTATATATTTTTGGTGAGTTTATACCGTTTAAGCCGCAGTTGTATTTTGTGGCGGTAACAGCCTGTTCGTCAGTATCCACAAAAATGACGTCTTTTGCGCCGAGCTTAGCCGCGCAAATACCGAGTATACCGCTTCCGCAACCGAAATCGAGAACTGAACTACTCGATAGATCTATCTTTTGCATGAGCGAGATGCACATAGAAGTCGTTTCGTGCATTCCCGTACCGAACGCAAGCCCGGGATTTAGCTTTAAAGGAACGTCTCCTCCACTCGGAGTGTAATCAATCCATTCCGGGATAATTACAACCTTTCCGATATTAAACGGAGTGTAGTACTTTTTCCACTCGTTTTCCCATTCGACGGAATCGATTATTTCCGTTTGGCACGATATACCCGAAAAATCGGCATAGTCGATATTTTTAAGCCGTTCTATTTGAGAAATAACTTTTTCTGCGTCCGTTTCGAGCGGAAAAAAGCCGCTTACAAACGATCCTTCGGTTTCGTCAAACAGCGAGATATCGGCATAATCCCAACGTTTATCGTTAAGCACCTGCCTCACGGTGTCGTAATCGTCAAACACCTCGCCCATACTGCCTGCTTCATGAAGAGAATAGGCGACGGTGTCGGACGTTTCCGTTGTGCATTTTACGGTAATTTTAATAAACTTCATTCGTGGTCTTAACCGCACTGAAGCGCCGTCATGGCGATTACATTAACAACGTCCTCGCTACTGCAACCGCGCGACAAATCGTTAACCGGCATATTAAAGCCCTGGCAGATAGGTCCTATCGCCTCGGCGCCGGCAAGGCGCTGTACGAGCTTGTAGCCGATATTTCCCGCTTGAAGGTCGGGGAAAATAAGAACGTTAGCATGGCCGGCGACCTTGCTTCCCGGCGCTTTAAGCTCTGCGACGGTGGGTACAAGAGCCGCGTCCGCCTGTAGCTCGCCGTCAACGTCAAGCTCGGGGTGTTCGGTCTTTATAATTTCGAGCGCCGCGGTAACCTTGTCGACTAATTCGTGCTTTGCCGAACCCTTAGTCGAGAAAGAAAGAAGCGCGACCTTAGGCGAAATGCCGGCAATCGCTTTTGCCGTTGCCGCGGAAGCCACCGCAATATCGGCAAGCTGACGGGAATCGGGATTGGGATTTACTGCGCAGTCGCCGAAAACCATTACGCCGTTTTCGCCGTACTTGGAATTTTTGTCGAGCACCATAATAAAGCATGAGCTGACCGTTTTAATTCCTTTTGCGGTTTTTATTATTTGAAGCGCCGGACGTAAAACGTCGCCCGTCGCATTTACGGAACCGGCTACCATTCCGTCCGCCTCACCGCGTTTAACCATTAAAACGCCGAAGTACAGCGGATCCAAAACAGTTTTTCTCGCCTTTTCGATATCCATTCCTTTGTCCTTGCGAAGCTCGTATAATAGCTGCGCGTAAGGTTCGGTATCGATCTTTTTGATATCGATTATTTTAACGCCGTCGAGCTTGGCGCCCTGCGCTTTTTTTGCAATAACGTCGGGATTACCCAAAAGCACGAGGTTAGCTATGCCCTCTTTGCTTGCTTGGGCCGCGGCGGTGATTATGCGCGGCTCTTCACCCTCGGCAAGTACGATTGTTTTTTTCAGTTTTTTTGCTTTTTCGCGAACGGAATTGAGTAAATCGCTCATTTTTGTCTCCTTTTATTTACATTTTGTGAGTATTGTGTTAAAATGTATTCACAGTTAAATATTATACAACTATTTGTTTCGTATGTAAAGTATTTATGAGAAATTACGCCGTTATTGCAGAATTCAATCCCTTCCACTCCGGGCATAAAAAACTTATCGACAGTGTTAGAGAGTACGCCGATAACGTTATTTGCGTCATGAGCGGTCAGTTTGTTCAATCCGCAATGCCGTCGATTTGCGATAAAGGTATTCGTGCGGAGAGCGCCGTATTGTCCGGCGCAGACGCCGTTATAGAGCTTCCGGCGCTGTACGCAACGGCAAGCGCAAAGTCGTTTGCCGAGGGCGCGCTTAAAATAATATCTAAGGTAAAAGGCGTAACACACCTCGCCTTTGGGGCGTCGTCCGATAAAGACTGCATACTTAGGCTTGCGGAAATAAAAATAAAGTGCGCCGACAGATTCAATTCGATTTATAAATCATATCTTAAACAAGGGAAAAGCCATAACTACGCAACGCGTTCCGCACTGTCAGAGCTATACAGAGAAAAATACGGCGAGCGCGAGCCGGACCGCGCCTTTGATGATCCCAATTCCATTTTGGGTATCGAATACGTTTGCGCCGTAAATAATCTTGCCGCAAACATAGAGCCGTACATAATTACGCGCCGCGGCGCTCACCTAAGTAACGAGTATTACAGCAATGAGTTTACTTCGGCGACGAATATAAGAAAATTCATTATATCTCGCGACGGCGCGGCTGAAACTTACATGCCGTTTAATTACGAAAAAGTTGTAAATTTCGCCGAAAATCATGCTCCGAATATAGATACTTTCAAAAAAATGGCACTTTTTTCGATAAAATCGAAACAAGTCGAAGAGCTTTCCGTTTTGCGCGACTGCTCGGACGGAATGGAATATGCGATAAAAGAAATAGCTAAAAAGTGCGATTACGACGGGATTATAGGAAGCGACAAGCTGAAAGTTTACGGCGCAAAACGGTTAAACAGATTCTTTCTCGACGCTGTGTGCGGAATAAAAAAAGAATACCTCGATTACCCGTTTGTAACAAGATTACTATCATGTAAAACAAACTTCGACTTTTCCATTCTACCGGATTTTGTTAAGATTACCAATAAAGATATAAAGCTTGCGGCGGAAAACAATTCGGACATAAAAAGCGTTTTGGGCATAGACGAGAGAGTTACAGATTTATTTAATACCATTTGCTCTGTCAGCGGAGACTACTACAATTATTCTTTGGTGAAGGTATAAAAAACGTATGAAAAACGTGGTTTCGGAAGACGATATGAACCGTATTATCGACGCTTCTTTCGACACGATGCTAAGAACTTTGGTTGCGGAAGCGGTCGGCATAAGGTTTAAAAGCGTTCACTATTTATCGAGTAGGCGCATTGTCGACGCCGTTGTACTGAATCTTGCGCTTAACGATAAAATAACCCCGTCGTCAGCCGACGAGATTATTACAACGTTAAGGAGATCGGATAAATCGCTTTATACTACGGTAGAAAGCGCGTTTTTGCCGATTAAAGACAAGTTCGATATGTACGCACAAACGGTGCTCGGCGATAATTATATCGAAATAGAAAAAATGTACATGCGCGCAATTAACTATATAGTCTACGTTATTTCGCTCGATTTGTCGCGAGATAAGCGAATAAACGGACGCGAGGTAATAACCAGAGCATACACGTACGCAGAGCTAATCGACGACAAAATACCGCACTACTAAACTATTTAACTTCGACTATGGTAACGCCGGTATCGCCCTCGCCGTAACGGCCGTACCTAAACGACTTTACCTTCGGGTGTCGACGCAGGTAGTTTTGTACGCCTTTTCCGAGCGCACCCGTCCCCTTTCCGTGTACGATTCTTATAGTGCTATGCGGCGGAATATCCGAAAGCACTCTGTCAAGCTGCTCTGTGGCGTCGTCAACTGTAAACCCGAGCATCATAAGCTCTATATTTTTACTTTCAGGCGTTTCGTGCTTAACCGCAGAGGCGTTCTTTTCTTTTTTGCTTTCGATTAAAGTCAGCGAAGAAACGGGAACCTCCGTTTTAAGCGAGCCTATTACGACCGTAACCTTGTTTCCGCGCGGTTCGGATACGACGACGCCCTCTTTTTCCAGTCCCGATATATAAACGCGAGTATTTACTTTTAACTCGTCCGCGCCTACGGAACTTCCAACAGACTTGGGTTTTACGGAGTCCGTCGGAATATCCGAAAGCTTTTTGGCGGCTTTTCTCGCCTCGAAGAGCGCCGCCTCGTTCGCCTCGCGCAGTTTCAGCTTGATTTCTTCTATAACCTCTTCCGCTTTTTCGGCGTACTCGTCTGCCTTTTTCCTGACAAGCTCGCGCGACTTAGCTTTAATATCCGCAAGCTTTTGCTCGTACTCGCTTTTAATTTTTTGTATTTTTGCACGCTCGTGCTCTGCGCTTTGAAGTAAAGCGGCATATTCGGCTTTTTCCCTTGCCGCTTCCGCCATAAGCCGCTCTGTTTCCTTCATCATGTTGTCGAATGCGATTTTTTGCGCGCTTTGAGATTTTTTTGCTTCGGATATAATTTCCTTATCAAGCCCGAGCCGCTCGGCAATTTCGAGCGCATAGCTCGAGCCGGCAACGCCGCGAATAAGTTTATATGTAGGCGCTAAAAATGCGCTGTCAAACTGCATGGAAGCATTTGTAATGTGCTCTGATGACAGCGCAAATTCCTTGACGGCATTAAAGTGCGTCGTAACGACAGCGGTGGATTTAGAGTTGATTAAACGTTTTATTATGGCAATGGCGAGCGCCGCGCCGTCGTCGGGGTCTGTGCCGTCCCCCACCTCGTCGAGAAGAACAAGCGAGGTTTCGTTCATTTTTTCGGTTATCGCCGCGATGTTTTTTATGTGAGAGGAAAACGTGCTAAGCGACTGCGTTATGCTTTGGGCGTCGCCGATATCGCAAAAAACATCGTCGAAAATCGCAATCTCGCTGTTTTCGGCGGTAGGTAAAAACATTCCGCTTGCCGCCATGAGCGCAAAAAGCCCTACCGTTTTTAATACGACGGTCTTTCCGCCGGTATTGGGCCCGGAAACCAAAAGAATTCTACTGTCGAATTCTATATCGACGGGAACGACTGTGCCGGGGTCGATTAAAGGGTGCCTTGCAGCCTTTAACGATATTTTGCCTTCGGTATTTAATTTGGGACAAAACGCGTCGATTTTTTTTGCGTATTCCGCTTTTGCGAAAATCACGCCGCACTCGGATAAAACGTGCTGACCTTCCGTAAGGTCGCGCGCGTTATTCGCAACGGATTTACTAAGCTCTGAAAGAATGCGTTCAATCTCGATATTTTCCTCTGTTTTAAGCGTTTTAAGCTCGTTGTTGGCCTCGACTATCGCAAAAGGCTCTATAAAAACTGTTGCGCCGGTCGAAGAAATGTCGTGAACAAGCCCCTTTACTTCCGAACGGCATTCCGATTTAACCGGGACAACGTACCTTCCGTCGCGTATTGTAACGATATTGTCCTGCAAATACTTACTTATCTCGCTTTTTCGCGTAAGCGAATCGAGCCTTTCCTTTAATTTCGCGTTTGCCCGAGTAATCGCCCTTCGGATATTATATAATTTATCGCTTGCGGAATCCTTTAAATCTGTTTCGTTCTGAACGCAGAGCGAAATTTCGCGCTCGAGATCGTCGCATGCTCTGACCCAGGCGGTAACGTCTTTAAGCGAATCACAGCCTTCCGAATCTTCTACCGCGTTTTTGAGCGATTTTAGGCACAAAATACTTCGTTTGAGGGAAAGAAGTTCGCCCGGTTGCAAAACCGCACCCACCTTCGCCTTTGATATAACGGGAAGTATGTCGTCGAATGCAAGGTCCGGTCTACGCGAAGCGAGAATGTAGAGCGCGTCGCCGGTTTTTTCGAGAAGCTTTTTCGCCTTAACAATATCGTCGGTGGGCGTTGTGTTTCTAACAATTTCGGCGCACACGTTCGACGCGCATAATCCCCCTATTATATCGCAAATGGTATCGAATTCGAGACTGTGAATTGCACTCATACTATTTTAGATCCTTGTTAAAATTGCCGCGCGTGTACTCGCCGAAGTACTTTCCGTCGAGTATCTTTTCTATTTTATCCGAGTTTAAAAACCTGCAATCGTAAAACAGATTGTTTGTTTTAATTTTGTTTTCAGGGTGGTAAACGGGAACGCAGTTCAGTAGCTGCCAGTAACAATGCGCAATTTTGTAGTGGTGAAGCTTAAAAATCCTTCCCTGCTCGTCGGTAAGCGCGTCCTCGCCATTGCAATTAATACACTTTCCGTACGGACAATGCGATAAAGTCATAACCGGCGCATATCCGTACGCATACAAAAATCCGTTGCCTAATCTGTCCGCCTCGAATGAAGTTATGTGCGGATATTCGCATTCGCCTATTATATTGTGTCCCGTTCCGAGTAGAATAGGTTTATTTGTCAGTTTAAGCGAATAGTAATTGTTGGAAATTACGCCGTATATATCGGAATTGAGTACCGCCGATTCGATTATCTTTTTATCCTCGCCACGCATCGTAACCGGCAGGTTTAAAAGTATCGGCTTATCAATACGCGAAAAATCGGTTTTACTAACAGTTGCGTAATCGTCCGGGTCGAATGCAATATAATCCACTTTGGATATAATTCTCGGCGTAAGGACCGATAAATCGTTGACGGAAAGTATTTTTCCATTACCCTCGAACTTATTGTAGTCGAGTGAAAATGGTTTACTGGTTGAACGTACAGGAAGTCTCGAATACAGCGCGGTGTATAAAGTATCGAAGCACTTGCGTCTAAAAGCGTTAAGAACGGATATCGGCGTAAAAACCGCATTAGAAATATTAACGTCAATCGTAGGGTTAAACGGATATTCCGCGGTTTTATTAAACGCTTTAACAACGTCGCCGTTCGATATTCCGTTACCGCTTGCGCGCAAAATTTCTTCGTCGCCCTCTACTGTAACGGAAACGTCTTGGGCGTAGAGCTCGGCGAACGGTTTTTTATCCGCTACGAGCTTTACGATAACGGACACGTCAATCTTTTTTTCGAATTGTTTTAATTTACGGGACAGGGCACCGTCGAACGTGCGCCTAAGCTCGTCGCCGGCTTTTGCGGTACAGTCCGCAATAACCTCACCGCCCTTTTCCGCCGCGCCGCCGACTTCCGTTCCGCCGCGCATAACCTTATACCCGTCGCCCTCCGACGGAGTAAATCCGCCTACCAACAACTTTTTTCCGGAAGCTTTTGTGATTTTACCGACGGGAACGCCGATATTAGCCTGAGATTTTGGATATAAGACGCGAAAAGGCGCAACTTCATCCAAATAGGCGTTGCAGTAATCACCCCGATTAAACACCGCTTTAAGGGCTGAAACGGCGGCGTTTGTGGGCATATTCGATTTATATACGCAGACAGACTGCGCAACATACTCGCTCGAACGCATTCTGCCTTCAATTTTGATTGCGTCGACACCGAGTTCGTTCAGTCTTTTCAGATCGTCGTATAAGCAAAGGTCTTTGGCGGAAAGGTAGTAACCGTTTTTGCCGCCGAAAAAATATTTTTTGCGGCAAAGCTGCATACACTTTCCGCGGTTACCGCTGTATGACGAAGCGAGCGAGGAAAAATAGCAATTTCCCGAAAAGCAAATACACAACGCGCCTTGAACGAAAAACTCTATATCAATGCCCGTTTTTTTAATTTCGGGAATGTCGCAAGGCAAAGTTTCGCGCGAAAGCACCGCACGCGATATTCCCATATCGATAAGCGCTTTTGCCCCGTCGGCATTGTGAATGCCCATTTGTGTACTTGCGTGAAGAGTAAAATCGGGAAGAGTTTTTTTAAGCTCTTTTATAAAGCGCAAATCTTGAACTATCGCCGCGTCCGCACCGAGAGAATACGCATTTTCGGCAGAGCTTAGTGCGTCTGCCATTTCGCCGTCCTTAATAAGCGTGTTAAATGTGGCGAAAATTTTAACGCCGTATGCGTGTGCGAATTTAACGGCTCGCTCGAATTCCGACAAGTCGAAATTGTCCGCTTTTGCGCGCGCGCCGTATTTCGGCATACCGATATACACCGCGTCCGCGCCGAACTCGACTGCGGCACGCAATGCTTCGAAATTTCCGGCCGGCGCTACAAGCTGCATTATCGTAACTTTGCGCCGAACTCGGCGGACTTAGACAGCACCGCCTCGACGATTTGTTTAATCTGTGCGTCCGAGAAGGTGGAATCCGTCGGCTGTAAGCGCATGGAAAACGCAACGCTCTTGTAACCGTCGGGAATCTGCTCGCCGTCGTAGATATCGAACAATTTAACTTCCTCTATATACGGACTTACCGCTTTTACGGCGGAAAGAAGCGTGCCAACCGGCACGGATTTTTCCATGACAAGCGCAAGGTCGCGGTCGACCGGCGGAAGCTTAGATATAGGCTTGGACTTTGCAACCTTAATTGGCGTACGCAACGCTTCGGTTAAGTCGATATGCGCAATGTAAACGCCGTTCGGAAGGTCGTAGTTTTCGCAAACCAGAGGGTGAACCTTACCGAACTCGCCTTTTGCACCGTCGATATCAAACGACAAGGATTGCTTGGGGTGCATATACGGCTGCGTGCACGGTGTGTAGTCGGGCGTTATTCCGAATATTCCGAGCACCTCGCCGACTATCGCCTTTACTGTGTAAAAGTCGCCCGAACCGCACAGCCCGATACATAAAACGTCGCGCTCGTCGGGAAGTTTATTTATGGGAAGCTCGTACGGTATAAACACTTTACCAAGCTCGAAAAAGCTCATGATATCGTTTTTACGCGTTACGTTACGTGCAATCGACGACAGCATACATGTAAGAAGCTGGGTGCGCATAACCGAAATATCGCGGCTTAAAGGATTTTTTATCGCAATCTCGCCCCTTCTATAATCGGAAGGATCGAGAAGAAGTTTATCGCAAGCCTCCGGCGAAATAAACGAATAGTTAAGAATTTCGTCAAGTCCCAGCGCGGTCAGCTTGGCTTTGAGCGCGTCTGTATTAACGTCGTGAACGTTAAGTCCGCCTTTAGTTTGGTGTGTGTTTTCCGAGTTTGTAGAAACGATGTTGTCGTAGCCGTAAAAACGCATAATATCCTCGGCAAGGTCGGGATATGCGTCAATATCCTCGCGAACGAGCGGAACGGTGCAGGTAATAACCTTGCCCTTACTCGTTACATCAAACCCCTGCTTTTTAAGAATGGATATTATAGTTTTCTTTTCGATATCTATGCCGAGAAGCGAACAAATTTGCTCTTTGGACGTCGTGATAACCTTTTGCTTAGGCGTTTCGACAGAGTCAGCTGTTACGCCGGAAAGAATCTGTCCGCAGTCGAGCATGTCCATAAGCGCAAGCGCTCTGTTAGATCCGAGCTCGGTGGAAGCCCAGTCGACGCCCTTTTCGTATCGGGACGACGAGTCAGAGCGAAGTCCGATTTTTCTCGACGTGCGACGAACGTTACTACGCTCGAAGCGTGCCGCTTCCAAAAACACGTCTACTGTGTCGGGAAGAATACTCGTGTACTCGCCGCCCATAATGCCCGCAATTGCAAGCGGCTTGTGGCTGTCGGCGATAACGAGCGAGCCTTCCACATCGTACTTGTTGCCGTCGAGCGCGACGATGCTCTCGTCTGCCTTGCCGCGGCGAACGATTATCTCGCCGTCGATAAACCGCCTATCGAATGCGTGAAGGGGCTGACCGATTTCCAAAAGAACGTAGTTTGTTATGTCTACAATGTTGTTAATCGGGCGAATTCCGCACATGCGCAAACGGTCGCGCAGCCATTTGGGCGACTTTTCGATTTTTATGTTTTTGATAATGCGCCCGATATAACGGCTGCATAAATCCTTGTTTTCTATTCTTACGGGCGGAAACTCTGCCGGAAGATCGACTGTTTTATAGGTAAACTTAGGCGCACGGAATTTCTTTCCGAGAAGAATCGCAATCTCGCGCGCGATATTAACTACCGCTTGGCAGTCCGGACGGTTTGCCGTTATCGATACGTCGAGAACGGTGTCGTCGATGCCGAGCGTGTGCATAATATTCTCGCCTACCTTCGAATCTTTGGGAAGAATAAGTATTCCGTCCACGCTCGCGCCGTCGATAACGTCGTCGTCCACCTCAAGCTCTCCGCCCGAGCACAGCATTCCGTAGCTGTCTACGCCGCGAAGAACGGCAGGGACTATCTTTTTACCGCCGGGAAGGCACGCGCCCACTGTCGCGACGGGGACGAAATCGCCCTTACTCACGTTTTGCGCGCCGGTTACGATTTGAACGACCTCACCGCCGATATCGATTTGGCACACCCAAAGCTTTTCGGAATTAACGTTGCGCTCAATGGAAAGCACATGTCCTACGACAACGCCCGAAATATCCTTGCGCGGTTCGATAATTTCTTCGACCTCGAAGCCGATAGAAAGCAATTTATCGGACAAAGCCTGCGCGGGAACGCCCGAAATATCCACATATTCGCTTAACCAACTTAAAGGCAGTTTCATTTGTCGCCTCCTTGACCGCGGAACGCACGTAAGAACCGCACGTCGTTTTCCCATAAGAGTTTTATATCGTTAATTTCGCATAGTATCATCGTAATACGGTCAAGCCCCAGTCCGAAGGCAAAGCCTTGATATTCGTCGGGGTCGATTCCGCAATTTGCGAGCACCTTTCTGTTAACCATACCTGCGCCGAGAATTTCTATCCAGCCGGTGTTTTTGCACACTCTGCACCCCTCGCCGCCGCAGTTAAAGCACGAAACGTCAACCTCTACGCTCGGTTCCGTGAACGGGAAATAGCTCGGACGGAAGCGAATACGCGTTTGCCCTCCGAAAATAAATTTGGCAAAGCCTTCGAGCGCGCCTTTAAGATCGCAAAGAGTTACGTTTTTGTCAACAACAAGCCCTTCCATTTGATGGAATACAGGCGAGTGCGTAGAGTCGTCGTCGGCGCGAAAAACTCGGCCCGGGCAAATCATTTTAAGCGGCGGCTTTACCTTTTCCATAAGCCTGACTTGTCCGCTCGAAGTCTGCGAGCGAAGCAGCATACCGTCGCCTATAAAAAACGTGTCTTGCATATCACGCGCCGGATGATCGGGCGGAATATTAAGCGCCTGGAAGTTATAATAATCGGTCTCAATCTCGGGACTGTCGTAAACGATATAGCCGTTACCCACAAAATAATCGGTAAGCCGCTTTTTAATTTGGTTTATCGGGTGTATCGCCCCGACCGTGCGGAACGGCTTGTCTATGGAAAGATCGAGCGTTTCGGAATTAAGCTGCCTTTCGATTGCGGCGCGGTGAAGCTCGGCTTCCTTTTTGTCGCAAAGTGCGAGTATTTCGACGCGAAGGTCGTTTATCTTTTTGCCTGCGGCCGGCTTTTCCTCGTTTGGCAAATCCTTTAACGAACGCGTAAGCTCGGTAATTACGCCCGACTTACCGAATATTGCGGCTTTTAAATCAGCAAGCTCTTTTTCGGACCCGACGCGCTCGATTTTGTCGATATAATCGGCCTTGATTTGTTCCGGTGTCATTTGTTCCTCCTGCATTCTCTAAAAAATAACGCCCCGACGAAAGGATCGGGGCGTGGACAACGCGGTACCACCCGAATTGGGTCTTGATTTTGCTCGTAACGCGGCATACGCCGCCGCTTAATCACAAAAACGCTTTACGCGGCGGTGCTCGTACGGTGAATATTTTTGGCGCGTGCCGCCTCTCAGCTATAAGCGGCTCTCTGTTATTATGCGCGTGTCTTGTGCCGTACTCAAACGCATCTATCTTGTTAGACTGATTATAACACAAAGAATAAATATGTGCAACCGTTTTACCGCGATTTTAATAAACCTATTTTTACCCCGTATTTAGTTTCGTATAAAAATCATCTCGGTGAAGCTGACAAATTGAATTGTTTTTTAATTGACTATTAAATCGAGCATATCGCCTACGCTTACCGCCTTTAAATACGTGGGCGGAACCTCGCCTATTATTATCATCTCGCTCATGAGTACCTGCGTTTCCGTATCTATGGTGGACGGAATTCCGGGCACGGCAACCGCAACCGAGCCGGATATGTCGAGATACACTCGGTGAAGCGTTTGATTTATCCCCGATTCCGAAAAGACGGACGTTATTCTCGTTTTTGTAGAGCCGACAAGGTATATTTTAATGTTTACGTCGGGACCGAGGCCGGTAAGAACGGTTACGCCGCTTAACGAACCAAGCGGAATTCTTACGCCGTCAATCCCGGCTTCGTTAATCTTTTTTTGCGCCGCAATAGTAATGTCCTGCGCAATCGAGGTTATCGTATCGGCGTCGATTTCCACACTTTGTATTTTGTTGTTCTCGTCGCGAACAATCGACACAAGGCTTTCGTCGCTTTTGGTCGACATAACTTCCAAAACGGATTTACTCACCGCGTCCTGCGATATAGCGCGGATTCGCTCGTCGGACACTCTTAATATCACAGGATTGACGTTTTTCGCGACGAAAATCCAGACCGCAATCAAAATTAAAATAAAAACGAACAGAATAATAAACAACGTTCTTTTAACATGACGTTTCTTTTTTACGCTGCACACAATAACGCTCATACAAATATTTATATGATATACAGCGTATTTTTGCCACTTTATATAATTATTATAACAAAAACCCGACGACTTCGACGGTAAAAAAATTATCTTTTTTCCACAATCTCAAGCGCGACCTTCGCTTCTATCACGCCGCCGAACATTTCTACCTGAATAGTTGCCGTGCGGTTATGTCTGTTTATATGCGAAATCAATCCCTCAAAGCCTTTAAGCGGTCCTAACGTAATCGTAATCTTATCCCCTACTATAATCCCCACCGAGCGGTCGAGACAGCGCTTGCCTTTAAACAGATATTCAAACCTCATTCGCTCTTCGGCGGCGATGGCTATTCTGCCGGTGCCGTATTTAAGCAGACGAATTATGTCGTTCGACTTATAAATAAAATCGGAAAATTCTTTTATAAAATCGTTTTCGGGCATGTCCGTTTCGATAAAAACGTAATTTGGAAAAAGCGGACGCTTTTTGTACGTGCCGCCGGTTGCGTCCTTGCTTTTTCTGTAATACATCTCCGACTCGGGACAAAACAGCTCGATTGAATAATCGAGTTTTCGGTTGTTAAACGCCTCGGAAAAATCGGATATTACACGCGATTCTGTATTTGTTTTGGTGTACAATACGTACCAATTGTAATTGTCGCGCATACCTCGCACCACTAACGCTTTATATACCGAATCAGTATACCATTATGTGTATTCGATAGTCAATACCTTTATAGTTATATCGCGTAATAAAAAAGCGCCGCATTTGGGCGCTTAATACATTATTTTGTTTTCGGGCTGAATATGAGCGTTACAAGATAGCTCATAACGATAGCTGTACCCACGCCGAACGCCGTTCGAATTAGACCGCCGGCAAAAGCGCCTATAAAGCCGTACGTCCTTGCCGCCTCTATCGAACCCTTTGCAAGCGCCGCGCCGAAGCCGACGATAGGAACGCTTATTCCTGCCTGGCAGAACTTAAATATATAATCGTAAACGCCTATTCCTTCCAGAATGATACCGGCAATTAAAAATATTACGAGTATTCGCGCAGGCGTTAGTCGAGTTCTGACTATTAAAAGCTCTGCAATCGCACACAGCGCGCCGCCCGTAGCGAACACGGCTGCGTAAGTCCCAATCATAGATAACGCCGTCATTATTTATCCTCCCCCTCGAATGCGCTTTCCACAACAACGCAGTGGCAGATACCCGGTATAGTTTCGCCCTGGTAACAGCTTTGAGTGCTCATAAGCGCACCCGTTGCCATATACGCAACGCGCCTGAATTCGCCCGAAATCAATTTTTCCATAATATAGGAATTAAAAACCGTGGCGGAACACGCGCAGCCGCTTCCGCCTTGATAGCAATTCTGCTTGTCGCTGTACATCATATTGCCGCAGTCGATATAGTTTTGACCGAGCTTTATTCCGCGTCGACGCATTAAATCGCGTAAAATATCCGACCCGAGCTTGCCGAGATCGCCTGTGCAAATCATATCAAAGTCGTTTTCGTTATACCCGGACTCGGTAAGAAGCGTAAACATGGTATCCATTGCGGCGGGGGCTATTGTCAATAAAACACCATAAAAAAGTTTTATTTTTTATTGTATATTTTTCCGTCCTTTTCGATCCATTTTTAAATATGTAAATCGGGGTAAATATGATTGTGTTTTTTGGGCACAACTGAAACCCCTATCGTTTTTCCGACAAAAATAATAACATATAATATAAATCAGTCGACGACCGCTAAATGCAGTTTTCTGTCGCCTTTTCTTTATTTGCATATAAAAACTCTGTTGCGGATAGAAACTCGTCGCGGCATTTAAGGTGAAGCTCTACCGCGCCGCCTTCGTGTATATAGATATTATCCAGCAGCTCTACAAGCACCTCTCGCGTCAGTTCCGAAAGAAAACGCCGACTTTTAAATTTCGAGATAAACTCGTTGTTTTTATTTGCCGTCGTTTTTTTCTCTTCCGAATTTAGAGCGGATATTACCTTTTCGCAATCGGAAATAGTTTTTTCGTACCTATCTTTTAGCGCCAAATAGCTCTCGAGACTGAGAAGTCCCGATTTATAATCGGGATAAATGTCTTGCAGTATTTTTTTAGCCGACTCTATCTCGCCCTTTTTAGTTTCTATAACCGATAACAGCCGTGCGGACTTTCCGCTAAATGAGTCGTATTTTTCGATTTCGCGTATTACCCTATCGAAGTCGATTGCTATTTGAATGTATTTATTGAGTACGGCAAGCACCGTTTCTTCCAAAACGTCGGCGCGAATCGCGTGTTTCGTACACTTGTTTTTATCGAGTTTTCGGAAAGTGGAACAAACGTAGTAATCGTACTTTTTATTAGGGCCTTTGACCGTTCTTTTTTGCATGGCGCGACCGCAGTCGGCGCACTTAATAAACCCGGCGAAAACGGACAGCCTGCCGTCTTTTGCCGTAGATCGAGTGTCGCGCGATAAAAGCTCTTGTGCCTTATAAAAAACCTCGACGGGTATAATCGGCTCGTGAGTATTTTCCACTTTAATGTTTTTACTTTTTTCGACCGTCTTACAAACGTGCACCTTGTAGCTTACGACTTCGGTTTTCTTTTGCACGAGATGTCCGATATATATTTCGCTGTTAAGAATACGACGAACGGTCGTATCGCACCACAGAGCGCAATTTTGGGCTTTATGCGCGTGTTTATAGTTAAGACCTAAGCTCTTTTTGTATTCGGACGGATTAAGAACACCTCTTTCGTTAAGCTCGCGTGCAATCCCTATTATACTGTATCCGCTTATAAACCTATCGAAAATATATCTGACGGTACGCGCGGCTTCCTCGTCTATAATAAGCTTGTGGCGGTCAGAGGGATCCTTTTTGTAGCCGTAGGAAGCGAACGAGCCTATAAACATTCCGTTTTTCCGTCTGATATCGAGCGAGGTTTTAACCTTTGTGGAAATATCCCTACAATACTCGTCGTTCATGATATTTTTAATGGGAACCATCATCGTGTTCATTGACGACGGGTTGAGTATGCTGTCTATCATGTCGTTTACGGCGATAAACCGAACGTTAAGCATGGGAAAAAGCACCTCGAGGTACTTCCCGGCTTCTACATAGTTACGCCCGAAACGCGACAAATCCTTTACTATAACGCAGTTAATGCGCTTAGATGTAACGTCGTCGAACATGCGTTTAAAATCGGGACGGTCGAAATCGGTACCCGTGTAACCGTCGTCGATATAATAATCGGCTATAATAATATCGTCGTGAGTCGAAACAAACTGCTCGGTTATAGCGCGCTGAGACGAAACGCTCTCGCTTTCCGCACCGTCGCCGTCCTCACGGGAAATTCTAATGTAAAGACCGGCCTTCCAAATTTTTTCGGCAGGCGGCGGAGAAATGGAATATTTACTTTGTCTTGCCATAATTCACCTTTCCTTTCGGCGAATAATGACGCTTTGGCACGAAATTATTATACATTATTTTTCCGACGAATGCAATAGCAAAAAGAGGTTAATCGTATACTTTTGTGATATTTTTCAGCGCGGAAATAAGCCCGTCCTCGAGCGATCTGACAGAAAAACCGTCAAAAACAACTTTTACCGCTCTTCCTTTAACGCTAAATAGGTACGGCGATTTTATCGCCATTAAAAACGTTTTTACACGTTCCGGCACGGATAAATAGCAATCGATTTCTATACTGCTTAATTCGCTTAACAAATCGGGACTTACTTCTTTAAGCGGCAAGGTATCCATACCGAAATTTTTACCATTATTAAAAAAATTAAACAAAAAATTGCCCTCGACGTATCGAGAGCAATTTTATTATATAAAATCAGTTTTTGTGGAATTGATAGCGGATATAGTGCTTTTTTACTTCGCCTTTTTTGATTATTGGTTTTTCGAAGCCTTCCATATTGATTGCATTGGGGCAATATTGCGGCTCTAAGCAAAATCCGGCCCACTTACGGTAAATACCGCTCTTTCCGTTAATTTCCACAATCTTACCTGCGGAATAGAATTGAACGCACGGCATATCTGTGTAAAGGTCCATGATAATGCCTGTATCGGGGCCTTCGAGATGCGCGGCGTGCTCGTCCGATAAAACGTAGTTATGGTCGTAGCCGGAGGTGTGAGCGAGCGACTTATCCGTAATATCCTTACCGACGTTTTTTGGCGTGTTAAAGTCGAACGGCGTGTTTTTTACCGCCCTCTTTTCACCTGTCGGGATAAGCCCCTCGTCGACGGGCGTATAATAATCGGCGTTAATTTGAAGAAGGTTTGTAAGACAGTCGCCGCTCTGCTCGCCGTTAAGATTAAAGTACGCATGGTTTGTCGGGCACCAGAGCGTGTCCTTGTCGCTGACCGCGGTAAAATCGATAATAAGCGAATTGTGCTCAACCGTGAATTTTACGGTTAGTTTGAGAGTTCCCGGGTAGTTTTCCTCGCCGTCGGGGCTAACGTATTCCATTGTAACCGAGCTGTCGGTACAGTCCGTAACAACGAAAATCTTTTTATCGAAGCCGACCTTGCCGCCGTGAAGGTGGTTTTTGCCGTTGTTTGTGTAAAGTTTGTATTCCTTTCCGCCGAGCGTAAAGACACCGCCTGCTATTCTGTTGGCGACGCGTCCTACCGTCGCGCCGATATATCCGCCGCCGACCATATAATCGTTAACCGAATTGTAGCCGAGTACAACGTCCACGCCGTCCACGCGAATGGCGTTTATGCGCGCGCCCATCTCGACAATATCGACTTCCACCTTGTCGCGCTTAATGGTGTAGATAAATATATCCTTTCCGTCCACTACGTCGTAACGCTGTTTCATTGTAAATTACCTCTTTTTGTCGAATTTAATTGTAGCCTTTTGGATTTTTGGACTGCCAGTTCCAAAGCGACGCGCACATGTCGTCTATACCGAGCTTTGCTTCCCAGCCGATCTCTTTTTTCGCTTTACTTGCGTCTGCATAGCACGCGGCAATGTCGCCGGCGCGGCGCGGCTTAATAGAGTACGGAATCTGTTTTCCGCACGCCTTACTAAACGCATTTATAACGTCCAAAACGGAATACCCGATTCCCGTGCCGAGATTGTAGGTATAGACGCCCGACTTGGAAATTTTATCGATTGCGGCAACGTGGCCTTTGGCAAGGTCGACGACGTGGATATAATCCCTTACGCCGGTGCCGTCGGGCGTGTCGTAATCGTTGCCGAAAACGCCCACTTCTTTTAACGCGCCGATAGCTACCTTTGCTATATACGGCGTCAGGTTGTTGGGAATGCCCTGCGGATCCTCGCCTATAAGTCCGCTTTCGTGCGCGCCGACGGGGTTAAAGTACCTTAACAGAACGACCGTCCACTCGTTATCCGACTTATATATGTCGTTAAGCATAATCTCTTGAAAATACTTGCTCGTGCCGTAGGGGTTTGTCGTTCCGCCCGTTTTGCTTTGCTCGGTGAGCGGCAAAGATTCTGGGTCGCCGTAAACTGTAGCCGACGAAGAAAACACAATCTTTTTGCAGCCGTACTTGCGCATTTTATCGGTCAGAACGAGCGTTCCGTACAGATTGTTGTCGTAGTACTCGATAGGCTTTACGCAGCTTTCGCCCACCGCCTTCAATCCGGCGAAGTGAATTACCCAGTCGATTTTATGCTCGGTAAAAATCTTGTCGAGAAGCTTACCGTTGCGCAAATCGCCCTTGTATAAATCAATCTTTTTGCCGGTAATCTGTTGTACACGAGATATCGCCTTAGGCGAGGAATTGTCGAAATTATCGATAACCACAACCTCGTAACCTTTTTCGAGAAGCTCAACGCACGTATGAGAGCCGATATAACCGGCACCGCCTGTAACTAAAATCTTCATAAAACCCCCTAAATTTTTGTAACCGTAATGCCGTCGGCTATCTCCGCGTCGTAAATCTTGCACTCGTAGCCGATTTTATTTAAGTATTCGGCGGAAACAACCTTTTTAAAGTCGTCCACGCCGTCTTTGTGAACAAGCGAAATCGTGCAGCCTCCGAAGCCGGCGCCCGTCATTCTCGACCCGATACACGCAGGGTGAGCTTGCGCGGCCGCGGCAAGGGCGTCAAGCTCGGCCCCTGTTACCTCGTATAGCTCTTTGAGCGATTTGTGCGACTCGTTGAGAAGCTTGCCGAGTAAGAGAATATCGCCGCTTTTCATAGCGGCGGCAGCCTTGTTTACCCTCTCGCACTCTTCCACAACGTGCTTGCACCTATCGTACACCTTGCCGCTCAATTTTTTACCGTACTTTTCGAATTGCTCTACGGAAACTTCGGCAAGGCACGAAACAGGAAGAACGGTTTTGAGTATGCTTAGCGCTTCTTCCGTTTGAGCACGGCGCTCGTTGTATTTGCTTTCCACAAGGTTGTGCGGCTTGTTGCAGTTGATTATTACAAGCGAATAGTCGCCGAGATTAAGCGGAAGATAGTCGCATTTAACGGTACTGCAATCCAAAAGCATTACGCTGTTCTTTTTTCCGCACGCGGAGGCGTACTGGTCCATAATGCCGCAGTTTACGCCGGTGTATTCGCGCTCGGCTTGCTGCGCTTTTAACGCCACGTCCACCGGATCGAAAGAATCGCCGGCGACGGTTGCAAGCGCCGCAATCGTGCTTACCTCTATCGCGGCGGAGGAAGAAAGTCCGCTGCCGAAAGGAACGGTACAGTCGTGAAGCATATCGCAGCCAATCACCTTATGCCCGGCGTTTTTCCACATAAGAGCCGCGCCGGCCTGATAATTGCCGTACTTTAAGCCTTTGTAGCTTTCAAGCTTATCGATATCGAGCGATACATTATCGGGAAGCGTCGTCCAGCTTAAATTTATCGTATTAGTGCCGTTGGGGCATATGTATACCGTATTTTTAAGCGACAGAGCCGCCGGCATAACCTTTCCGCCGCAATAGTCGATATGCTCGCCTATTATGTTTATTCTGCCTGCCGCAGTTACTTTGTATGTATATTCTTTTGTCATGCTTTAAAACCCACTTGTTTTACAAAATCGATTAAGTCCGTTTCGTTTTTAAACACGGCCGTGTTTTCCAAAATTCTGTAACAGATGCTTCCAAGCTCTTCCCACATAGCCGTATGTATATCCGTGTATTTTCCGCTGTCGTACAATTGTTTTGTTTCCTTGTACACAAGCGCGAATTGGGAATACTCTTCGGGAAGGGGCTTGCCGTCCGTTATCAGCTTTTTAACCTCGTTAAGCTCGTCGTCCAGCCTGCCGGGAAGAATAAAAAGTCCTTGCGCCTCGATTAGTCCGATACTCTCTTTTTTAATTGCGTGATATTCGGGGTGAGCGTGGAATACTCCGTCGGGGTATACTTCGTTCGTGATGTTGCTGCGAAGGATTACGTTCATCTCGTACCCTGCCGAGGTTTTTATTACAGTCGGGCTTACCGCGTTATGAACGCCGTCTTTGTCGACGGGAATAATGCCGAGAGCGGCATTTTCGTAACATTCCCACGCAGTACGAATTCTGTCCGCAATATCGACGATTTTGTTTTTGGAATCGTTTTTAATTCTTATAACGGTGCCCGGCCAGTCGAGAATTCCGACCGTAACTTCTGGATACTTTTTGTCGACAATTAGCTTTTTGATTTTAGCCTTGTGAAGCGGAAGCACCTCGCCGCCGCCCTGGTAGTGGTCGTGAGCGAGCACGCTGCCGCCTATCCTCGGAAGCGCCGCGTTGCAGCCTATAAAGTAATGCGGAAACTTGTCTACAAAATCGATAAGATTTTCAAACGTGCGCCTATCGACGTGCATGGGCGTATGCTCGCAGTTAACGGCAATGCCGTGCTCGTTAAAATAGCCGTACGGCGAATACTGCCAAAACCAATTTTTTCCTTTCAGTTTTAGCGATACGGTGCGAAGGTTGCGCTTGTTTTTTGCGCCGAAGCCCTCGTTTTCGCGGCAGATAACGCACTTACAAAATCCGCCGTCCACACTGTTGCCCTGAACCGCCTTTTTGGGATCCCTAAACTCGGGCTTTGCTTTATTTATGGTAATTGTAAGGCCGTTGGAGGTGTCTCGGCGCGGATTTTTGTCGAGTACCGCCTTTTTAACGTACATGTTTTTAACGCAATAGTTATACAGCCAATCGGTTGCCGCTTTTCCGCCTTGTTTTTTGAGAATGCTCGAAAAAGTCTTGTCGACGGCGGAGGGCAAAAGGGACAGCTCGCCGTATATTGCGTCCTCTTTTTCTCCGCCCTCTAAGCCGCTTTCCATAATCTCGAGTAAACGGTTGGCCTTGTAAAGCTTGTCGCGTTCGTCGAGGTTAAGCTCTTTTTGAGCATATTCGATTAAATCGTTGATTTGTGTAAGAATATCCATTTTCGACTCCGAAAATTATTTTTAAATCTTTTCGAAAATATCTACCGAATAAGGTTCGATTGTAATTTTTCCCGAAACTACGTCTCCGGTCAGCAGGGATTTGTATCTGCCGTCAAACTCGATAAATCCCTGTTTGTTTTCAATCTCGACCGCAATAACGGTCTTGGTTTTTGCGCCGCGCTCTGTCAGCGAAACGTTGTCGCTTGCTTTAAGAATGGGGTTTTGCTCAATAAGTCTGCGAAGGTCTTTATGAGAGAGAACGCTGCCGACAAGTATTACCTTGCCTTTCCCTATTTCCTTTTGCACGACGGCATACTCTTTACCGAAATCTCCTGCCGTATAGGTTGCGAGCGGATTAGCGAACAAAAACGAGTCGTAGCACATAGATATTTCGCACGGGGTGCCGTCGTTCCACTCGGCTTTAAACTGCGGATTTTCTATCGGGCGTTGGTAAAGCAGCTCTGCGCCGACCATTTCTTCTACAAAAGATAAAGTGGATTTTGTGTACTTGGTTACTTCCGTATCGACAATATCGGTCATAGGACCTACTATCCACGTTCCGCCCGACTTTACGAACTCGGTAATGCGCTCTTTAAAGTTGTTTTCCCGAGCGTGGCACATAAATGGTGAAATAACCACCTTATATTCGTCGAGCGAATGCGCCGTGTCGATTACGTCAACGTTGTAATGCCTGAGCGCGGTGTAGTACTTATCCCTTATCGTCGCGGTGTAGTCGAAGTTTTCAAGCATGGGCGCCGCCATAAAGGTGTTAGCCGCGGTCGAAGAAAAGCTGAGCGCAATATCCGATTTTATAGGCGACGTAAAGGTTTTCTCGTGCTTTGAGATAAGCTTTATCGCCTCTTCTACCTCGAACGAAACGGAGTATAATTGACCTGACGTAGAGTACAGCGCGCCGTGAGAAAGCTCGTGCCCGTTACGGTGCGCTCGGAAAAGCCAATACATGTTCATATCAGCACCGTGAGCAAACGGAAGAATCGTGTTTATAAAGCAGTTCCCCGTCGGGCGCGCGCCGCACGCGGCAAATGTCGAGCCGTTCCAACCGACCTGCGTTTCGGTTACCCAAAACGGTTTATCTTTTACGCAACGCAAAAAGTCGTACCAGAACTCCGTTTCGTAAAGCTCTTCGGCTTTATTATAGTGGTTAAACTGTACAATGTCAAGTGAATGCGTCGTTTCGTAGTAACCGAGGTTGTTATTAGACATCATGTCGGTGCCGATAGGAACCTTTGTGTACTTATGAAGTATTTCCGCCTGCTCGTCTATGTAGGTTTTAATCTGTCGGCACTGAAAATCCCACCAAGCCTTTACCAGCGACGGATGCTTCCACTCGCCGTCAAGCGGCGGATTTACCGCGTCGAAGCTTTGATAGTCGAGCGACCAGCGCGACATTCCCCATGCGTCGTTAAGCGCATCTACCGTTTTGAATTTATTTTTAAGATACTTTTGAAATTCCTTTACGCAGAGCGGACAATAGCACCCACCGCCGTACGGATACAACTCGTTGTCTATCTGCCAACCTATTATGCCGGGGTGAGATCCGAAGCGTTTGGCCATTTCGGTAACTATACCCCTATTCTTTTCGCGCATTATATGCGAGGTTTTGCACGGATGACACCGCCAGGACGTTTTAGTCCTCACTCCGCGGTCGGAAACGTTGCGCATTTCCTCGTATTTATCGAGCATATAGCGCGGCGGCGTGCAGGTAGGCGTACACATAACCGTAACGATACCGGCTTTATGCAATTTATCCACTACGCATTCGAGCCAGTCGAGGTCGTACTCGCCCTCTCGCGGTTCCATTTTGCCCCAAGCAAACTCGCCCACTCTCAAAACGTTTAAGCCGAGTTCCTTACAGCGTTTTATATCCTCGTCAATTTCCGATTTATCCCAAAGCTCGGGATAGTACGCCGCACCGAAATACAATTTTTTCATATATTCCTCCGTGAAAAATCTAAACAGGTTGTGGTAAATTTTTTAAAGCGCCGTACGAAATCCGCACGGCGCTTTATGTGTTACGTCAATTTATTATGCATTCGAGGCGGACTTAAAGAAGAACTGCGCGTTATCGAAGTTGCCCCATCCGCCGGCCTCCGCTTTAAGGTAAACGCCTACCTTGACGGACGCGACGTCCTCTGTAATTACAATCTCGTCGATTGCGGACCTACTCCACTGCTGCCAGCCGTCGGCAGTAACACTCGTTCCCTTAACTGTGAGCGCTTCCTTTCCGTTCTTGTAGGTAATAAGAGCGTAGGAATAAATCTCTTGAGTGTCGCCGCAGTCGCCGCCGGCAAAGTCAACGCTGAAGCCGTACACGCCGAGTCCGTATTCCGCAACGGCGGAGGCAAGATCGACTTCCTGGTACAGTCTTAACTCGATAGCGGCGTCGTCCCAGAAGTGCATCGACTTGGTGCCCATCTTTGCGTTGGCCTCGTCGGTTGAAACGTACAACTGAAGCACGTGCTTGGAAGCGATAAGTTCGTACTTCCACGGGTCGGGAACGTCTATCTTGTTATCGACAGAGCCGTAACCGGCGGTGTTTTCGAAGCTACCGTCTACGAGCAGGTTTTTGTTCTGAACGTAAATCTTGCAGATAGCCTCGCCGCCGTAGGGGGTGGTGCCCTTAATAACGTAGTCGTTAACCACGTTAATATAGCCGGCAACCTCATCGTTATCGACGTCCCAAAGGGCGTCGACGGACATAATAGAACCGTCGTTAAGTACGATAGTTACTTTGGCAGGAAGCGTAATCGTGCCTTCGTTTACGGTGTAGAAGAGTTCCTGCGTGTAAAGGTAATCTGCGACGGGCGGCGCTTCGAGACCCAATTTAGCGTACTTAAACACTTTAAGCGATTCGATAACCTTTCCGTCGATCGAGCTGAAAAACGCCTGATTGTCTATAACTACGCCGCCTGCGGTAGTTACGTCGCTTGCTTGGTAGCCGTCGCCGCCTATCGACGAGGGACCTGCCTTAGCGGACGCCCAGCCGCAACCGTAGCGATTGCACAGCTCGATTGTTTCCGCGCGGTTATCGGCAGGGGCAATCCAGGTGCCTTCCCAGTAGCAAATACCGAGACCGTAATCGCCGAGCTTTGCAATCGTTTCGATGACGTCCAAAATCGCGTTGGACTGACCCTGAACGGTAAAGGGCTGAGTCTTAACCGGAAGCTGGGTGTTGCCGGTGCCGTCAAAGTCCTCGTCGGTAAAGGCGTAGGACGTTTCGAGGACCATAACTTCCTTTCCGCTTACGTCGTGAACCTGTTTAAGCTTGTTGGCAAGGTTAGCAAGCGTGCCGTGCCAGAACGGATAATACGAAGAACCGAATACGTCGTAATCGACGTTATAATCGATAAACGCTTGAGCGTATCCTGCGTAATCTCTCGATTCGGGGTTTGTAAGATGGATAGCTACCTTCGCACCGCCGTTAGCTACCGTGCCGGTAACCTCTCTAACCGCGCGAGAGCCTGCGTTGATGTACGCGCAGTACGTAGAGCGCGCGCTGTCGAAATTGGCTTCGCAGATGCTTCTCGTCGTTTCGTTGCCGACCTGAACCATTGTGATTTTAACGCCTGTTTCCTTAATATCCTCGAGGCAGGACTTGGTAAACTCATAGATAGCCGTTTCGCGCTCGGCGGTGGATTTACTCGCCCAGTCCTTAGGCGCTTTCTGCTTACCGGGGTCCGCCCAGAAGTCGGAATAATGGAAGTCGATAATTACGCCGAGACCGATTTCCTCGCAGCGCTCGGCAATGGCGACAGCGTTTTCTACGTCGCAGTTTCCTCCGCCGTAGCTGTACGCCACATCGCCGTAATGACCGGCTTGATAAGGATTGTTCCAGATACGGATACGAATGTCGGTTATTCCGTTATCTTTGAGAATTTGGAAAACGTCCTTTACCGTGCCGTCGTAGTCCTTATAAACAACGCCTGCCGCCTCGAGCGACGGAACTGCGGACGCATCCATACCCATAATAAAGTCGTCGCGGTCCTCAAGCTCGTCTATCTTTTTAACGTTGAGTGTGGAAACGGCTTGCGCCTCGCCGGCAACCGTAACACGGCACGTCGCCTTTAAGCCGTTGTGAGCGGTTGCGGTTACGTTAGTCGTTCCCGGTGCGACGGCGGTAATTTCTCCGGCATTACTGACGGTAGCAACGCTCGGATCCGAGCTTGCCCATACAAGCGTTTTGTCGGTGGCGTTTTCAGGCAAAATAGTTGCCGTAAGCTTTACGGTGTCGCCGCCCACTTCGAGGTCTCGCACAACGTTGGTATTAAACTTGACCGAGGTTACGGGTACGTTTCTGTTATTGGGGTCGTTTACGGTAACGGTGCAGTTGGCGAATTTACCGCCGGCGGAAGCTCTTACAATGGTTACGCCTGCGGCAACGCCGGTTACTAAACCGTCGTTATTTACGGTAGCGACGGAAGGGTCGCTCGAAAGCCACGAAACCTTAGCTTCTACGCCGAACGGCATAAGCGTCGCCTGCAACGTGTAGGTATCGCCTATGTCGATAACAAGCGAAGCCATAATATCCACGCTTTCGACGTTTTCGTCGCCCGAAGGTTCGGGTGTTACGGTACAAGCCGCCGCCGAAAACAGCATGATAATGCCGAGCATAAGGCTTACCGCAGTTCTGTAAAACTTATTGGTTTTCATAATTCCTCCTATTTATTTTCGGGTTGGACTTGCTCGTCCGTTTCGGCAGGGCTCTCTTTTGTTGTAGCCTCCTCCGTCGAGTCGGGCATAGTTAAAAGATTAAGCTCGGACTGTGCGTTAAAGAAGTGCATTACCTTGCTGCGGAACGTAACGTAAATACGCACGCCCGGAACAAGCGCCGCAAGCTGGTTGGGCAAAATGTCGACCGTAGGAACGCGGATAACGAGCGGTTCGTCGGTAGGCGTGGTAACGTGCAGATGCAGTTCGCTTCCCATCATCTCGTTTACGCGGATTTGGCAAGGCACGGCGCACGGATTTTTGCTGTTGGAAAGCGTGATATGTTCGGGACGAACGCCGAGAATAATATCCTGTGCCTCTACGCCCTTCTCTTTGAGCGCCTCGCCTTTGTCGCCGTCGACCGGCATTTTCACACCGAACGGCGATACGTAATACTTGCCGTCCTCTAATTCGAGCGCGGTATGAACGGTGTTCATCTTAGGCGCGCCTATAAATTCCGCGACAAACAGGTTGTCGGGCATTTCGAATACCTGCGAAGGCGATCCGACCTGCATTATATACCCGTCTTTCATAATTACGATACGGTCGCCGAGCGTCATAGCCTCGGTTTGGTCGTGCGTAACGTAGATGAACGTAGTATTTATCTTTTTGCGGAGTAAAATAATCTCCGCGCGCATTTGGTTTCTGAGCTTGGCGTCGAGGTTACTTAGCGGCTCGTCCATAAGGAAAACCTTAGAGTCTCTGACCATAGCGCGGCCGATTGCCACGCGCTGGCGCTGTCCGCCCGAAAGCTCGCGAGGTCTGCGCGTTAAGTATTCCGTAATTCCGAGCACCTCGGCAGCCTCGGTAACGCGCTTATATATCTCGTCGTTGTCGACCTTTTTAAGCCGCAACGAGAAAGCCATATTCTCGAAAACCGTAAGGTGCGGATACAGCGCGTAGTTTTGGAAAACCATCGCTATGCCGCGGTCTTTGGGCAGAAGGTCGTTAACAACCCTGCCGTCGATTTCCACCGTGCCTTCCGAAATGTCCTCCAGTCCGGCAATCATACGAAGCGTGGTACTCTTTCCGCAACCCGAAGGACCTACGAAAACTATAAATTCCTTATCGGCGATATCGAGATTAAAGTCGTGCACGGCAACCGTATTTTTGCCGTAGATTTTTTTAACGTTTGTTAATTTGACACTTGCCATAATTCATTCTCCTTAACCTTTAACGGCGCCGCCCGTAACACCGGCGACATAGTATTTTTGAAGGAACATAAACAGTAGCGTAATGGGTAACGCAACGATAACGCCGCCTGCACAGAAAGTCGTGTAGTATTTGTCGACGCGCGTCTCGCCTATCAGCCACTGCAAACCGGTTGCAACGTTAAAGCCGAGCGGATCGTTGTCGGACATGAATCTTGCGGTAATAAAGTCGCCCCACGGTCCCATAAAGCCCATAAGAATGGTGTATATGATTATAGGCTTACTCATGGGAATGATTATCTTGTAGAAGATTTGGAACTTGCTCGCCCCGTCCACCATTGCCGCCTCGTCGAGCGAATGCGATATGGTGTCGAAAAAGCCCTTACATACGTAGTAGCCCATGCCCGAGCTTGCCACATAAATAAGCACCAAGCCGTACGGCGCGTTGGACCCGGTGAGTCCCCAACCGTTCAAAAGCGTATACAAAAGTATAAGCGTTAAGAATCCGGGGAACATTCCGAGTACGAGCATTGCGTTCATAAGGAATTTTCTGCCTTTAAACCTGTTACGGGACAAAGCGTAGCTCATTGCAAGTATAAATACAGTCTGAACAACCGCACAAACAAGTCCCATAAGGAAGGTGCTTAAAAACCATCTCGGAAATTCCGTTTGGGTAAAGAGCCTAATGTAGTTGTCAAAGCCCCACTTATGCGGAATTATGTATCCGGCAAGACCGGTGCTTTCGCAGCGGAACGACTCAAACACGATAAACACGAACGGCGCTATCCAAATAATGCTCATTATAGCAAGCACTATATGTATAATGGTGTTGCCCACCAAACGCCTTTTGCTTTGCGAGCCGTGCCTTTTGTTGTCCTGCGACTGCTCTTTGGCGGACCGAACGTGGTGTATCTGCGCCGCCTCTTGCCGTTCCAAAAATTCCTCTACGCCCGACGCGTCGATTTCTATTGCGTTAGGTTCGGTTTTCGTGCTCTTCGATTTGCCTTTTTGCTCGTCGAGTCCGAACTCTACGACGGTTATCATTTCGCCGTTTTCTTCAATCTGTTTAATATCTTTATCCGTCATGAGAAATCGTCCTCCCTTTTGGTTGCAGGCATAATAGAGAACACCACGAGCGACAGCACAGATACTACAATGAATATCAATATACCTATTACGGAAGCCATCTTGTAGTTAGCGTCGTTACCCGTCGTTATTCCGAATAACCAAGTAATAAGAATAGTCGTATCGCCGGCTACATAACCGCCGACGTCGCCCCAAACGGGGTTTGTAGGTCCGCCCTGCGTCAGCAAGTATATAACGTTAAAGTTGTTTATGTTGCTTACAAAGCTTGTAAGTAGGTACGGGCCGGTAACGAACAGCATGTACGGTAGCGTTATTTTAGCAAACTGCTGGAAGGCGTTGGCGCCGTCTATCCTCGCCGACTCGTAAAGATCGGCAGGGATATTCATAAGTATACCCGTCGTAATAAGCATGAGGTACGGAATACCTACCCAGATGTTTATAACGAGTACCATTATTTTGGCGAGGGTTCCGTCGCCCCAGAACTTTATCGGACTTTGTATCCAGCCCCAGTTCATTAGCGTTGCGTTCACTATTCCGTTATCCGCAAACAGATTGGAAATGTAAAGAAGCGATATAAACTGCGGAACGGCTATCGTCATAACCAAAATAGTCCGCCAGAACTTTTTGATTTTGATGCCCTTCTTGTTAATCATTATCGCAACAAACATTCCGAGGAAGTAACAGCTGAACGTTGCGAAAAACGCCCATATAAGCGTCCAGGCAAGTATCTCGCCGAATGCAACCTGCATACCCGATCCGAATGTGAGCACCGAATTAAAGTTATCAAGCCCTACCCACTGGAAGAGGTTCATAAGTCCGTCGTGGTTTTTGTCGTAGTTTGTAAATGCAACCAAAATCATGAAGATTATGGGCAGCACCGTAAACATCGTAATACCGGCAACGGGCAATGCGAGAAGCGTTTTGTGGAAGTCGTTGTCGACCATCGATTTAAGATCGTCGCCCGACGACTTAATCTTTTTACCTGCGCGAGTAATTTGGTCGCAGATTTTGCACTGCTTGACGTTTAGACGCCAGGTATAAATAAAAGCTATAATAAAGAATATCGTTAACAGTCCGTAAAGCAATATCTTAAACGAATTGTCGCCGTAATAGATTTGTTCCACAAGCTCGCCGTCCAGTAGGTCGCTCGGCACCATCTCCGTCCGAGTCTCTATTTTACCGAGTGAGCCGAACATAGATAGCCAGTACGCGCCGGCAAGAATCATGTATAGGATAAATACGACTTCCAATATCAGGAAAACCAAACCCCTTAACCATTGTTTGTGGAAAAAGTTGCCGAATCCCATGACAAGAAAAGATACTTTTGTGGACCAGCTTCCGTTTTTAAAAGTCTGCCAGACATCGACAAAAGTTTCGCCGATTTTAAAGAACAGCTTTTTAAAGAATCTGTTTATATATCTGATCTTGTCGTCGAGCCAGCCGGGAATGGCGCAAAAGAAGCATTTAAGCTTGTAAATAAACTTCTGCCATTTATTCAGTTTAAGATAAGCGAGAGAATCCAATTTAGTCATCTCTACCACCTCCTTTTACTCAGTCGGCCTTTTTATCAGTCGAGGAGTCCGCTTAACGATTCCGCATAGGTCGAAAGAGCGGTATCTATCGCAAGATCGCTCGTCGCCGTAGCAAGGGACGCAGACAGAACCTCGGGTTTAGCCCACCAGTTTGCGGGATACTGACCCTGAGGAACGGTAGCCGTTTCTTTCAGTGCGTTAAGGGCAACGTCCGCCTTAACGTCGGCGTTTTCCTTTGCGGTCTTTGCGGAAGGACCCCAGCCGAACGCTTTGTAACGCGCGAGCTGGCTTTCCGCGTTCGTAAGATACTGGGCAAGTATGGATAACGCCGCGGACTTATTGGCGTTGGTCTGAGGCGATACGCCGAGAAGCTTGCTGCCGAGATACGATTTAAGCCTGTAAGACTCATCGTCTACGGTATATGTGGGAAGCTTTGCAATGCCGAGATAATCCCCCTTACCGTCGGGAACGCCCTCGCCGTCCTTTTTGCTGAGCGCGTTTTTGGCGGTGTTATAGTCCCAGATACCGCTTACGACGGCAGCCGCCGGGATAGCGGCGTTAAAGTCGGATGCGGCGCCGTTTTTGCTGTATACCGCTTCTTCTTTAAGAACCTTCTGCAATCCCTTTGCGGCAATTTTGCCCTCGGCGGAATTAAATGTGTCGTCGTAGTCGGTAAACCTGCCCTGATCGTCGACAGTCCACTCGGAATGAGCGCCTGCCGCGTAGAAGAAGGACGAAACGTACCAGCCGCCGTTAAGCCCGAAGCTAAACTTTGTGGTAGAGGATTTACATACTTCTATAATGCTCTCAATCGAGTCCGCCTGCGTTTCGTTAATCAGACGGTTGTCATAGTAAAGGAAGTAGCCGTTGTCCTCGGTAAGAGGATATGCGTACAGAGTGGTGCCCATAGTTGCCGCTGCTACCGCGGTTTCGGAATGGGTTTCCACAATTTTGTTTTTAATTGACGCGCTCGGCGCCGCGAGAAGTCCGGCGCTGACAAGACGCGCAATCTGGTCCTGCGCAAAGCAGAAAATTTCGGGCGCGGAAGAAGGCTTTGAGAGAATGTCGCCGGCGGCCTTACTTTCCGTAACCTCTATAACCTTTGCGTTAAAATAAATGCTGTTTGTGTTTTCGGTGTTAAACTTGGTAATAAGGTCTTTGGTAAGGTTGCTTGTGTCCTCACCGACCCATACGGTGATGTCGTACTTATACTTTGCGTCGATGCCGTCGTCTTTGGGCGCGCCGTCGCACGCGGCAAAGCCGGCAACGCAGCCGCTGAGCATAAGTGCGCTTAGCAGTGTGGAAATTACTTTTTTCATCTTTTTTCTCCTTTATAAAATTAAATTTGTTATCCTTTCGGATTATTAACCTTTTAATACGAATTCGTCGAAAGCCGGAAGCTTTTTGCCCTCGTAATCGAACAGACACTGATTAGCCCATTCGTTACGAGTCGACTTTATTTCTTCCGCGCCGGTGTAGCGCTGAGCGTTCTCGCTCGACCAACAAATGCCGTCGCCGGGAATCCAAAGCGGTTCCCACCATATAACGGCCTCTATGCCGTGCTTGCGCGCGAGCGGTAAAAAATCCCTTATAAACTTTGCTTGACCTGCCGGCGTTAACGGATAGTCGTTTACAAAGCCCATGCCTTCCACTACGGTGGCGTCTATAACGAGATGCGCCCCACCGTGCGAGCTTTTTATGTAGTCCTCGAGAGTAAAGCCGTAACCGATTTCGACAACCATAAGTCTTTTCCCGAATTTCTTGCAGTTTTCAACGTTTGCGTAAAACTGCTCGAAAGTACCGTGCCAGTACGGATAGTACGAAAATCCGATTATATCGTAATCAAGCCCTTGCATATTCGAGAAAAACTCGTTGTAAAGCTGTATATCGTAGCTTTTTTCAAGGTGCAGTATCAGCGCGGCGGACGGCTTAACTTCGCGGCAGGCCATAATTCCTGCCTTTAAAAGCGCAATTAAGCTTTCGTAATTGGTACGAGGCCCTTTATCGTGCTCTATAAGCTTTCCGATCGGCCAAAGCATACCGTTTGTTATCTCGTTGCCTACCTGAATGTACTTAATGTCTATTCCGTTGCCTTCGGCTACGGAAAGAACGTGTTTTGTATACTCGTACACTTTTTGGGTAAGCCCCGACAAATCGAGGTCCTTCCACGCTTTTGGAATAGTCTGCTTACCGGGATCGCACCAAAAGTCGGAATAGTGAATATCGAGCATCACGGCAAAGCCCATGCTTTCCGCCTTTTTGGCAAGGCGAATAAAATTATCAAGGTCGCACGTTCCGCCGAGATAGGGATTGCCTTCTTCGTCATAAGGATTTACCCAAACGCGAATACGCATAATATCCACTCCGTTATCCCGAAGCATACCGAGCGGCTCTACCTTTTTATCGCCGTCGTAGTACGTTGCGCCGCGGTCAATTTCCTCGTAGTATGTAGAAACGTCTATTCCTAACTTCATGTCTTACTGCTCTCCGCGTTTGTGCATTACGAACTTGGGCGGCTCGTTATCCTCGCCGAAGTCTGCCACGCGCATTTTAAGTCTGCCGTAGCGGTAACGCGCTTGTTCGTTAAGCGCAATCACCTGCGCCTCGCTGCCGTGGAAGCAACAGCGCAGACAGTAATATTCCTTTTTTTCATTGTCGTAGAACATGTCTATGTCTATGTCGCGCATAAAGCACGACGGACAGCGAAAGTTCAGTTTGCCTTTAGAAGATTGAGCCACGTCGTAACACCTCCTTTACGCAAAGTCTTTTTAACCGACAGATGATACACCGGCGAGAAAGCGATACCCTCTTCCACGCAAAGCTCATCGACGTCGCCGCCCATTTCGATACGCGTCATAACGTCGGGAATTTCGACAAACGCGGTAAGCGGATCGGCGCCTTGCGACTTAATGATTTTCTTTCCGCGGTAGGAGTACTTCATTTTGTCGTCGCCTATGCCCAACGTGAGCTTAGTCATGTCCGCCTGGTACTCGGTCGTACCGAACGCGCCGGTAAAGTACTCTTCTATCGTAACCTCTTCACCTTTAAGGTCGCCGACTATTTCGCGAGTCGTAACGACGCGCCCCGAGTTTTCGAATAGGAAGGTCGATTTAACGACGATATCAAGCCCTCCGAGCGTTACCGTTACGGGATTGGCGGTAATAAGAACGCCGTCCTCGACTTTTTTAAACGAAGCCATTGTGCGGCATAAGCAGAGGTCCGCGCTCTCACCCTTGTAAGTAATCTTGCACGACTTAATCGTCCCGGCGCCTGCGTAGTGCGTAAAATATCCGGCTCTGTAATTGATTTGGATAAGGTACGGATACGACGCGTCGTAAACGTTGTCTGTGCCGATACCCGTCTTTTGAGGAATACGCGCAACGTACGGGCGTAAATCGACCATAGCGCCGCCCTGATTAAAGTCGAGGCAAAGCCGCTTCGTAGGGTCTGCGAGCCAAAAATACTGTTTGTCGCCGCCGTACAGAATATCCTTCCACAGCGCGCATTCGGGCCTACGGTAGTCGGGGTGTTTTTCTCGGTAGTAGTCTGCGAACTCCGCCATTGTAAGATCGAGAAGCTTCCCTTCCTTTTTAAGCTTTCCGTAGTACTTCATGCCGTCCTCGTAGGACTTTGCGAGAAGCTCGTACGGAGCTTCCCACCTGCCTGCCTTGTTGAGCCAGCCCGGTCCTACGAACATCATGTTGTAGGCGTAGCCGTCGTTGTACTTTTCAAGGTGGCGGTACTGGTCAATAAGGTTATAAAGGTACGGATACTCGATCGAACCGTTGTCGTCGTAATAAATCATTCCGCGAAGAACGTTTTGAGGGTGCGTTCCGAAGTTGCTTCCGTTACCGTCAAAGCACGCCATAAGGTCGCGCGACAGGTGCGGAATGGCTACGATACCGCAGTCGTCGTCTTTGTCGGACGCCGGACAGTGCGAATTTACCTTAGACGGAATCCACGGATTCCACGGACCGCCGTCCATAAAGGTATACCAGCTGTTGTTGCAGGTGTGATACGCCTTAGGTCCCTCTTCCCAGCACGTCGCAACGGCGCACTTAACCGACGGATATTTGCTCTTTATGTAGTTAATACAAAACGCGTCGAGGAAGTAGCTGCCCGTAGACTGCGGATAGAACCCGAACTTTTTATGAAACAGCGAAAAGCAGTCGTCGATAATCTCTTTTTTCGTTTCTTCGTCGAACATCCATATACAAAAGTCCTCGGTTTTGTACTTTTCCTTGAACTGTTTGCACGGAAGCCCCAATAGCGACAAAGCGATTTCGTCTCCGTACTTTGCGTGGTGTTCCTTTGCGACATTGACGATTTCGTCCGAAAACATCGACGCATAAGTAATGTGGATTGTCGTTTTAAGACCGTTCTTATGCGCCGCGTTCTGCTGAAAGAGGAAAATTTCGAGCGACTCGTTTGATACGTCCTTCCGCCCTCCCAAAGCTCTCTCCGCATATTCGGGAGAGAGCTCGGGACGGTGAATAATGTTTAATGCAAGTTGTTTTTCCATTTAGAGTAGTTGCCTCATAAAATTAGGTTGCAGAGGGTGCAAGGTCGGTTGTAGACGTGTCGAGAGACAGGATGGTTGACGAAGTGAATGTCAGCATGCAATACAGAGTGCCGGCAGTTTTCGACTGGATATCATTCCATTTCCCGGATATGCTATCGGTCAGCCAGCCTGCGTTGTCGTTAACCTGAACCTTGCCGGATTCGTTTGTCAAAGTAACGTCAGACATCCATATTTCTTTAAAGGCGCCGCCATTATAGTAAATATAGAATCCGAATCCGCTATATGCCGTAATCGTTATAGAGAAGTACGCCTTGTACTGACCGGAAGCTGTGTCGAAGTATACGACTGCCTCGACATCCGTAGCTTTCCAACCGTTATCGTTACCGCTAATCAGTACGGTGTAATCTGTGCTAATAACCGGACCGGAAGAAGTGATTGCGGTAATGGAAACCTTGCAGTTACCGGCAGTATCGGCAACTATATCCAAACGATAGTTACCTGCGGTTACGCAATTAAGCTTACCTTCGGAAAGTGTGAAGTAAGTCTTATCCGAATCGGAAGCGCCGTCAAGCGAGGTTATGTTAGCCGTAACGTTAGTCGAGCCGTTACTGATTTGGATAGTGTATTCGGTGTTGGCTTCCGTATTGGCGACAAAGCCCATTGTGTACCTATTGTTGGAAAGCGTGCTGTTTTCGCTCGTAACAACGGTGTCCGAACCTTTCATAAGCGAAGCGGTATACGTGGGAATATCGCCCTTTCTCGTCGCAGTTACGGACGGTTTTACACCCGAAATATCAAGCTTAATAGTGTACAAGCCGGCTGTCGAAATGTAGATGTTGGAACCGCTTGCCGATGCACCGCTGAGCGTTGCGTTGGCGCCGGTAATTGCGTAGTCCCAAGTGCTGCCTGCACCGATAAACATAATCTGGAACGTGGTGCCGGCGGACAGAGCGACGTCGATAGTAAACTCTGTGTTGCTCGCATTAGGCGTAAAGGTGAAGTTTTCGAACTTGGTTCCAACCGTAGTGCTTGCCGAACCGGCGTCGCCCCAAGTATTTACCGAACCGGTAATATAGAACATATCCGAATAGAAGGTTACGGTTGTCGTGGCAGTTTTGGACGAATCGCCTGCCGCAGTGGCGGTAATTGTGTAGGTACCGACCTTAGTGGCGGTAACAACGCCGGTTGCGGCGTCTACGGACACGCCACTGTCGCTCGTGCTGTACGAAACGCCCTTATTGGTTGCGTCCTCGTTGACCTTAGCGACGACGGTGCCGGTGCCATTAAACGCGCCGTTATTGTTTACGTTAAAGGCGTACGAGGTTTGTTCGAAGGCGATCGTCGATACGGGCGTCGTCTGCGCGCCTGCCGCAACTACGGTAATTTCGACATAGGCGGTTTTGCCTTTAACGGTAACGGTTACTCTTACCGTGCCGCCCTCTGCGAGGCTGTCGAGCGCGGTAACGGTTATTGTCTTATTATTGTTGGAAAGACCCTTATTAACAAGGTTCTCGTTTGTAAGCGTCCAAACGATGTCGTCGTCGGTGTAGGTCGCGTCATCGGGCGTAATCGTAACGGTGATTGCCGCCGCGTTAAGGTCGCCGCTCGAGGTAATCATGGTCTCGTCGGCATTTACGGTAACGCTCGTAACGTCAATCGATACGACCGAAATTTTAAGAACGGGCTTGCCTATTTTGGTAAAGTCGGCGGTAACGGAATACGTGCCTGCCTTAGTTACTCTTACGTTGTAGCCGCTGTTTTGGTCATTGCCGCCCTGAATAGCGTTCTGCTTTTCCGCCGCAACGCTCGAAATGTGTTCCCAGCGTATTCCCTTCCAGTCGAAGTTGTCGTGGCCGAGACGGAAATCCTTGTTCGCGGGAAGATGAATTTCGGCGGTGAATATTCCGTTTTCGGACTTGGTAAGAGTGGTGCCGGCTTCCAAAGCTTCCTCGTAGGTATCGGTCATGTTCCAGCCGTCGCCGCCTTCGATAATATCGCCGTATACCCACATTTGGTTGGGCGCGACCATTACGTCGAGTGTTTTGACGACGGGTTCGCCGCCGCTTACAAGCGTTACAGTTGCGGTAATAGTCGCAGTACCGAAGCCTGCGCCTGTAACGGTAGCAATCTTGCTGTCGTCGGCGCTTGCCGCAACGGATACGATTGCCGAGGAAGTCGTCGACCAAGCGACCGAGGAAATTCCCGAACCGGATACGGTAAGCGTGCCCGTTTCGGACTTATTGAGAGTAAGGGTCTGAGGGTCGATGTCGTTTACGAACTCGGATCCTGCTTCGATAACGGTAACCGTGCATGTCTTGGTGATGTTTCCGTCTTCCGAAGTAACGGTTATCGTCGCCGGGCCGCCCTGTTTAAGACCGGTTATAGCAAGCGTCGTGCCGTTCTTGACGACCGAAATGTACTCGTCAGACTGGGTTAAAGTGTGCGTGTAGTTTTTGTTGGTCGCGTCCGTCGGAACAAAGCCTATCGTAAGGTTTTGCGTTCCGTTGACCGCTACCGTAAGCGTGCTTGCAAACGCGATATCCTCTACCGGCGTGCTGACAGTAATTGCGCACGTAATGGATTTGGGAGTCGCGCCGGGGCGCTCGTTGTAGAAGAACTTAATCTCGGCGGAACCGGGTGCAACACCGGTAACAAGACCGTCGTCCGAAACGGTTGCGACGGATTCGTCCGAGGTAGTCCACTGAATTTTGGTTGCGCCGCCGGCAAGGGTCGCGGTAATCTGCTTGGACTCGTCCACCTTTAAAGTGTGCGAGGTGATATCAAGCGTCGCCGTGCCGTTTACGTTTACCGTTACGGGATCGCTCTCCACTCCGCCGCACTCCGCTTTAATCTGCGTCGTGCCTGCGGTAACCGCGGTTACCAAACCGTTTACGACGGTGGCAACGCTCGGCGCCGAGCTTATCCAGGTAACGCCTTCCGACGAGGTGGTGTCGTCGTCGTATGTAACGGTTGCGGTAAGCTGTTTCGTTTCGTTATATAAAATGTTAACAGCGCCCGAAACGTTGTCGATATCGACAAAGAGGACCTCGGCGTCGGTCGGAAGATCGCCCGAGGTCGACGGCGTGTGGGTGTACGAAACGGTCGCAAATTCGGTATTTAACGTAAACACAAACGTTCCGGCATTCGCTACGACAAGGGCGTTATTGCTGCCCTTAGTTAAGGCTGTGAGCGCACTGAAAAGCTCGTCCGCACCGTAAGTGGTTGTCGAGCCGATTTGCGCGATTTTTACTTGAGCGCCCTCTTCGAGTTTTATCGAGAGAGTGTAGACCGCTTTGTCCTGCGCGTTTACGCCGAACTTAACGGAAGCAGGTATGTCGCTTTCCGACTTATAGGAAGTCCAAGCCCCGTTCTCGTATACGGACAAATAGTAAGCGCCCGTAGCGGAAGGCGTGGGTGTTTTTGTTTCCTCACAAGCCGTTAGCGCAAAAATGGCTGTTACGGCCATAATAATGACCGTGAATAACAACATTTTCTTGCTGTTTTTCATAGCTATCCCCCTTTTTTACCTATATTCGGTTGTAGGTATTTTAACAAGACAAACATCTTTAAGCAAGAGGTTTTTTTGTTACTTGTAGAAGTTTTTTTACCTTGTATTCTTTTACCTCAAAAAAAACCGATTGACAAAATGCTTGCTGTATAGTATAATATAAATATGGACTCCGCAAGACAAACGTGGATTTACGAACATGGGGAAAAGGTTTGGGTCGGGAAGTATCTCAACTCAAAAAACATGCTGCACTGGCACGACGAGTGTGAGCTTATTTTTATCGAGCGCGGCGCAATGGACGTTTTTACGTCCGGGAAAAACTACCGCGTTACTCAAGGCAACGCAATGTTTTTCGACAGCCGAATGCTTCACAAAATGGTTTCGGTGGACGAATCCACACTGCTAATCGTTTTGGTGTTTGCGCGCTCTATAATAAACGACTTCGCTATGGACGTAACCCTTACCTCACCTCTAATCGAAAAAGGCGAAAACGTAAAACGAGCGTACGATATTATATTAAACGAGCTTAAAAACAAAGCGGTTATGTACAACGTAATGACCCTTTCCACATTAAGCGAGCTTATGGTCAAGCTTTTCCGCGACAACCCTACTTCCGCCAAAAAGCCTACCGACGGCGTAGACGACAGGTTTGCGGCGCTGCTGTGCGAGCTGGAAATTAACGCCGAAAACTATACGCTGGACGACGCCGCAAAATTCATGAATATGAACGCGAGCTATCTGTCGAGATTGTTTGCGCAAAAAACGGGCGTCAACCTTATCTACTACATAAACCGCATTCGCATTCAAAAAGCGATAAAGCTTATTAAAACCGGCGACTATTCCATGACCGAAATATCCAATCTGTGCGGCTTCGGGACAATCCGCAATTTTAACGACATATTTAAAAAGTACACCGGCTACACGCCGTCTACCGTTCCGCCTGACTTTGTATTTACCTCGACCATAAAACACGCTAAGTATCTGGATCCCGATCCCGACCGAGGCATTGCGCTTGTGGAAAGCTCGTCCTAAGCTTTACTTTTAGGTGCCCTTCTTCGGTCATAAATTATCGTCGCATAAACAAAATACAAGCCGCAAAACGCCGGGCTTGACAAACAATTCTCGAAGTCATATTCCATGCCGAGTATTTTTTTATTTACGAACGTTTCAAAAAGCCAATATTTTTTATTCACGTTATATGTAATTAAATCGACCGTGCCGTCCGTATAATCGCGCCGAACGTACTTTTTATTCCCACAATCGTAATTTGCTTCGCGTAAAATATCGGCGGTGTTTTTTCTTTTTGGCGGAGAGTTTTTCATAAGTGTATAATTTAAACCTAAAAATAAGGCGAAAAAGCGTACTCACCCCCTTTTTGACTGAATTTTTGTGCCAAAGCGTCGTTGTTCGCCTTAATATGGTGGTATTATAACATTATCGGGCGCCATTGCCGCCCCCATATTATTAAGATCGTTGGTGCCGAAGTCGGTAATAATACCGGGAATGGCGCACACGATTTTGGGGAAACGCGCCGTCTTTTCGCTGTTTTGGGACACGACAGACGCCGCGGAACCCGTTACCGTCCACTGCGCGTAAGGCGGACGTTGACAGCCGTATTCGAGCGGATATCTGAACTGGCGTTCCGCCGTAGCAAAGTGGCTGCTCACCGCGCAAAGCACATTATTAAAATACCCGGCGTTTACCATCGACGCGGAAAGCATAAGACTTTCGGTCATGGTCGAACACGCGCCGTACACGCCGACGTGCGGCACGCCTATATCGCGCGCGGCGTAGCTCGAAGTCGTCATCTGATTGAGAAGATCGCCCGAAATAAACAAATCCACGTCCTCCGCCGTTAAAAGCGCGTCCCTAAGCGCGCCTCGCACCGCAGTATCGAACATGCGGATTTCCGCGCGCTCGAAGGTTTTTTCGCCCATTTTATCGTCTACCTCGCAACGGTGAAAATACCTTGCGACCGGGCCTTGAGATTCCTTTACGCCCACAACGCTCATTCGCCCGGTTATGCGCGGCTTATTGTCAAAGCGCATTATTCTTTTGCGTTTTGAGAGCGTGGTCCGTTCGGATTTAATAAATTCGTCGAACATATTACACCGCCCCGAGTATCAAAAGGTTAATTAAACCTGCGACGGTCGACCAAACTATTCCGTTTACAACGACGGGACCGACGACCGAAAACATCTTAACGCTCGTGCCGAAAATAAGCCCTTCCGTTTTGAATTCCATGGAAGCGCTCGCCATTGCGTTTGCAAAGCCGGTAATAGGCAGGAACGAGCCTGCGCCGCCGTGCCGCGCGATAACATCGTAAAATCCAAGCCCGGTAAACAGAATAGCTACCGTAATGAGAATCATCGACGTGATATTAGATACCGTGTCGACGGGCATATCGGGCGCAATCGCCTTTACTATATCGCCTATACCCTGGCCTAACATACACGTAAGACCGCCTATCCAAAAGCTGTGCCACAAAGCTTTTGGCAGACTTGTAGTAGGCGTAACTGTGTTTACGTACTTATTGTAACGCTCGTTACGGCGTTTTACCGCCGCTTCTTTATTCGCCATAATAATTCCTCGACTCGTGGGTTTTTATCGGACCGAAAGCGTCGTCGCGCGCCGTCGTCGTGATAAAGCCTTCGCCCAAAACCCGTTCTTTTTTATTATCCATACCGATAATTTGATACTTGAGCCGAGTTATTATTCATATCGGATAAAATCTGCGCCAAGTGCGGCAATTTTTATATCTCGCCGTACGCCTCGCGGATTTTATTTAACACTTTATTCTCTAACCGAGAAATCTGAACCTGAGATACGTTAAGAACGCGCGCGACCTCCGCCTGCGTTTTGTCGGCAAAATACCTAAGCAGTATTATTTTTTTGTCGCGCGGCTCTAACGAGTCTATTACGGTTTTAAGCATCATGCTGTCAAGACGATCGTCCTCGTTCTCGTCGGAATGAAGCTTATCGATTAAAGATCGCGAACCGTCGTCGTCCGTTCTGTCGTAAATAGAAATCGGATATTTGCCCGAGTCGAGTATAAAAACGACCTCTTGCGCTTCTATCGAAAACTCTTTTGCGATTTGTTCGACCGTGGGCGCATCGCCGTTTTTGGCTCTGTAATCCTCGATAAACCGCGCGATTTTTATTGCCGCGGCCTTAGTTCCTCGCGACACCTTTATTGGTCCGTCGTCGCGCAAAAAACGCTTTACCTCGCCTGCTATCATGGGCACGGCATAGGTAGAAAACCGAACCTCGAAGGCGGTTGAAAAGTTTTTTACCGCTTTAATAAAGCCTACGCACCCTAGCTGATACAGATCGTCGTACTCGACGTTTCTGTTTTTGTACCGCCTGATAACCGACTTAATGAGCGGCGAATTGCGAGTCAATAAAATCTCGCACGCGCTGTTGTCGCCGCTTTGCGCCGCGGCTATTAGGTTTAAGACTTGTTCGTTTTCCAATCCGCACCTCTAACTCGTTTCGTCATGGATACGGTTGTTCCGGACGGAGTGTTTTTTGTAACTTCGAGCGAGTCGCAGAACGATTCCATTACTGTAAATCCCATTCCGCTTCTCTCCTCGTCCGGCTTAGTGGTAAAGAAAGGCTGCATTGCCTTTTCCACGTCCTCTATACCGATTCCGTTATCCGATACGACGATATGTACGGTGCCGCCGTCTATAACGGTTTTAACCGTTACAAACTTTTCCTCCGGCTTTATCGGGTAAGCGTGGACTATGCAGTTGGTAACCGCCTCGGACACGGCGGTTTTTATATCGTTAATCTGGTCGATTGTGGGATCGAGCGGAACGCAAAACGCCGCAACCGCGTTGCGCGCAAATGCTTCGTTTTCGGACACAGCCGAAAATATCAAGGTCATTTCGTTATGCATAATTAACCTGCCTTTATCATGATATTGTATATGCCGGACAGACCGAGCACGCGGTCTACTGACGGGTTCGGCGATTGCAATATGATTGGAATACCGCGCGGCGAGAGGCGCTTGTATCTGCCTATTAGCACGCCTATCCCCGTCGAGTCCATAAACGAAAGCTTAGACATGTCGATACGAATACGCTTAAAATCGGACGCGTCGATAATAGAATCGAGCGTCATTCTTACGTACGGACCCGTCCTCTCGTCAAGCTCGCCGGAAAGCTTTATAATAAGTTCGCCGTGCGACAAACTGTGTTCGATTTTCATACTCTTATCCTCGGTTTAATAATAACAAATAAAAAAAAGTCTGTTTTGTGGTTTTTTGACAAATCAAACCGAATAAAAACGATTTTTACGGCGCATAGTACTTTACCGCTTTTCGGCGGCTCGCCTTATGCTTCCATGTGCAAAAATTGTCAAGCACAAAGCGTAGCGACTGCTTGACTGAGGGAGTGTTTCACTTCTTCACTATTCACTATTACTTATTTCATAAAAAAACGGCGGCGGATATAAGCCCGTCGCCGAAAATACATAAGGGGGTAAATAATTACCCCCCTATTGTTTCGAATCATATTAAATTATTTTAAGATTAAACAGATTCAACCTTGATTGCTACGCAGCCGTAGTTGAAAGCCTGACCCCACTGGTTACCTTCGTTGGCTTCGAAGTCCTTGTGGTTGACAATGGTGTACTTCTTGTTGCCAACCGTGATAGAGGTGCCGGCAACGGCCTTGTCTGCATCGAGCTTAAGGTCTCTGTTCTGGTTATCGCCATAACCGGGTTCGGAAGGATCTTTCCTTGCGAAGTGTCCGCCGTAAGCGCCGCTACCGTCGCCCGTGCTGACCGAGAGACGAGTGATGTCGTACTCGATTAAGAATTCGCCGCTGGTTTCGTCTAAGGAAACAACCTCTCTGTTGAACTGTTCCATTTTCCAGCTACCGCCCGCAATTTGAAGGTCGAAGTAGCAAGCGTAGAGCCATTCTTCGGCAGCGGTTTTGTCGTCGAACTTCGATACGTCGATAACGCCGTAAAGCTGGAAGATCGCCCTTGCTTCGTCGCCTTCGCCTTTTACTCTGAGCTTAACCTCGGTAGCATAAATTTCTTCCGGGGTAAGAATAAGTTCGGGAACGCTGGGAATAACGGGTGCGTCGGTATCGACGTAGTCGGCGTGCTTAGTCTCGTCGCACGTAACAGGATGATCGGCTGCGCCCAAATCCTTGTACTGGAAGTCCCAAATAACAAGCGTAACTTTCTCGCCTACGGGGAAGTCGCCGAGCTGAAGGTGAAGCGCCGAACCCATGTTGTCGTAGACAAGCTGCTTGTAGATATTGCCGCAGTCGTCATGACGGAAGATAACGGATATCTCTTGCTCGACGTTGGCTACGAGTTCGAAGTCGTGATTCTTTTGGTACTTACCGGTAGCTTCGCGTGTTGCGAGGTAAGCTTCGTATTCTTCTTCGGACTCGCCGTCGTTTTGAGCGCGAACGTCGTCGTAAGGGTTGACGTGCATCTCGCCGCCGACGGTGGAGAGCGCCTTAAAGGTTACTTGGTAGTCGTGGTTGTAATGAAGCTTTCCGCCCTCTACATTGTCAGAGCTGCGGTAGAAAGCCTGGTAGGTGTAGTTAGGGCCTTCGTGAGTAATCTCGTACTCGAAGGTGATTTTGCCCATTCCGATGTACTCGAAGCCTTCGTTAAGGGTGGTTTCGCTCTCTTTAAATGTTTCGTCGGTGTAAACGCCGTAATCTTCGGCAAGTCCGCCGTTCGCCCAGCCGGATTCTTTAGAGTTCCAGTAGCCCCAGGTGTTAGGCTCGAGCTTGTTCTGCTCGCACCACATTATTTCGTTGTAACCGATGGGAGGAGTCCATGTTACTTCGAGTGCGCAGGTTTCTTCAAGTCCGCCCTTGGTAGCCTTGATGTTGGCGGTACCGACCGACTTTGCGGTAACAAGACCGTCATCGTTAACGGTAGCAACGGTGGTGTTGTCCGATTCCCACTTTACCTTAGCGTCGTCGCCGGTAAGAACGGTGCCGTCTCTCTTAACCGTAGCGGTAAGAGTCTTGCTCGTGTCCTTTTCAAGCATAAGCTCGGTTTCCGAAAGCTCGAGAGTAAGCGAGTGAACGGTTACTTCGCAGGTAGCGGAAAGCTTTTCAACCTTAGCGGTTATGGTTGCGGTACCTTTGGCTACGCCAAGTACCGAACCGCTTGCGCCGACGGTTGCGACGGTAGGCGCGCTGCTTTCAAACGTAAGGCCGTTACGGGAATAAATTCTGCCGCTGGTGCCGTTGTCATACTTTGCAGTTACCTCAAGTACGAACGAGTCTCCCTGATCAATCTCTTTCGAGGTTTGATTGACGGAGATTTCTTTGATGACGGGGTCTTTACCGCCATCGGGTTTGGTGGTGTCGCATGCCGCAAACGTTGCAAACAGCAGTAAAGCTGAAAGAACGATTGCAACAAGCGAGGTGATTTTCCTTGTTTTCTTCATAATCAGTTTTCCTCCTGATAAAAATTTTATATTTCTAGAAAGGGTTATTCGCCGCTTTCCGAAGTATCCGATGTTTCTCGATCGGTCGCGTTTAAAGACTCTGAGTCCGAGACTACCGTATTTTCGGATCCTGACGCGTATTCCGCCGTTTCGGGCGAGCCTTCGGCTTCGGAGTTACCGTCAGCCTCAGCCTTAGCCGCTTTTTTGTTGCGCAGTATGTTCTTTACCATGAAGAACACCATTACGCCGAGGCCTGCCGCAAGCACAATTTCGATAAGTACAATGTACCAGACCCAGGTCATGTTGTAAGTGGCGCCGGCGCCAAGCTCTGTTCTTGCGGCGCTCGGGTCGTATTCTGCCGCCGCGTTTTCGGTGTCGATAAGCGTCCACAGTACGTCGTGAGCGACCTTTTTACCTATCGTCGCGGCGGTGGGATTATTGTTTAATGCGCCGAACAGATTGCCTATACCGTTAGACAGCCATATATCGTTGCCGGCCCATATACCGAGGTAAGGCGGCATATAGTCGTCGCTTGCGTTTACCCAGTCGGTAACGGCGGTGCCGCAGAAGCCCCATTCATTTCTTACGATTTCGGTCATAAGACCGTAGTTAGCGCCAGACCATACTCTGCCGAGACGGTTCATACTGGTCATGAGCGCGTTTCCGCCGCCCTCTTTAATCATAAGCTCGAACGGCTTTAAGTAGACTTCGCGCAAGGTTTGCTCGGTAAGGAATGTGAACAGTCCCTCGCGGTTCTTTTCGCTGTCGTTTACCGCAAAATGTTTTACGTATGAATACACGCCCATTTCTTTTGCGCCCTGAACGGTGCCGGCGCAAATCATGCCGGAAAGCACGCCGTCCTCGGAATAATACTCGCCGTTCCGTCCGCCGAAAGGTGTGCGGTGGATGTTGGCACCCGGCGCATACCAGCCTTTAAGACCGTCCATCGACTTTGCCTCTCTGCCGACGCTTAGCCCCATTGCGTGGGCAAGCTCTACGTTCCAGGTTTGAGCAAGCAGAGTCGCGCTCGGATAAGCGACAAATTCGCAAAGCGCAGTGCCCGAGGTTACGCGAGTGTTAAAGCCGAGGGGACCGTCCAAATCGACATACTCATCCTTGCCTATGCTTTTAAGCGCCGCCGTCTTAAAGTAGCCGTCGCTTATTAAGTTTACAAGCTCGGACGCAGGGATTTGGTCTACAAGATAGTCCCACATATCGTCGTCGTAGTCTTTTATGCCGATAGCGTCGTTAATTGTCAGTCCGCTGTCTAAAACAGTCGGCATGGACGAAATTCCGCCGTAGCCGGCGTATTCGAGCTGGTCGGAAGAAGGAATCTTGTTTTTGGCAACGTTCGCTGCCTCGGTCGTCCTCGTCCTTGCCGCGGCTTTTTTGGGATAGGTGCCCGTAAAATCAGACCTCGACAGATATTTAACCGGGGTCGACTCACGGCTTCCGTCGAGATCGCCGTTGTCTATAACCTTGTCGTTGCCCTTGCCGTCCTTGTTGGTAAAGCGGTTTTCAATCTTCTCGCCCGTCTTTTCGTCGGTGTCGTAATTGTAACCGCTGCCGGGAATTGTGTATGTAATTACCGGATTGGTTACGGCGGCTTTTACGCCGTTGGAGGAAGTGTCGTTCAGCTCGTGCGCCTCGTGCGCGTTTTTCATTAAGCGAATCTGATACGGTCCGCCGTCAAGCTCGTAGCCGGTATGACCGTTTTTGTTCATGTCGTAGCAGTCGTACGACGCCATGCTTTGAACGGAAAGCTCAAGCTTGACGATATCAATTCCGCCGGGTGCGATAACGCCCGTTTTGGCGAACGCGCCGAGGTTGACGTACGCCTTTTCTATACCGCCCTTAATATAAGGCGCGGTGTAATAAAGCTCGACGACGTCTTGGCCGGAATAGTCGCCTACGTTTTGAACTTCCACATAAATTTCGATTTTATCGTTTTTGCCAAGCTCGCCAGATGTTTTCGACTGGCCGTTTACAAGCACGTTGGTAACCGTCCAGGTAAACTCGGTATACGACAGACCGTAACCGAACGGATACTGAACGACGCCCTCGTAGCCGTCGCCGTACTCGTTGTTAACGTTATCCCAGTACCCTTCCGCGTTTGCGGTTTCATACCACTTATAACCGACGTAAATACCTTCGTTATAATCGATATAAGACTTGTACTGGTTGCCTTCGCTCGTGGCGTTGGAATATATATTTATGCCGCCGTCGATGCTGTAAGCGCCGTAATTAGCCATAGATGGCGCAGTGTATACGTCGTACGCGTATGTATCTACCGTCCTGCCCGAAGGGGAAACCTGCACCTTCTCGGTTACGATTTCGCCGCTTTCGTCCTTTTCGTAAACAACGTCGCCGTTATCGTCGTAGATCACGTTGCCGTCGTCGTCGCGCTTTGCAACCTTAGCCTCTTTCGAGCCGCGCAGAACGTTAATAAGCCCGTTTACGCCGGTAAGACCGGTAAGCCCCACGAGAAGCGCACCGTCAATGTCCGGGTCGTCGATAAAGCCGGTTTCCATCGTGTTGGCTGTGTTGAGAATAACGATAACCTTGCCGCAGGTTTCCTTTGCGACCTCGATCATCTCCTCCTCTTCGGTGGAAAGCTCGAGATAGTGTCTGTCAGTAACGGTGGTATTGCGAGTCGATTTATTGGTCTGGTCCTGCTTAACCTGGTTAAGTTTAAGGTCCTTGCTCTCGCTACCCGTTCTGCCTATAACGACGAGCGCAACGTCGGAATGGTTAACCACGCTGTCTTTTATTGCCGCGGTGTAAAATTTCTTGCCCGGCTCGTGCAGAGTGAATATTTTTTCCGAGCCGAACGCGACGCCGCCTCTGTACTCCTGCTCGTCCTCTTGCTTGTTATACTCGTTAGAGGAATCGGAATAGAAATTTTTGTACAGGTTGTAAAGGTCTTTGTTATATTCGATTCCGGCTTGTTCGAGCGCCGGGAAAAGTTTAAGCTTGGATAGCTTCGTATTGGAATAGCCCGAGCCGAACGCCATAGTCATCCAGTCGTACGCCGCCCAACCGAACACGTTAATCTTTTCGATTTCTTTTTCGGAAAGAGGAAGCGCGGCCTTGCCGTTTTTGTCCTTTTCGTTCTTTAAAAGAACAACGCCTTCTTCGACTATATCCTCGCAAAGAGCGGTACCGCTTGCAAGCGCCGCAGGGTCGGCTTTTTGAGCGCGCCCGTACAACCACAAGCTGATATCCTGCCAAAAAATAGACGACGCGATAATAACCGCAAGCATTATAGCAAAAACTACGGTTATGCCGGGTGTGAAAACCGCAATCGCTTTTTTAGTAGACATTTGCTTTTTCATCACATTCACCTATGCTGTTACGTGTTTTTAGGCAACAAAAAAAAAGAAAAGCACGCTTAATCCACTACATTATATAGTAATTAAACGTGCCTGTCAAGACGTTTTATACAAAATATATAAAAAGTATTTTTTATTATATGCTGTTACATAATGTCGAGTTTGCGTAAATCTTTGCTTAAAAACTTTATATCTTTAAGCAAAAGTGTATTCGGAACCGAGTCAAACAAGTTGTAACTAAACCAAATAATGAGCCCACGGCTTTTATTTGGCGTACTCGACGGCACGGGTTTCGCGGATTACGTTAACCTTAATCTGGCCGGGGTACTGCATATCCTGCTCGATCTGTTTAGCGATCTCTTTGGACATATACATAGCCTTAACGTCGTCGATAACGTCGGGCTTGACGATAATACGCACTTCCCTACCTGCCTGGACGGCGAACGCCTTTTCGACGCCCTCGTAGCCGTTGGCTATTTCCTCGAGCTTTTCGAGACGCTTTACGTAGCTGTCGAGCGACTCGCGACGCGCGCCAGGTCTTGCGCCCGAAATGGCGTCGCAGCACTGAACGATAATCGCCTCGATTGTTTCCGGCTCGACGTCGTTATGATGCGCCTGAATGCAGTGGATAACGCCCTTGCTCTCTTTGTACTTTTTGGCGGCGTCGACGCCGAGCGAAACGTGCGTTCCTTCAAACTCGTGGTCGAGCGCCTTGCCTATGTCGTGCAGCAGGCCGCCGCGCTTACACAGCGCAACGTCCGCGCCGAGTTCCGCCGCCATAATGCCGGCAAGGTTACTCACCTCGATGGAATGGCGGAGTACGTTTTGACCGTAGCTTGTGCGGAAACGTAGCCTGCCGAGAATGCGGACAAGCTCGGGATTAAGCCCGAACACGCCCGTTTCGTACATAGCGTTTTCACCGGCTTCCTTGATTTTAACGTCGACTTCCTTTTTCGCCTTTTCGACGAGGTCCTCTATTCTGCCCGGGTGGATGCGCCCGTCGCTTATAAGCTTTTCGAGCGCGATACGCGCAATCTCGCGGCGAACGGGATCGAAGCACGAGAGCACGACTGCTTCGGGCGTGTCGTCGATAATAAGGTCGCAGCCGGTCGCAGTTTCGAGCGCGCGAATGTTTCTGCCCTCGCGGCCTATAATCCTGCCCTTCATCTCGTCGTTGGGAAGCGCGACCGTCGATACGGTTATTTCAGAGCTGTGATCGACCGCGCAGCGCTGGACAGCAAGCGCGACTATCTTCTGCGCCTTTTTGTCCGCTTCCTCTTTGGCCTCGGCGTCAATCTCGCGCACCATTTTTGCGGCGTCGTGCTTGGCCTCGTCGCGAATAGCGTCGATTAGCTGAGCCTTAGCCTCTTCCTTGCTGAGCTGAGCGACGTGTTCTATCTCTTCGAGTATTTTGTTATGAGCGCCCTCAAGCTCGGATTTAAGCTTGTCCGCATCCGCATGCTTTTGAGCAAGCGAAGCTCTTTGGTTGTCAAGGTCCTCGGCTTTTCTGTCGAGCGATTGTTCTTTTTTGTCGAGGTTTTCCTCGCGTTGTAAAATGCGTTGTTCCTGTCTGGAGAGATTGGATTGCTTTTCGCGAATGTCCTTTTCGAGCGAGGCACGTTCCTTATCAAGCTCTTCTTTATTCTCGCGGACTGCGGTTTTACGCATTTCCTTTACTTCGTTAATAGCGTCTTCGAGCATTTTGTTAGCCGCTTGCTTTGCGTCGCCGAGCTTTTTGTTTCGGTAGAAGCGGTATACGAATATACCGACCGCCGCACCGACAATAAGCGCTACTATAGGCAAAACAATAGCCAAAACGACCGAGACTTCTGTCGAAAGTAGTGTCATGGTATCCTCCTTATTGTAATATTCCGATGTTATCATAAGCTGCTGAAGCAGCATAATATCATAACAAGCGCATAATGCACCATTTACATGATAACATATCGATTTAATTTAGTCAAGTTATTGCGGACGAAAATCGTGTATATTTTGGACAGGTTCGTCCGTGAGCGGTTTTTCGGGCACCGACGCGAACGTCAGTGCGTACACGATTTTAGCGCCGTCCTTTTTGAGCGATTTAGCGCATTCGTTAAGCGTTGCGCCCGTCGTCATAACGTCGTCTACAATAACGACGTGCTCGGGCGGAACGCACTTTGCTTTAAACGCGTCGATAAGATTGACAAGCCGTTCCTGACGTGTCAATCGCGCCTGGTTGATTGTGGTTTTAACCTTTTCGAGCAGATTAACGCACGGCTTGTTTGTCAGTGCGGCAAGCTCGTTTGCGAGCATTTCCGCCTGGTTGTAGCCGCGGCGGCGCACGCGCTTTTTATCGGGCGGAACGAAAGAAAAGCAGTCGAAAGCCCAGTCCGTGCGGACAAGAACGTCTATCATGTATTGCGCGAGCGGCCGCGCCATATACCGCGCGTCGCCGTACTTCATGCGCCACACAACGTTTTGCGCGCCTTCGGTATAGTTAACCGCCGACCGCGCCTCGTCGAAATAAATCGTTTCGTTTTTGCACTCGCCGCAATAATCGCCTATGCCGACCTTGTGTCTGCCGCAACGAATACAGTAATTGTCGTTTTGGTCGAACATGCAATTACCGCACAGCGAGTATCGGCTCGGAGTAATTTCCTTGCCGCACACGATACATTTAATCCCGTCCGGAAAAAGGACTTGGCGTAATTCGTCGCGTAAACCCAAAATCAGTCGTCTTTATGTTTAAGCGTTTCGCGCGCGATGTACAGCTCTTCGTTGGTGGGGATAATGAGAATTTTTACCTTTCCGCCCTTTGCGGTTATGTCGTATTCGGTATCGCGCGGCGCGTTTTCGTTCTTTTTATCGTCGAGTTTTACGCCGAGAAATTCCATATCCTCGCAGACCGCTTTACGAACGGCAACGGTATGCTCGCCTATGCCGCCGGTAAATACGAGGCAGTCGAGTCCGCCCATAGCGGCGGCGTACGACCCGACGTACTTTTTAACTCTGTAACTGAACATATCGAGCGCAAGCTTAGCTCTTGCGTTGCCTTCCTTAACAGCGGCCTCGAGATCGCGGAAGTCCGAGCTGACTCCGCTTATACCGAGCACGCCGCATTCCTTGTTAAGGTAATTGGTCATTTTATGAATGTCGATACCCTTTTTGTCCATAAGGTATTCGAGCGCGGCGGCGTCTATATCGCCCGCTCTCGTGCCCATAATAAGCCCTTCAAGCGGCGTAAGACCCATCGACGTGTCAACGCACTTGCCGTTTTTGACGGCGCTGATGCTCGCGCCGTTGCCGAGATGACAAACGACGGTTTTAATCTTATCGGTGCCGAGTAACGCCGAAGCGCGGCCCGAAACATAAGCATGGCTGGAACCGTGGAAGCCGTATTTACGCACCTTGTACTTTTTGTAGTCGTTATAGTCGATACCGTACATGTACGCATAGTCGGGCATCGTCGAGTGGAAGGTCGTATCGAAAACGGCCACCATCGGCGCTTTGGGCATAACCTCGCGGCACGCCTTAATTCCCATGATATTAGGCGGCATGTGAAGCGGACCGAGGTCGACGTTGCCTTCTATCTTTTTGAGCGATTCGGGCGTAATAAGCACCGAGTCGTTAAAGTCCTCGCCCGAATGAAGAACTCTGTGTCCTACCGCCGCTATTTCGTCCATGCCGGAAATAACGCCGTATTCCTTGCTGACGAGCGAGTCGAGAACAAGCTTAATAGCCTCTTTGTGTGTGGGCATGGGACTGTCGATCGTTACCGAACCATTACCGGTATGTTTAAGCGTGGAACCTGTGGTGCCGATACGCTCGCAAACGCCCTTGCTTAAAACCTGTTCGGTATCCGTTTCTATAAGCTGATATTTAAGGGACGAACTCCCTGCGTTTATAACGAGAATTTTCATTTTTACTCCTTATGTAAAACGCAAATAACCGCCGAGGTAACGGCGGCTTATTGCATATAAGATTTTTATTGTTTTTTCATATATTCCCGAGCTTTGTCGTACTGCTCGGGCTTTAAGCTTTCGTGAAGCTCTTTAATAAGTTTCCTCTGTTCCTTTGTGAGGTTACGGGGCAGCTCTATGTCGATAGTAACGAGCAAATCGCCTTTTATGCCCTTTTTGGGGTTTTCTATACCCTGCTCTTTCAGTTTGAAGGTAACGCCGCTTTGCGTGCCCTCGGGCAACGGGAAAGAAACCTTATTGCCCCTTAGCGTAGGGACAAGGACCTTGTCGCCGAGCAGCGCCTGAGTAAACGAAATAGGAACGTCGACCAAAAGGTCAAGCCCTTTCCTGCGGAACAGCTTGTGCGGAAGCACGGTAATCGTAAGAATAAGATTGCCGGGCTTTGCGCCTGTCCTGCGTTCGCCCTCGCCGGGAATCGTCATTATCTGATTAGGCTCGACTCCGGGCGGAAAGGTTATTCTGAGGTTGGAGTTTTTGCGCATGGATCCGCGGCCTGCGCACGACGGACAAGGCTCTTTTATATTTCTGCCCGTGCCGCCGCAACCCGTACACGGCTTCATGCTGACCACTCTGCCGAACGGCGTTTCCTGCGCGAACCTAACCTTACCGGTACCGCCGCACTGAGCACATTTAACGTATTGCGTTCCGTTTTTGGCGCCCGTTCCGCGGCACGCCGCGCAAGGTTCCATTCTGTTAACGGCAATCTCTTTTTGAGCGCCGTACGCCGCTTCCTCAAACGTCAGCGAAACGTTAAGACTGATGTCTCCGGGACCGCCGGCATGTCCGCCCTGGCCGCCGGGTCCGCCCGGACGACCGCCGTTAAACATGTCGTTAATGATATCGTCGAAGAACGATCCGCCCGGTCCGCCTTGACCGCCGCGCGCGCCGAAACCGGCGCCGCCGGCACCGCCTGCCGCTTCTGCGGCCTGCGCGTTGTCGTATTCCGAGCGCTTTTGCGGATCGGACAGCGTTTCGTACGCTTCGTTTATTTCCTTAAACTTATTGGCGGCAGCCTCGTCGCCCGGGTGAAGGTCCGGGTGATACTGACGGGCAAGCTTACGGAACGCGCTTTTTAACTCGTCGTCAGAAGCCGTCTTGGATACGCCCAATATTTCGTAGTAATTTTTTGCCATAACTATAACTCCGCCCTCAAACGAGGGTGATTAAAAGATTAGGATAATTATAAAAATTCGATAAGCCGTTACCGCAAAAAAGCGGTAACGGCATTCGAATATTAACTGATTTCGGTATTAGACCGCGCCGCCGTCGTCGACAACCTCGGGATTGTCTACAACAACGTCGTCGCCTGCCGCGCCGGCACCGGAAGCGCCGTTTTCGTACAGCTTGCTGAATATGCCGTCGGAGAGAGATTGAAGCGTTTCGAGCGCGTCGAGGATAGGATCGAGTTCGTCGGTTTTAAGAGCCTCGCGAACGTTGTTCATTTCCTTATTGAGCTCTGCTTTGTTCTCTTCGGTAACCATGTCGCCGTTCTCGCGTAAGAACTTCTCGATGGAGATGATAAGCATATCCGCCCTATTTTTGGCGTCGATAACTTCCTTGCGCTTGCTGTCCTCTTCCGCAAACTTCTCGGCGTCCTTAATAGCCTGCTGAATCTGGGCTTCGCTGAGGTTGGTGTTGGCGGTAATGGTAACACGCTGTTGTCTGCCGGTACCCTTATCCTTAGCGGAAACGCTGACTATACCGTTGGCGTCGATATCGAAGGTAACCTCGATTTGAGGAACGCCGCGAGGTGCAGGAGGAATACCGCTAAGCTCGAAGCGTGCAAGCGTCTTGTTGTCGCGTGCAAACTTACGCTCGCCCTGAACAATGTGGATGTCAACCGACGACTGATTGTCCGCAGCGGTCGAGAAAACCTCCGACTTTTTGGTAGGAATGGTCGTGTTTCTCGGAATAAGCGGAGCAACAACGCCGCCCATCGTCTCGATACCGAGCGTAAGAGGGGTAACGTCGAGAAGGAGAACGTCCTTAACCTCGCCGGCAAGAACGCCGCCCTGAATAGCCGCGCCTACCGCGACGCATTCGTCGGGGTTGATGCCTTTAAAAGGATCCGAGCCGGCAAGCTGACGAACAGCCTCTACAACCGCGGGAATACGGGTGGAACCGCCGACGAGTATAACCTTGTCGATATCCTTAGTGGTGTAGCCGGCGTCTTGCATCGCTTTTTTGGTAAGATCTACGGTGCGCTGTACAAGGTTTGCGGAAAGCGCTTCGAACTTGCCGCGCGTAATCTCGGTCTCGAGGTGGAGAGGGCCTGCGGGGCCGACCGTAATAAACGGTAAGCTGACAAGCGTCTTTTGCGTACCTGAAAGCTCGATCTTCGCCTTTTCCGCAGCTTCTTTAAGGCGCTGCATGGCAAGACGGTCCTTGCTTAAATCGATACCGTTGGAGTTTTTAAACTCCTGAACGAGGTAGTCGATAATAACCTGGTCGAAGTCGTCGCCGCCGAGGTGGGTATCGCCTGCGGTTGCGAGAACTTCGAATACGCCGTCGCCTATCTCGAGAATGGAAATATCGAACGTACCGCCGCCGAGGTCGTAAATAAAGACCTTTTGGTTGCCGCCCTGGCCCTTATCGAGACCGTAGGAAAGCGCAGCCGCCGTAGGCTCGTTGATTATACGGAGAACTTCGAGACCTGCGATACGACCGGCGTCCTTAGTCGCCTGACGCTGAGCGTCGTTGTAATACGCGGGAACGGTAATAACCGCTTGGGAAACGGTCTCGCCGAGATATGCTTCCGCGTCCTGCTTAATCTTAGTAAGAATCATCGCGGAAATCTCTTGCGGCGTGTACGCCTTATTGTCGATTGTAACCTTGTCGGGAAGACCCATTTTACGTTTGATGGAAATAATCGTCCTATCTGGGTTAGCGACAGCCTGACGCTTTGCAACCTGTCCTACGAGACGCTCTCCGTCTTTTGCGAAGCCTACTACGGAAGGGGTAGTACGTGAACCTTCGGCATTGGGAATGACGATGGGTTCGCCGCCTTCGAGCACGGCAACACACGAGTTGGTAGTACCTAAGTCGATACCAATAATTTTGCCCATTTTTCTATATCCTCCAAAAAATTTTTTATTGATTTATTCGGCTTAGTTGGCGACTTTTACGTTGCTATGACGCAAAACTCGGTCGCCGAGCCGGAAGCCTTTGTTGAACACTTCTACAATCATGTTGACCTGCGCAGGATCGTTGGTCTTTACGTTCACGATTGCATTGTGTAAATTGGGGTCGAATTGTTCGCCGAGCGCCGGAATTTCCTCTACGTTAAACGCCGTGAGAATGTCGAAAACTTGACGGTATATCATCTTTACGCCTTCGGCAACCTTAGCGTCGGGAATGGATTGAATAGCCTGCTTCAAAACATCCAGTGCCGGTATCAGCTTTTCGAGAACGGCGCAGATGCCGTCTTCTTTAAGCTTTTTGTTGTTCTCGTTCATACGCTTGCGATAGTTATCAAAGTCCGCTTGCATACGGTTGACCAAGTTCGAGAGCTCTTCCGAACGCGCTTTTTCCTTGATTGCGATGGCTTGAGCGATGCTTAATTGCTGCGTAACCGTAGCAATCTGTGTTTGAAGCGCCTTAAACTCCTCTTGCTGCATCTCAACAATCGGCAGTTCGCGTGTGCGTTCTCTCGTCTTATCGTCGTTCATTGTGTCCTCCGATTTATGAAATTTTATTCTTCGACATCTTCGGCTTCGGCGATCGCTTCCGTTTCGTCGTCGACCTCGACCGATTCGATATCGCCTTCCCGACCCTCGCCGGCGGGAAGCATTTGCACCGTTCTCGACAGATAGTCGAGGACGGAAACAACCTTGCCGTAGTCCATTCGTATAGGACCTATTACTCCTGCGTTACCGACGGTTACGCCGTTTATACTGTACTGCGCCGTTACTATGGCGCACTCGGGCATTCCGTCTCGCAGCTCGTTGTCTCTTCCTATTTTAAATGTAATGTTCATGTCGTCCGAGTTTTGAAGCACGGGAACCAGTTCTTCCTTAGCGTCCAAAAACTCGAGCATGGCTTTCGCCTTTTGAAGGTTGGCGTACTCGGGCTGTTCGAGTATCTTTGCGCTTCCTTCGAGTATTATGTCGGACATCACCTCGTCGTGGTCGTAGCTCTTAAAGATTTTTATTATCGTTTTAAAGACTTGATGATATTCTTTTTTTACTTCCTTTATAATCTTTTTGGGCCTGTTTATCTCGCTTATCTTGCGTCCGCCGAAAAACTGTGTTACAAACTTGGAGGCTCTGTCGCAGTACTCGTCCGTTACCGTTACCCCGTCGCCGATATTGATTGTTGTGTCTTTAAGCACGCCGAGGTTGGTTACGATAATGATAAGCGCGGACGATGCGGATATTTTTACGAGACGAATGTTTGTTACCGTCGCGTCATCGGCGCTCTGAAGATACGCAACCGACGTAAGGTTTGTTATTTCCGAAATGACCTTAGCCGTGCTTTTGAGCATATCGTCAATCTCGGTAACCTTTCTGTTAAAATACCGCTTTACGATTTTAAGCTCGGACCGGGACAGCTTGCGGCGCGGCATAAGCTTTTCCACGTAAAGCCTATACGCCTCGGCAGTCGGAACGCGGCCGGATGACGCGTGAGGCTGAGTAAGATACCCCATCTCCTCGAGCGCCGCCATCTCGTTGCGTATTGTAGCAGACGAGAGCGCCGGCAGGTGCTTTTCCTTAATCTCGGCACTCGATACAGGCTGCGGATTTTCTATGTAACCGTCCACTATAGCCTGGAGTATTTTCTCTTTTCGGCTCGTAAGTCCCATTTAATGCCGCATTCGCCCAATCGTTTAGCAATCAAAACCTTAGACTGCTAATTTAGTTTATCACACCCCCTTTTCCTTGTCAACCTTTTTTAAAAAAATTTTCCCATAATTTTAATATCTTTTTCCAAAAATAGTGTATAAAAAAAATTTCATACACTATATATACACTTAATTATTTATTTATAAACACGTTCGTTAATTGCCTTCGACGGGGACGTATAAAACGATTTCCGCGCCCTTATCGATAACCGCGCCGCCCTTAGGAAGAGACAAAGCGCGCTTAATCATATAAAAGTCGCCGGCGGAACCGAACAGGTTGTAAATAAGCGGCGCAAACGGCATCGGGAAAAACAGGGGCGGCAAAAATATGCACAGCGGAATAAGTACGGCGCAGAAAAACAAAAACGGAAAAGTCGCCACAAAAAAGTATTCCGCTTTACCGAAAACGATTGTATTCGATCCGCACGATGCTATAAGCTTGTCGAATTTTATTCTCGGTCTTTCCCTTTTTATCATGAGCACGGCGAGCGCATGCAGGTATTCATGAATATAGATATACGCGACGCATATAGGAACGCACAAAATGCAACACAATAGATACGATCCGCCCGGCGCGCCGAGCATGCGAAAAACATAGTTAAGCACCATTCCGACCGCAGAAAAAACGAGTACGCCGATAAGCGCAAACCTGTTCATGTAGTGAATAAACCGGTTTTGCGCCGAGTACATATCGAGTCGTCCTACCGACTTATAAACGGTGCTTTTAGTCATGCGGTAATTATAACACATCGATTGTAAAATATCAAGCGGTTTGGTCGAGCATCAATTCCTCGATTACCGAATTCATAACGAACATCTTGTCGGGCGGAATTTTAATAAAACCGTTTTCGTTAAGCAAATATCCCCGATTGATAAGCACGCTCGCCCTTTTGTTAAACTCTCGCTCGTATTCTTGCGACACTCGCGCCGCAAAATCGCGCGCGTCCATACCCTTTTCGGTTCTCAGCTCAAGCATAACGTACTCGTTATAAATATCAATATCGGACAGAGCTTCCGTGATTATGTCGGATCCTTCTATGTATTCTTTTACCGATTCGGTATGGCGGTACCTCGTCCTTTTACCGTCGTAACCGTGCGCCCCGGCGCCGAAGCCGTAGTACGGAACGAGCCGCCAATATTTACGGTTGTGTCGGCTTTCCTTTTCGCAACGAGCAAAGTTACTCACCTCGTAACGGGAAAAGCCGAGCGAATTAAGGGTGCGGCAAGCAAGCTCGTAATAATCGGCGACGAGATCGTCGTCGGGCCTGTATCCGCGCCTAAACAGCTCTGTTCCTTCTTCCACCGTGAGCGCGTACACCGAAATATGGTCGCAATATTCCGAAACGAGGTTTATCGCGCGCACTATTTCGTCTTGCGATTGACCGGGCAAGCCGAGTATTATATCGGACGAAACGTTCGTAATTCCGTAAGATCGGACGAGCCGCGCGGCGCTTTTGAACCCTTCCGCGTTGTGAAGCCGTCCTATATTTTTAAGCGTTTCGTCGCACGCGGATTGAAGCCCCATGCTTATTCTGTTTACGCCGCACGAAACCGCCTCGGCAATAAAATCGTCGGTGCAGCTTTCTGGATTGGCCTCCACCGTTATTTCGGCGCCGTCCTCAACAGTAAATACAGAGCGCACCGCGCCTAAAATTTCGCTAAGCGCGCCGCGGTGCAGGCACGACGGCGTTCCGCCGCCTACGTATACCGTATCGATTATTTTATTATCGTTGTAGAAATTACAGTTGCGGCCTTGCCCGACATTACGAATTTCCGATGAGAGCGCGGACACATAGTCGCGCATAAGCGAAAAATCGGTAGACGAAACGAAGGCGCAATACTTACACCGCGCCTTACAAAAAGGGATATGGATATAAACGCTGGCGTGCGACATGGTTACTTATCGCTGTCGAGTTTAAGCACCGACATAAACGCTTCCGAGGGGATTTCGACCGTGCCGAACCGGCGCATACGCTTTTTGCCCTCTTTTTGCTTTTCGAGAAGCTTCTTTTTTCGTGTAACGTCGCCGCCGTAGCACTTTGCGAGAACGTCCTTTCTAAGCGCCTTTATCGTTTCGCGCGCAATTACCTTGCCGCCGATAGACGCCTGAATGGGTATCTCGAAAAGCTTACGGGGAATAACCTCTTTAAGCTTTTCCGCCATAGTTCTGCCGCGAGAATACGCCTTGTCGCGGTGTACAATGGTGCTTAGAGCGTCGCAAACCTCGCCGTTAAGCATGATGTCGAGCTTTACAAGCTCGCTTTTTCTGTACCCGTCGAACTCGTAGTCGAAGCTGGCATAGCCGCGCGACCTGCTTTTAAGCCCGTCGAAAAAGTCGTAGACGATTTCGTTAAGCGGCATATTGTACGTTATTAAAACGCGCGTTTTTTCGAGGTACGTCATGTTAAGATATTCGCCGCGCTTGTCTTGGCATAGGTCCATAATCGGCCCGATATATTCGGGCGGAGTGAATATCGACGCCTTTACGACCGGCTCTTCCATATAATCGATCTCGCCGGCAGGCGGAAGATTGGACGGATTGGTAACCTCCACCATATTGTTTCCGCAGTAAACCTTGTACACGACGCTTGGCGCGGTGGTTATAATATCGAGGTCGAACTCGCGCTCGATACGCTCTTCTATTATCTCCATGTGCAATAGCCCCAAAAATCCGCAGCGGAAGCCGAAGCCGAGCGCCGACGAAGTTTCAGGCTCGTAGAAGAGCGACGCGTCGTTTAGTTTAAGCCGCTCGAGCGCGTCCTTTAAATCCTCGTATCTCGAACCGTCCGCCGGGTAAATTCCGCAGTACATGACCGGCTTGACCTTTTTGTAGCCCGGGCACGGCGCTTCGGTGGGTTTTAGAGTATTTGTAATGGTGTCGCCGGGCGCGGTGTCCGCTACCGACTTAATGGACGCGCACAAATATCCGACGTCTCCGGCTTGGAGAACGCCGGTGGACATCGGCTTGGGATGGAAAACGCCCACTTCGGTAACGTCGTAGCTTTTACCGGTAGACATCATAGTAACGTTGTCGCCCACGCTCACCTTGCCGTCGACGACGCGAATCATACACACGGCGCCCTTGTAGTTGTCGTAGTACGAGTCGAATATGAGCGCTTTAAGCGGCTTACCGGGATTGCCGTGCGGCGGCGGAACCTGTTCGACTATTGCGCGAAGCACGCTGTCGATATTAAGCCCTTCCTTTGCGGAAATGCACGGCGCCTCGTCCGCCGGCAGACCGATAACGTCCTCTATCTCCTTTTTTACCTCGTCCGGCCGCGCCGCCGGAAGATCTATTTTGTTTATTACGGGAACAATCTCGAGATTGTTATCAAGCGCAAGATAAACATTAGCAAGGGTTTGCGCCTCTACGCCCTGCGCCGCGTCGACGACAAGAATAGCGCCCTCGCACGCGGCAAGCGAACGGGACACCTCGTAGGTAAAGTCGACGTGCCCGGGCGTATCTATAAGGTTAAACGTATATTTTTCGCCGTTGTAGTCGTAGACCATACGCACGGGCGTCAGCTTAATGGTAATGCCGCGCTCGCGCTCGATATCCATACTGTCCAGCATTTGGTCGCTCATCTCGCGCTTAGTGAGCGTTTCGGTCGCTTCCATGAGTCTGTCCGCGAGAGTGGATTTTCCGTGGTCGATATGGGCGATTATGCAAAAATTACGGATTTTATCCTGCTTTTCCATACCGCAAGTATAACATAACGATACGAAAACGGCAAATATTTTGGCGAACCTATCTAATTTTTTATTAAATTGATTAAAAATCAGTCAAATCGATTGTAAATATTTTAAGTACATGCTATAATAATAGAACAACAAGTAAGGTAAAAAACATGGAAATTAAAAGTTCATGGGTAGTGAACAAGCCTATTGCACACCGCGGACTTCACAACTTCGACTATCCCGAAAATTCCCTTCCCGCCTTTAAAAATGCGGTAGATAACGGATTCGCCATCGAACTGGACGTGCGTCTTATCGATGACAATAATATAGTAACCTTCTTCGACGATAAGCTAAGCAGAATGACTAACCGCGACGGCTACGTAGCAAACCTAAAAGTAACCGATCTCGATAATATAAAGCTTAAAAAAACAGAGTATTCCATTCCCACGCTGGAACAGGTTCTCGAGCTTGTTAACGGCAAGGTTCCAATTCTTATCGACGTAAAAAAGCTCGGACATTCTTTTGTGCTCGAAAAAGAGCTTATCGACATACTTAAAGGTTACAACGGCGACTATGCGGTAGAATCGTTCGACCCGTATTCCCTTCAATACTTTTACGACTCGGCGCCGCAGATATTAAGAGGTCAGCTTTCCTCATTCTTCCACCATGCCGACTTCGACACGTCGCGCCACGACAAGCGCCTTATAAAGCGCCTTAAATTCAACGACGTCTCTCACCCCGACTTTGTGGCGTACAAGGTAACCAATCTTCCCAATAAGTTCGTTAAAAACGCCGGGCTTCCCGTTGTCGCATGGACCGTAAAAAGCGAGCTTCAAGCCCAAAAGGTGCAATCTGTTTGCGATAACTATATGTTCGAAGGCTTTGTACCCAAAACCGCCGAACAAAAAGCGGAATAAACTGTTTTTATCTAACAATCAATAATTTTCGACGCAAAAAAATCCTTCGCGCTTTTCGCGAAGGATTTTTGTTATCCACTAATTATCAGTCGGTAAGATGACGGATATCGTATTCGAGCTTTTTAATAAGTTCGCGAGCGTCGGCGTTTGATTTAAAGAAGTACGCAACCGCATACTTAACGCCCAAAAACGCGGAAATCATGTCGTCGAAATTATTCTTTTTTATCGAGCGGATAAGCCCATTTAGGCATGCCGCGTATTCCGCGCCCTCAACGCCCGACATGGTTTTGTCGCCCATATCGATAAGCTCTGACAAGCACGCGAGCGCGTCGACGCGAAGCTCTTCGCGGAATTTATTGTTAACGTCGTCGTACGCCTGCGCCATGCCGTTCTGTTCCATTACCGAGGGCGCGGTGGCTTCGGTCTTTACAAAGTACATTCTGCAATACGACAAAAACGGCGCAAGAAGCTCGAGCGCGAACCGCGCATACGACTCGTTTACCGACTCGCTGTAAAAATACGCTTCGAGAAAATTTGGAAGCGGCATTTTTCTGCTGTCGATATCGATAAGTATGCGAAAAACAAGCGCGATTGCCGTTTTGGGTTCGGTCGGAAGCTTAAATCCGTTGCCGACGACGCACTCGTTAAACACGCCCTTATAGTCGAAGCCGTTAAGCACCGTGCCGAAAATGGCATAAAGCTGCTTATTGTCCGCTACCGTTTTTAAAAGCGCTGTAATCTTGCTTTCGACAAGCACGTACTTGCAATTTTTAAGGTCCTCGCACGCGCTTATAAACGCACCGAAGCCCTTACCCTTCATACTGTCGATATATTCCCGACGCATAAATTCTCCAAATTATAAGCGGCGAGCCGCGCCCGTCGCTTTAAAAAGTCAAGTGAGATTATTTTGCGATGAACTTAGCTATATCTTTTAAAAGCTCTTCGCAATTATCGTTGTAGATTTCGCAAACGATGGGCTTGGCGAGGTCGAGCGAATAGATACCGAGCAGCGACTTAGCGTCTACGACGTATCTTCCGCTATGTAAATCGATCTCATAGGGATAGGCGGAAACAGCGTTAACGAATACCTTAACGCTTTCGATTGTAGGGAAATAAACTTTTACCGATTTCATAAAAAACCTCCCGGATTTTGTTAGTTAATTATAGCATGCCGCGGCCGAATATGCAAGTATTTATACCGAATAAACGCGTCGCGGCGCAAAAATGTATTATGTTATTTTATTATGTAGCTATCGTTCTTTTTGACCGAGTTAACCTCTTTGAGCTTTTCCTCGTACCCTTTTCTTCCTATCATGGCGAAAGTAGCTTTTTTGCCTTCCTCCACGCCCGGCTGGTTGAACGTGTCGATATTGAGATACGCGCCGGCAAAAGCCGTTTCGTACATGAAGTACATTAAAAGCTCGCCCACCGTTTCGGCGGTAACCTCGGGCATGTAAATAGTATAGTTGCTTCTTTCCGCTTTGGTAAGAGCGAATTCGGTCGCCTTACGCTCGGCGTTGATAAGCTCGTTGAGCGTATGACCTTTAAGGAAATCGCCTATATCCGCCGTCTCGTCCGAGGGGATTTTAACGCTCGCGCCGAAAGAATCGACTGCAATAAACGTTACCACCTTGTCGAAGGGACCTTCGGTGTAAAGCTGAACCTGGCTGTGCTGGTCGGTAACGCCGAGCGACTTTGCCGGGGTTTGACCGTAGTAAACGGTTTTGCCGGACTTGTCTACCGCCTTTCCGAGCGATTCCGCCCAAATCTGGCAGTAAAAGTCCGCCATAGTCTTTAAGCCGTCCGCGTAAGGCATAACGACGGAGATGTTTTTACCGGCTTTCATCGATTGAACCTGCAAAAACGCGGTCATAAGCGCAGGATTTGCTTTAACGTCCGGCTTTTCGCACGCGGCGCGCATCGCCTTTGCGCCGTAAAGCATACTTTCTATATCGATTCCCATTACGGCAAACGGGACAAGTCCTACGTTACTGAGTACCGAGAACCTTCCGCCGACGCCCGAAGGAATACCGAAAATCTTAAATCCTTCCTTTTGAGCGACGGCGTAAAGCGAGCCTTTACCTATGGTAGTCGTAACGAAAATATGTTCCTTAGCCGCCTTTTCGCCTATTTGCTTTTTAAGCGCGTTGTAAAGTATAAGGAATTGTGAGAGCGTTTCGCTCGTTTCGCCCGATTTTGTTATTACGTTAAAGTACGAGGTTTTGACGTCGATTACGTCAAAGAGCGCCGCCATGCGCTCGGGGTCGATATTGTCCTCTACGTAAATTTTGGGCGCTTTTCTCGCCTTTTCGGGCAGCTCGTTGTGGTGAAGATGAAGCAACGCGTTAAACACGCAGATAGGACCGAGCGCAGATCCGCCGATGCCGAGTACGACGAAGCTCGACGCTTTATCGCGCACGCACTTTCCGAAGGCGTTAAGCTCGGCTATTTCCGCCTTGCTTATCATCGGCGTTTCAGTCCACTCCTGCCAGCCTTTACCGCTGTTTCCTATAACCTCGTTAAAAGCCGCCTCGTGAGCCTTTGCCGCCTTGTCTATTTCGGACGGTTTTACGCCGTGAGCGCCTATTGCGGAGTCCATCATGTTGTTGTAATCGAACTTTAGCTTCATATTGTTTTCTCCTTTAAAATTACGACTACATTATAACGCGAATAATTACTAAAATCAAGCGATATAAATACTATTTTTTTAAAATAAAAACGCCGAATAACGGCGTTTTCTAATATATAACTATACAACTGTTTCGATAAGGCCGTAGTTGCCGTCGTGGCGAACGTACAAAACGTTTACCGACTTTGTCGCTTTGTTTAAAAATACGTAAAAATTATGGCCGATAAGCTCAAGCTCTTCCACCGCGTCGTCTATGGACATGGGGCTTAAAGTATAGCACTTAGAGCGGACAAGCGTTTTTTCTTCCTTGATATCCTCTTCGGGAACGTCGTCCACCGGCACCGCCGACATATCGCGCGCACGGAACTTTTTGGACTTGCTCTCTATCTTTTTGTGGTGTCTTATAATCTGCTTTTCCAGCTTGGGGATAGCAAGGTCGATATTGGAATACATATTATCGCTTGTAACCTCGGCGCGCATGACCGAGCTTTCGAGAAGTATGGTAAGCTCCATTGTGTAAAGGTCTGCGGTGGCGCGAGTATTGCCCTTTTTGAGCACGATTTTTATTTTTGTGTCCTCGTCGAAAAACTTATCGAGCTTTGTTACTTTCTTTTCGATAATAGCTTTTAACTTGTCGCTCGCGTCGTAATTTTTACATAGATATTCGATTTTCATATTAACCTCCGGGTTGTGTTGTGTTATTGTTTACAGTATAGCAGATGGCGCCGCGTTTGTAAATAGAGTTTTGAAATTTGTGCGCAACTTGCAAAAAATAGCTAATTATTTGTAATGACGATTTTTTCGCCGTCGGTGTGGATTCTGATTGTGGAATTGTCCCTTATTTTTCCGTCAATAATGTTTTCCGCAATCTCGTCCTCTACGTTCTGCTCTATCACACGGCGTAGCGGTCTTGCGCCGTACTCCGCGTCATATCCCTTTTCGATAAGCCAGTCGAGCGCTTCCCGGGTAACAACGAGCGAAATGTTTCTGTCTTTAAGCGACTTTTCCACCTTTTCGAGCATGATTTTTGCAATCTTGCTTACGTCCTCGCGCGTCAATTTATCGAACACGCAAATAACGTCGATACGGTTTAAAAATTCGGGACGGAAAGCCGATTTAAGCGCCTTCATGTACACTTCGTCGCGCACCTCGCTTTCCTTTTTGCCCACGGCGTTAAAGCCTATCTCGCGGCGTTCCGCCGCCGCCGTCGCGCCAATATTACTCGTCATTATGATAATTGTGTTTTTAAACGTTACGGTACGACCCTGCGAATCGGTAAGCCTTCCGTCGTCGAGAATTTGAAGAAGCGCGTTGAATACGTCGGGATGCGCCTTTTCTATCTCGTCGAAAAGTACGACCGAGTACGGGTGTCTGCGCACCTTTTCGGTAAGCTGACCGCCGTCGTCAAAGCCGACGTACCCGGGAGGCGCGCCTATAAGCTTAGCCACAGAGTGAGCTTCCATAAACTCGCTCATATCGAGGCGGATTATGGAATTTTCGTTATCGAACATCGCCTCAGCTAGCGCCTTAGTAAGCTCTGTTTTACCCACGCCGGTAGGACCGAGGAAAAGGAACGATCCAATCGGTCTGCTGTCGCTTTTAAGTCCGGCACGCGCTCTGCGGATAGCCTTAGCGACCGCTTCCACCGCCTTATTTTGCCCGATAACGCGCTTATGAAGAATATCCTCCATGTTCCTAAGCCTTTCGCTTTCCGTTTCGGTAAGCTTTGTTACGGGAATCTTGGTCCAGCGCGCGACGACCTCGGCAATGTCCTCGGCGGTAATCGTTATCGACGTTTTTTCGTGCTTTGCGGCGTCGTGTAGACTACGCGAGCGTATTTCCGCTTCGAGCTTTTCGCTCTTTTCCTTATATTCCGCCGCTTTTTTGTAGTCGTTAAGCGCGGCGTACTCCTGCATTTTTTTTACCGCTTCCGCCTTTTGCGCGGTAAGCTCGGTAACGTCGAGCGAGTCTACGGAGGCGTTAACCTTAGCGCAGCTCATCGCCTCGTCGATAAGGTCGATTGACTTATCGGGCTGAAACCTGTCCGCAATGTACTTGTCGGACAGCTTTGCCGCCGCCTCGATCGCCTCGTCGGAAAGGTTTACCTTGTGGAAGTTTTCGTAGTTTTGGCGCAGTCCCTTTAAAATCTCTATCGTCTGCTCGACGGTGGGCGGATCGACCGTTACGGGCTGAAATCTCCGTTCCATAGCCTTGTCCGCCTCGATGTACTTTCTGTACTCGTCTGTCGTAGTCGCGCCTATCGTCTGCATTTCGCCGCGAGCAAGATACGGCTTTAATATATCCGCCGGCGAAACCTCGCCGTCTTTACTGCCGGCTTGCATAAGCGTGTGCAATTCGTCGATAAACACGATAATATTTCCGCTGTTAATTATGGCTTCGATAGCGTCTTTAAGCTTTTCTTCGAGCATACCGCGGTACTTTGTTCCGGCCATTAGCGAGCCGATATTAAGCGAGTATACTATATGGTTGCGAAGCTGTCTGGGCACGCGATCCTCGACGATAGCCATAGCAAGTCCGTCTATAATCGCGCTTTTACCTACGCCCGGCTCGCCTATAAGCACGGGATTGTTTTTCGTCTTTCTGCACAAAATCTCGATAATGCGCTCAACCTCTTGCTCTCGCCCTATAACTGGGTCGAGCTTTTTTTCGCGAGCGCGCTGGGTTATATCCACGCCGAGGTCGGATAAAGCGGGCGGAAGTCCGCCCTGCGCCGACATATCGCTTACGTCGTCGCCGTAAACCGGGCGCGGCTGCGGATACAGTCCGAAAAACGATCCGAACGGCGAATCGGGCTTAGCCGCCTTAGGGCTTAAATGAGTAAGCAGCGCGCGCCGCAGATTGGGAATATTCACATGATATAAACCGTACAGCGATTCGGCGGCAAGGCTCGACGGATAATCGAGTATCGCAAGCATAAGATGGTCCGGCTTAATAACAGGCGAATTAAGTCCCGTCGACTTCATATAAGCGGAATAAGGAAGCTTAGTTACCTTTTCGGATTCCTGCGGCTCGCCGTCGAAGCTATCCTCTCGTTCTTCCTTAAAGATAAACTTCATCATTTCCGGGTCGAGCGAATTTTTTCGGAACAGCGTAGCGGTAAAGCTATCCACGCATAAAATGCCGTACATTACGTGTTCGGTGCCTATAAATGGATTACGGTGTTGTTTTGCCGTTTCTCTCGCAATCTCAAACGCCTTTTTGGCATTTTCGTCCATTGCGTAGTTATTGTTGTTTTCGTTTCTCATAATTTAATCTCCGTCTATATATTATAAGTTATTTCGTTTTGCAATAGTAGTGAGGTTGGCGGAAATATACCTTGCGCGAAGAATATCGCGCTCTTCGGGTTCCATATTTCTGCCGCCTATATACTGCATGTTTGCAGGCTGAATGTGCGTAATAAGCTTTTGGAAAACGTTCTCGTCCGATATTTTTATATACCCGTAATAGTCGCCGAGCTTAATCATGGCAAGAAGCCGCATCGCCTCGTCCGTTCCCATGCTGTACGCGTTGGTCGCAACGCCCCACGCCCTGTAAATATTGTCTAAAATCTCCGGCTCGTTGCGCTTTAATATTTCCCTTGCGTTTTCCTCATTTTGGGCGATGTGCGCAATCGCGCTTCTAACAGAGTCGATTATCTCGCTTTCTTTAAGCCCCAACGTGTGCTGATTGCTTATCTGGTACAAAAATCCGTCCGCCTTACTGCCCTCGCCGTAAACGCCGCGAACAGTCATGTTAAGCCGCCCCACCGCGCTTACTGCGGAATCGAGCCGCTTTAAAATCGTAAGCGCCGGCAGAAACATCATAACAGAAGCGCGCATTCCCGTGCCGAGGTTTGTAGCGCACGCGGTAAGATATCCGAACTGCCGCGAAAAAGCGAACTTTAAGTTTTTGGAAAGTACGTCGTCGATTTTGTTTATTCTGTCGTACGCCTGGTCGAGCGAAAGTCCGGGCAAAATTACCTGCTCGCGGATATGGTCTTCCTCATTTACCATGATCGACACGTTCTCGTCGGTATCGATTAGCACCGAGCCTAACTTGCCTTCCGCAAGGTCGGGGCTTATAAGATGCTTTTCTATAAGAATGGACTTATCGAGCGGCGAAATTCTGTTCATGTCGAAGCGCGAAAATCTATCCACGCCTTCGAGCGACTTACTTACGCCGTCGATAACCTTTGTCGCATGGGCGTCGCTCATTCTGTGCGGAAAAGGAAGCCCGTCTATATTACGCGCAAGCCTTATGCGCGTCGAAATAATCATTCCGTTGTTATTCATTGTTCACCTTTGTCCTCTCTGCGCTGCATAATTTGATTAAGCCGTTCCGTAAGCTTTGTGGCAAGCGCGTAGTCCTGTCTGTCGAGCGCGGCGTCTAATTCCGCTCTAAGCGCCGCCTCCTCGCCGCCCGGTCCCGAAGACCCGTACGGCGCCTTTCCGACGTGGATATCCGAATGTTGAAGCTTTTTAACCGTCCGTCTCACAAACGGCTCGAAAACCTCGTAACAGCGCGGACAGCCCACAAACCCGGTGTTTAAAAACTCTTCGCTCGTCGTCTTGCAGCCCGGACATACCGCAACGCGGCCGTCCGCCTCAAAAAGTCCGCCGAACCCGGGATTTACAACCTTTTGCGCACCGAACATTTGTCCGAGTAGAACGCTCTTGTTATATTCTATTTCGTTTCTGAGCTGCGCCGCGCACTCAGAACAAAGATACATGTCTTGCGTACGGTTATTTATCGTTTGCTTAACCTCTATGACGGCTTCTCTTATTCCGCATCTTGTACACCTCATGATTGCGCCTCCTTTTATTATTCGCCACAGTATTATTATTCGTCGTCGCTTTCGCCCGAAATTCTCAGCGTTTCTACAAGTATGCTTTTTAATATCGAGCCGCGAAGCTTATTTTTTGCGACCGTCGGCGCGATTAACGCCTTGTCGGACAGCGCCGCCTTAATAAGCCGCGCCTCCGAATCCGTGTAAACGCCGTCGCCTTTAAGCCTGTCGATTATCTGACACGCCTTAATATACTCAACGCCGTCCGAGAGCGTTTCCTCGATATACCTTACGAGCGCGTCGTCCGCCGACTCGGCAAGACGGATAATCTTAATAGACCCACCGCCGCCGCGCCTGCTCTCTATTATAAACCCTCGCTCTGGCGTAAACCTCGTCGAAAGCACGTAGTTAATCTGACTGGGCGCTACGGCAAAATACGCGGCCAGTTCGTTTCTGTTAAAATTAACGGTCATATCCTCGCCCAGCGTTTCAAGCAAAAACTGTTCGATTAAATCGCTTATATTCACCGTCCCCACCTCCGTCAGTAGATTTGCTTGACTTTAAAAATCAAAGGTCAAAGAAAGTCAAACATTGGTTGTATTATATACCCTAACGTTGCGCCTGTCAACCCTTTTTGCGGATATTTTTAAAATTTTTTATCAAAACCGCGTCGATATTTACAAAACAATCGCCCCTATCCGTGCCGCGAATTTTCTAAGCGTAAAATATCTCGATTTAGCAAACCGACCGTTTAGTTTATTCGCTACATATTGACTTATTATTTAGGCTATTTTATAATATAAAAAATACTTGACGGAGGACTGCTATGACGACACTGAGCGAAATGAAAGCCATTGCAAAATATGTAGTAGAAGAGCTTGGCAAAATAGAAAGCCATATGAACGTTTATAAAAAATTTATAGGAATAAAACCTGCAGACTGGGGACCCGTCCAGTTTGATGCTTACGATTTTTTACAAGAAGTAAAGGAAGAGATAAAAAAAATAAATCTTGCGGTTTCCACGTATACAAGAGCAGATTTACAGCATATTTATGCCAACAGAAATTTTGACGATTATGTATGCGAACTTAGAAAAACCCTAAGAATAATGCAAAAAAAGCTTGATTATTTAAAAAAGTACGAAGATACTGTTTTTTATATTTCAATAAAAGGCATTAAGTTCGATTAAAAACGAACCGAAATTGCTTCGTCGAAAATTTGCGTAAATAAGCAAGCGGATTATTCATCAACCAAAAAATAACGGCGCCGATTTTAAGCGCCGCTATTTTTATAAATGTTTACAAGTAATTATACGTAAATTTGTTTAATACGATTATAGCCATAAGGAATAGGAACACGAACACGATTACGCTTATCCCGAAAATCAAAATGTCCCTTGCCCTTTCCTTATTCGGATTATCCTGACGGGCGCGAGTTTTTATCCCCACAACCAAACGCACGATGCCGAGCGCAAGGAATATCATCAAAAACGAGTAAAGCGATATCGTCGCAACCACAAATACAAACGGCGAAAAGTATATAAACGCTTCCGCAAGTCGGTAGCTTACGTATGCGACGATTCCCGAAAGTATATAAACTGTGTAAAAATTATTGTAGTAAAACTTCGACCAGTTGACGTTAGCTCTTTGCTTCGATGGCTGACGGGTCTCTTGCGCTTCTTGAGAGTAGCTGCGGTAACCGTCGCCGAAGGCGTTACGCACCATACCGTCATCGTTACGCTCTTGCTCTTGCTCTTGCACCGGCGCAGTGCTTACCGGCTCGTCTATGATTTCGTCCTCCGACTCGTACTGAGAAATATCCGCGCCGCATATCGGGCAGAACTTAGACGCGTCGGGAATTACCGAACCGCAGTTGGGACAAAACATGTTTTTCCTCCGATTGTTTGTCTTGTGTGTAAAGCCGAAAAGATCAAGTCGGTTATTTGGCTTCCGGCGAGAACTTTTCTATAACAACGCCTGCTTCTTCGAAAAGCTCGAGCGAAAAATCGTCGGGATAGCCCTCTTTGTACACTACGCGCTTAATGCCGCTGTTTATAATCATCTTGGTGCAGATAGAACACGGCTGGTGCGTGCAATACAGCGTGGCGCCGTCTATACATATACCCATACGCGCCGCTTGGATTATGGCGTTTTGCTCGGCATGAGTGGCGTAGCAAATCTCGTGGCGCGTGCCCGACGGAATATTTTTAATGCGGCGAAGGCACTCGCCCTTTTCCTTGCAGCTTTTTATGCCCGAGCTTGCGCCGTTATAGCCGGTCGTAAGAATTCGCTTGTTTTTGGCAATCACCGCGCCGACCTGACGGTTTTCCTGAAAGCAGCTCGACCAGGACGAAACGGCGGACGCTATTTCCATAAAACGAATATCCCATTTATCCATATTTTCCTCTCGCGTTAAGTGTTTTGTTCGGTAGACAAAATTATATCACAGAATAAAAATATATGCAATAAATTACGGATATTTTAATCTTTTTATTTTTGCACGGCGGCAACTTAACTACTTTACCTTATCGGCGCCCAAAAACCCGACCGAGCGCGTTTTTCCGTCGCGCACTACCGTAATTTGACCGCCCTCGAATTTAACGGCGCCGCACGATCTCGTAACAATCCCCTGCTTTATAACCCACTCTCCGCACTTTTCCGAACAGTCGATGTTAACAAACGTAGAACAAGCGTTCGACTTTACCTCGTAAGCGACCGAAAACGGACATGCACCTATCTGCGGATAAACGTACCCGACGTCGCCTATTATTTTCAGTCCGAAAAAATTTTCGGTAACGATACCGTATATAAGCCGCGCAACAACAAAACTCTCGTCGTTGCCGCGGTATAATAGGCCGCTCTCTTCAACCTTATTTATGCCGCTCATAAGCGCCCTAAGCGCCGAGTCGAAATTATCGCGAGAATATAAAATCCGCGCCAGCTTTAAAAGCTCAACCGCCTCGCATTCGTCGCCGATATCGCTTTCCGCGCCGCCCGATAAGCCCGAAAACACAAGATACCTTGCGCGCAGGTACACGGCGTTAAGAAGTTTATCCGATGTTTTCGGTTCGACGAGTATATCCACATTTGGAATAGGTTCGAAATCGACGCGCCGTAAGATCGATTCCGCCTGCGAATTCGTGGGGGGATTTAGAGAATAAAACAGCGCAAAGTCGGTTTTACTCGATCCGCGCGGCGGAACGGAAAGCTTTACCGACACGGTCGGCGCAGAAATTATTCCGCCAGTTCTGAAACCGTGGGCGCGGTCGATCCTTCCGTGTTTAAAATACCCTTCTTTATATAACGCGCACTCGAAAACTTCTTCGCGCGTTACGGCGGTTATATATCCGCCGTCATAGTATTCGCTCGTTACGCCGTTATCGATTGGGACGCACTTTCCGCACGTTTCGACGGACAGCATCGCGTAGAGATTGCGCCGCCTTGCCGTATTATTTTTTACGGTAACAGTAAACCTTTCCGCGCTTTTTCGGGCGGCGATAAACCGTTCGAGAGTACATTCAAGCCCGTTAAATACCGTTTTGTAAACAGTCTTTCCGTTTAAAAACTCGGTACACGTTTTACCGACTCCGCACGGATAAAACGACGGCGAAAAAACGTTACCGTCCTCTTCCACAATAACGACCGCGTTATTATAAAGCTCTCTGTCATTATGCTTAAAAGCGCTCACTCCGTCCGCACGGCAATATAACTCGCTTTCCCCGTCAAAAGCCGTGTTTATAAGCCCACTGTCCGGCGCGGTACGGTAAACGTTATCACAGTAGCCGAATTCGGTATCAGCGCGCTCGATTGTATTATCAACTCTTTTTTTGTCGGCGCCGTAATATTCCACGCCCGAAAGAATATCGGCGTTTTCGGCATTACCGCAAACGAACGAACCGTTAAGAATTCTGTATACCGCGCAAAAAGTATCCGCGCGCTCGAAGCTGCCGAAAGAAAGAGAAAGCTTACCCTTAGAATTTACGGCATACTTACTTCCGAATACGATAGAAGCGTTTACAACGCGCTTTTCAAACGGCGATAAATCGTACGCCCCACCGGTAAAATCTTCGTCCGAATAAAACCCCACATATCCGTCGCCGAGCATATGCACGGCATTATTTTTCGGCGAAATTACTTTGCCGTCTATACTCGCCATTACAGATAGATTGACCGAAACGCTTTGATCCGATCTGTTTACAACGGTAATGCGAACGATCGCGGCGCACATATCGGGCGGCGAAACAATCTGCGCGGATAGCTCTATACCCTCTCTCGCGCCGTGATATACAGTCCGTCCGCCCGTCATTATTCCGTCGCACGATGAAAGAGATATCGTATCGCCGCCGTCGCCGCACGTTATTTCGATAGGGATTATTTTTCCCGACAAGTTTATCTCGAACTTGCCGCGGTTATCCGTCGACGCGGTAACGGCTCTACCGAGAACGTTTTGCTTGTACTCGGTCTCGCCGCCGAAAACCTTTATACCGTAGTCTTCCGCGCCGCAATCGGCGTTTACAGCGACCAGCGCCGAACGGTACGCGCAAATAAAGCCAGCAACCGAGGTCGACAAATCCATAAAAAACTTATCCGAAACAGCCGATAAATCGACGCTGTTTGCCGCCGCAAGAGAAGTATATTCGTTTAACTCGTCGCCTGCGAGCACTGAAACAACGCCCGACGAGTACGCGCCGTAATCAATCGACAGCAAATCGATTTTTCGCATAGCGCCGTCGCCCTGCCCGCGAAGATAATTTTTTATATAATCAACCGCCTTTAAAGCCGAGCGCGCGGCGATATCGATATAGCAAAGCGCAAGAACGCAGTTAAACGTGTTTTTTTCATAGTCGTACAGTTCGCTCGAAAAAATTTCGGAAGTAAGCACTTTCAGTTTTTCGGGCAAAAGCTCGCCGACCGAGCGTTCCGAAATATCGGCGCAGATACGGTATAAGCGCGGAACATCGAACGCCGGGTAGCAAACGCGGTAAAGAGCGCACGAACAAACGTTTATTACTTCGTACAAGCTTTTAAGCTTATTTATCAGCCTGCTGACCCCAAGCGAAGAGTCATGCTCGTTTATGAGAAGTAAATTCCTTATCGCCTTTTTCAGTCTTATTTTTACGCCGAGCGTGCCGATATAAACGCCGACGCCGTTTCCGCGCAAGGAAGTAAGCTCTTTTTTAAGGTTGTTAAAAACCGCCTCGTCGCAAAGCGGCGCGCGGATATCGGCTTTAATATAAAAAGTTTTATACAGTATGCTAAACCTGATTAGCAAAGTAAAGACGATAAAAATTACAATAGCGTACACCATGCAAAAATTATTTACTTACACGAAGTGAATAATACTTTTTTTGCATAAAAAAACGACGGTGTATTCCGTCGTTTTATATTATTACTTTTCTCTAATCTTGGCGGCCTTGCCGGAGAGCTTGCGAAGGTAATAAAGCTTCGCGCGGCGAACTCTGCCGTGCTTCATGACCTGAATAGCGGTAATCCTCGGCGAATGAAGGGGGAACGTTCTCTCGATGCCGATACCGAACGAAATGCGGCGAACGGTAAAAGTCTCGCGGACGGAACCGTTCTTTTTGGCGATAACGATACCCTCGAACGCCTGAATACGCTCGCGGTTACCTTCTTTAACTTTAACGGAAACACGAACGGTGTCGCCCACGTCGAAATGAGGGACGTCTTCCTTCATGTACTCCTTTTCGATTTCTGCAATGATGTTGCTCATGATACCTCCGTTAAGCCTGCAAAAAACTCCGCAATCAATACTTTTTGTATTTGCGAAGCGCTTAATATCCTTTTATTCTTGATAATTATATCATAAGAATTATTTATTGGCAAGCGAATTAGCCTTGTTTTATAACTTTTTTTTATAAATTCCGCGCCGAAAATTCGAGAGGAAAAAGCTACTTGCCGTTCTTTTTTCTTTCGGATATGACCGTTCTGTTTTTTAGCTGACCGCACGCGCCGGCGACGTCGGACCCCATCGACCGTCTTACCGTTGCGGACAGTCCCAGTTTGTTTAGCGTTTTACAAAACTCGTTTGCGCTCTTTTTGGAACTCGGTTTTAAGTCGCAATTATCGGTCGGATTAAGCGGAATGAGATTAACATGACAGCAAAGCCCTTTTAATAGGTTTTTAAGTCCTACGGCGTCCTCTTCCGTGTCGTTAAAGCCGCCGATAAGGATATACTCTATAACGACGCGCCGCCCGGTATTATCAAAAAACCGCCTCAGCGAGTCGATAACCTCTTTGACTGTGTAGCGCTCTGCGATTTTCATTATCTTTTTGCGCTTAAAATCGGTCGCGGCGTGGAGAGAGAGCGAGAGCGTGCCCGAAAATCCGTCCTTGTACAGCATGTCGATTTTATCGGGAAGTCCGCACGTCGAAACCGAAACGGACCGCATACCTATATTTATTCCGTCTTTGGAAGTTACAAGCTTAATAAACTTAACCGTTTGCTCGTAGTTATGAAGGGGCGATCCGCTGCCCATCATTACTACCTTTTTTACTCCGCCCTTGTCCTTTACCTCGCGCACGATGTAAAGGATTTGAGACAGTATCTCGCCTGCCGAAAGGTTACGCTTAAACCCGAACTCGCCGCTCGCGCAAAACACACAGCCCATAGCGCACCCCACCTGACAGGATACGCACACGCTGTTGCCGTAGCCGTGCGGCAAAAACACCGATTCGATTAAATCGCCGCTCGTCGTTTCGAACAAATATCTAATCGCGCCGTCGCTTGCCGTAACGCGCGTTTTTTCGGTGAGCGCTCTGTCGACGTACCGTTCCTTTAAGTACGCGATAAACGTTTTTGGCAAGTCGGTGTACTCGTCAAAGCTGTCGTACGCTACGATATGGCGCATGAGCTGCGCCGCGCGGTACTTTTTTTCACCGGCTTCCGCAACGATTTCCGCAAGCTCGGATAAAGAAAAATCACTAAGCGGCTGTTTCACGATTCCCTCTTAAATCTCGCTATGTAAAATCCGTCGCAATTATCGACGTCGGGCAAATATTTTTGCTCGTCGATAAATGCGTAGTTACTATGCGCGGAAAGAAATTTATCGCGCATTTCCTCGTTTTCGCTTTTTAAAACAGAACACGTCGAGTAGCACAGCACGCCGCCCGTCTTAACGTATGTAGCGGCGCAGTCGAGCATTTTACTTTGAAGTAAAGTCAGGTCGGCAATATCCGACGGCTTTCTGTTAATAAGAACGTCCGGCTTGGTTTTAATCGTGCCGGTTCCGCTGCACGGACAATCGGCGATAACAAGGTCGAATTTATCGATAAACTTTTCGTTCGGTTTAGACGCGTCTGACAGCGCGGTTTTAATTTTTGCGCCTGTAGACGCCGCGTACTTTTTCATAAGGTTTATCTTATGCGGATATATGTCGCACGCGGTTATATCGAATCTGCCGAGCTCGCTTAAATAAACCGACTTCCCACCGGGCGCGGCGCACATATCGAGCACGCTTCCGCCCTCTATCCCACGCTTATAAACATGCACGGCGCGAACGGACGACAGCGACTGCACGGTAACCGAGCCTTCTGGAAATCTTTCCATATCGCGCTTAGAACAGTAACAGCCGTATTCGGTGCCATCGCAACTGCCTTTAAGCTTGTTGAACTCGGATAAAGTAAGCCTTCCGGCAATGGGACGAACGTGCGTTTTTTCGGGTAAAACGGCGTCGAGAATACTGGCGGCGCGCGTTTCGCCGTAATCGGTAATAAGAATTTTGCAAAGCCACTGCGGTGCGCAGTGATCGTAAGAAAACTTTTCGAGCGCCGAAGAGAACTTAGGCTCGTACCCAATCGACTTTTTAAGAACGGCGTTTATAAACCCACCGTACACGCCGCTGACGTGCTTACTTAGATTTACCGCGCGGTTAACAGCCGCATAGTCGGGAATATCGGCATAACCGAGATAGTAAAGCCCTATTTTAAGCACAAGCGTCGCTTCCTTACTAGGCTTTTTGTCGCACAAATCGGAAATTATCTTATCGAGACGAACGGACTTATCGAGTATACCGTAAAACGCGCTCGTAACAAACGGGTGCTGACGGCTGTCCTTAACCGTTTTAAGAGCGTCCGTTATCGCCTTTTGGCAGAACGCGCCGTCAATAAAAACGGCACGGATACCAACGTATACGGAATAGTCTACGTTGTCGCCTTGCAGCCTATTATTTTTTTGCGGATTAAATTTTTCCACAAACCTCTCCGATCGGTAGCTTTTTACCGCGTAAAAATTCGTCTATGTCGAGAGCGCGCTTTCCGGGCGCTTGAATCTTTTTTATCGAAACGCTTCCGCTCTTGCAACCGATAATAAGCGCCTTGTCGCACCTTACTATTCTTCCTGCTTCACCGATTTCGTCCGAGCATTCCGCCGCATACAGCTTATACACCTCGCCGCAAATAACCGTTTTTGCACAAGGGCTTGGCGAGAGAGCGCGTATTTTATTTACGACCGATACGTTTTCCTCGCAAAAATCAAGGTACTGCTCGCTCTTTTTTATTGTTTTACATACCGTCGCCTCGGCATGGTTTTGTTTAATCGGATTTATGCCGTCAAAGTTATCGAGCGTTTCAACAAGAAGCTCGCCGCCGAGACCAGCAAGCCGTGCCATAAGCTCGCCTCCCGTTTCTTGTATTCCTATATCCGTCTTTTTAACGGCTAAAATATCGCCGCTGTCAAGCCCCAGCTCGGTCTGCATTATTGTAACGCCCGTTTGCGTTTCGCCGTTCATAATCGCGGACTGAACGGGCGACGCGCCGCGGTATTTGGGAAGAAGGGATCCGTGAACGTTGATTATTCCCTTTGGAAAAACGTCTATAACGCTCTGCGGCAAAAGCTGACCGAACGCCGCGGTAACACCGATGTCCGCGCCGAGATCTTTTAGCGTATCGCAAATCCGCCCGATTTTTTCGGGCTGATAAACAGTTAAACCGCGTTCGAGCGCAAGCGATTTTACGGGCGGCAATTCTATTTTGCCGCGCTTAACCGCTCTGTCCGGCTGCGTTACCACGCCTACAACGGAATGGCTTGACGCTAACAGTTTATTTAAACATACCGCCGCAAAGTCGGGCGTACCCATAAACAAAACTTTCATTCGTTTACCTTTTCCCTATTTTAAAGCTTATTACTTGCCCTTTTTACCGCTCGATACAACCTTGTCGGTAAACAGAATTCCGTCGAGGTGGTCTATCTCGTGGCAATAGCACGATGCTTCGAAGTTGTCCGCTTTTAGCGTTATGGGATTGCCGTAGCGGTCGAACGCGTTAACTACTACGTGTCGCGGCCGTTCGACCTTTTCGAACACCTTAGGTATGGAAAGGCAGCCTTCCGCGGCAACGCGTTTACCCGACGCTTTTACGATAACCGGGTTTACCGCTTCGATTATCGTATTGCCGCCGTCGAAGGTAGCGACAAAAACGCGCTTTAACACTCCTACCTGCGGCGCGGCAAGGCCTGCGCCGTCGGCATAAATAAGCGTGTCGCGCATGTCGTCGATAAGCTGATGAAGCCTATCGTCGAATTCGGTTACAGGCTTACTGACCTGTCTAAGCGTGTCGTCGCCTACTTTGTAGATATTCCGTCTTGCCATAATTTCACCTCGCTGATATTTAAGAGAGATCGTTGGGATTGATTTCGGTAAAGCAACCGATTCCGTGATACTTTTCTATTACCTCGTCCGCCACGCGGTACACTTGTTGTCTAACGCCGCACTCGGGCTTAACGCGCATAAGCACCTGCATACGGAATTTGGTCTGTATTCGCTTTTTGGGCGATTGCATTGCGTTAAGATACACAAAATCGGGTTGTCTGGTTTCCTGCACCTTTCGCATTTTGTCGATAGCGAATTTAGTCGCCTCGTAGCATTCGTCGCGATCGGGCGACGAAATTAAAATACGTATAACCTCGGTAAAAGGCGGAAACGCGGTCGCTTGAAGCAGATTGATTTCTTTTTTGTAAAAGCCCTCGTAGTCGTACGCACCGGCAAGGCGGTATACGTAGTGATTGGGCGTTCGCGTTTGAAGTATCACCCGACCGGGCTTAGATTCCCTTCCTGCACGACCAGCAACCTGCGTTATAAGCTGAAATGTCCGCTCGACGGCGCGATAGTCCGAAAAGTGTAGGCTCATATCCGCGTCGATAATGCCTACAAGCGTAACGTTGGGAAAGTCGTGCCCCTTAGCCACCATTTGAGTGCCGACGAGTATATCCGCGTTGCCGCTCGCAAAATCGCTTAACAGCTTTAAGTGCGCGTCCTTTGTACGCGTCGTGTCGTTATCCATTCGTATAACGCGCGCCTGCGGAAAGAAGCTGTGAACCTGCTCGACAATGCGCTCGGTGCCCATAAATCCTTGTTTTATATGCGGACTTTTACAGTTGGGACACAAATCGAGGTTTCTGTACTGGCGCTTACAGTAATGACACTTTAATAAATCGTCCTCTTTGTGATAAACAAGCGAAACGTCGCAGTCCTCGCACTTGGCTACGTATCCGCAAGCCCTGCACATAACATACGAGCTGTAACCGCGGCGGTTTAAAAACAAAATCGCCTGATTGCCCGACTTTAAGGTTTCGTCCAAAGCCTCGACGAGCTTTGCGGAAAACATTCCCGAATTGCCGTAGAGTGTTTCGTTACACATATTGACGATTTCCATTTCGGGAAGCGCGCGCTTATTTATTCGCTCGGGCATACATGCAAGCGTGTACTGACCCGATTTTGCCATATAGTAGCTTTCCACAGACGGCGTTGCGGAACCCATAACGAGCTTTGCGCCGTTGTATTTAGCGCGAAACATAGCCACGTCGCGCGTTATGTAGCGCGGATTGGATTCCGATATGTACGACGAATCGTGTTCCTCGTCGATGATGATTAGCCCCAAGTCGGACAGCGGCGCAAAAATCGCGCTTCTCGCCCCTACGGCGACGTGCGCCGCGCCGGTTATAAGCCGCCGCCACTCGTCGAACCTTTCGCCGTCGCTAAGCCCCGAATGAAGAAGCGCCACCTCGTCCCCGAAGCGCGTTCTGAATATGCGCATAACCTGGGGCGTGAGCGATATTTCGGGAACAAGCATTATCGCCGATTTGTTTTGCCGTAAAACCTCTTCTATCGAGTGAAGGTACACCTCGGTTTTTCCGCTTCCCGTAACGCCGAATAAAAGCGTCGGCTTGTCGGAGGACAAAAGAGTATTTTTGGCGTTAACCTGCGCTTCGGTCAAAACCGTCTCGTTGTCCTTTTGGACTATATGGCTAAACGGCGTTCTGAAACACTGTTCCTGCCGAGTCAGAAACACGCCGCGGTTTATAAGGTTGCGTACCGCCGCCGCGGAATAGTTGGCGTTTAAAAAAGACTGCTCTGCCTCGACCGCGTCCAAAAGATACTCGAACACTTCCATTTGCGAGTGCGCCGTCTTTTTTATAAACAGATTGGGGTCCGATTCTATAAACTCGGGGTTGATATAGACAATCGTTTTTTCGAGCGCTTTTATTCTTCCGCCGCGCATTTTTGCCGGCAAAAACAGCCGAAATACGTCTATTTTACGAAGATGAAAGCGCTCTGTCATGTAGTCGCAGAGCGCCAAAAATTCCTCGGACACGATAGGCTTGTCGTCGATAACCTCGGTTATCGATTTGAGCTTTTCGGGCGGAACGTCGGTACTCTCCGAAAAACCGATAACGTACCCCTCGATATCCCTTCCGCCAAACGGAACGTGTACACGCGAACCCTTTTCCACACCGTCGACGGAAAGATAATCGAATACCTTGTCGACGTCGCTCGCCGAAATATCAACAATAACCTTTGCAATCATAGCTCGAGCGTTTTATCAAGAATCCTATCCGCTAAGTCGCGTTTACTCATAATGGGAAGCGGCTCTGCCGATTTTTCGGTAATAAGAGTTGCTATATTGGTGTCCGTGTCGAAGCCTGCGCCCTTTTTGGTAACGTCGTTTAGTACGACGAGGTCGGCGTTTTTCTTTTTGAGCTTACTTAAAGCGTTTTTCTCGCAGTCGTCCGTTTCGGCGGCAAAGACCACAAGTTTTCTTTTCCCTTTATTTTTTCCGACGAATGCCGCAATATCGGTCGTCTTTTTAAGCGTTAAGGAAAACGTTTCGCTTTTAATTTTACTGCCGGCAGGCTCTATCTCGTAATCGCACGGCGCGGCAGCCGCGACGATTATATCCGCTTTTTCGTAACTGTCCTTTACGGCGGAATAAAGCTCGGCGGTAGTAGTAACAGAATGCACTTCCCATTCCTGCGGAATATTAAAGTCGTTTGTTATACCTTTTACATAAATAACGTTTGCGCCGCGCTCATGCGCCGCAAGAGCGATACTGTACCCCATTTTTCCGCTTGAGCGGTTTGTCAAAAACCTTACGGGGTCGATAGGCGCCCTCGTCGCGCCCGAAGTAACAAGCACCGTTTTACCCGTAAGATCGCATTTTTTGGAAAACAGCTTATTAAGCTCTTCTATAAGATCGTCGGGTTCGGCCATTCTGCCGGCGCCGGTGTCTCCACAGGCAAGGCGGCCTTCTCCGCCGAAAACCGCCATCATTCCGCGAGACACAAGCGTATCTATATTCATCCAAGTAACGGGATTTTCGAGCATTGCCGTGTTCATTGCCGGCGCAATTATTATCGGACAGGTGCACGCGAGAACGGTGGTCGTCAAAAAGTCGTCGCATATCCCGGCCGCGAGCTTTGCTATAACGTTGGCGGTGGCAGGCGCGATTAAAACGGCGTCCGCCTTTTTGGATAGCGCAACGTGCTCTACCTCCCAGGTAAAATCGCGGTCGAACGTGTCGACGGTTACGCGGTTATGGGATAGCGTTTCAAAGGAAAGCGGCGCAACGAAATTGGTTGCGTTTTTTGTCATCATAACATGACAAGTCGCCCCGAGCTTAACAAGCGCGGAGACGACGGAACATGTTTTGTATGCGGCAATTCCACCGGTAACACCGATAAGAACGGTCTTTCCTTTAATGGCGTTCAAGAGGATTAAGCCTCCTCGACAGCCTCTACCTTGCCGTCGGCGATTTCCTTTGCCGCGAGCGAAATGGGGTTAAGGTTTTCGTGCTCGATGTAATCGTGGCGTTTATCCATAAGCGTACGGGCGCGCTTACTGAGCACGCCGACAAGCGCGTACTTGTTGCCGACGGTTTCCACAAGCTTATCAATGGGCGGATCTACTAACATATTTTTACCTCTTTAAAAAGTTTATTTTTGATTATCCAACAGCTCGTTTATCTTTTCGAGATTGTTTTTTGTTTTGCGTTTTTCTGCGGTTATTATGTCTATAACCTCGTTAACCGCAACTTCGAGCTCGTCGTTAAAGACTATATAATCGAACAGCTTGTATTGAGCAAGCTCGCTCTTTGCCGCGGAAAGCCTGGTTTTAAGACTGTCCGCCGTCTCGGTGCCTCTGTCTATAAGCCGCTTTTTAAGCGTTTCGAAGTCGGGCGTCATGACGAATATCGCAACCGCCTCGGGATATTTCTTCTTAATCGAACGCGCGCCGTGAACGTCCACCTCGAACAGTACGTCGTTGCCTTTTTCGAGGTTTGCAAACACCGGCGCCTTAGGCGTGCCGTAATAGTTTTTGTACACCTCCGCCGTTTCGAGAAATTCGCCCGAAGCAATCATCTGTTGGTACTCTTCCTCGGTGCGGAAGTAGTAGTTAACGCCTTCTACTTCCCCTTCGCGCGGCTTACGGGTAGTAACGGACACCGAGCGCTTCATGTCGGTGCGCTCTATTACCTTTTGGTAGATGGTGCCCTTGCCCGCACCCGACGGACCGGATATAATTACGAGTAGTCCTTTTTCCATTATTCGACGTTCCTTATCTGCTCTTTGATTTTCTCTACTTCGTTTTTCATGGCGACGACATAGCCGGTAAGCGTTATATCGTTGGATTTACTGCCCATCGTGTTAACCTCGCGCACCATTTCCTGCGACAAAAAGTCGAGCCGTCTGCCTTGCTGCGCGTCTTCCGCGCAGATAGATTCAAACTGCTTAATGTGCGAAGTAAGCCGCTGAATTTCCTCGTTAATGTCCGCCTTGTCGGCAAAAAACGCAACCTCGTTAAGAAGCTTGCCTTCGTCTATATCGACCGCGCCGAGAAGATCTTTAATCCTTGCGGTAAGAGCGAGCTTATAATCCTCCACAACCTTCGGGGCGCGAGTCTTTACCTTTTTTAAGTAGTCCTTTATGTTGCCTATAAGCTTTAAGAGATCGGCTTTAATCGCTTCGCCCTCTACCTTGCGCATTTTTTCGAGCGATACAAGCGCCTCGTCGACGGCGAGCTTAGATAACTCTATAACCTCTTCGCGGTCGTCGTCGGGAACGGTAACCGTAACGACGTCGGGCGTGCGCATAAGCGCGGTTACTCCGAAGTCGTCATCAAGGCGGAACTCGGTGCGAATGGTTTTTGCCGCCGAAACGTATTCCGCCGCAAGCGCGCCGTCTATCGTTACCATTTTCGATGTTTCGGATTTATTGTCGTACGAAAAGAACACGTCGACGCTTCCGCGCGAAATGACAGACTTAATACGCTTAGTCAAAACGTCGTCAATATACATCAACGACTTGGGAAGCTTACACGATATGTCGGTAAACCTGTTGTTAACCGATTTCAGCTCTACGGTAACGGTGCGGTTGTTCCTCGACGCCACGCCGCGCCCGTAGCCGGTCATACTTTTCATACACGCCTCTTTTTGCCCCGAAATTCACTTAATTCTTCGGGTAGATATATTATATCACAGTCGAAGATTGATTCTTCTTTTTCTCTGCTCGAGTTTGGCTTGAATACTCTCCCTTTTACATATAACAATATTATATCACATTGCCTAACTGTTATCAAGCGTTTAGCATATTCATAAATTCGGTTTCGTCGATAATTTTTATACCAAGCTCGCGCGCTTTGTCGAGCTTACTGCCGGCAGCCTCGCCCGCAAGAACGAAGTCGGTCTTTTTGCTGACCGAGCCTGCGACCGTGCCGCCTGCTTTTTCTATCAGCGCTCTTGCTTCGTCGCGAGATAACGTGGGAAGCGTGCCCGTCAAAACAAACTTTTTGCCCGAAAGCAGTCCGCTCGCCGTGCACTCGTATTTAGGGTCTATCCCCAGGCTTTTATACTTTTCCACAAGGTCGCTATGAGCGGCGAAGTAATCGACAATCGATTTGGCGACAATATCGCCTACGTCGGGAACGGCTGTCAGCTCGTCCGTCGTCGCGGCCATAAGCGCGTCGATAGACCCGAAGCGTTCGGCAAGATCCTTTGCTGTCTTTCGCCCCACGTTGTCTATGCAAAGCGCGTTTATAAAGTGCGGAAGATCGGCATTTTTGGATTTACCGACCGCGTCGAGGAAGTTGGCGATTTTCTTTTGCTTAAAGCCGTCGATTTTGGCGATATCGTCCGCAGTGAGCGAATACAGCTCGGCGGCGCTTCTGACGTTAAGCCTATCGTAAAGCTGCTCGGCGGTTTTTATGCTTACGCCCTCTATATCCATGCACTCTTTTTCGCAGAATTGAACAATTCTCGCAATAATCTGCTGACGGCAGCCGTAAAAGTTGGGACAGAATAGGTTTGCCCCGTCCTCGACGAGCGCCGTGCCGCACACCGGGCACACGGAAGGTTTTTGTATCGGCGTATGTTCTTCCCCATCCTCGACCGTACCGAGTATTTCCGGTATGACGTCGTTACTGCGGCGGATAAACACTCTCGCGCCTATTTCCACCTTTTTACGCACGATGTCGCCGTAATTATTAAGGGTCGCGCGCTTAACGGTAGCGCCGCAAAGCTCGACCGGCTCGAGAAGCGCAAGCGGAGTAAGTTTTCCCGTTCTTCCCACCTGCCAAACCACGTCCCCGAGTATCGTCGTCGATTCCTCCGCTTCAAACTTAAAAGCAATCGCCCACTTGGGGAATTTATCGGTGTAGCCAAGCGCGCTTCTTACTTTGCCGTCGTCTATTTTAATGACCATGCCGTCGATGGCAAAATCGAGTTTATCTCTCTCCACCGACTCGATTTGTTTTATTATTTCCTCTATGTCGTCGCTGTGAAAACACATTCCCGTGCGGAAACGGTTTTCTTTAAGAAATTGTATTTGCTCGCGCTGGCTTAACGTAGGATCGCCGTCAAGATAGTTTACGTTGTAAAAAAACACGTCGAGATTGCGCTTTGCCGTCTCTTTTACGTCGAGATTTCTTATAGCGCCGGCAACGCCGTTGCGCGGATTTTTAAGCGGCACCGCCGCCGTCTCGTTATACTTGTTAAGCGCGCTTATGCGCATAATCCCTTCGCCTTGAACCTCTGTAACGCCTTTAAATGGTATGGAGAGCGGCACGGACCGTATGGTATGCACTTGCTCGGTAACGGTTTCTCCCGTCTCGCCGTTGCCGCGCGTAGCGCCGCATACGAGCTTTCCGTCGCGGTAAGTAAGGCAAATCGTAAGCCCGTCGAGCTTATATTCGAGCGTACATACCGGGCTGTATCCGAGCGAAGCTTTTATCTTATCGAACCAAGCGCGAAGCTCGTCAAAAGAATTGCATTTATCGAGGCTGTAAAGCCTTCTTATATGCGTGTGCGGCTCGAACCCTTTAAGCGGCTCGCCGCCGACGCGCTTTGTGGGCGAATCGGCTAAAACGATCCCCGTCGATTTTTCGAGCGAAACAAGCTTGTCGTAAAGCGCGTCGTATTCCTTGTCGGACACGATAGGCTCGTCGAGAACGTAATACCTATATGCAAGCTCGTTTAGCTTGTCGACAAGCTCGCGCATGATTTCCGAATCGGTCATACTATTCCTCCACGATTGTTAACGGCGCAACCGATAAAGCAAACATCATTACGCCGAGTTTACCGAAATCGATTTTGGCATACGGATTATTCCCCATGTTTTCAATCTCGATAATCTTGCCCTTCCCAAACTTTTTATGTAAAACCGTCATTCCCACTTCATACTTGTTATCGCTTGCCGGTGTCGGCTTTTTATCTTCCTCGAGTTTTTTGCCGTACGAGCTTTTGTACTCGCCGGTAAACGGTTGGTTGTATGTAGGGCGCGGACCGACGGAATAATCGTCATGTCCGCCGTATGACTGTCCGCGAGAGCTTACGTACGAGCCGCGAGAGCTTCCGTAAGAACTGCCGTAGGACGAGTCGCCGAAATAACCGTCGGTGGGCTTTTTGCGCTCGACAAGTCCGCTCTCTGTTAAAAAAGTAGATGGTTCGCTATATGAATATTCGGAATAAAGACGCCTAACATGAGAAAATGAAAGAAATAAGCGTTTTTTAGCGCGAGTAACCGCAACGTACATAAGACGACGTTCCTCTTCCATTTTTTCATCTTTATTTTCATCCTCACGTATAAACGGGAAAACACCTTCCTCAAGTCCGACAACGAAAACTACGGGATATTCAAGACCCTTTGCGCTGTGGACGGTGGCGACGGTTACTACGTTGTCGCCGTTCATTTCGTCCGTATCGCTGTACAAAGATACCCTTTGCATGTAGTCCTCAAGCATTGCGTCGGGGTTGTTTTTTACAAATTCTCTTACCGAATTAAAAAGCTCGTTTAGATTTTCGAGCCGCGCCTCGTCGTCGTTTGTCGTAAACAGATTGTTAACGTCCAAAACGTTGTAAAGCAGATATTTAAAGTAGTCGGTTACGCTTCCCAAAGCGTATTCGCTCAGCTTTTTAAGCGTTTTTCCGAAGTCGTCGAGCTTTTGCATAAGCGCGGTGGGAAAACCCATCGACGGGTCGAGGTTTGTTACGATTTCGTATACCGATTTACCAGAAATCCGAGAGTATGTGCGTAGCTTTTCTATGGATGCCTCGCCTATCTTCCTCGACGGGAAGTTTATAATTCTGTACGCCGCCTCGTCGTCGTTTTTATTAACCGACACACGAGCGTAAGCGAGCACGTCGCGCACTTCCTTTCTGTCGTAAAACATAAAGCCGCCGTATACTCTGAACGGAATACCGTACTGCAAAAACCGCTCTTCAAACGGACGGGTAAGCGCGTTAAGCCTTAAAAGCACAGCGCAGTCCGAATAGTTGTAATTATCGCTCTGCGTAAGCTCGTAGATTTTTTTAACGACAAAATCCGCCTCAAAACCTTCAGCTTCTGCTGCATAACATACGGGCAATTCGCCGTCTGTGTTTTTTGTCCACAGCCTTTTTTCGAGACGTTTAGCGTTGCCCTTTATTATTTTGTTTGCAAGAGCGAGGATTGCGCCCGACGAGCGGTAGTTTTGTTCGAGCTTAAATACTTTGGGGTTAAAATCGCGCTGAAAATCGAAGATATTGTCTATCGACGCGCCGCGCCAAGTGTAAATGCACTGGTCCTCGTCGCCCACCGCAAAAATATTTCCGTGCTTTCCGGCGAGGATTTTGGCAATTTGATACTGAATTTTATTCGTATCTTGAAACTCGTCGATATGGATATAACGGAATTTATCTTGATAAAATTCTCTCGCTTCTTGCGACGATTTTAACAGCCGCAAAGTTTCGATTAAAAGATCGTCGTAGTCGAGCGCATTATTCTTTTTAAGCTCTTTTTGATATATAGAATAAACAAGTGCAACGTATTCAACATTTTGAGTAAATCTATACTCGGTTTCATAATCCTCTGGTGAAATTCCTACACTTTTAGCTTTTGATATAGCTGTGATTATGTTCTTAACCTGCTTATCTGATATATTATTATCCTTGCACGCACGCTTGACTATTGCTTTGGTTTCGGTTTCACCGTAAATGGAAAAGGTTTTATCGAAGCCGATTCTGTCGATAAACCTGCGTAAAATCCTGACGCAGCACGCGTGGAAAGTGAAAACCCAAAGCCCCTCGGTGTCCGTCATTGTTTCCAATCGGCTTTTCATTTCGTTAGCCGCTTTATTTGTAAACGTTATCGCGAGAATATTATACGGCGATACGTGTAAATCCTTAATAAGATGCACTATTCGGTGCGTGAGTAAGCGCGTTTTTCCGCTGCCTGCGCCTGCCGTAACGAGGACCGCGCCGTCCGTTTCGAGCACCGCTCTTTTTTGTATTTCGTTAAGTTCTTCCGGATTGTACATTATGTTTTTTAAGCACCTGTTCTCTCTCGAATATACCGTTCCCTAAGCTCGCGGAATTTAGTGGAAAGCTCTAAAACGTACCGCTGTTTTCCGGCCGCGTCGAGCGACGAATACACCTCGCCGTCTATGAGCTGACCGATGGGATTGATTGCCGTTTCGTCGCTGTCGAGGATTTCGCAAACTCGTCTGTAAAGTTTTTCCTCTAAGACAGTCGCTTCCGTAGGCTCGCTGTCGCGGATAAGCCTCGACCTTGAAAATACCGCGGCGACGGTGCGGCTGTCCACCCCGTCGATTTCCGCCTGCGCCTTTTCGCGCCTGACGGAATCCCAGTAGCCCATTTTAAGCCTTTGCTTTGCAAGCCATGCGCGTTTTTTAAGTTCACCCGTCTTTTTAGCCATAACGACACCTCACTTTATCGAGTTCGGCTAATTATAGCATATAAAAACGTTCGAAAATCGAATTATACATATATCGTGGCGATTTCGGTAAAATAGATAAATTTTTACCTTTTTCGACACGCTCAATACTTTTAAAAATACCTTATACTATAATTTTGTCCGCGGATTTAAGCAAAAGCTTTTCGGTCTTGGCCCAGCCGAGACACGCATCGGTTATGGACTTACCGTAAACACCGCCGCTCGGCGCTTGGTTGCCGTCCTCGATATAGCTCTCGATTAAAAAGCCTTTTACGAACTTATTAAAATCGGAATTGTAGTGCGCGTTGGAAAGAACCTCGTCCACTATTCTCGGCTGCTGAAGCGGCTGCTTTCCGCTGTTGGAGTGGTTGGTGTCTATTACGACCGCCGGGTTTTGAAGCCCCTGCTTAACGTACATATCGTAAAGCTTCATTACGTCCTCGTAGTGATAGTTACTTATGTTGTTGCCGTAAACGTCCACCGCGCCGCGAAGCACCGCGTGCGAGAGCGGATTGCCACTCGTTTTAACCTGCATGTTGTTATACTTAAACTCGTTGGGGATTTGTACCGCGTAAATGGAATTAAGCAGCACGGACATACTTCCGTTCATCGGGTTTTTAACGCCTATTGGGACGTCCACGCCCGAAGCCACAAGCCTGTGCATTTGGTCCTCCGCCGACCTTGCGCCGATAGCAATATAACCGAGTACGTCGCCTATATAGTCGAGGTTGTCGGGATAAAGCATTTCGTCGGCGGCAAAAAGTCCGCATTCTTTTACGACGCGAATGTGCATCTTTCTGAGCGAAAGAATACCTGCCTGAATATCCGTGCGGTTATTGTGCGGATCGGGGCTGTGGAACATGCCCTTATATCCCTCGCCGCGAGTGCGCGGCTTGTTGGTATACACGCGGATAATAATATAGGCGCGGTCTTTTATTTTTTCCGCGAGCTTTGCAAGACGGCACGCGTAATCGCACACAGCGTCCTCGTTGTCGGCAGAGCACGGCCCTACGATAAACAGCTTGCGCTTATCCTTGCCGGTTATAATATCGGCAATCTGCTTTTCCGCTTCCGCTTTTTTGGCTTTAAGCTCGGCGGGGAACGGCTCGAGAGCGCGCACCTCTTCGGCGGACATTATCGGTTTGACAAATTCGAACATTTTATCTCCAACGGTTATGTGTTTTTCGTCAGTTTTGGTCGAGTTGGGCTACTCTAAGCTCTTCCCTGTTGGTCCTTATTACGGAAAGCGTGGTGAGAAGAAATTTTTCGGTCTCCGCAAAAAGATTGTCGAGGTGCGATTTTGTGCGAAGAATAAGATTATCGCACTGAACGTAAGCGTTTTCTATAATAGCCTTGGCCGACTCGTTTGCGCGCTTAATCACTTCCGATTCCTGCGCCAATTTTTCGGCTTGTTCCTCCGCGGCGCGAATGGTGTTTTTTGCCACAAGGTCGGCGTTAGAGAGTATCTCTTTGCGCTTTTGCTTTACGTGTTCCGCCTCGTTAAGTGCCGCCGGTAAAAGCTTTGCGAGACGGTCGGTAAGCTGCTCGCAGTAATCGATATCCACTTTTTTCTTGGAAAAAAGTCCGTGCTTTCCGGCAAGCTCGTCTCTAAGCTCTTCCAGTATCTCGCTTATGCTGTTTTCGTTTTCTATCATGATTACCTCTCTTTCCTCAACCTTTTTTATACGCTTTGTTAACCGCGCTTACCGCGCCGTCCGCCACGTACCCGTCGAGCGGCGCGTTTTCCTTTACGAGCGCGCGAACTACCGACGACGACACGTGCGACAGTTCGGGCGAACACATTAAATAAAGAGTTTCGACTTCCGACAGCGATTTATACACCTGTCCTAACTGCTTTTCGTACTCGAAGTCGACGGTGTTTCTAAGCCCTCTTACAATCACGCCGCCGCCTATTTTTTTAACAAAATCGGTAAGAAGCCCGGTAAACGGAACGACATCGACGTTTTTTACGCCTATAAGAGAAAGCTTTGCAATCTCGACGCGGTCGGATAGACGAGCGGCCGATTTTTCGGTATCGTCAGCAACGGCTACTATTACGCCGTCGAACAGTTCCGCGGCGCGCGTTACTATATCCCTATGGCCTAACGTAAACGGATTAAACGATCCGGCTATTATCGCTTTCACAGTTACCTCGCGTAATAATTTCGAGCGCGGTTATGCCGAACTCCCGTCTGTCTATTATACAATCATTCGGTGCATTTATCAAGCGCTTTTCCCTATTATGTTCTATAATTATTATGCCGCCGTCGGCAAGAAGCGAGTACTTAAAAATAAGCCGCAGCGCGTCCTGACCGAACTCGGTTTTGTAGGGAGGATCGCAAAATATAATATCGAACTTTTCGCCGCGAAGAAGCCTTAAACCCTTTACGTAGTCGGCGCGGACCATTCGCGGCGAAATTCCTATCTTATCGAGGTTTTTTTGCGCGTTTACCGTGTCCTTATCCAAAAACACGCACGACGCCGCGCCGCGCGACAGCGCTTCTATGCCGAGCGCGCCGCTGCCGCAAAAAAGGTCGAGACATCGCGCCCCATCGAGCGCCTTACGCGATTCGAGTATGGAAAACAGACTGCCCTTTACCATATCGGTTGTGGGGCGCACCTCGCCGCGCGACGGCGAAATGATGTTTCTACCCTTGTATTTTCCAGCAATTACTCGCATGAACTAAGTATAACACATTTTTTTGCGTAACGCAAACGCCGGACGGTACATGCTTGTCCGTTTTTCTCTCGGCGGAAAGAAAAAGTACGCCGAAAAAGCGTACCTTAAAAAACCGCTAAACGTAAATTCTTTCGTTTCTGCCGTTAAAGCCGGTTAAAACCTCGTATACAATCGTGTTATAGCACTTGGCGAGATATTCGGCGTCCTCTTTTTCGGCTATTAAATACGCATACTCGCCCACTCTCGGGGAAATCCCCGTAACGTCTATCATGGTTAAATCCATGCACGGCACACCTACAACATTACACTTTCTTCCCCTTACCGTCATGTATAGCTGCTTGTCGCACCGTCTAAGCCCGTCGGCATAGCCGCACGCGACCGTCGCTATAACCATATCACTGTCGAGAGTGTAATCACCGTACCCGATATGCTCGCCGGCGTGAACCGAATTTATCGCGACAATTTTAGCCCTTACCTTCATGCACGGCGAAACGTACGGGCCGTAATAACCGTACATCGCTATTCCTGCGCGCGTCATGTCGAAAAGATTTACGCCCGATAAATCGAGCGCGCACGAGCTATATAAATGCCTGCACCGTCTAAATATCGTGCTTAACGTTAGATAGTCGAATTTTTCGCTCTGCTCTAATGCGGAGGATATTCCGTTATAGATATGCGAATATACCGACGTTGGCGAAACGGACGCCGCCGAGCAAATGCTTTTCATTTCGGCAAGGGTCTTTTCGTTTGCGCCGAGTCTGTTCATGCCGGTATTTACCTCGATTGAAAAATCGATACCGTTTCGTATAACGGCGGAAAGCCCCACGGTATCGAACACCGTGGGGATAATAAGCGGATCGCGGCGCGTTAAATGAGGCGTAAGCTCGCCGCCAAGCACGTAAATACGCTTGGAAACGCCGAGCGAACGAATGGTTTCCGCTTCCGAGTAGTTTGCAACCAGAAAGGCGTCGACAAGCGGCTCTATGTATTTTGCGACCGCCGCACCGTGGCCGTACGCATCCGATTTTACGACGGCGCAAAACATGTTGCCCGTTCTGCTTTTAATAGTTCTTACGTTATGCCGAAGCCTCGATAAATCCACTACTGTCTGCATACACACTGTATATGCGCCGGTAAGAGTAAATATTACTAATCGGATTTACCGTCCTTCATTTTTTTAAACATAGATGCGATTTGCACCTTTGCGTTATCTATGTTTACGTCCTCTCTGTCCGCGAACGTCTCGCCGTCGTCGCCCTCGAACGCACAGCTGTCTACAAGAATAAGCACGCCGTCCTTATCGACTTTATATATGCCGTCGCCGCAAATAGCGCGCATTTTCAAAACGGAGGTGGAAATTTCCATAACCCCACGCGAGATAAGCCCGACGCGCGCAATCGCGCCGCGCAAAAAACCCAGCTTGCCGTCCGGCGTGTCGATACAAAGATAGTTTACTTCGCCCGTGTAAAACTCGCTCGACGGCGTTACGATTTTCAACAGAAAAGTATTCAACCGAACGCTTTCTCCTTAACCTCGTCGAGATCGCCGACCATAAAGAACGCCGACTCTGGATACTTATCGGCCTCGCCTTTAAGAATGGCGGAAAAACATTCGAGCGTCGTTTTAAGGGGAACGAACCTGCCTTCAAGCCCGGTATAACCGCTTGCGACAAACATCGGCTGCGAGAAAAACCTCTGAATCTTTCTTGCCCGGTGTACAACCGCCTTATCCTCGTCCGAAAGTTCGTCCATGCCGAGTATAGATATTATATCCGAAAGCTCGTTGTAGCGCTGTAAAGTCTGCTGAACCGCGCGCGCTATATTGTAATGCTCGTCGCCGACGATAGAACGCTCTAACATACGGCTTGTGGAAGATAACGGATCGACCGCCGGATAAATGCCCTGTTCGACGATTTTTCGGCTTAACACCGTCGTCGCGTCGAGGTGCGAGAAAATCGCCGCCGGCGCCGGGTCGGTAAGATCGTCCGCCGGAACGTACACCGCCTGAACGGACGTTATCGATCCGTTTTTAATGGAAGCTATTCTCTCTTCCAGCGCGCCGAGCTCGGTGGAAAGCGTGGGCTGATAGCCTACCGCAGACGGAAGCCTGCCGAGTAGCGCCGACACCTCCGAGCCTGCCTGAATATATCTGTAAATGTTATCAATAAATAACAAAACGTCTTTATTCATCTCGTCGCGGAAGTATTCCGCAAGAGTGAGTCCGGTAAGCGCCGTACGCATACGGCTACCGGGCGACTCGTTCATTTGACCGAAAACAAGCGCGGTTTTATCTATAACGCCGCTTTTTTCCATGTCCTCTATCATCTCGTAGCCTTCGCGGCTTCGCTCGCCGACGCCCGTAAAAATGGAATATCCGCCGTGCTCGGTGGCGATGTTATGAATAAGCTCCATGATAAGAACGGTTTTGCCTACGCCGGCGCCGCCGAAAAGCCCTATCTTGCCGCCGCGCAGATACGGCGCGATTAAGTCGATTACCTTAATACCCGTTTCCATTATTTCCGCGCCCGACTTTTGCTCGTAAAACTCGGGGGGCTTGCGGTGAATGCTTCTGTGCGTTTGGGCGTTGATTTCGCCCTTGCCGTCGATAGGCTCGCCGAGAACGTTCATTACTCTGCCGAGAACGCTCTCGCCGACTGGCACCGATATAGGGTGGCCTACGCCGTACGCCTTCATTCCGCGCGAAACGCCCTCGGTAGGCTCGAGCGCAATACAGCGCGCCGTGGACGGCGGAGTGTGGCTCATAACTTCGAGCGTGATAAACTTGCCCTCGCCCATTTCGACGAGAACCTTTTCGTAAATCCTCGGAAGCTTGGTGTCGAATTTGACGTCGACAACCGGTCCAAGAACGACCGAGACGTACCCGATATTATCCTGTTTCATACGCCGCCTCCGTTTTTATCGTGCGAGTTTGCTTGGCGCGACCCGATTATCTCGGTAATCTGATTTGTAACGGACGCCTGCCTCGCGCGCGAATACTCGAGAGTGAGCATATCTATCATGGCGTCCGCGTTTTTGCCGGACTCCGTCATTGCCGCGCTTCGCGCCGAGTGCTCTGCGGCGGCGCTGTCGAGAAGCGCGCCGTAAATCATTCCGCTTATATAAAGGGGCAAAATCCAGTCGAGCACCGCTTTTTTGTTCGGCTCGAACTCGACTAAGCTTCCGTCCTTCGCCTTATCGAGCGAAACGAGCGGTAAAAGCTTTTTGGTAACAGCCGAGGTAAGCGAGCCGCTTACTATTTTTCCGTAAACGAGCGTAACGCTTTTTAGTTCCTTTCCGTATTTATCGAGAAGCATAGAGGAAAGCTCGTTTATTTTACTCGGATCGGTCTTGCCGGAAAGCGACGCAAAGCTATCGTCTACGCCGTAGCCTTCTTTTCCGTCAAAGCGGCTTTTAGCGGTTATTCCGATAGGGACGACAAGCGAATTTTCGCCGACGATTTCGTCCGCCGCCTTTAATATCTCGTGATTGTACGAACCGCAAAGCCCTTTATCGGACGAGATTACGATAACGGCGTCAAGCCCGGTTTTGGGCGGAGTAGTGTACTCCGTAAAATCCTCGTCGGGCAAACAAAGAATGCTGTCGAGGGTTTGGGTAAGACCTATGATATACGGCCTCGCCTTTTCGCAAATTTCAATGCTCTTACGCATTTTGGAAACCGATATCGTTTCCATTGCGCCGGTAATCTGCCTTGTCTGCTTTACCGAAGCTATTCTGCGCTTTAAATCGGGTAAGTTAAGCATTGTCCTTCCCCAAGAAATACACCGAGAATTCATTGACGGCGTCCTCGATTGTTATTCCCATATCTATAGTAAGCTCTCCGCTTGCAATGCGTTTTACTATATCGGCATGATGCACGTCGAAATAGCGTATAAACTGCTCTTTAAACTCGTCGATTCTGTTTAGCGGAATTGCGCCGAGTAAATCCTTTGTCGCAATGTAAAGTAAAACTACCTGGTGCGCGGTGGACATAGGCGCGTGAACGTCCTGACGAAGCACTTCGTTGGTGCGTTTTCCGCGTTCGAGCGCGCGCATTGTCGACTCGTCGAGGTCCGCGCCGAACTGCGCGAATACGGCAAGCTCTCTCGCCTGCGAAAGATCGAGCCTAAGCCTGCCCGACACGCTTTTCATAGCCGGGCTTTGCGCACTCGACCCGACGCGCGAAACGGAAAGTCCCACGTTTACGGCAGGCCGCATGCCCGAATTAAACAACGCGGTATCGAGAAAAATCTGCCCGTCCGTTATCGAAATGATGTTGGTCGGGATATATGCGGAGATGTCGCCGGCGAGCGTTTCCACAATGGGAAGCGCGGTCATAGATCCGCCGCCCTTTTCCTTGCTTAGTTTGGCGGCGCGTTCGAGGAGGCGCGAATGCAAGTAGAAAATATCGCCGGGATACGCCTCCCTGCCGGGCGGCCGCTTTAACAAAAGGCTCATTGCACGGTACGCTACGGCATGCTTGGATAAGTCGTCGTACACTATTAAAACGTCCTTGCCCGAATACATAAACTCTTCGGCAATGGCGCACCCTGCGTACGGCGCGATATACTGAAGCGGCGCGCTGCTCGACGCCGTTGCGCTTACGACAACGGTATACGGCATTGCGCCGTGCTGGGTAAGCGTCTGCACGACGCTTGCAACCGTGGACGATTTTTGTCCTATCGCTACGTACACGCACACGACGTTTTTGCCGCGCTGGTTTATAATTGCGTCCACCGCAACCGACGTTTTACCGGTCTGTCTGTCGCCTATAATAAGCTCGCGCTGACCTTTACCGATAGGAATCATCGAGTCTAGCGCGATTATTCCAGTTTCGAGCGGCGTGTTCACCTTGTCTCTGTCTTTTATCGCAGGCGCCGGCGCCTCTATCGGACGGTACTTGTCTGCTCGGAAATCGCCCAGTCCGTCGATAGGCTTACCGAGCGGATTTACGACTCTTCCCAAAAGCTTTTTCCCGACGGGAACCGACACAATCATGCCCGTCGATTTAACCGTCATGTGCGCCGTAACCTTATCGTCGTCGTCAAGGACTATTGCGCCTACACAGTCTTCTTCGAGGCTGAGCGCTATTGCCTGCGCGCCGTTTTCCACGCGCAGCATTTCGCCGTACTCGGCGTCGGAAAGTCCGTTGGCCTTAATAACGCCGTCGCCGCAAAACACAATGCTTCCGGCATGACGGACGTCGAACGATTTTTTGTACTCGTTAACCGCGCCGAGAAGCTCGCTGTCCACGTGCGCTTTTATATCCGCGGCGGTGGCGTCAGCCGTTTCCAAACCGCTTTTTCCGCTTCTTCTTTTAACCGACTTTCTTTTTCTGCCCTTTGCCGTAAGTGCCGCTTGTGCGAATTCCTCGGTTACGAGATAGTTTGGGTTTATTTTTTCTATCTGACTTCTCAGCGTGCCGTCGTAAAACTCGTCTCCGTCTATTACGAGGAGTCCGCCAATTATCTGCTTATCGATAGAATACTCGAATTCGACCGTTTCACCCTTGTGCTTTGAGGAAAACAGTTTTTCGATTCGCTCTTTTTGCTCGGAAGAGATCTCGGATGCGGTAACAACGGATATTTTGCGAGGAAAAGTCATCGACTACTCCTCCCAATCGGACAAAACCTGTTCGATAAGCGCGCCGTTGTCCTCGCTTGAAAGCTCGCGCTCGAGCAGCTTTTCCGCTATTTCGACGGAAAGCTTGTTGACGGAATCGCGGTACTCGTTTTTAAGCTGTTCCTTTTGATAAAGCGCGTCGGTCTTAGCGGATTCGACAATGGACTTAGCCTGCTCTTTTGCTTCCGAAATAATCGCGTCGGCACGCTCTTTTGCGGCGGAAGCGACCTCGGCGGAAATGCGTGCGCTTTCCACCTTCAACTCCGCCTCTTTTTTGTCGTACTCGACCTTGATTTTCTCGCTCTCGGCTTTAAGCCGTTCGTTCTCTTTATAGGTATTATCGAGGCTCTCGCGCTTTTCTTTCAGCATTTTTTTAATGGGCTTATACAAAAGCAAAGTAAGCCCGCCGACCAAAACGACGAGGTTTATCGCATAAAATAATATATTCCACCCGTTAAGCCCGAGCGTCTCGAAGATATTCGTATCCGAAATAAAACTCATACCTTGCGCCTATTACATAAAGACGAGAAGTATCGCTATAAACATGCTGTATATAGCCGTCGTCTCGCAAAACGCCAAACCCAACAGCAGCGTCGAGCGGATTTGCTTGTGCGCTTCCGGCTGGCGCGCTATGCCGTCTACCGCTTTGGATATGGACAGTCCCATACCTATACCGGCGCCGGCGCACGCAAGCGCCGCGATACCTGCACCGATAGCGACCATACCTTCGACGCCGAGCATCGAGATTACGGGCAACACCATAGAAATTAAAGATTGCATTATTCCCTCCGAAATTACGGAATTTTTCTTTTTTTATTCCAAGGCTTCGTTAATAAAGCTCATAGACAGATAGTAGAATACAAACGACTGGATAAGCGCGTGGAACAGCGTAAAGAGCGGTTCGAGTATCGCAGGCAAAACAACCGGCACCACACTGTAAATAAGTTCCATAATAAGATAGCCCGAAAACACGCTTCCGAACAGTCTCAGAGCCATTGAAAACGGCACGACGGCGTCGGTTATAAGCGGAATTACGGGCAGATAGTGAAGCGTCCTGCGCATCTTCTTTTTAATAAATCCGAGCACAAAAATCATTATAAACGTCAAGCCGCCGAGCACGATGTCGCAGGATAAATCGCTCATCGGCGAGCGAAGTCCGAAAAGCTCTGCAAGCACGCCGAACATTATATACGCCGCACAACCGAAATACAGCGGACCGACGGTAACCGAATATTTTTCGGTAAGCTCGTCGGAGTCGTTTACGAACATTCCAACCGACCACTCGAAAAACATTCTGAGCGGCGACGTGGTAGTAAAATCCTTTTTCCAGCGCGGAATACATACAATACGCACAATAAGCGCAAAAATCAGCAAAGCAACCGTAACGACGACCGAGGTGAACATCGTAACGGTAACGTCGAAGCTGCCTATGGAAAACAGCTTGGGCGGTGCGATTGAAATTTCCGACAAATCTTCCATACAAGACCGTTATAGCACTTTAACAAAAGATTTGCAAGCGTTTTACCGCTTGCATAAAAATATTTCGTTACGGTATATGAATAAAAAAACGGTTACGTTCTGCAATTATGATAACTGTCGAATGCGTTTATTATGTGATTAACCGTTCTGTCGTTTAAATACACCTCGATAACGTCGAACCTTACCGGCACGCCGTTCAGTCTGTACTTTTTAATGTACTGCGAAGTAACCTGCGATATCTTTTTTACCTTTTGATATCCTACCGCTTCCGCAGGCGTGCCGTAGTCGAGCGACAGCCTGCTTTTTACCTCGACGGAAATAAGCGTGCGCTCGTCGGTAGCAAAAATATCCACCTCGCCTATATCGGTGGTAAAGTTTCTGTCGAGTATCCTATACCCGTGAGTTTCCAAATATTTTACCGCCAAATCTTCTCCGGATTTCCCCGTCGCGGTTATTCTTTTTTTTCTTCCTGCCATTAAAAGCTATTTCCTATCTAATATATCAATCGTCGATTGTTGCCGCCGCTTCGTTTACAAAGTTTTTAATAAAGCTGCGGCGGTGTTCGGGAATGGGTCCGAAGGCTTTAAGCGCGGCGATGTGCTCTTTTGTGCCGTAGCCTTTGTTTTTATTAAACCCGTACGCCGGATATTTTATATCCAGCTCGCGCATGAACCTATCGCGCGTTACTTTTGCGATAACTGACGCCGCCGCCACCGAATAGCTTTTTGCGTCCGCTTTTATAACCGGCTCGCACCTAACGGTTACGTCGAGGTTTTTTACCGCGTCTACAATCGCGACGTCGGGCTTTTTCTTTAAGCCCTCTATCGCCCTTTTCATGCCGAGCTTAGTCGCCTCGAGTATGTTTATTTTATCAATCGTCTGCGAATCTATAAACACAACGCAGTAGTCGGCGACCTTTATAATCTCTTCGTAAAGCGCCTCGCGCTTTGTTTCGCTCAGTTTTTTGCTGTCGTCTATCCCGAGAAGCTTTACGTCTTTCGGCATAATGCACGCGCACACCGACACCGGGCCTACAAGCGGACCGCGGCCGGCCTCGTCTACGCCGCAAACTATTCCTCCGTACTCGCCATCGAAGGCAGTCATTCTCGCGAATTTTTCCTCCGCGGTTTCTCGTACGCGCGCAGATTTATTTTCGCCCATTATGCACCTTCCAATGCGATTTTTCCGAGCCGTCCCTTTCGGAAGTCGTCGATAACAGCCGCCGCCGCGCGGTCTATATCATACTCGCCGCCGCGAGCTTTAAATCCGCGCGAAGAAGCTATTTTTTCAAGCCCCGTTACGTCGGGGGTAATATCGGCGCCGTAACGAGAGCATAGAATATTCGTATCGATTGCGTTAAGTCTAAAAATAAGCGCCAAAGCAAGCTCGGCGGCGTCTAATACCTCGTCCTTTATGCTGCCGATAATGGCAAGGTTTTCACCGACCGATCTGTCGGTAATTTTGGGGTACAGCGTTCCCGGGGTGTCGAGTATGTCGAGCGAGCTATCCACCCTCGTCCACTTGGCGGCGCGCGTTATGCCGGCCTTGTCGCCGGTAACAAGCCGCGCTCTTCCAACAAGCGTGTTAATAATGGTCGATTTCCCAGTATTGGGAACGCCGACTACAATAGCCCGCGCGTGAAGATTCAGTCCGCGGTTCTTTTGGCGCTCGAACACATTCGAGCACGCAGAGCGAATGCAAGAAAGTAATTTTTTTCTGCACGACGAGTCGGCGCCGTTAACGGCTACGGCAAGGTTTCCGCCTTTGGACAGTTTACTAACCCAGCGTTCCGTGTCCGCTACGGGGCAAGTATCGGCTTTATTCAGCGCATACACTATCGGAACGCGTATCATCGCGTCGAAATTGGGGTTAAAACACGAGCGCACCGCGCGGCAGTCGAGAACATAAACAACGCAGTCGGAAATGCGCAAATTTTCCTCTATTTCGCGCGTCGATTTGGCCATGTGTCCGGGGAACCAGTTAATATCCATCACTTGTCCCCTTCGTCTTTGTTTTTTAAAAGATCGGCGCGGCGCTCGCGCGTAAGCTTTTCGCTCATGGCGCGCCTGAACTTTGCCACCTCGCCGTGGTTTCCGTTTAGAAGCACTTCGGGTACTTTAAGCCCCATAAACTCGGGCGGACGGGTGTACTGCGGATATTCGAGCAATCCGTCCGAAAAGCTCTCGTCCTCGTGCGATTCGCTTTTGCCGAGTACTCCGTCCACAAAGCGCGCCGTGGCGTCGATAACGGACAGCGCGGCAATCTCGCCGCCAGAAAGAATATAGTCGCCTACCGATATTTCCCTGTCGATACATAGGTCGATAACGCGCTGGTCAACGCCCTCGTAGTGTCCGCAAAGGATTAAAAGATTTTCGTGCGTCGAAAGCTCTCGCGCCGCTTTATCAGAGAACGTTTCGCCCTTAGGCGACATGTAAACACGCAGGTAGTCGTGATTGGGGTCGACGTCCGTTATGCAATTGTAAATGGGCTGAGCGCACATTACCATACCGGCGCCGCCGCCATACGGCGAGTCGTCGCACTTAAAATGCTTTTTATCGGCGGAATACTGTCTTATATCGACCGCCTTAAAATCGATTATACCTTTACCGATTGCCCTGCCCATAATGGACTCGCCGAGGCAGTCGAACATTTTGGGGAAAAGCGTAAGCACCCTAATCTTCATACACCGCCACCTCTTGTAACCGTTTCCCGTCGACGAATAAAATCTTTTTATCGCCGTCGAATTCGGCGTTAAGCGCCTTGACGAACGCAAAAGTGAACTTTTTATCGCCGTCGACGGTAAATACGTCCGCCGCCCCGAAGGATTCTATGCGAGTAATTGTGCCGAGAGTTTCTTCTTTGCCGTCGAGCCTCGATACGATCTTTGCGCCTACTAAATCGGCAACGTAAAACTCGCCGTCGGAAAGCGGAACGGCAAAAGAGCGCTCTATCGAGATAAGCTTACCGCGAAGCTTTTCCGCCTCGTTGCGGTCGTTTATCCCCATAAGCTTAACGTATACCGCACCGTCCGATATGCGGACCGACTCGATTTTTCTGGTAGAGCCGTCCACATAAACGGTTTTCAGCATACGAAAACGCGACGAATCGTCGGTAAGCGGTCTTACCTTTATTTCGCCGCGTATTCCCTGCGGTTTTAAAACTTCTCCTATATCCATACGGACACCGAAAAACTATACCGATTGCAAGTAAAATCTTTCGCAACCGACATACAAGCCTTTACTCGTCGACCTCGACGGTGTAATTACGACCGCACTTAACGGACGCGGCTTTAACGACCGAGCGAATGGACTTGATTATTCTGCCTTGCTTGCCGATAACCTTGCCCATGTCGTCCTTTGCGACCTTAATGACGATAACGTCGCCTTCCTCGGTTACTTCGACGCTGTCCTTGTCGTCGACGAGCGCAGTAACAATGTACTTAACAAGCTCAGTCATTTATTATTCCGCCTTCTTCTTTTTGTCGACCTTAGTCTTTTGCGTCGACTTTTTTGCGTTGATAACGCCGGCGTCTATGAGAATGGAACGAACGGTATCGGTAGGCTGCGCGCCCTTCGCAATCCAATCCTTCGCCTTGTCCGCGTCGATTTTTACGCCGTTTTCGAGGTGTGGATCGTAGGTGCCGATAACCTCGATGAACCTACCGTCGCGCGGTGAGCGCGAGTCGGCAACGATAATGCGGTAGATAGGATTTTTGTGATCGCCGAGTCTTGTGAGTCTGATTTTTACCATGATTTTTCTCCTTGAAAAAAGTTTATTTATTTTATTGCCGTTTATCTGAAACGGCGTTTTTGACGAATTACCTTTTGCGGCATTGTGGGCATTTTGCCGGTGTTTGCCACCTTTATCATCTCTTTGGTCTGCTCGTACTGCTTTAATAGAGCGTTAACCTCCTGAACGGTCGTTCCACTGCCTTTGGCTATGCGCTTACGGCGAGACGATTTAATAATTTCGGGGTGATTTCGCTCTTGCGGCGTCATCGAGAGGATAATGGATTTATACTTGTTAATCCGCTCGTCCACCGCTTTTGCGTCGACGTTGGCTTTACTCATACCGGGGATCATAGCCACTACGTCGTTTATGTCGCCCATTTTGGAAAGCTGCTTAAACTGCGTTAAAAAGTCCTCGAGTGTGAACTTGTTTTCGCGCATACGCTTTTCCATTTTGCGCATATCCTCTTCGGTTACGGCTTCCTGCGCCTTTTCGATTAAGGTGAGGACGTCGCCCATGCCGAGGATACGCGAAGCCATTCTGTCGGGATAGAACTGTTCGATATCGGTCGGTTTTTCGCCGGTGCCGCAAAACTTAATGGGCTTGCCGGTAACGTAGCGAATGGAAAGCGCCGCGCCCCCTCTCGTGTCGCCGTCGAGCTTAGTTAGTATTACGCCCGTAATGTCAAGCTCGTCGTTAAACGTTTTGGCGACATTAACCGCGTCCTGACCGGTCATCGCGTCGACTGTAAGAAGAATTTCGGTGGGCGAAGTGTTCTTTTTAATCTCTTTAAGCTCGGTCATCAGCTGTTCGTTTATATGCAGACGACCGGCGGTATCGATAATAACGGTGTCGTAGCCGAGCCGTTCCGCCTCTTTTACTGCGGCGACCGCAATCTTTACCGGGTTTCCGGTGCCTTGCTCGAACACGGGGATATTGACCTTTTTACCGACAACTTGAAGCTGGTTGATAGCCGCCGGTCTATATACGTCGCACGCCGCAAACATGGGTTTTTTACCCTGCTTGACAAGGTACGAACCGAGCTTTCCGCAGAACGTGGTTTTACCGGCGCCTTGAAGTCCGCACATGAGTATAACCGTTGGCGGCTTTGCGGCAACCTCGAGCTTACTCGCGCTTGAACCCATGAGCGCGATAAGCTCGTCGTTTACGATTTTAACAACCTGCTGGCCGGGCGTGAGCGACTTTAACACCGCCTCGCCGACAGCCTTTTCCGAAACGCGCGCCACGAAATCCTTGACGACGGCATAGTTAACGTCCGCCTCGAGAAGCGCAATGCGAATCTCGCGCATGGACTGCTTAATGTCGCCCTCGGTAAGCTTACCGCGCGACGTTATTTTGGAAAACACGTTGCTTAACTTTTCCGCAAGAGAAGAAAATAATCCCATATCCGCCTCTTTTTACAGTTCGCTTATTATTTTTTCGATTTTGCTTTTTACCGACTCGATATCTCCGTCGACAATTTCGGTAAGCTCGTCAAGCTCGCGCGTAATCAAATCGGTCTTTTGTAAAAACCCGAGCTTGCTCTCGTAATCTCTTAACTGCTTTTCCGCCTGTTTTATAGAGCAAAGCGCCGCCTGACGCGTGATACCGTGATTTTCGGCTATCTCCGTTAAGGAAAGATCGTCGTCGTAATACTCTCTGACAATTTCCCTTTTGTGATCGGTCAGTAGCGACCCGTACACGTCGCACAGCCTGCTTACGGACAAATCCTTGCTCATAATAAACAAACGAGGTGTAAAGTAAATTTGCTTTACACCTCGTATTATATAACAATCTTTTTATATTTGCAAGTGTTTTTTAGAAAGTAATTAAAATATTTAATCATAATTTTTATTATCAAAGCTGAGTGCGGCGACTTCGGCGGCCGAATTACTCGACTGCGCTCGAAATGATGATAAAACGACATAAAAACATTCATCCGTCATTTCGACCGAAGCGAGCAACAGCGAGCGAAACGGAAAAATCCGGGCGATAACCGTATAATAAAAAAAGTCCACTATACTTTTCTTTCAATGTCAGTGGACTTATGTAAATTACTATTATAAACGCCGCTTATTCGTCCATAATTCCGTTGACGAACGCTTTTGCGTCGAAGTCCTCGAGGTCGTCTATACCCTCGCCGATGCCCACGTACACGACGGGAACGGACAGTTCCCCGGCGATTGCGAGCACCACGCCGCCCTTTGCCGTGCCGTCGAGCTTGGTAAGAATAATTCCGTCGATGTCGATTGCTTCGTTAAATACGTCGACCTGGGCGATTGCGTTTTGTCCGGTCGTGGCGTCCAATACGATATAGTTTAGAACCATTGCGTCGGGAAGCTCGCGCGAGACAACTCTTGCGATTTTTTTAAGCTCTTCCATGAGGTTCTTTTTGTTGTGAAGTCTGCCGGCGGTGTCGATAAGAAGTACGTCGCCGCCCTTGCTTTTGCTTTTCAGGCTTTGCGCGGCGTCGAAAACGACCGCGGCAGGGTCCGCGCCCTCGGAATGCTTGATAATTCTTACGCCGGCACGTTCCGCCCATACGGTAAGCTGGTCGGAAGCCGCCGCCCTAAACGTGTCCGCCGCGGCGATTGTAACCGTTTTACCCTGTTTTTTGAACTTTTTGGCAAGCTTGCCGACCGCCGTCGTTTTGCCTACGCCGTTTACGCCCGAAAGCATAATTACAAGCGGATACGAATATTCGGGAAGCTCGTTTTCCTCGAGAAGATCGACGAGGATTTCCTTTAAAAGCTCGCGCACCCTATTTGTATCGCGGACGTGCTCTTTGTCGATCGCTTTTTTAAGTCTGTCCATAAGCGTATCGACCGTTTCCGCGCCGATATCGGACGTTATAAGGATTTCCTCAAGCTCGTCGTAAAACTCGTCGGTAAGCACGCCGCCCGTAAACAGCTTGTTAAGCTTATAGGCGATTGCCTCTTTTGTTTTTTTGAGTCCTTCTTTTATTTTAGCGAAAAGTCCCATTTCGACCTCTTAATCTAATCGTAGTCCTCGGCAGGCACGGACACCGCGTCCTTAACGGCGTCGGTCAGCTTGACGGAGACGATGGAAGATACGCCCTCTTCCTGCATGGTAACGCCGTACAGACAGTCGGCTTGTTCCATAGTAGGCTTTCTGTGCGTGATAACTATAAACTGCGTGCTCTTTGAAAAGTTTTTAAGATACTGCGCGAACCTTCCGACATTGGCGTCGTCGAGCGCCGCTTCTATCTCGTCGAGGAGACAGAACGGCATAGGACGAAGCTTGAGAATGGAAAACAGTATCGCAATTGCGGTAAGCGTTTTTTCTCCGCCCGACAGAAGCGTAATAGATTGAAGGTTTTTAGACGGGGGCTGTGCCTTTATCTCTACGCCGCGCGAGAGCGGATCGTCGCCTTCGGTAAGCTCGAGATCTGCGGTACCTCCGTTAAACAGCTCGGCAAAGATTTCGCGGAAGTTGGTGCGGATTTTTTCGAAGCACTCGTCAAAGTCGTGCTGCATTCTCGCCGACATTTCGTTTATTATAAGCTGTTGGTCGGCAAGGCTCTTTTCGAGGTCGTCGCGTTGAAGCTCTTTTTCGTGGTACTTTTGAAGCAGATCCTGTGATTCCTCTATCGCCGTTTCGTTTATGCTGCCGAGGTTTACTATTCTGCGGCGAAGCTTGGCTATCTCGATTGCGCCGGCTTCGGCATCGTAGCCTTCGTCTTTAAATTCCAGGCACTGCGTGTAATCAAGCTCGTATTCCTCGGTAATGCGCTGCTGCATGGCTTCCATGTCGGAATCGACTCGCGTTAACTGAAGCTCTTGCTCGTGCTTTGCTTCGGTAAGATGAGTAATTGCGTCGGCGCAATCTACCATCGTTCTGTTGCTTTCGACGACGGTGTTATTAAGGTCGGCCTTGTATTTAGCGAGTCCGTCCAGCTTGTCCGCAATCTCCTTGCGCCTCGAGTCGGCGCCGTCGCCGCCGCTTTCGGATAACGCTCTAAGCTCGGCATTGCGCTCTTGCATAATGCGGTTGTTGCCGAGTATCGCCATATCGTTGTTTTCTATGCTTTGCGCGGTAGCAACCGCCTCGGATTTTAGCCGAGCAATCTCGGTTTTAAGCGTTTCGCAGTCCTTTTCAAGCGTAACAAGCTCGAGGTTTTTGGCGGAAAGCTGTTCGCGGCACTTGTCGCGGTCCGAGCGCATTTGTTCGAAGTCGCGCTGCTTTTTCTGTTCTTCCTCCGACCGCTTGCCCGTTTCCAGCTCGTCTTGAGTGCGCGATACCGCGTCGATATCCGCGTTAAGCGATTCAAGCCGAGCATGGAATGCGTCGAGAGCGGCCTTGTCGTCGGACAGCGCCTTATTAAGCCCGTCGCGCTCTGCGTCGAGGCGCGTGCGCTCTGCGGTTTTTTGCGCTTCGAAAAGCTCGTATTCGTGAATATCCTCGGTAAGCGCTTTAATGCTCTTTAAAAGCGAGTCGTTTTCGGCGGTGAGCGAGTCGCGCTTTGCTTTTATCTCGTCGAGACTGCGTTTTAGCTTTTCCACCTTTTCCGCCGTCTCGTTAAGCTCGCGCTCGTGCGAGAATACGTTTTGCATGTCCGCCTTTTTGCTGCCGCCCGTAATAGAGCCTTGCGGATACACCATGTCGCCGTCGAGCGTAACAATACGGAAGGCGTAGCCGCTCGACCTTGCAAGCGCAATCGCCGTTTCCATATTGTCGACGATTACGGTGCTGCCGAGAAGTCCGCTGATAACAGAATCGAACGCCGGATCGACCGTAACCGCGTCGGTCGCAACGCCGAAGCACCCCGGTCTCGATAATAGCGGCAAATACTGCGATTCTATCTCGCGCGGTTTAAAGCTCGTAACGGGAAGGAACGTCGCCCTGCCGTAACGGTTGGTTTTTAGAACGTCCACGAGGAACTTGGCGTCGTCCTCGTCTTTTGTAACGATATTGCTGACGGCAGAGCCGAGCGCCGTTTCGAGCGCGGTCTCGAAACCGTCCTTAACCTTGATAATCCTACCGACAACGCCCATGACCGCCGCCGCAATCTTGGGGTTTGTTTTGGCGTCGGCAAGAAGCTTTCTTACCGGCACGGCATACCCTTCCATAGCGACAACCATGTCGTTAAGCATGGACTTTTTCTGTACCTCGACCGAAAGAAGGCGTTTTGTTTCCTCAAAGTCCTCGACAGCGGTTTTAAGCTCTTCGGCGCATTGTACGCTGCGTTCGGATTTGGCGGTCTTTTCGTCGATAAGCTTCGCCTTGTCGGAGGCAAGCGACGACAGAACTTCGTTCGCCTCGTTAATCTCGACCTCGTTAGAAGCGATCTGCTCGGAATAGTGCGCAACGCGCGCGGAAAGCGATTCAATATGCTCGGTTACGCTCGCACGCTCTGCGGTAAGCTCGCCTATACTCAGATTGACCGCCGCCTTTCTTTCCATTGCGTCCATCAGCGCGCGGCGAGCGGACTCGATTTTTTCTTCCTCTTTCGTTACACTGTCGACGAGCGCGGCATACTGCTCGTTAAGCTTTTCGTACGCCTGCTTGGCCTCTTTAAGCTCTTGCGTCTTTTTGTCGAGCTCTGCCTGCTTGGCGTCCGCCGCTCGCGTAAGCTCGTTGTAGTTTTGGCCGAGCGTAGCGTTAGAGGCGATAAGCGTTTCGTTTTCCTTGCCGATGTTTTGGATTTGAAGAGTGAGTACTCCGATTTTACCGGTCAGCTTTTCCTTGTCTACGCTCAACGACAGCATTTCGGCGTGAAGCGCCTCGATGTCCGAGTCGATGGACATTAGCTTTCCTTGCGCCGTATTGTATGCCTGCGTAGCTTGTTCGTACTCGGCCTGCTTCGCCTTTATCTGCGCGTCGTAGTCGGCGACGACGAGAGAAAGCTTTTCCTTAACGTCTGCAAACGACTCGTAGTTATGAATGTAGTAGTTTATCTCGTGATACTTGAGCTTTTCCTTTAAGTCGAAGTATTGGCGCGCCTTTTCCGCCTGCTTAGTTAAAGGCCCCAGCCGCTGCGCGTCGCCTTCCATAGCGTCGTTAATGCGATCGAGGTTGGCGCGAGTGCGCTCGTTCTTTCTTTCCGCCTCTATCTTTTTGAACTTGTATTTGGCGATGCCGGCCGCTTCTTCGAATATGGCGCGGCGATCCTCCGGCTTGGAATTGATAAGCTCGGTAACTCGGCCCTGACCGATAATAGTGTAACCCTCGCGCGCAAAACCGCCGTCGCGAAGAAGCTCGCCTATATCGCGCAGTCTGCATTCCGAGCCGTTTATGTAATACTCGCTTTCACCCGAACGGAACAGCTTACGGGTAATGACGACTTCCTCAAACGTGTACGACGGGAAAAGCGATCTTCCCGAGTTGTCAAAGGTTAACGAAACCTCGGCATAGGATAACGACTTGCGTTTTTTGGTGCCGCTGAATATAACGTCCTGCATATTCGTTCCACGCAAAAGCTTCGACGATTGCTCGCCGAGTACCCAACGCACGGCGTCCGCAACGTTGCTCTTTCCGCAACCGTTGGGGCCGACGATACCGGTTATGCCCTCGCCGAATCTTATTTCGAGCTTGTTGGCGAAGGATTTAAATCCGATTAGGGATAGCTTTTTAAACTTCAATGTATGCTTCCTATTGCCGTGTTAAGAATATTTTTTACAACCTATGTATTATATCACCTGTAAAATAAAAAATCAATCGATTTTGTATGTAGCGGACAAATTCGACCGAATTAGCGAAAAAACACGAAGCTAAGTTAAGCTCTCTATCGCGCACTTCGCCGCGGCGATTTGCGCGCCGTGCTTGGTTTTTGACGAGCCGGTAAATTTGCTCTCGCCGACGCTTACCGTGCATGTAAAACCGCAGCCGTCCTGCGCCGTTTCGTATACGGCGTCTATGCCGCGCTTAACGGCGTAATCCTGAAGCTCGGTTTTATAATCGCGCTCAGGCTCGACAAATCCGAAAAACGTCCTGTCGAGAAAGCTTTCACATGCGGAAAGCCCTCCGTCGAGATAAATAGCGCCTATAATCGCCTCGTAAAGATCGGATCTTGCCTTGACCGAAAAATCGGATTTATTTACGCCGGCACCCACTTCGAGCATATCCATAACGCCGAGCGAATCGACAATCCTCGACAGCGGAGCGCGCGACACAAGGGACGCGCGGCGCGAAGAAAGCGAGCCTTCCGCCGCCGAGCTATCCTCGCCGTAAAGCCTTACGCCTACTATAAAATTAAGAACGCAGTCTCCCAAAAACTCAAGGCGTTCGTTTGACTCGCCGCCGTGTTCGTTAACGTACGACGAGTGAGTAAACGCGGCAGAAAGAAGTCTCTCGTCCGAAAAGGTGTAACCCAACGCCTTTTCGCATACTGCGCGGCAACCTTTTTTCACCTATTATTCCTCGTTTGCGGTTTCTTCACGGCTTTCGACGGTAGATGCGATACCGTCGCGTATTCCGTCGATAACCTTATTTTCGTAAAGCGAAACTATTCTGTCGACGGACACTCTGACCGAAAGCTCGTTGCTCGACCCGTGCGATTTTAAAACGAGCTTCTTTACGCCGAGGAAGGCGCCGCCGTCGTATCTGTGATAGTCCATAGCCTCGCGCACGGAATTAAACGCCTTTTTCATGAAAAGATACCCGAGCTTTGCGGAAGCCGAGCTTTTTATCGCCTCTTTGAGCTTGGTCATTACAAACTTTGCCGTGCCCTCTACCGACTTGACGAGCACGTTTCCCGAAAATCCGTCGCACACTATAACGTCGTACTCGCCGGAAAGCGCGTCGCGCGCCTCAACGTTGCCCACAAAGTTTATGGGTAAATCTTTAAGCAACGCGTGCGCGGCCTTCGTGCGCTCGTCGCCCTTCTTTTCCTCGGTGCCTACCGAAAGCAGCGCCACGCGCGGACTTTCGATACCGAACGCCGCACGCATATACACCGAACCCATAATCGCATACTGCGCCATGTACTCGGGCAGCGCGTCCATTGTCGAACCTGCGTCCGCAATGCACACAAGCTTGCCGTCGATTTTTGTCGGCATAAGCGACGTAACCACGGGACGGTGAAGCGCCTTAGTAATCCTTCCTATCATAAGGGTGGCGCATGTAAGAACTGCGCCGGTGCTGCCTGCGCTTACGACGCCCACCGCGTCATCGTCCTCGTTTAAAATCGTAAACGCCTTAACGAGCGACGAATCGGGCTTTTGTCTTATTACGCGCGCCGGCGCGTCGTAGTTTGTAACGACGTCGGTCGTTTCGACGGTTTCTATATTATTAAGACCGACGGCAGCCTTAGCGACGGTATCCTTTCCGCCCACCACGACGATTGTATAATCGGGGTGCGCTTTGGCGGCGTCGATACAGCCGCCCACCATTTTTTCGGGGAAATCGCATCCCTCAACGTCAACGATGATTTTTTTCATAATTCCTCTATAAAAAACTTATAAATACAAATATACCCCGCTTATTTTACGCGGGGTAAATTCGATTGAACTTTTAGTCGTTTCCTTGCTTCTTCTCGATTTTCAGTTCCGAATCGTAGTAGCCGCAATTGGGGCAAACGCGATGCAACTGAATGAGAGAATGGCACTGCGAGCACTCGACGAGTGCGGGTGCAGACAACTTCCACTGCGAACCGCGCGTATGTGTGCGCTGCTTAGACGTTTTATGTTTGGGAACAGCCATACTCCACCTCCTTATGTTACGAAAGGAATTATACCGCATAATAATAATATTGTCAAACATTTTTAAGCTAATTACGCTAAATTTAATAAAAAATGCTTGACAACAAAATGTTTAAGTGCTATATTTACTATGCTGATTTAATTAAGTCGGCTAAGCAATCTATGCGGAAGTGGCTCAGGGGTAGAGCATCACCTTGCCAAGGTGAGGGTCGCGGGTTCGAATCTCGTCTTCCGCTCCA